>CAZYHY010000036.1:0-29071 GCA_964647635.1 uncultured Nitrosomonas sp.
TTGGCTAAAATGGTAATGCCGCGTTCGCGCTCAATATCGTTGGAATCCATCACGCGCTCGGAAATCTGTTGGTGCGCGGCAAACGTGCCGGCTTGATGCAAAAGTTTGTCAACCATGGTAGTTTTACCATGGTCAACGTGAGCGATGATGGCGATATTGCGGATCGGACGAGACATAAGATAATTCCTCAAAAAATACTAGTTGTTAGTTGCGGCGGCGGGGGCAACATTATAGCAGTTGATTGTTAATATAGCTAATTTTAAGTCTTGACTTAAGTTTTGCTGTGAGTGATAGTGAATAAACAGAGACTCAGATATAGGTGCTACCATTGATCCGTTACTTATCACAAAGTTCATTGCAGGATTTGCAACTGACAACGCAAGACATCACTGCTAGCATTGAGCACCTGATTCTTGGCCGAAGTCAGCAGCAAGTTTGGAATGCACCCAAGGCGGTGATCACCCCACCGGACGGCCGGTATATGATGACCACCTTAGCGGCTGCCAATGATCCACCGTTTCTTGCGGTCAAAGCCCTGGTACTGAATCCGGATAACCCGCAGCACGGACTGAGCAGCATCAATGCGCTGGTAACGTTGCTGGATAGCCGTAGCGGACTACCGCTTGCCATACTCGATGGCAATTGGGTAACTGCTGTACGCACTGCCGGATTGAGTGCAGTGGCCGCGAAACGGCTTGCACGGCCGGATGCATCCGTCGCCGCTTTTGTCGGTTGTGGCATACAAGCACATAGCCACTTGCAGGCATTGGCCGAGCTGTTTCCGCTGAAACAGATTCACGCTTTTGCGCGCGGAGCAACGAATCGAGATGCATTCTGTCGCAGTGCGGAAAATATGGGCTTGTCCGCAATTGTCAGTAAAACAGCACAGGAAGCGGTTCAAGATGCGGATTTGGTCGTCACTTCCGTGACATTGTCACCGCAACTGGTTGCATTTCTGGATGCGCGCTGGCTGAAGCCCGGCGCTTTTGTCACGATGACGGATCTGGCAGCGCCATGGTTGGCTGAAAGTATGTCGGCGTTCGATCGAATAATTGTCGATGATCTGGAACAGGAAGCCAGCATGCCAAAACCATTGGTTGATCCAACATTAGTTTGTGGCGATCTGACCGGCTTAGTGACTGGCAAGGTGGCTGGTCGCTGCGCAGATGACGAGCGCACTGCTTTTGTATTTCGGGGTCTGGCGTTGGGGGATTTGGCTGTCGCTGGGTTGGCTTATCAGCGTGCCTGTGAGCGTTCACGAGGTACGCTGATTGATTAGCATGTTGCTGATGGCACTTTAAGGCTGTTGAAAAACTTCTTGCCTCGCACCAGCTGTGCCTCAATACATTTTTCAACGACCTGCTAGAATTCTTCCCACTCATCGCCGCCGCCATTAACTGCAACCTTGCGAGGTTGAGCTGGTACCGGTGATGCCGACCTTGCCACTACCTTCTTTGTGGCGGATCCGCGACTTGGGAGCCTGGCAACCGTTGGTCGGTTACTTCTTCTTATCGGTGTCGGTGTATGACCGTTGCTGCTTGATAGCTTAAATGCGCTAACGGCTTTTGTTAATACTTGTGCCTGTTCCTTCATGGACTCAGTTGCTGCGGCGGCTTCTTCCACTAACGCTGCATTTTGCTGAGTCACTTCATCCATTTGTGTTATCGCTTGATTAACTTGCTCAATGCCGGAGCTTTGTTCATGCGATGCAGCGGAGATTTCACTCATGATGTTCGTTACGCGTTTGACAGCATTGACGATTTCGTCCATGGTTGCGCCCGCTTCATCTACTAGGCGAGTACCGTCCTCCACTTTAGTTACCGAATCGCTGATCAGTTCCTTGATCTCTTTGGCCGCTGTCGCAGAACGTTGCGCCAGTGTGCGCACTTCAGTCGCCACCACAGCAAAACCGCGTCCTTGTTCACCAGCTCGTGCCGCCTCGACTGCTGCGTTTAACGCCAGAATATTGGTTTGGAAGGCAATACCGTCAATGACACTGATGATGTCAACAATCTTTTTAGAGCTATCGTTGATCGAGTTCATCGTTTGAACGACTTGATTGACCACTGCGCCGCCTTTCATTGCGACTTCGGATGCGCCAGCGGCAAGTTGATTCGCTTGGCGGGCGTTATCTGCATTTTGCTTCACGGTGGATGTCAGCTCCTCCATCGAAGACGCAGTTTCTTCCAGGCTGGAGGCCTGTTCTTCAGTGCGCTGGCTCAAGTCTATGGTGCCATGCGCAATCTCTTCCGAGGCTGTACCAATTGAGTTGGTGCCGTTTCGTACTTCGCTGACGATCTTAACCAGGTTGTCCTGCATTTCCTGCATTGCGCATAGCAGGCTATCCGGATATTTTGCGTTAGCCGAGATATTGCTGGATAAGTCACCATGAGCAATTTTTTGCATAATTTCAGCTGCATATTTCGGTTCACCGCCTAATTGCGCCAGCAGGTTACGTGTCACCGTTAACGCTAAGGCAAGTCCGATGATGACAGCAATAGCCAGTGTTGCCATGACAGAAGTTTGCGATGACGCAAATATTTGATCGGAGCGCTTACTGGCTACCGTGCCGCCTTCTGCATTAAGATCGACTAATTTTACCAATTGCATACACATGTCATTGAAAAGTCGCTCAGATTCCCCCTTCATTAATGTGCTGGCTTCTTCAGTTTTATTCGCGCGAGACAAATTGAGCAGTTTTCTATGTTCTGCAAGATAGAGGTTCCATTTTTGCATGAAATCTTCATACAAACTTTGTTCTTTGGGAGAACTGATGAGATCTTTATATAACTTGAGGTTTTTATCTATGGTCATTGAAAGACCGGCAATATCTTTCTCATATTTTTCCTTAGCTTTGTCATCAGCTGAAAGGACATGACTCATTTCACTAATGCGAAAGTCGGAGGTATTCGTGTTCATTTCTGAAGCAACTTTTACTGCGGGCAACCAGTTGGAGGTTATTTCGGTCGTTGCTTCATTCATGCGATTCATCTGGAACAGAGCAAAAACAATTAAGCAAATCGTGATGCTCAAGAGTACTGTAAACGAACTAATCAGTTTGGTGCCTATTTTCATATCATTAAACATGCTCATTTCTTTCTCTCAAAAAAAGGTGAATTTCTTTGCAAACCTATAATAAGAAATAATAATTATTTGATTTTAATTGTATTTTCAGGTTTTCTGGGATGTGTGTAAGATTTACGGAAGGAATAAATTATTCTTTAGCAAACACCTGAATCTTAACCAAATCCGAGATGGAACAACGGTGGAATAAAGATAGTAAAATACGCTATTCGTTTTGCTTCGAAGAATCTTAAATCTCTTTGAGGTATATTTCCCGCTGCTTGCGGCGGGGTTCTTCACTGGATTTGATAGGAAAGCTGATTCAGTTTTTTTGGAGAAGGTGTACCTACTATTCTTTATCCACGCCCGACATCAGGAATTTCACCAGCAGCGCAAAAATGAATGGAACCGTGCTCAGCGCAGTCACCATATAGTGTTCGGATGTGAATTGATCGCCTTCATCCATGATGATGTAGCCTAAAAATATTGTGACCGGGGTAATTATCGATAGCACAATTATCAAATTAAATAATCCTTTCATTTGCTTATATCCTTTTAAATTAGGTGAAATTGTTTTCAGAAATTCATACGAAGAATTGTTGCGCCAATCCTTCCAGTGTCAAATTTAGCAAAATTGCGTTATATGGGATCAGAACAAAGCGCCAAGACTTGCCACCATTGGCTTGTGTGTAGTCAGGGATGTAGTAGTTCAAACTTGATCTGACAGCCTCCCATTTTTGGGGTATCTGTCAGTTTAGATTTGAGCTAAATTCTTTTCTGCCCAAATCGACTGCCTATCAAATAATGTTTCCAATGGTGCGCGTCCACAACACATTTTTCCTTGCTGAGTCCGCTCATTGTTATAGTATTCCATCTATTCGTCCAGATCTTTTTGTAATTCCTCCATGCTTGAATCGAGTTTTTTTCTAAATGTAATTTGATAAAACTCATTCAGAATCATCTTGTGGAAACGTTCACAGATCCCGTTAGTTTGCGGAGACATGGCCTGTGTTTTGGTGTGATCAATGTTATAACCCCGGATTTTCCATTAGTTAAATTTTCTAATGGAAGCCATTAGAATAAGTTGTTAAAGATAAGAATGATTTGTTAGATTATGGTGGTTTGGCTGCTGCATAATTTTTTTTCGGGAAGTTTGGATGGGATTTGAGCTTCGCTTTACGGATAAAGAGATTACAGCCTGGGGTGGCATGGGTTTAATGAAGCGATTGAATCGCCCCGGGTTTTCTGGAGATAAAATGATTTGAAAGGAGGAAGAGATGAAAAATCAAATCAATTATTCACCGGAAGTACGAGAACGCGCGGTCAGAATGGTATTCTGAGCAGCAAAACGAGCATGAATCGGAATGGTCGGCGATCAAATCGATCGCATCGAAGATTGGCTGCACAGCGGAGACATTGCGTACCTGGGTAAGGCGCACAGAGATTGATCAAGGGATTCGTGGTGGGATGTCGGAGCGACTCAAGGAACTGGGGCGGGAGAATCGGGAATTAAGGCGTGCCAACGAAATATTGCGTAAGGCATTGGCTTATTTCGCACAGGCGGGGCCCGACCGCCGGTCGAAATGATGATGTTATTTGTCGATAGCAACAAAGCGGAATATGGGGTCGAGCCAATCTGCAGACAAGTACAGATTGCCCCGTCGAGTTATTATGAACACAAAAGACGTGAGCGAGATCCGGATCGATTGCCCGATCGCACCAAGCGCGACATGAGGCTGGTGCTCGAAGTACAACGGGTTTGGGAAAGCAACTTTCGGGTTTATGGTGTTCGTAAAGTATGACGACAATTGTTGCGAGAAGGCGCTGACGTTGCTCGCTGCACCGTCGAGCGGTTGATGAAGAAGCTTGGGGAGTCAGCCGATACGGTTTGACTCAAGACAAATAGTCTCCCGAAAATCCGGGGCGGTTGAGTCCGAATTTGCGAGGCCACTTCTTAGGAATATTGTAGTACTATTTCCAATCGAATATTTATTGCCTAATAGGCCAGGAACATGCCGTGAGAATTGCCGCGCTACTTTTAATTATTTTTGGTTTACTGGGTTTACTGACTTCATGCGCTCATACTAATCCTCCTCCGATAGATATGCAGGAAGCTATTCAAAGAGCGACAACTCACTGTGATCATGAGGCACTGGCTGAGCATTATGATGAAGCTGCTAAAGAATTGCAGTTAAAGGTAAAAGAATATAAGAAAATGCTTGAATCATATGGATCAGTTACTTTCCATTATGGGAAGGAGGGACTAGCATTGCAGTCCCAGTCTAAAAACCTAGTTAACTTATACGAGCAAGCTGTAAAAGCTAATATGGATATGGCGAATTCTCATCGAGCCATGGCCGCAGGAGTTAAATAATCCGGTCTGCAGAGCGCTTGAAAACCCTGTCAATGTTTGTGCATGCGAATTAGCAAACGCTAAAATCTCTGAGGATTTATACTATTTCCATCAAAACCTAGGGGAATTAGGAGAAACTGAAATATGCCGACTGATGGTTTTTCCATGCTTGCCTGGATCAGATGATTGATCTGCACCATCCGTTGGCAGTGCTTGCGCCGGCTTTTGAGTGTAAGAATCGTCAAGGTGAAGCAGCAGAGATCAGCGATTTTTTCGGAGCGATGCCGGTGATTGTCGGTGGGGGAGCAAGTGCTGCAGATCGGCCGCGTATACCGATTCGGTTGATGGCTTCCTTGCTATACTTGAGACACACATTCGACCAAAATGGAAATCAAAAACAGCAGGCCGCTTGATTCTCCACACACCAGATTTGACTATTGCCCCAACTTAAGAGCCACGAATAATGATTGTTCTTGCAAAAGCTTTTGTTGACTTGAGGAGCTTTGTAACTTAGTTTGCAATTTGTTTGACAGGTCAACGACATGTTAGAAGTAGCCAGCCATAGAAATCTGATACGAGTGAATATTTAAAATGGAAATAACAACAGACATATATCTTGGGGATAGTAAGGAGCAATTAAAGCTACTCCCTAGTGATTCTGTCGATCTTATTGTCACATCGCCACCTTATGCCGACCAACGAAAAAGTACATACGGTGGTATACATCATGACAAGTACGTGGATTGGTTTTTGCCTATTTCACATGAGCTTCTACGTGTTCTCAAGCCAACGGGAACTTTTGTTCTAAATATCAAGGAAAAGGTCGTTGAAGGTGAGCGTAGCGTCTATGTGATGGAGCTCATCTTAGAAATGCGTAAACAAGGGTGGTTATGGACAGAAGAATTTATTTGGCACAAGAAAAATTGTTATCCCGGAAAGTGGCCTAACCGTTTTCGTGACGCATGGGAGCGGCTTCTGCAATTTAATAAAAATAGAAAATTTAATATGTATCAGGAAGAAGTCATGGTCCCAATGGGAGAATGGGCGAATTCAAGACTGAAAAATCTTTCTGAAACTGATAAAACTCGTGATAATTCAAAAGTTGGTAGTGGATTTGGCAAGAATATTTCAAACTGGCTTTACAGGGATAAGGCATATCCAACCAATGTTTTGCATTTGGCAACCGAGTGTAACAACAAGAATCATAGCGCTGCTTTTCCTGAAGAATTGCCTGAATGGTTTATCAAACTCTTTACAAAGGAAAATGACATAGTTCTTGATCCATTCATGGGCTCTGGAACAACGCTAATTGCTGCAAATCGGATGAAACGAAATTCGATCGGTATCGACATCGTTCCCGAGTACTGCGACATGGTGAAGAAGCAACTGCAACCTGTTGAATTATACCTATGCGAATCTAAGGCGGTTTATGAAACAGCTAAACCTAAAAGACGTATCACTGTACGTTGAACGAAACAACGGGACTTTCCACCAGAAACGCATTCAAAGTCTTGACAAATTAAAGTTGTCACAAGTTCTCAAACGGAAAAATCCATATCTGTTTAAAGCAAAAAATGTGTTGACTGCTGAGCAGATCATAAGAGGCCTGGTGGATGCACATATTTCATCCAACGAAGAAACTGTTTTTGGGGACTGGCTGGAAGGACTTGCCATTTTTATCAATGGAAAGGTTTATAGCGGCCGCAAATCCGGCATTACGGGTATTGATCTTGAGTTTGACAACCATGGTATTAGGAACATTGTAACCATCAAATCGGGACCCAATTGGGGTAATAGTTCACAAATAGCTAAAATGGCAGCGGATTTCAAAACCGCTAAAAAGGCATTGAGAACCAGTAACTCACAATTGAACATTGTCGCTGTAAACGGCTGCTGTTACGGCAGAGACAACAACCCTGACAAGGGCGATTATTTCAAATATTGTGGTCAATATTTCTGGGAATTTATATCCGGAAGCGGTGAATTATTTACAGAAATTATCGAACCACTGGGTCACAACGCCAAAGAAAAGAATGACGACTTTGTAAAATCATATGCTCAGATGATCAATAAATTCACCAAAGAATTTTCCAACAACTTCTGCAAAGATAACGGAGAAATTGACTGGGATAAATTAGTTCGATTTAACTCCGCAATCATGGCGGACGGTCTAGTATCGCCCAGATTTTGCGCATGATCGGCCAGCACGCATGGGGACAGGTCTAGCTTGGTTTGCTGGGTTTTATAGCGCGCAGCAGAAGGGAAACCGCTATTTGATTCAAATGTGCATGACATCGATAAAGGGAATTTAGGTCCCCGCTTTTGTTGCACGGAAAGAATTCGAGCAACCGCTGCGAACTTAACATCGCCTGTGTGATGTAGTATAGAATTAAAACGCAGCTTTATTTTATAGAGCGATGTTGCTGTCAAAATTAAATTAGAAGGAATCGGCATGTCTCGAGCACTTTTTGTTTTTATATTTCTTGCGATCACGCTTCAAGGTTGTACTACGTCCCGGAAGGTGTTTCTTGCCGATGGGACTAAAGGACATAACATCAATTGTAGCGGCTCCGGAATGAACTATAGCAACTGCCTTGAGAAAGCAGGTGAAATCTGTGGTGTGCGCGGATATCACATACTCAATCAGCAAGGTGATGTGGTTTCTTTTTCTGTCGCAATCCGCGATTTTAACGCAAGCGCACGGACAGCTTCAGTCGGATATTTGGCACAGTCGGGTTCGGTCGTCACACGCAATTTGTTTATCAAATGCAAGCAACCGGATAGCGTGGGTTTGAATTAGTGCAATCATGATTTACCCGGAAATATCCCGGCACTTGGGTAAAAAGTACCGATACAATTGGTTGTCTACGGCACTGGATATTCCCGGCTTCGAACCAGTTCTGACTTGCGCGCCGGTGGTTCGTAATCCAATTTTTTCAACGACCTGAAAAACTGACAGACTTATTCAATCGGTACAAACAATCTCTGCAATATGCCGGAAAATTGAATGGGACGAAAAACCGACCCAATCTTGAGATTCTTCATGGTGTGCGCCAATGACGGCGCCAGAAGCTTTTTTATCAGGGTACAGCAACAGGGTGGTCGATCGCGCTTTTTCATGGGCGCAATCAAATTCATACAATGATTTAGCCGCATGATATCCGCCTTTCTGTTTGTTGTCGTAGCTGGATAGTATCCAGATTTTTCTGAATTGCGCGTTTTTTTGCAAAGTCTGCGGGTCAAAATAATGAGCTTCGCCTGGTTTCGCCGCGGCATCCACCGCAACCCATTCAGCTTGCACAGTTGTGGCAGCTATTAGCAAGAGAAACGCCGATAAATATTTTTGCATCATTTATTTGTCACTATAATTGGTTCGGTTAATCTGTTTTTTTCCCGGAATTTCCAAACGGTTGATAATTGGCATTGGTTTGTTATTTTCCTGCAGGCTGTTACAAAAGTGCATCATTTTGCTATGAGATAGTTCCAACTGTCGATGTTTTCAACTATTCTTAGCAACCATCCGATCTAGTGTCTGGTTCTCTTTTGAGCGTCCAATTGAGTGACACGACGGCATGCCTGTTGCACATTGATTATATCTGGAACAGCGGTACATTTTTACATGCATTTCTTACAATTGAATTGATCGCGAGGATTGCCTGTATTGAAAAAAATTCCAATGAATACTGGCAGCAACCGATAGCGTTATGAATATCCTTATCTGGAGTTAATTATGGAAGAACTGAATCAAGCCTGGGTCATGTTAAAGCTTGGCGGGATTATTATCGTGCCGCTGTCTTTATTGGCAGTGGTCGCTTTGGCAATTATGCTGGAAAAGGCATTCGTCTATTGGCGTTACGCGCGCCTTTCCAGCGATTTGTTAAATCTGGTCGAAACGTATGGCTTTAAATGGAATGATTTGGAAAAAATACTTTCCGGGCTGGATAAGCGTCATTATTACAAGCGCTTCTTTGAAGTGGTGATTTCCAACCGACATAAACCGGCGTGGTGGACAGAATCCCGCGCTGCCGATGAAGCACAGGTCATTGAAGAATCCCTGTCGCGACGACTTTGGGCTTTGGAAACCATCGTCACGGCAGCGCCGCTGCTTGGTTTGGTGGGAACCGTGGTCGGTATGATGCGCGCCTTCCAGGTAATTGGCAGCGAAGGTGTTGTTAATCCCACGGCGGTTACAGGCGGTGTTGCAGAGGCGCTGATTGCAACCGTGGTAGGCTTGGGAATTGCGCTGGTGGCATTGTTTGGATTTAATTATTTTTCCCGTTTGCAATCGTTGACATTGGATGAAATGGAGCGCCTTGGGACGCGACTGATCGATAACATCCGCCTGGATCAACAGGATAATACTCATGAAGCTCCGTAAATCACGCACAATCCATAAAGGCAAAATCGAGATCATCCCGATGATCGACGTCATGTTTTTCTTGCTGGCAACATTTATGCTGGCTTCTTTATCGATGCAGAATCTGGATTCGCTGCAGGTCAACCTACCCGAAGGCGAAGCCGAGAAGCTCAGCGCTGAAAAGCCAGTGACGCTGACGCTGACTAAGGACAGTAAAATCTATATCAATCAGACGGTTGTCACGCTAGACACGCTGGCGAATACACTTAAACCGTTACTCGATGATTCCAAACAGAAATTGATCGTATCCGCTGATAGCGAAGCACCGCAGGGCGTGGTCGTGCAAGCCATGCTGCGTGCCCGATCGGCTGGTGCGCAGCATTTTCTGATTGCAGTGAAACATAAATAGCGTACAACCATGGCAAGCTCCAGATCGACAGAAATTCGCCTATGGTGGCCGCTGCCACTGGCCGCGCTCGTCTGGTTGCTGATTATCTGGGGAGTAGGTTTTTTGTTGTCATTACCGGAAGTAGAGCCACTCACGCCACCGCCTCCGATAGCCGCAAGCTTCATCGATTTAAACGAAACAGAAAATGCCGAAAACTCACTGCCTGCATCAACGCCAAGTGCGCCAACACCGCCTCAAGAGCGACCTAAAGCTGTAGAAGAAGTAAAGCCGGCACCCAAATTACCGCCGCTTCCTGCACAGAGTCGGCCCGCGCGCACGCAACCTAAACCCAAAGCAGTTGAGAAACCGACTAAACCTAAGCCAACCCAGCCCGCCAAAGAAAAAATAGTCACCAAAGTGCCACCTAAGGCTGCTCCGGATGCACCGACAGATTTGTCCGAATATATTAATCAGGCCAAGGCGCGCCGCCGCGCGGAAGGCCTTTTTGATAACGAGGACAGCGCCGCCGCAAGCGCCGCTGCACCACAACCTTCTGCCGATGAAATTCGTATGGCAAATGTCAGAAGGAATCTGCAGACTCCAGGTACCAGCGGTATTTTTCAAATTCTCCGCATCGGCCCGCGCACCGCGGAATTCTCATTCCGCGCTTGGACAACGGGCCAAAGCAACCCAAGATTGCAAACGATTCTCGTCGATGCGGGGCAGGGTGGCGATGTTGAGCGCGCCATCATTCGCCGCATGATCGAGTTGATTCGCCAATATTACAAAGAAGACTTTAACTGGGAATCTCATCGCCTGCATCGTGTTGTCGTGTTGTCCGCGCGCGAGAAAGATTCTGCGGGATTGGAAGACTTCTTGATGCGTGAATTTTTTGTTAACCCCGTACGCTAGCAAAATTTTATTCAAAAAAATCTCTAAAAAAGCCGTTAGCATTGTTGGTAGGATAATTCCTGTAAAGTATTTTCATTAAGTTACGGATTATCTGGTAAATAATGGCTTTTTCAATCTTTCTTCAGTTGATATTTTTCATGACGGCAAGCAATTCGACCATCGAAGTTACTGTAGACGATTTACAGCTAGGTATGTATGTCAGCGATCTTGACCGGCCTTGGCTTGGAACACCTTATCTTATCCAAGGTATCCTCATCCAATCTCAAAATGATATTGATGTACTTAAACGCTATTGCGTGCATGTTTACGTGGATGTCGACAGAAGTGATCCGCGTATTGCCCAGCAACATGCTGTTCGTGCAAAGTCGGATGTTTCGCAGGATATTGCGAATCGGCATAAGCCACAGCAACCCCATGAAACTGAATCTCTTGGCGCACTGCTGCGGCGAATAACGACTTATACGGATATTTGTACCGCGCAACAAGAGATGCCCGCAGCTACGAAAGCCTACAACATTGCATCCACTTTGTTCGTCGACATCAATAGCAACATCGAACGCAACACCAAGTTTGATATTCGCGCAGCGCAGGAAGTGGTCGATACATTGTGCGAAAGTATTATACGTAACCCCGATGCGGCGCTTCTGTTGGCACAGCTCAAAACCACCGGAAAGGAACTCTACGACAGCGCCATTAAAACCTCGGTTCATTTGTTGGCCTTCGGTCGTCACCTTGGTCTTCCGCGCAAGGAATTATCGCTGCTTGGTTTGGGCGGATTATTCATGGATATCGGAAAACAGCGCTTGCCGAAAGCAATACAAACAAAGAGAAGTTTGTTTCTCAAGCCAAATGAACGCAAGCTGATGAAAGAGCATATTTCCTACGGGGTGGAAATTGTCACACATTTAAGCGACGCGCCGGAAGAAGTGGTCAAAATTGTTCTGCAGCATCACGAACGTGAAAATGGCAGCGGCTACCCGCATGGACTGCACGCCAATCAGCTACATCCCTATGGACGCATGGCGGCTATTGTTGATTGTTACCAGGAGCTGATCTGGGGGCAATCGGGCATGCCGGGTATGAGGCCATTCCATGCGCTCAAGGAACTTCGGGATAATGCGCAAAACGGACTCAGTTACGCACTGGTAGAACAATTTACGCATTGTATCGGCATGTTCCCGGTCGGCAGTCTGGTGGAGCTTAACACAGGCGAAATTGCGATTGTATTGACGCATAATCGTACGCAACGATTCCTGCCGCGCATCATGATCATCTGCGACGCGAAGAAAAAACCGTACGATGTTCCCCTGACATTAGATTTGCGCTTAGCCGGCACCAACTCGGCCGGTGTTCAATATGCGATTGTCAATGACCTATCCCAAGGCGCTCATGGGATTGATGCCGGAAAGTATTATTTATAAATTACCTGGATGATTGCTTACCCCTATGACTGTGCTTGCCTACCAGGATTTCTTACAAATAGCATCGCAAAAATTGTGCGATTCACACAACATCGGTCGGCGTAACGCCGTGCTGATAGTGAATTTTGAACGGCTCACAGAGCTGGATGGTGTACTTGGGTTTGCTGTGGTCGACGATATTATCCGGAAAATCTCCTGGCAACTTAGAGATTCACTGAACCCGGAAGACCTGGTTGGGGTAACCGGACGTTATCAAATCAGCTGTTTGCTGGTTGATCTATTCGCAGATGCGCATGCGATGTTGGCTGCGCATAAGATCCTGCGGATTTTGATGCGCCCGTTTGTATTGGGTAGGCGCAATATAATCCTGGCAGCGCGCATTGGCGTGGCGGTTAGTAATCGAGACGATCACGCACTCAATCAACTGATGAGTAATGCGAGCTTGGCAATACGTCAGGCAAGACTGCAACAAGAACCGATCAAGCTTTTCGTCGCGGAAAAGGAAGACTCGCTCCTGTTGCAGATAGATCTCTGGTCGGAGCTGGGGAATGCGATTGAAACAAGGGAATTATATCTGGGCTACCAACCACAGATTAATACTACGAGTGGAAAGATTGAATCAACCGAAGCATTACTGCGCTGGAACCATCCCGACCGTGGACCGATTCGACCTGACAAACTGATCCAGGTTGCTGAGGGCACAGAACTCATGTCTAAACTCACTCTGTGGGTTTTTCATACAGCGTTAAGAGAGTGTTCCGAATATCGCAAAGCCGGATTGGATGCGGGTGTTTCGATCAATTTTTCTGCGGATGACCTGCGTGATCCGGAGCTCCCTGAGCTGGTTTTACAGGGGCTAAGCCTCTGGGGCGTGCCGCCTGGCAACGTAACTGTTGAATTGACCGAAACCGCTGTCATGGAGAATCATGCGGGTACTTTGGATACTTTACACAAGTTAAAGGATACCGGTTTAAGGCTTGCAATGGATGATTTTGGAACGGGTTATTCTTCAATGGCACGAATGCTGGATCTGCCATTAGACGAAGTCAAAATCGACATGGTATTTGTCAAACACATGACAACCCGGGACACGCATGATCGCATCGTTGATTCCATGATCAACCTTGCGCATCGGCTTAATCTGTCGGTAGTTGCGGAAGGGGTGGAGAATTTTGCCACTTACGAACGTCTGCGCACGTTGGGCTGTGACATGATTCAAGGTTACTTTATCGGCAAAGCCATGCCGTTGCCGGAGCTGATCGAGGCTGTCGTCAATCAATCTCCAAAATATTTGAAAATGACATTGCAGGACTCTACTGATAGTTAATGCCATTTATCACTGCTATGTTTTATATTTCACGCTGAAAACCACACACCCCACCGTCGCCCCTCTTCCTCTTTTTCCAACTGCAGCTTCCAAGTTAAATGATCTGCCAAAGTGTGTTTGCTGCATCCGCTTCCGCACTATAATAATGGTTTTTAAAGCCGCAGACTTTTATGACCGTGATTAAACCGCTGCCCGAGTTATTGATCAATCAGATTGCCGCTGGCGAGGTAGTTGAGCGCCCTGCTTCGGCGCTGAAGGAAATCCTGGAAAATAGTGTGGATGCGGGTGCAAGGAGAATTACCGTGCAACTTCAGCAAGGTGGCGTCAAGCAGATTCGTGTTGCGGATGATGGAACAGGTATTGCCAAAGATGAGTTGCTGCTGGCGCTGACGCGTCACAGCACCAGCAAAATCAGCACATTGGAAGATTTGCACAGCATTACCAGCCTGGGTTTCCGGGGTGAAGCGCTGGCCAGTATCGCCGCGGTATCGCGGTTGACATTAACCAGTTGTCTGACCGGACAAAGCCACGCGTGGCAGATACAGGTGGATGGCAAAGCCGTTTCGCAACCGGCGCCTGCGTCACTGACGTTGGGGACGGTGCTGGATGTCGATGATTTGTATTTTAATATTCCCGCTAGGCGTAAATTTCTAAAGTCGGAAACCACCGAGTTTGCACATTGTGACGAGACATTCAAGCGTATTGCGTTATCCCAGCCAGGGGTTGAGTTTGTTTTGCAGCATAACGGAAAAGTGCGTCGTCAGTTACGTGCGGGCAACTCAGCGCAGCGAATCGCCGCAATACTGGGGGAAGAATTCAGTCACACAGCAGCATTGGTTGACGAGCAGTCGGTAGACATGCGTTTGCATGGCATGGTGGCATTACCGGCATATGCCCGTTCATCGCGAGATGCGCAGTATTTCTTCGTCAATAATCGTTTTGTCAATGACAGGCTGATTGCGCATGCTTTGCGCGAAGCCTATCGTGATGTATTGCATTTGGATCGGCATCCGGCGTTTGTATTGTTTCTGGAAATCGACCCGGAAAATGTCGATGTGAATGTGCATCCGACCAAAACGGAAGTGCGTTTCCGTGAGTCCCGTGCGTTGCATCAATTTATTTTTCACGCGATCAATAAAGCGTTAGCCTTGCCGAATCAGGAAGTAAAGACTGATGAATCTGTGCAAACAACCCGATCATTTCCTGCCTATCCGAGCTACAATCAAGCAAAACCGAGTATTGCGTCGCAACCGGCCAGCTTTTATCGCACCTTATTTGGTGCGCAAGCCAATACATACCCAGTAGAGCCCGCGAACACAACAGCGGTTACAGCGGTAGTGACATCTGATCCACCTGCTGCGGTGGAGCAAGAACAGGATATTCATCCACTCGGATTTGCCTTGGGGCAACTGCATGGTGTTTATATTCTGGCGCAGAATGCCCGTGGCTTGGTGGTTGTGGACATGCACGCCGCGCATGAACGGATTATGTACGAGAAGCTCAAGCAGGCGTTTGATCGTCATGAAATACCGATGCAATCGCTACTGATCCCGGTTACTTTTCACGCCGACAGCTTGGAAGTCGCGGTAGTGGAAGAAAACCAGGCAACGTTGGCGCAACTGGGTTTTGAAATTGCCGTACTTTCACCCGCTGCGCTGGCAGTACGCGCATTACCAACCGCCCTCCAAGATGCCGATATTGTGCAGCTGGCCCACGATATTCTGCGCGAGATCCGTGAATATGGCGCGAGTCAGGTATTGACCGCCAAACGCAATGAGATACTGGCTGCCATGGCCTGTCATGGCGCAATCCGTGCCAATCGCAAACTCACCCTCGAAGAGATGAATGCGCTGCTGCGCGACATGGAAATCACCGAACGGGCGGACCAATGCAACCACGGCAGACCCACTTGGTTTGAAACCAGCTTAGCCGATCTGGATAAACTGTTTATGCGCGGAAAATAAACCGGCTGCCGGTCAATACATAAACCCCAAAATCAAATAGTCCCGGGATTTCTTTATTCTTTCGTACTTATTAGCAAGGTAATTCCGGTCAGTTAAGTTTTTTGTGGTATATCATAACTAACAGCTAAGCTGTTACAAATGAAATGCGCGAATACTCAATGATTCAGTAACAGCTGAATTTTTTTACGCAATGAAAGTAAAGAAGGGATTAATGCGATGAGTATGGATAAAGTACCTGGCGATCCTCAGCATGCAACGAATCAGACTGATCAGCTTCGTGAGGTGGATGCGCACGACGAAGATATGAAGTCCGTATCTGATAATCCCGGTTTGCTCGACCGCTTGCTAGCATCTGTTACAAAGCAGATAAAAACCAACTGGTTTTGGATCGCTGCACATGGCTTTAATCTGGTGTATTTCATATTTTCCCTTATCGGAGCCAGTCAAGGGGATGATGCCTCATTCACCATTCCCATACTGCCGGGAGTCATTTTTACATGCATTATTTTCATACAGATCTATGCTGAACCGATTAAGTCTCTTCCAGCGGATGGCACGGACCAAGACGGAAGAAAGAAATTAGAAGAGCAGAGATCGCAGCAAAGATATCGGTGGATGGTGTTTGCGTACAGCTTTATGCTGCTGTCACTGATGTTAACTTTTTATCCATTTATCAAGCCTTTTCACGATCAATCAACTGAAAAACTCCGCGATCTGCCGATTGCTGTATTTATTGGTTGTTCCTTGGATAATACAAACAAAAACTTAAGTTGTGTCAAATCAAAAGCTGGTAGCGAAGAGCAAAAACCAGAAAATGAACAAGTCGTTGGAACGTGGGCTATCAATATAGGCGGCTATGTCAGCAAATGCAAAGAGGATGAAAAAGGCAATGCAATTGCCTGCCAAGTCAGTGATGGCCTACTTGTTCCGCTTTATTTCATTATTCTTGCGCTGATGGGTGGTAGTATTAGCCTGACCAGGCGGCTACCGGAATTGCAGAAGCAAGTGAGTGTAGAACATATCGCGACAGAGCGGCAGCCTAAATTGACGCAATTTGAATATCGTGAATACCTGATCTTCCAAATCGTACAATTTATTTCAGCGCCTTTTCTAGCCATTCTTGCGTATTATCTGGTTGAACCCAATAATACAACCAGTTCGGTGGCGTTGGCTTTTACAGCCGGATTTGCATCAGAAACGATTTTGTTAATGATTCGATCCATTGCAAATAAGATTACTCCGGAAACCAGTGCCTTACCGCAATATGGTGCGGTTGTCGGTGTCATTACTTCGTGCGACAAAAGTACAGGCGTTGGGAAACCTGCAGAGAAAGTCGCGGTATCATTGTCTGAGTCGCCGCAAATTCATTCAATCACCGATGAGCGAGGATTTTATATGCTTGGTAATGTGCCGGTTGGCGAGCACAGCATCAGTATTAAATTCACAATCACAGTAGACGAAAAAGAGGAAGAAAGATTGAAGAAAGATACCGTAAAGATTGACCGCGCCCAAGCTATTGTCAAAAAGAATGTAACGATTGAATAACCAGCGCTCGACCTGTTAACTGAGTTTCAGACAACCATCTTGCTGCAAGACCGAACCTATATCATGAAAAAACTACTATTTACTTTAATGTTGATCTTTATCAGTACTGGCGCGATGGCGAAATGGACCAAAGTGGGCGAAAGTGATAATAAAGGCGGTTACACTGCGTATGCGGATTTGGATTCAATTCTCAAAGCAGGCAATAGAGCTAAGATGTGGGCTTTATTTGACTATCGAATCGTACAGAAAGCTGCAGGTGTTGAATTTTTATCCGAAAAAATCCGGCGCGAATACGATTGCAAAGAGAAACAGATGAGAAAACTCGCATTCTCGTTATTCGGTTGGAATATGGAGGGCGGCGAACTTATTCGCTCGTACAGTCAGCCGCAAAAATGGGAAATCGTGCAACCAGATAGCGTGGATGAAGCTGAATGGAAAGTTGCTTGCAGTGAATAGTAATCTCCGCATTAACTCAAGCTTATCTCATCATGCTTTGCATCGCGCGCATCTCAAAATGACTGACCAGGTCGCTGCAGCCTGCTGGAGATATACTCGGAACGACTTGTTGGTAAAATTAAAGTCGGGTAACTTATCTGCTCCAATCGCTCTCACTGACAATACGTGCTAGATCGAGCAAATTGGTTGCACCGGTTTTTTGCATGATCTTGGATTTGTGGATTTCTACCGTGCGATAGCTGATACCCAGAAAACGACCAATCTCTTTATTAGAATGCCCTTGAACAGCCAGAATCATCACTTCCCGTTCACGCTCAGTAAGCTTTTGCAAACAGGATATCGCATCCTGATTATGTGCTAGTTCATCATACCTCTTTTCAGCTGCTACAAACGCGGCGCGCACGCAGCCTAACAGCTTCTCACGTATCACCGGCTTTGTCAGAAAGTCTACCGCTCCAGCCTTGATCGCTTTGACACTCATTGGAATATCGCCGTGCCCGGTCAGGAAAATGATGGGCAATACGATTTTAAGCCGGGATAATTCTTCTTGAAGTTGCAGACCGTCCATTTCTGGCATTTTTATGTCTATGATGATGCAACCAAAAAAATCTGCTTGATAAGCATGCAGGAAAGTTTTTGCATTTTCGAAGGACTGTACTTTAATACCAGCCTGTTGGATCATCAGCGTGAGGGAATCTCGCACCGCTGCATCGTCATCGACGATAAAAACGGTTGGTTCACGAGTGCTCATGGCGCAATAGGTAAAGTGAATTGGAATTTAGCGCCTGGCTTAGCATCATGCTCTATCCAGAGCTGACCGCCATTGGCTTCAATTAATGCCCGACTAATCGCCAGTCCCATACCGATACCCGTTGGCTTGGTCGTAAAAAATGGTTCGAATATGCGTTTAGCCATGTCATGATCGAGCCCTGGCCCATTGTCCTGTACTATTATGATAGCCATATCTTTTCCGGACAAAGTTTGCATCGAGGTCGTAACCGCTAATGTTGGTAAATCTGTTGTGCGCATAGCTTCAGCCGCATTTCTAAATAAATTTACTAAAACTTTCTGTACCTGAGTGTGATTACACTGAACAGCGGGAATATTTTGCTGCAATCGAAGCACTGGATTGAATCTTCCATAATCATCATCAAATACAATCTTTAACGCTTCGTTTATCACGTCATTGAGATTTAACCGCTCGGTCACTAATTCGCCTTTCTGTAGAAAAGCAAGCAATTCATGTAAGCTGCGACCAGCACGTTGTGCCTGTTCCACACAGTCTTTAAGCACTTTTTTTAGATTGTCGGAATTAATGTCATCGTTGTGTAATGCGTGCAGTATTACTTCGCCATATGCAGAAATTGCGGCTAGCGGCTGGTTAAGCTCATGAGCAATCGCAGAAGCCGTTCGCGCTGCCACTTGTTGTTTAATAATACTTTCTGTTTCATCGCGCTGCGCTTGTAGCTTTTTTTGGATGTTTTTCTGCTCTGTCACATCCCGTGTCACACCTACCAGCCGATTCGGACGTTCATTTTCGAAATACACTCGTCCCACTGAAGATATCCAATGTTCAACGCCATTGACTGGATTAACAACGCGATATTCCGCTTTGAATTCACCATTGCCGGCAGGATTCATTGCATAATTGATAGCTGCTTGTCTCGCCTCACGATCTTTGGGGTGTATTCTGGCTACAAATTCTTCATAACTTACGGTTTCATCGGAATCATTGCTCCATAGCTTGCGCATCTGTTTGTCCCAGTAAACGATATTACGTTTGAGGTCATAATCAAAAATACCTAAGCCTGCTGCCTGCTTGGCCAAGCGTAAGCGCTCTTCGCTGGCTCGAAGCGCCTCTTCGGCCTCAAGTCGTCGGCTGGTAACATTAAATATGATCAAGGCATAAAGTTGATGCTGTGCTTTGATGGGACTGAGGCTAATATCTAGCGACATTTCCTTGCGATCGCGATCCAACGTGACTAGTTCATTGGCAGCACTCGCGAAGCGCTTTACCGGTTTGCTAAAAAAAAATTCTTGATAATAGCGATATTGTTTTTGATAGCGTGGTGCTATCAGCATTTCAATCGCTTGCCCTCTTAGCTCATCTTCAGTATAGCCAAACAATTTCTGTGCAGCCGGATTTGCCAATACGATGTGGCCAGAGTCTCCAATCAAAAGCATTGCATCTGCTGCCGCATTGAGCACTGCTTGGAAACTTAAATCTTTTAGCGCGTCATTCAAGCGATATTCCCGTAACGAAAATCGTGGACAAAATGTAGGAAAGCTTACGGCGAACCCCGATTCTTCTCTGCAAATCTGTTAGCGCATAAGGGCTGACCCCTACGTGTCAGCACGGATATTGCCATTCGTTGTTCCTTGGTAATATTTAAAAGAGGCTCGTGGAACCGTCCTGTTTTTGATCACTACAAAAAAGAGAGGCATAAGAAAATGGCGTGGAATAATATGCGAATAACCTGTTTGCAAGCCTTATTCATATTTGGATGTTTCACATGGAATAATAATACATTTGCTGCAGAAGCGGAAGAAACGAAAAAGAAAAAAGCTGGAAAATCATCAGTTTTGGTCAGAAACAATATGGCACGCAATGATGTTCCATTCGATCCACGGGACGATGAATCAAAGATACGGGCACGCAATGGCGCTCCATTCAGTGCGCAGGAAACTGCAGGGAGTACCCGGTTTGACTTTGATAATCTAACTAGGCTGATGGAGGAAGACAAGACCCCCCTTTCTACAATGACGCCAGATTGGCTCAATCTAGCTGTTGAGCATCGAACGCGCTATGACGTATATGATCATGGTTTTACAAGAAATATTCCGGGTTTTAATGATCAGGTTCATCAACGGACAAGATTCTTGATGGAGATCAAAAATATTATAGACCCGCTTCGATTTACACTGGAGTTGACAGATATACGTGCTCCGCTGGCACATTATGGACAAGCGCATTCTCCTGTTTTTGCTAACCACTTTGATTTTACTCAACTGCACGCTGATCTTGTGACTAATAATTTGTTAGGGTCAGGATATGCTGCAAAATTTGAAGTCGGACGATTCCTGCTGGAAACAGGGGAAGCGCGCCTGCTCGGTGGTCATCGTTGGGGTACCTTCACGCCAACATTTGATGGAATGAAATTCACAATGGGCAACGATAAAGAGAAATGGGGACTCCTGATTTTTGGTACACGACCTGTCAACAGGCAACCTACAACACTGGATTGGAACACACCTGCCACCTATTTTTCGGGCATACAGATTACTAACCGCGATCTGCCATGGGCTAATGTAGACGCCTATTTTTTACAATTAAATGAAGGTAACAAACTTAGACAACGCAATTTATCGACGACAGGTTTTAGAGTGTTTGCCAGACCTACAAAAGATCGGCTTGATTATGAGATTGAATCCATGTATCAATTTGGAGATACTCAAAATGAAAGCCTTTTTGCGCATCGCCATCATGGAGAAGTCGGATACTCTTTCGATACGAAAATTTCCGATAGAAATATGCCTACCAGGTTAGTCTACCTGTTCGACTTCTCTTCGGGAAGTAGTAATCCTAATAAGAATTTCGATATTCTCTATGCAAAACGCCGTGTGGAATATGGACCAACCGGGATGTTCGGACCATTTTTTCCCTCTAACCTATTTTCTCCTGTCGGTTTTCGCGCAACGTTGATACCTACGCCACAGGTCAGGCTTATGATGTCCCACCGAGCATATTGGCTGGCGGATAAGCATGGCGCGTATGTAGGCAGCGGTTTACAAGACCGATCCGGTCAAGCAGGCAGCTTCTTAGGAAATATGCTGGATATCAGTGTCGGGTGGGATCCCCAGTGGAGTTACTTGAAACGCGTAAGCTTTGATATCGGGTATAGTCATATTTTCAAGGGAGATTACTTTGATAAAGTCGCGCAAGGCCTTTCTGCTGATACCAACTATGGATATACCATGGCCACCTTTAAGTTTTAGCTTGCTTAAAACCTGAATATAACGACTTCTGTGAATTGAATTGTTCTCAGATGTCGTTAAAAATCATTTTCATCAATACGACGTTTAAGTCACACCAAGACGCGGTCAATCGGTATTCTCGTTGCTCATGATAAGCATTTTGTCATGCGCAACTTAGTCAATATCAGCCATTAAGAGCGAAGATTCCAGTGAATAAGCACACGTTCATCGTGTGCACTGGGTTTCCACCTATATTACAGCCGCAGTTCTTACACTAATTTATGACACCTATTCAAGCAGAGACCATTTTATTGTTCGGCGAGGTACTGGCAGACATATTCGATGATCGAAAAGTGTTTGGAGGCGCGCCGTTCAACGTTGCGCGTCATCTGCAAGCATTTGGATTGCATCCGGTACTGATAACGCGCACTGGAGACGACGAGCTTCGCCGTGAATTGCTTACGGTGATGAAGGATGCCGGTATGGATGATTCCGGTATACAGCTTGATGTTTCCCATCCGACCGGTCAAGTAATGGTGCACATGGAAGAACGCGGGCACCGCTTTGAAATTCTGCCGGAACAAGCGTATGACTACATACATGCTGGCATAGCGCATATGATTACTTTGGCAGCACGTCCGCAACTGATATATTTTGGCACCTTGGCCCAGCGCAGTGCAAAATCCGCCCAGGCCCTGGGTGCGTTGATCCGCAGCAGCGACGCGCCACGCTTGCTGGATATCAATTTACGCCAACCTTGGTATGACGCACCCACCATAGCACGCTCTCTGAAACGCGCAAACCGGGTGAAAATAAATCAGGAAGAGCTGGATATACTGACATCGTTATTCCAGTTGCCCGGTCAAAATGAAGTGCAAAATGTTGATGCACTGATCAGAGATTTTGGTCTGGACAGCGTTTTGGTTACATGCGGTGAACAGGGGGCTTGGCAACTCGACAACGAGGGTAAAGTGGAGAGTGTTGGCGGGCTCGCATCTTCACTGCCACTGGTGGATACGGTTGGTGCAGGCGACGGTTTTGCCTCTGTTTACATCCTTGGCATATTGCGTGGCTGGCCGACTAAGCTTACTTTGTCGCGCGCCAATGTCTTTGCTGCTACCTTGTGCGAAATACGAGGAGCAATTCCAGATTCTCCGGTTTTTTATGAGCGATTTATAAAGGATTGGAATATATGACGATGAATCTGATCAAAAACGAAAACCTGTTGTACATTTTGATGATCAGTCCGCACGGCTTGTTCAGAGGAAATAACATGGAGTTGGGGCGAGATGCTGATACTGGCGGACAAACCACCTATGTGGTGGAGCTTATGCGTGCATTGGCACGCCACTGCGATGTTGGACAAGTTGATTTGCTGACGCGACTGATCGATGATCCCGCAGTATCCCCGAATTATTCCCAACCCATTGAAGAAATTAGTAGCGGCGCGCGTATTCTGCGCCTACCTTTCGGTCCATCGCATTACATACGCAAGGAATTGCTGTGGCCTCATCTCGATCAACTGGTGGATCGTAGCTTGCATTTTTTGCGTCGACAAGGCCGATTACCAGATTTGATACATACACATTACGCCGATGCAGGGTATGTAGGGCAGCAGCTATCCCTACTTCTTGGTATACCGCAAGTGCATACGGGGCACTCGTTGGGACGCCCTAAGCAGTCGGGCTTGTTGGCAAGTGGTCGAAAAAAACACGCGATTGAACGTCAGTTCCATTTCGAACGCCGCATTGCGGCAGAAGAGGATTTGCTGGTAGACGTTAGCATGGTGATCACCAGCACGCGGCAAGAGGTTGTCGAGCAGTATGGCATGTATCACAATCATGATCGTAGTCGCTTTGTCGTGATTCCGCCAGGTACGGACATTACGCGTTTCTCGCCGCCTGGACGTAGAAAAATTAATCCTAATGTTGTACAAATGGTAGATAAATTTCTATCCGATCCAGTCAAGCCGATAATCCTCGCAATTTGCCGTCCTTCCGTTCACAAGAATCTGAAAGGTCTGATTGAAGCTTATGGCGGTAATCCTGGGTTACAGAAAATGGCCAATCTGGTTATCGTTTCCGGCAATCGTGATGACATTCGTGAACTGGATGACGCTGCGCAGAAAGTACTGGGGGAGCTGTTGCTGGATATAGATCGTTATGATTTATGGGGAAGCGTGGCGATACCCAAGCACCATACTGCCGCAGATGTGCCGGAGCTATACCGGCTGGCTGCGCGCCGCCGCGGTGTATTTGTCAATCCGGCACTCACTGAACCATTTGGCTTGACCTTGATTGAAACCGCCGCGAGCGGCTTGCCATTTGTAGCTACCGAAGATGGCGGGCCGCGGGATATTTTGGCAAATTGTTGTAATGGTTTGCTGGTGAATCCGTTGGATTCGGTTGCTATTGCTGCAGCATTATCCAACGTATTATCGGACAAGCAACAATGGCGGACGTGGTCGAAGAATGGGGTCATAGGCGCACGCCGCCACTATAGCTGGGATGCGCACGTAAGCAAATATATGCGGGAAGTACGCAGATTGCTGCGACGTGATCGCAAGCGTATGCGGCGCCAGATCTCCTTTACCCTGCAAGACGGCAAATCACCCATGCCGCTGGCGCGAAGAGCCTTGATCAGCGACATCGACAACACTTTGCTTGGGAACAAAGGAGGACTGCAGCAGTTGATTGGCTGGCTAAAAAAACGTGCAGGATCAGTTGCCTTCGGTATCGCTACTGGGCGCTCTTTGGAAAGTGCAGTGAAAGTTCTCAAGAATGCGCGAGTTCCAATTCCGAATGTACTAATCACCGCAGTTGGAAGCGAAATCAATTATGGCCCTAGGCTACAACCGGATGTCGGATGGGCCAACCGCATTGCCCATCTATGGCGACGTGATGCACTAGAGCAGGTTTTGTCCGGTTTGCCTGGGTTGATACTGCAAGCAGCTGAAAACCAGCGTAAATTCAAGCTAAGCTATAACGTGATATCAAAGAAGATGCCCTCACTGCAGGATTTGTATCGATTGCTGCGGAAACATCGTTTGCATGCGCGGCTTATCTATTCGCACGAAAAATTTTTGGATGTTTTGCCGATACGCGCCTCCAAGGGGCATGCCATCCGCTATCTAGCCTGCAAGTGGGGACTGCCGCTAGAGAATTTTCTGGTGGCCGGAGACTCTGGCAATGACAAGGAAATGTTGCTCGGTGATACGCTAGGAATTGTGGTTGGTAACTACAGTTCGGAGCTCGAGCCGCTGCGCGACTTGGATCAGATATATTTTGCGCAGGGCCACCAAGCTGGCGGTATTCTGGAAGGGCTGGCGCACTATAACTGGTGGACTGAATAAAACAAATAATTCTAAGAGTATATTTATGTACGAACAAATTTCGCATTCTTTGCTCAATGATATTTTGGTTGAGTTGAAGAAAAAAAATAAGCCGCAGAAAAATATGCAGTTCTTCTATACTCGTCTGGGAGCAAATTTCTATGCCATTTACTCACTATTCAATACACTTTATGGCGATCATCCAGATTTAAAGAAGCACATACTGCATCTAGTGGAAACGCTCATGCACCAATATAGCAGCAGATCAGGGCATCTTAAGAAAATTGACCTTGAGCGCGAAAAAGATCACAACTGGTTTCTAAATCAGAAATGGGTCGGCATGGCACTGTACTGTAACGGATACGCTGACAACCTTAAGGATATGCTGCCTAGATTGAGCTACCTGCAAGAATTGGGCGTTAATCTAGTGCACATCATGCCTATCTGCGATTGTCCCGAGGGCAAAAGTGATGGCGGTTATGCCGTAAGAAATTTTTGCAAGATTGATAGCCGTTTCGGTACCTTTGAAGATTTCGATAAATTGGTTGCTAACCTCAAAAAACGTGACATGCTCCTGACACTGGATGTGGTCGTCAATCATACCTCCGACCAGCATGAATGGGCTGTGAAAGCACGAGAGGGTGACAAGACATATCAAGATTACTATTTCACCTTTGATGACCGATCGATTCCGGATATCTATGAGGAATCCATGCCGGAAGTATTTCCAGAAACTGCGCCCGGCAACTTCACCTGGGATGAGGCGATGGGAAAATGGGTGATGACCGTGTTCAATCACTATCAATGGGACTTAAATTATCGTAATCCCTCGGTTTTTATAGAGATGTTGGACATCATTCTATTCTGGGCCAATCGCGGTGCAGATATTCTGCGGCTCGATGCAGTGGCATTTCTGTGGAAGAAAATGGGCGGTTCTTGCCAGAATGAGCGCGAAGCACACCTGATTTTGCAGTTATTGAAGGATTGCTGCCAAGTCGCCGCTCCCGGTGTGATATTTATCGCGGAGGCTATCGTTGCACCGACCGAGATAATCAAGTATTTCGGTGAAGATGCCATTAATGCTAAAGAGTGCGAAATCGCTTATAACGCGACTTTTATGGCACTGTTATGGGATGCAGTGGCAACCAAAAATGCCATACTGCTCAACAAAGGAATACATGATATTCCTCAAAAACTTGAGCGGGCAACCTGGCTCAATTATGTGCGCTGTCACGATGATATTGGCTGGGGTTTCAGCGATACTGATATTGTCGCCGCAGGATATGAGCCGCTGTCGCATCGGCGCTTTCTAGTGGATTATTTTACTGGAAATTACGAAGGATCACTCGCGGCCGGACTTGCCTTCGGAAGAAATTCGGAAACCGGCGACGCGCGTATCTCCGGATCGTTGGCTTCGCTTGCCGGGCTCGAGCGTGCACTGAAAAATAACGACCCTGATGCCATTAATATGGCCATCAAAACTATTCTCCTGTTACACGGAATGATTCTTTCGTTTGGCGGGATTCCAATGCTTTACTACGGGGATGCCATCGGAACGCTCAATGATGATTCTTATCTTAATGACGAATCAAAAAACAATGACAGTCGTTGGATACATCGTCCGAAGATGGACTGGACAAAGGCTATGCAAAGAACGCAACTAGGAACAGTTGAATACTGCATCTTCAATACAGTAAAGAAAATGATTGCTATACGCAAGGAAATACCGGCTTTTGCAGATAGAAACAATCGTGAATTATTGCGCGTAGATAATCCCCATCTTTTTGTGTTTTCACGATTTGATCAAATCAATAGCAGTTCAAGAGTTTTAGTCATTGGGAATTTTGATGGCGAGTCACAATTTCTGAATCTATCGCCTTTACAGCGGATGGGATTTTTTCAGTACGATTCAATCAAAAATTTATGTAATGGAGAATTTTTGCCTGCTATCAACGAGAATCTAATGATTCCTGCCAGATCCTTCTATTGGTTGCAGACATGATGGTTTAATTGTTTGTCAAGTGTGGTGTGAGGGCTACTTTGGTTGCAGAACATGAATCATTCTGTGTACGTTATCGTACATACGATGCTTATTGAGGTTAGTACAATCAGGTATACTGATTCCGTTCATTTGGATTCATTCTGTGGAATCCACTGATGTTGTTTAACCCAATTTTCAGGATTCATAGATGCCCAGATTACTCAACAAACCGATTCATATTGTAGGCATAGGCGGTATTGGCGCAGCGCTTGGGTGGGCTTTGGCTCAAGCAGGCTATTCTGTAGTCTTGATTGACAATCATCCCGGCAAAATTGCAGAAAGTGGAAAAAGCGGCATAACGGTGGTTGGACTGGAAACGCGGCAAATACCCATCGTGGCTTTTGATGACTGGATTCCACCGGATGAAGGCTTTATTCTGCTTTGTACTAAAACCTATGATAATCCAGCAGTACTAGCCCGTTTGTCTGACGACGCTTTCTTGGTACCGATTCAAAATGGTTTTGATCCAGAGCTGGAGCGGCGTAATCATGCATGCGAAGGTATTGCCTCTTTTGTGTCGGAATGCCAGCGCGATCGCCCCATAACACGAATCACGCGACCGGGTAGCCTGCATATCGGGGCACGTCGATCTATCACAGCCGATGACCAAGCTGAGATAGCGTCGCTGGCTGCTGCAGTGGGAAAAGCCGGGCTGTTTCCCGTCGAACTGGTTGCGGATGTCAGGCCTTATAAAGCCACCAAGCTGATGTACAATGCGGCCATTTCACCGCTGGCGGCGATGGCGGGTGTGGACAATGGGGAATTATTGACCGGTCAACTGGCTAAAGCGCTTTTTTTTGCATTGCTGCTCGAAAATTATGCGATTCTCCAACAGGCTAAAATTCCTCTTGCGCGGATCGGGCCGTTTCATCCCGATACAGTATCCTTGATTTTACGCACACCTTGGCTGCCGGCACTGATGGCTATATTTTTCCGGCCATCATTACGCGGAACGTATTGTTCCATGGCACCTGATATTCACGCCGAGCATGCGCGCACAGAAATCGATGCTTATACCGGCCATCTGATCCGGCTTGCTGGAAATTTTCCTTGTCCGCTGAATCTCGCCACGTTTGCGCTCATTCAAAAAGTAACCTCCGAAGGCTTGAAACCTCAATATCAACATTTGCAGGATTTGGCAGATCGTTTGCCGAAAGGAATTCTATCTTGATTCTGGTTACTGGCGGTGCTGGTTTCCTGGGTTCGCACCTAGTGACGCAGCTGCTGGATGCAAACCAATCTGTTCGAGTGCTGGAACGACCGGGAGCTTGCGTCGATCATTTGCCGCTGGATCGAATTGAGTTGGTAAGTGCTGATATTCGCGATGAACCCGCTGTTCGGAAAGCCACGCGCGATTGCGAATATGTCTATCACCTGGCAGCCGACCCAAACCTTTGGCGTCGCGATCGCCGGGAATTCGATAAGATTAATCATCTCGGTACCGTCAATGTGATGCGCGCCGCCCTTGACAGCGGCGCTAAGCGGATTTTATACGCCAGTACTGAGAGCATCCTGTCATCCCATAATCCGGAAGAGCGTTTCGTTGAAAAGCTGCGTCTCAACGCCAGTGACATGGTGGGTCCATACTGCCTCAGCAAATTTCATGCAGAGGAAGAAGTTTTTCGCATGGTTGAGGAAGGCGCTCCCATTATTGTAGTCAGCCCCACTTTGCCCGTAGGACCTGGAGACCGACTGCAAACACCGCCCACCCGCTTGTCGCTGGCTTTTTGTAGAGGCGAATTACCTGGCTACTTGGAATGCAATTTCAATCTCATTGATGCCAGGGACGTAGCCACGGGAATGATTCTGGCGATGCAGAAGGGAAGAACAGGGATTCGCTATCTACTGGGCGGAGAGAACCTCCGGCTTTCGGATTGGCTAAGTAGTCGATCCTGAAAAGCCCTTAAGCATTTGATATTAGTTATAAACGCACTGTAT
>CAZYHY010000037.1:0-29036 GCA_964647635.1 uncultured Nitrosomonas sp.
AACCGGTCAAGTTAATTGTCGTCTGACCGGACAGGGTAATTGTCGTCTAATACGCAGCAGTATGGAACTGTTAGGGACGCAATACGGCTTGATGCTGCCATTACTGAGCTTGAATCATTGGATCGCATTCAGATCAGGAAAGACGGAAAGAGAGTATCAATTTGGTTAAATCCTAAAATCCTGAATCAGGAGACGGCATGACCTTACTGAAAATCATACGCAAAAAGAAAATTGCTACAGCTACAGCTACAGCTACAGCTGCTACACCTGCTACAGATAAACCGGTATTAGTTCCAAGTGTAGCAAAAGTAGCAAGTGTAGCCGTAGCAGACAACAGAAATGAAAAAATCGATCAGCAGAATATAGAAATTGTTCGCACCTGGTTATATCGAATTGATGAATCGGAAGAAGATCATCACCTGGTACTGGATAAATGCAGACGTGATCCTGAAGCAATGCAATACTTTTTAAAACATACACGGGGTGAGCATAAAACAAATAATGAATAACTCATTGTAAATAAAACAAAAAGGTACTGGAAGGGGTTTTGTAGCGGGGGTAATTCGCACCCCATTCAAATTTCAGCGGATGAATTTTTTCAATTGGTTTCACGATAACGTTTCACGGATCATTAAATTATGGAAACAAAGATACTGGCGCAACAACTAGGCATAAGCCACCAGATGGCAAACTGTTACAAGGCAAAAGGCATGCCCACTGATAGCCTTGAATCAGCAACAGCATGGCGTAAAAGCAATATTGATCCATTTCGTTCTAAAACTGGGCGCATTGGCGGCAATACAGGCGCAAAGAGTCGGCACGGTAAGATTAAGGAAAGTAGTCCTGATATTGGCGACATGATTCAGCAAGTAAATGGTTCACAGCTTGATCTTGATAGCACTGATGCTGATATCTTGTTTAAAAACTCACGTGCATTGAAAGAGAAAGCAATGGCGCTGCAAGCAGCGGCTGAGCATTCTAAATTTATTGGTGAGTTAGTAGAACGGGATCATGTAGAAAAAATTGTTTTTGAACGTGCCAGGCAGTTCAGAGATGGTCTGATGTCCTGTTCGCGCAGAATTGCACCTGAGATTGTGGGCAAAACTAACATTACGAATATTGAAAGCTTAATGGATTGCGAGTTCAGGTCACTACTTGAGAATTTCGCGAAACTTCCAATAATTGAGAAATAAAGACCTTTGGAGATTGCTTACAATAAATTATTTCCAATGACTTATAGGGTAAAAGCCTTAGGCTTTTTTTTGTTGTGTCAATTTAGATACCGGACAGCGCGCAATGGTTGCTAGTAGGTTGGCTAATATGCAGCAGGGAGCAAGGACTGACCTTACCGAAATTTCGGTAAGGTCTCAACCTGAAGCAGCGACAATGCTTAATGTTTCTACTGACTCAGTGCAGTTTGCAAAAAAAGTGCTCGATCAAGGATCGGAAGAATTAATAAGCAAGGTTGATCACGGGGATTTGGTGGCCTGACCATTTTGGTGAATCGTGATAAATACAAAACCGGTAACATTACCGACGACGGGGTAACGAAACGTGCCTCCCACATCTATCGTGTGCCCTCCGAATATTGGAGGTTATCGATTTCAAATCGCGATGCAAGAAATAAAGGTGTCGTTTCTGGTAACGAGACCTCTTACATTCATCCTCAGATTGAGAATAAACCGCCAATGGTGGATGAGATGCTGAGATTTTAGGGAATATACCAGCCCGTCCGAGTGACGGGTTTTTATTGAGAAAAATAAGCAAACGCCTATAGGCTTTTTTAATCTACGCTTATGATGTTATCTGGGAACTAAGTGCTTGCATGCTGCTAGTAGGACTTGAGATGACTAGGTTTATAGGGCTTAAGAATAAATCCCAGAAATAGATCGTTTTATGTGTGCTGATACACAGATAGATTTGTAATTATGAGCGTATTGTAGGACACTCATCTTGTTGACGAAACTGTTAATTAAATAAGATAATTGCATCACTTACATAAATAATTTTTGAACATAAATATAAAAGTAATAATTAAAAGCGCCATTGGGTGCTTTTATTATTTTTGAATTTTCTTAACATTGAAGGGAGGGTTTCATGGCAAAACCGATTAAAGAGACTCCGGTATTGCACGGGAAAGACGCGGTTAGATTTGAAAAAATAATGAAAGATAATGAAACCAAAAAAGTTTCGTCACGTGACTTTAAAAGAGCAAAAGAAACATATAAGAATTTTACGATGAAATAAATTAGGTTTACGAGAACGTGCAAATAAGTTTTAGACGCTTAGATTCCACTGAAGAAAGATGTGATTTTGATTGTGGCGATGAAGATTTAAACGATTTCTTTTTGAATGATTCGAAAAATGGAAGCTCAGAACTAATGTCAGTTACTTATGCTGTTGAAATTGAGGATAAAGTAAAGGCTTATTTCTGTGTTTCAAATGATTCAATTAGAAAAGAAGACTCCACTAGAAGCGGAATAGAAAGACTCCTTCGATTCGTTCCTAGAAATAAAAGATATTCAAGTCTTCCTGCCGTAAAAATTGGTAGACTTGCCACTTCCAAAGAATTTCAAAGCACCGGTATAGGTACTAAAGTATTAGATATTATAAAGCTATTGTTTACTGACAAAAACAAGACAGGATGCAGGTTTCTAATTGTAGATGCAATGAATAATGAAAGAACTATTAGATTCTATAAAAATAATGGTTTCAGTATACTTAAAGCATCTAATGATAGAAATGACTCAACTGTTTTAATGTTTTTTGATTTAATCACTTTTAAATCTTAAGATATTATAATAAATTTTAGAATGTGACCCGCTTCGGCGGGTTTTTTATTTCTTATTATAGACAGGATTTTCTTACACTAACCTTACATAGAATAAAAAAGAAAAAAGCACTTAGAGATTAATACTCTAAGTGCTTAATTTATTGGTGGGTCTGACTGGACTCGAACCAGTGACCAAGGGATTATGAGTCCCCTGCTCTAACCAACTGAGCTACAGACCCTTATATTATTATTTTAAACTCAATTATTTCCCGTATCCAGAAAACTACGCAAACGCTCTGAGCGTGCAGGATGACGCAGTTTACGCAATGCTTTGGCTTCAATCTGCCTTATACGCTCACGCGTGACATCAAACTGCTTTCCTACTTCTTCCAGCGTATGATCGGTATTCATTTCAATACCGAAGCGCATGCGTAGCACCTTAGCTTCACGCGGTGTTAACGAATCCAGTATATCCTTTGTAACCCCCCTTAAGCTAGCATAAACTGCCGCATCGGCGGGCGCCATGGTTGCTGCATCTTCGATAAAATCACCCAAATGAGAATCTTCATCATCACCGATTGGCGTTTCCATAGAGATAGGCTCTTTGGAAATTTTCAGAATTTTACGAATTTTTTCTTCGGGCATTTCCATTTTCTGCGCCAACACTGCTGGCTCTGGTTCTTGTCCGGTTTCCTGCAGAATCTGGCGTGAAATACGATTCATTTTATTGATTGTTTCAATCATATGCACTGGAATTCGGATAGTGCGCGCCTGATCGGCAATCGATCGGGTAATTGCTTGGCGTATCCACCATGTTGCATAGGTTGAAAATTTATAGCCGCGCCGATATTCAAATTTATCGACCGCTTTCATTAAGCCAATATTGCCTTCTTGAATCAGATCAAGGAATTGCAATCCACGGTTGGTATATTTTTTAGCAATCGAAATCACCAGACGTAAATTCGCTTCTGTCATTTCGCGTTTAGCGCGGCGTGCTTTAGCCTCACCCGTCGACATCTTGCGATTGATCTCTTTCAGGTCTTTAATGGGAATGCCAATCTTATCCTTCAGTGTCAACAGATTCTGCTGCTCTTCCATAATTGCAGGCTTATAGTGCTCAAGCGCCTGACTATAAGGCTTACCAGCTTGGATTTCTTCCGCTACCCACCCAAGGTTTGTTTCATTCCCAGGAAATGTCTTGATAAAATGATTTCTTGGCATCTTGGCTTTGGATACACACAAATCCATTATTTTACGTTCATAGTTGCGAACATCGCCAACTAATTCACGTTGCGTATCACAAAGCTTCTCGACCATTTTTGCCGAGAAACGAATAGCCATCAACTCTGATGAGATTTTATCCTGTAACTCAATATACCCGGCGTAATAAGGCCCTTCTTTTTCAAGCAGCGCCTGCATCTCGCTATAAACCTCACGAATAACCGCAAAACGTTCCAGCGCATCGGCTTTTAGCTTCAACAAATTTGCACTGGCAACTGCGGCGTCTCCATCTTCGTCTTCATCTTCGTCATCGAGATCACCGGCCTCTAACTCTTGCTCCAATGATTCTTCGGAGAATTCTTCGTTCATGATGTCTTGCGCATTGGCATCTAACAGCCCATCTACAACTTCATCAATACGTAGACTGTCTTTTTCAATTTCGGTTGCCAGACCGACAATTCCCGCAATAATCGGCGGACAAGCTGAAATTGCTTGAATCATATGGCGCAGACCGCCTTCGATGCGCTTTGCAATCTCAATTTCACTTTCACGTGTCAGTAACCCTACTGAACCCATTTCACGCATATACATACGCACAGGATCCGTCGTACGTCCAAATTCAGAGTCTACCGTAGAAAGTGCAGCTTCAGCCTCTTCCGCCACATCTTCGTCGGCAACAGTTGTTGCAGCATCCGACATCAGCAGTGTTTCAGCGTCCGGCGCTTCATCATGTACCGATATGCCCATATCATTGATCATGCTGATGATGCCTTCTATCTGTTCCGCATCCAACATATCATCGGGCAAATGATCGTTGATCTCAGCATAGGTCAGATAACCGCGTTCCTTACCTAATCCGATAAGTATTTTCAGGCGCATGCGACGTGCTTCAATATCTTGCGGCAACGCTGCACTATTTTGGCTGATAGCGATAGGCGCCAGCTCATCCAGTTGATCCGAAGCTGCTTTTATTTTTTTAGGTGTCCTGCCCCGAGCCTTTTTACTGCTACCGAACTCGATATCAGTATCTAATACTGCTTGCGTCATCTCATCAATACTGCTATCAACTGCTTTAGGAGATGTTTTGACTTGTTTTTCAGTTTTAGCTGCTAACTGGTTAGGTTTCTCTTTTTCCAGCATTTCTTTATCGGTATTTTTTATTTTTTTAGTTGCTACTTTTTCTTTCTTGATAACTTCAGTATCTTTTGACTTGACCACTTTTGTTCTTGGCATGTTGTATTCCAATAATATGGATAAATTAAAAGCTGAAAACGCCAGATTATATCAAAATTCGATACAACTGACACTCAGTAACTCGCTTCATAGCATGGCTAATCGTTGCAATTCTCGTTTTTCTTCATCGGTTAACTTATCCAAAGATTTGCTGTGTAACTCAGTCATGCGCTTCTTATTTTGTATTTGCTGCAATTTCTTTAAGGTATCCAAAAATTCCATCTCTATATCATCCGGATCACCCCATTCCAGAGTCTCACTTTCGATACGCTCCAATAGCGTTCTATATGGGCTATCTTGCAAATAAACTAGTACCGAAGAAGCTGATTTGCTCTCAACCAGATGAGCATGTGAATTCAAAAAATCAACCAGCGTTGTTAGTGCGGCAAATTCTTCGGTGCTTTCACTACATTCGACAAGCAAATTTCTATCCAGTTTAGCGATATAATCCGGACTATACAACAGCATCCGAATTAACCGATGGTAGAGCGTAATCTGCTGTTTTCTTGGCGCATTCCCATCCTTACGAGCCGTCGATATACGTTTTACTTGCAACAAATCTTCCAATTCATCTCGACTAATCCCACTCAATTCAACCAAGCGATTTAAAAGTATCAATGACAGCGCCGGTGCCTTCACTTGCTGCAGTAAAGGTTTCGCGTCATTCACTAATTTAGCACGACCTTCACCGGTTTGAAGATTTACTCTTAAACATAATTCCTTGAATAAAAACTCCGAAAAGGGTATTGCCTGCTTGAGTTGCCGCTCAAAAGACTCCTGCCCATATTGACACACATAACTATCGGGATCCTCCCCTTCAGGCAAAAACAGAAAACTCAAATATTTACCATCCGAAATGAGAGCCAGACTACTTTCAAGCGCGCGCCATGCTGCCTTTCTACCTGCTTTATCGCCATCAAAACAAAAAATAATACGATCGGTCTGGCGCAAAAGTTTCTGAATATGAAAACTGGTCGTCGCTGTACCCAAAGCAGCCACGGCATAATCAATCCCATGTTGCGAGAGCGCGATTACATCCATATAGCCTTCGACCACAACCACACAATTCGCTTCACGAATGGCACGGCGGGCGGAAAAGAAATTATATAATTCCCGACCTTTCTCAAATAAAATTGTTTCCGGAGAATTCAAATATTTCGGTTCTTCCTGCTCCAGCACCCTGCCACCGAAACCAATAATCTGGCCTTTCTGATTGAGGATCGGAAACATAATACGATCCCTGAATCGATCATATTGTCTGGCTTCATCATTAATGATGACCAGCCCTGTCTTTACCAATAATCTCCGAGTTTCTTCAGATTGATAATCAGGAAAAGCCGCTTCAAGGCTTTGCCAGCCCGCAGGCGCATAACCCATTGCGAACCGCGCTGCGGTTTTGCCGGACAATCCACGTTTTTTGAGATACGCAATCGCTTTTTCTGAAACCTTCAATTGCTCTCGATAAAACTGAGTGGCGATCTGCATCACACCGATTAAATCCTGTGGTGATACCTCTGAGCTATGACTACTATCGCCTTCTATCCGATACTGTGATAAATCATTTGCATCAATTTGGCTGGAAATTATATCGATCTGCTGCACCGGTATTTGCATGCCCGCATAGGCGGCTAAGTCACGCACTGCTTCAATAAAACTCAAGCCACTATAATCAATCAAGAAGCTGATCGCATTACCGTGCGCCCCACAACCGAAGCAATGATAAAACTGCTTGGTTTGGCTGACTGTAAATGAGGGAGTTTTTTCACTGTGGAACGGGCAGCAGGCGACAAAATTAGCACCTGCTTTTTTAAGCGGAACATGACGGTCGATCGCTTCAACGATATCTATACGACTGAGCAAATCATGAATGAAAGGCTGAGGAATCATCTATAGAAAACTATCAATAGTGCCCAGCGTTCAATTATAAAGAAATTACAGTTTCTTTAAAGACTAGCAATTCCTGAATAAATCGCAATTTCAGGCTGATATTTTTTCTTTAATCAGTGTCGATACTTTCGCCATATCAGCACGCCCGGCAAGTTTCGGCTTCAACAGAGCCATCACCTTACCCATATCCTGCATGCCTTTTGCTTCTGTCGCTGAAATAGCTTCAGCAATCAAAGCACCTATCTCAGCATCACTCAATGCTTGCGGCATATAGGCACTTAAAATAGTAACTTCGTCTTTTTCCTTATCAGCCAGATCATTGCGCAGCGCAGCCTCATATTGCGTAATAGAGTCTCTACGCTGTTTGAGCATTTTTTCAATCACCGCAATTACCGCTGCATCATCAAGTACTATGCGCTCATCCACTTCACGCTGCTTGATAGCAGCCTGCAACAAACGAATCGTATCGCGCTGCTTAGTGTCGCCTGAGCGCATAGCCGCCTTCATATCATCAGTAATTTTTTGTTTCAAACTCATAGTAGCAGTTTCCGGCGCAGCCATCAGGCTTTCACATAGTACTCGAGAGACAAATGCATCCAGTTACTTTCATGTAAATAGTTATGGTCTAATAAAGCTTAGGAGGTAGCAATTGACTACGCAACCGTTTGTAATTGCGCTTAACAGCGGCTGCCAGTTTACGTTTACGTTCTGCTGTTGGTTTTTCATAAAACTCACGCGCACGCAACTCTGTCAGTATCCCTGTTTTTTCTATGGAACGCTTAAAACGTCGCATAGCAACTTCAAATGGCTCATTTTCCTTAACTTTAATAGTTGTCATAAATATGCAAAATCCTCGGTTGTTGGTTAATTAATATATAATGTCTTTTTTGCGCCGGAACAACAAAATCATCAAGGCGCAACAAAAGCTTTTGATTATAACACCAAGAATTCTGTTATAAAAGAACAAATCTTCCCTCCCATTTCCCATAATGCTTGTTCTAGGTATTGAAACCTCTTGCGATGAAACAGGAATCGCACTTTTCGACACAACGCGAGGTTTACTCAGCCACACCCTCTATTCACAAATAGCGATGCATAGTGAATATGGCGGCGTGGTGCCGGAACTGGCATCACGCGATCACATCCGGCGTGTTCTCCCATTGATCAAGCAAGCGTTGCACACAGCACAATGTCAATTACACGAAATCAATGCCATTGCTTATACACAGGGACCCGGATTGGCTGGCGCACTCTTGGTTGGTGCCAGTATTGGTGCCGCGCTGAGTTTTGCGTTAAATATTCCTGCACTCGGTATCCATCATCTGGAAGGCCACCTATTGTCGCCGTTATTATCCACGCCAGCACCAAGCTTCCCGTTCATTGCATTGCTGGTATCCGGAGGCCATACGCAATTGATGCAAGTCGATGGCATAGGTCAATACACGCTGTTAGGCGAAACAGTTGATGATGCAGCAGGTGAAGCTTTTGATAAAACAGCAAAATTATTGGGACTGGGTTATCCAGGCGGCGCGGCCTTATCAAAACTTGCACAGCAAGGCCAGCCAGGTCGCTTCAAACTTCCGCGACCAATGCTCAATAGCGGGGATCTCAATTTTAGTTTTAGTGGTCTGAAAACTGCGGTGCTTACTTTGATCAACAAGCAGGAAATCACACAACAGACTCGCGCGGACATTGCTCTGGCTTTTCAGCAGGCTATTGTGGAAGTATTAACACAGAAATCCTTGTCGGCCCTATCACAGACCGGCCTCACACAGCTGGTCGTTGCCGGAGGCGTGGGCGCCAATGCACAGTTACGCCAGAATCTCAGCAGCAAAGCAACTTCAAGCGGAGCAACCGTTTTCTATCCGGAACTTGAATTCTGCACCGATAACGGCGCCATGATCGCCTTTGCCGGCGCAATGCGATTGCAAGGCGCGCCTCATAAAGCCTGGCAACCCGCAAACAGTTTCACCGTCAAGGCGCGCTGGGATCTGGAAACGCTTAAAGCGTCGAACGGCTAATCGGGAACCGAGGATTTCTTTTCGCCAATGCGCCCTTCTTTACCAGTCAGCAAATTAACAATGTTCGATTGGTGGCGCCACACCAGCATCAATGACATGCAAAAAACCGCCAGCGTAGTTTCTTCAAAACCCAGCACGCTCACGGCGTAAAGCGGCGTCAGTACTGCCGCAACCAAAGCCGACAAGGATGATATGCGCCAAATCAGCGCAACCAACAACCAAGTCGCTATCGCCATCAAACCAATCCATGGATTTAAACCCAGCAACACACCCACTGCGGTTGCGACACCTTTGCCGCCCTGGAAACGCAGAAATACCGGAAAAACATGCCCAAGAAATACCGCCAATGCAGCCACAGCAATCCCTTCATTACCCAGTCCCCACATCGGCGCATAATATTGCGCCAAAACCACCGCAAGCCAGCCTTTCCCAGCATCACCTAACAATGTCAAAACAGCCGCAGCTTTCTTACCGCTACGCAAAACATTGGTTGCTCCCGGATTCTTGGAGCCGTATGTACGCGGATCTGGCAATTTAAAAATCCAACTGGACACCACCGCGAAGGAAACAGATCCCAACAAATAAGCCAATAGAGCAAGCAACAATATTGTCATGTGTAATTAGCACCACCCAAACAAAATAGAATAGAATCCCGTATATTTCACATCAGCCAAACGCCCATTAAAGAAACATTGATTCAGTGCTTTTTTAATTCCGACAACAGCTTGCTCATTTTAGCGCTTAATCATCGATGGATATTATCTTTCTGCACGATTTCAAAGCAAAAACCTTAATTGGAATTTACCCATGGGAACGCAAGGTCCCTCAAACCATTCAATTAGACCTGGAGATTGCGCTGCCAACCAGCCGGGCGTGCCAATCAGATCGTATTGAGGACGCGCTGGATTATGCCTTGATCATCGAAAGAATTAATAAGATTTTGGCAGAACAGCATTTTTCATTACTGGAAGCACTGGCTGAACACATTGCACAAACCATTCTAAAAGAATTTCGATCACCGCGAGTCAAGGTCAGTATTGCAAAGCTCGGTATTATACGTGGCGTTAAGAAACTGGGCGTGTGCATTGAGCGGACATCTGTTGTCATATAAACATGTTATTAACAGAGGCCGTTAAAGAACTAATCGGGTTGATCACAGTCCATTTCGGATAGCTAGCAATCTTTTTCACACTATTTGATTTGGAAATTTGCGATGGCTAACCCCATATTTGATAATATTATTTTACTCATCGGAATTCAGGAGGTGTGCAATGCAAACACGACGAATCAATCCTATTATTTGCTGCATTTTACTGGCATTTTTTATGAATAGCGGGGTGCTGGCAGAAGAGCGGGATGTTAGTGAAATTCAAAAACGATTCAATGCGGAAACTATCAATAAGCGCTTCAGCGTTCCGAGTGATGCGGCTCTGACATCTGCCCTTAAAGAAGCAACGCACAGAGGCACACCAACCAGAACACAAGTCTATGCACCCGGCTGCTTTGGTTTAGGGTGTATTTTAGGGCAGGGACTTGGTTATGGAGGTTATTCGGGAGGCTACGCGCGCCCCTATTATGGCGGTCTTTATGGCGCAAATAATTACATGCCCTATTATGGCGGCTGGTAATTTTCTAAATCAGATTGAATGACGTGCCGTTGTGGCTTAAACCATTTAAATCAATCCATGAGTTTGTGGATCGAATTCATTGGCTGATTGTATATTTGATTGTTCGAGAACTTTAAATTTTTTCATTTAATTTAATCATATAAAGGGGAGACGCAATGGAGTACTCCATTAATAAGAACACCTGGATACTGACAGGAATCATGATATTTTCTTTGATTTTAAGCGGATGTGCCGCGGTTCATACATCCATCGCAAAGAAAGATCTGGATGTTCAAACCAAAATGAGTGACTCCATTTTTCTGGATCCCGTTGAACCGAGCCAGAAGACCATTTATATAAATATCCGCAACACCTCCGATAAAACCAATTTTGATATTGCAGGCACCGTTGCCAGAGCACTTGAGGGCAGAGGTTACTACATCACCAATAATCCCAAAGAAGCCCATTACTGGTTGCAGGTTAATATACTGAGCGTCGACAAAGCCAGTCCCACCGCCGCAGAATCTGCTTTGAGAGCTGGCTATGGTGGCATGGGAGGCGCTGCGCTGGGCACCGCAGTAGGGGCAGCCACGGGTGCAGCGATAGATGGCTGGAGCGGGGCAGGTATCGGTGGATTGGCTGGTGCTGCCGCTTTTGGTCTTGTAGGCACCATTGCAGATGCTGCTGTAAAAGATGTTACGTATATGGCCATTACCGATGTTGAAATAGCAGAGCGCGTTGAGGCAGGCGTGACTGTTCGCGAAGACAGGCAACAAGATGCAAAACAGGGCGTGGGGGGCGCGAGAAGACAGTCCTCCACCAAAATCAGCGAAATGAATAAATTTCGTACTCGCGTTGTCAGTACAGCCAATAAGGCAAATTTGCAATACGAAGAAGCCGCGGTTGAACTTACCAATGGACTCGCGCGTTCCATTTCCGGACTCTTCTAAAATAGCTTATGACACCACACCTCCAGTAGTTCGCGATTGCAGCTGGAGGAAATCAAAATAACTTCTTCATCTGCGAACACATCGTTAACAAAATACGTAGGAGATCATGATGCAAAGAAAAACAACTTCAGTCGTGCTGGCACTGGTTATATTGTTTACTGCTTCTGCCGTGCAAGCTCAGAAAAGCAACCAAGCTGCCGACAGTCGCACTGTTGTCAATCGCATGACTAAAGAACTTGGACTCAATGAAACTCAGCAATCCAAAGTTGAGGCCATTCTCAACAACGAAAAAAAGAAAGTTGAAGCTGTTTTCAATGAGGAAAAAAAACAATTGCAATCCATTCAGGAAGAAACGCGAGCAAGTCTGCAAGCAGTGCTAACACCCGAGCAAATGGACAAACTCGAGAAAAAAATGCGGCAGGGAAGCGGTGAAAAGAATACTCAGAAAAAATAAGACTCAGATAATAGGCGTTTAACAAGAGAGAAAGCGCAGTTTATGCGTAATCAATGCGCATCCCGAGTCTGTTCTTAGAACCGTAGCGGCAACGCAGCTCGTTTTTCAGCGATCTGTCACCGATAGCGCGTAGGATCGGTTATTCCCGCTGCCTCAAACCCGGCACGCCGAATACGACAGGAATCACAAATGCCGCAAGCTTGCCCCAGTTCATCCGCCTGATAACAAGAAACCGTCAGGCTGAAATCCACCCCAACCGTGAGTCCTGTCCGGATGATTTCTTTTTTGGACAAATGTGCCAGCGGCGCATGAATGGTTAACTTCTTGCCCTCAATACCCGCTTTGGTTGCCAGATTCGCCATCTTCTCGAAGGCTTGAATGTATTCTGGGCGGCAGTCCGGATAACCAGAATAATCAACCGCGTTTACCCCCACAAAAATATCCTGACTTTGCAGTGTTTCCGACCAGGCTAGTGCTAGCGACAACATGATCGTATTTCGCGCAGGCACATAGGTCACCGGAATCTCCGTTTTCTCTCCGGCTGTTGGGATCTCAATCATTCGATCAGTCAGCGCCGAACCGCCAAAAGTAGTCAGATCCAGCTTAATAATTTGATGTGCAACCGCCCCCAAAGATTGGGCAACTTTGCGCGCCGCATCCAATTCCGACCGGTGCCGCTGACCGTAATCGATACTCAAAGCATAACATTCAAATTGTCTGACACTCGCCACAGCAAGTGTCGTTGCCGAATCCAACCCGCCGGACAGTAACACCACGGCTCTCTTCATCGCCCCGGCCCCTCTCCCCACAATAATTTATGCAGCTGAATCTGCATTCTCACCGGCAGCTGGTCACGCAAAATCCAGTCTGCTAATGTTGCCGGAGCAAGCTTGGCGTGAACAGGTGAAAACAGGACAGGGCATATTTGATGTAGCCGCTTGTTATGAATGACTTCACAAGCCCATTGATAATCTGCTTCATCACAAAGTACAAATTTAATCTCATCCTGTTGGTTCAGATGAGCAAGATTGAGCCAATTATTTTTAGTCATTTCCCCTGAACCGGGCGTTTTGATATCCATCACTTTACACACCCGTGCATCCACACCGGATAATTCCAGCGCGCCGCTGGTTTCCAGCGATACTGAATACTGTGCATCACACAATGCTGTCAATAGAACCAGGCATGCTTTCTGTGCCAAAGGCTCGCCGCCGGTTACTGTCACGTAATTGGTTTTATAGTGCGCGACTTGGTTCAGGATCTCTGAAATTGATATATTGTCACCGCCGGTAAAAGCATAGGCCGTATCACAGTAACCACATCGCAAAGGGCATCCCGTCAAACGTACAAAAACCGTTGGTAGGCCGACACGGCTTGTCTCCCCTTGTAAGGAAAAAAAAATCTCACTGATACGCAAAGTTGTTGTTTCTAGTGTTTGCACAATGATTGACTATCTGGAGGAAAAAATTTAACCACGATCGCCTGCCGGCTAATGCAACAAATAGCGTGTGCTACTTGCGATATGAAGAATTTATTTGAAATTAGCCAAACGCTGTTTGGCTTTTTTTGCGGCGTCACTGCTCGGATACTTTGCTACCAAATCTTCTAAGGTATGCTTACTCGCCCTACTATCGCCCATTTCATATTGGCTAGTGGCCATATTAAGAAAAGCATCCGGCGCTTTAAGGCTATCCGGATACTTATTAACCAGCCTCTTTTGTGCATCAATGGCCAATTGATAGTCGCGTAGCGCGTAGCGTGCATTACCAATCCAGTAAGCAGCTCCGGGTGCTAAATTTGATTGCGGATAGCTCTCCAGGAAACTCTCAAATTGTGCGATGGCACCCGCATAATCGCCATTTTTAAATAAATTAAAGGCTTCTTTATAGGCGTCATTTTGTACCGGACTGGGCGGCGTTAATTCAACGGCTGACAATGCTCTAGAATCGGGTTGTACCGCAGCAACTGTTTCTTCAGTTGCTGCAACTTCCGGTATTACTACAGTCGCCGCGAGTGAAGCTGGCGCTGCCGATTCATTGAGTGGCGGCGTTACCATGCTCTGCGGTGAGCCTTTTGGGCTAGGATGAGATGAAGGCGCTCGCTTATTAGGCTGCTCAATCTCACGCAAGCGGTTGTCCAAATCAATATAGAAATCGCGCTGCCGCTTTTGTAACAGCGAATTATCGTTACTCAGCATTTCTATTTGTCCGTTTAGCTTACCCAACTCAAGCCCGAGCGTCTCAGCCTTTGCATACAGCTCAAGCAGCGCCTGGCTATTCAACGCTTGCTCCATTTTGGCGATACGCGCTTCCATCTCATTGACTTGCTTTCGTAAAGCGCTGATTTGTTCGCGTGCCTCATCATCACCAAACAATGCCGCATGACTAGCGCTACCACTCATTAATAGTAATAGTAAGAAAGCGCGTATCAGCATATTTACTCACCTCGATAGAGAATATCTGTGCGGCGGTTCTGACTCCAGACTGATTCGCCATACCCCGTTGCACGTGGTTTTTCTTCACCCAGACTCACCGATTCAATCTGTTCATCGCGGGCACCTACTAAAGTCATCATATTTCTTACGCTATCGGCACGACGTTGTCCCAATGCAAGATTGTATTCACGGCTGCCACGATCATCGGTATTGCCCTGCAGAATTACACTGGCGCCGGCATTGTCACGTAAGAACCGAGCATGCGACAACACTAATTCCCTGTATTCACTTTTAACGGTATAGCTATCATAGTCATAATAAACAGTACGTTGCGACAGAATACTGTTGGGGTCTTGCAATTGGCTAAAATAGCTAGGTCTTCCGGAACCGGAACCCATCAAATCACTGCCGCCCGAACCGCTACCAGCTCCACCGGTTAGATCCTCAACCTCAGGCTGGGTTGTTTGACTAGCGCACGCTGACAACAAAACGATTAATGCAACACCTGCTAATTTCCTCATTTACTCACTCCTTGTAATTAAAAAACCTGCGTTATTTCCACTTCGGTAGAGGCCCCCATGCCGGCTCCCTGATATCACCTGTTTGTACTGAAAGATGTTGCCTTGTTTGTCCGTCCCTTGAGACAGCGGATAATATACCACGCCCGTCAATCTCAGTTGCATACAAGATCATCTTGCCGTTGGGCGCAAAACTTGGAGATTCATCAAATTTGGAATTGGTCAGTATTTGTACTTGGCGCGAGCCGACTTCTTGAACGGCTACGTTAAATTGGCTATCGTTGCGATGAATAAATGTGAAACTTTTGCCATCCCGACTAAAATCCGGACTGGCATTGTAACTCCCCTCAAAAGTAAGGCGTTCAGCTTGACTGGTTTCGGTATTAGTCACTGCCATGCGATAAATTTGCGGGCTACCACCGCGATCAGATGTAAATAGGATGTACCGACCATCAGGAGAAAAACTCGGCTCGGTATCAATTCCGGAGCTTCTACTCAGTCGCTGCAAACCGCTGCCATCGACATTAACCAGGAATATTTGCGACCCGCCTTGCCCGGTTAGCACGACAGCCAGTTTTCTGCCGTCAGGCGACCAGGCCGGTGCACTGTTACTGCCTTTAAAGCTGGCCACCGCTCTACGCTCACGCGTTGATAACGTTTGCACGTACACAATCGGTTTTTTGTCTTCAAATGAAACATAGGCCAGCTGATTACCATCCGGTGACCAAGCCGGAGAAATAATCGGCTCCGTGTACTCAATGATGGACTGCGCGTTATAGCCATCTGCATCCGCAACTTGCAGTGCGTACTTATTACTCCGCTTCAGCACATAGGCGATACGCGTGCTGAATACCCCTACATCGCCGGTCAGTGCCTCATAAATAACGTCGGCAATGCGATGTGCGGCGGCACGCAATTGTGTTTTAGGAACAGTAATCGACAAACCTGTTAATTGCGACTTCTTCGCAACATCCATCAAACGGAATTGAATCTCCACTTGATCGCCGGATAGCGCTATCGTACGACCAATGACCAGTGCATTGGCACCGCGATTCGCCCAATCCGCATATACCACATCTGTCGGCACATGAGGAGATAGCCCGGAGGAATCCACCAACTTGAACAAACCAGTGCGTTGCAAGTCAGCACCGATCACCGGTGTGATACCCTGGTTAAGTTTATTTTCTTCTGCAAAAGGAACGATAGCGATGGGTATGCGCGACGCGCCGCCACCAAAAATCTCGATATTCAGTTGCGCGTACAAAGGCGTGCTCATCCACCATAAAAGCAGAATCAATGCACTACGAATAGTTTTGAACCAATGGATTGACATAAGTATTAAGTGATTAGAAAACAAAAAAATTCACGCTGATTATAACAATCATTCACGATAATGCACGGTAATATTCAAGTTACGAAACTCATTGAATAAAGTAGGATCAGGCGGCAGTGGCAATGGTTTTGATAAAAAGATTGCACGCTCGACAGCGCTGTCAAAAGCCGCATGTCCGCTACTCCTGCTTAATCTGACATCCAGAATATCCCCACCCGGCAGCAGCGTGACATTGAATTCAACCACCGGATTACCTGGCAGGTCAGGTGGCATGACGATCCTGCTTCTGATCTTGGCAAGAATCATCGCCTTATATTTGGAAATCTCGTTTGTTATCTGCTTTCTCGCCGCTGCTTGCTGAGCAGCGTGTTTAGCATCAGCTTCTCGCCGCGCCTTTGCTTCTTGTTCACGTTGCCGCTGTACGGCTTGCTCTTTTTCTTTTTGCTGTTGCAATTCCTTTTGTTTTTCCAGCGCCTTCTGCTTTTCGAGTGCCTTTTGTTTCTCGAGTTCTTTTTGTTTTTCCAGCTCTTTTTGCTTCTCTAATTCTTTCTTTTTATCCAATTCCTTCTGCTTTTCAAGCTCTTTCAATCTTTCCTGCTCTTTAATTTTCTCCCGTTCTTTTTTCTTTTGCTCTTCCACATCCGGCTTAGCCTCTTTAATGGGCTCGGGCTTTTCTTTCATCGCGATATCAGGTTTCTTAATCGGCGGTGTAGCTGCTTGCGGCACAGGTTTAGGCGGCTCCGACTTAATCGGTTCTGGCTTAGGTGGCTCTGGTTTAGGTGGTTCCGGTTCCGGCTTAGGTTGTTGCTTCGGGGGCGGTTGAGTTTTCACCGGCTCCTGCACAGGTTTAGGCAACTCTGTCCATATATCTACGACCATGCCTTCTGGCGGATGGTCTTTCCAATTCAAACCAAAAATCATAAGCGCGACAAAAACGAGATGTACCAGCACCGCCAGCACACCCGCCAATAATGATTTTGGTTCGGAATGGTAAAAATTGCGTAAGACGCTCACACTCATTACAGCTCATTCATTTTTGTTGCGCCAACAGACCCACTTTCTGCACTTGATTTTGCTGCAGAATGTCCATCACTTTGATCACTTCTTCGTAACGCACACTTTTGTCGGCTGCAATTACCACCGGCTGTTCCGTATTCTGTGCTTGTTTTTGCTTAATGGCGTCAATCAACTGGTTCCGATCCACTTTCTGCTCCACCGATGATTTGGCTCGATCACGTAAGGTCAAGCTGCCATCCGCTTTAATAATCACTTCCATTGGCGCAGCTGGTGTCGCCAATGATTTGCCGATTTGCGGCAAATCAATCTGTCCATGGTTAATCATTGGCGCTGTAATCATAAAAATGATCAACAACACCAGCATGACATCAATGTATGGCACCACATTGATTTCATTCATTAATCGATTCTTGGCACGACGCGCCATACAATCCTCTCAGTTGTGTTTATCCGGCTGCTCGCCGTTGCAATACATTGGACAGCTCTTCCATAAAACTCTCAAACCGGGTTGCCAGCTGATCAGTGCCGCTAGCATAGCGGTTATAAGCAACCACAGCAGGAATTGCCGCGAACAATCCCATCGCCGTTGCAATCAGTGCTTCCGCAATACCCGGTGCAACATGCGCAATGGTCGCCTGCGTGACGCTCGATAAACTGCGAAAAGAATTCATAATTCCCCACACAGTACCCAGCAGACCAATATAAGGACTGACTGACCCGACCGTCGCCAGAAACGACAGGTGCGACTCCAAGTAATCCATTTCCCGCTGATAAGTCGCCCGCATGGCCCTGCGCGTGCTGTCCATCACTGCTTCAAGATCAGTTCCTGGTGGGTGCTTATTAAACTCACTAAAACCGGCAGCAAAAATACGTTCCATACTACCCGAGTCATAGCGCGCACTTGTTGTACGCTGATAAAGCGCGTTCATATCGGCGCCACGCCAGAAAATATCTTCAAAATCATCGGTTTTCTTTATCTCATTGCGAATGACGAATAGTTTACGAAAAATAAACCACCATGATAAAAGTGAAATCATGACCAAAATCAGCATCACCAGTTGTACCAGCAAGCTGGCGCTACTGATCAGATGCAGAAACGACATATCTTGTGTTACTGTTGTACTCATGCGGGTTTCCCAATTCTCTCACGTAATGGCGCAGGAATGCTGACTGGCTTCAGCGTTTCCGCACCGACACACACCACATGGATTGTGGCATTTACTAATTTGACATGACTGCATAAAACTTCCTGAGATAGCACAATGCGGCTTCTGCCTACCTCCTTAACAGCCACTGTCACACTCAAAAAATCATCAAGGACCGCTGGCTTAAGGTATTGAATCTCAAGCGAGCGTACCATGAACAACACATTGTGATTTTCAGTTAACAATTTTACATTAAACCCTAATCCTCTGAGCCACTCATATCGCGCACGCTCCATAAAATTAAGGTAGGTTGAATGATATACCACGCCGCCGGCATCCGTATCTTGATAATAAACACGCACAGGAAGCGAAAAATTATTGATTAGCATGCTGTTTCGTTAAGCAGGAAAAACGCCTGTCGACAAATAACGATCACCGCGGTCACATACGATAAATACAATTATCGCATTTTCCACTTGCGCGGACACGTGCAATGCCGCTGCCAAAGCACCACCGGAAGAAATACCGGCAAAAATCCCTTCTTCGCTTGCCAGCCGACGCGTTAAATCTTCAGCGTCTCCTTGAGAAACATATAATAATTCATCCACTCGTTGTACATCATAGATTTTAGGCAAATAAGCAGGCGACCATTTACGAATGCCGGGAATTTGTGAGCCTTCCTCCGGCTGCACGCCAATCACTTTAATATCTGGCCGTTGTTCTTTGAAAAATCTCGAACACCCCATGATCGTTCCGGTAGTTCCCATGCTACTGACAAAATGAGTAATTTTTCCATCGGTATCACGCCAAATCTCTGGTGCCGTGCCTTCATAATGCGCCAATGGATTATCCGGATTAGCAAATTGATTCAGAATGATGCCTTTCCCTTCGTCCTGCATCTTCTCCGCCACGTCACGCGCCTGCTCCATACTGCCGGATTTGGGGGTCAGAATCAGCTCCGCGCCATATGCGCGCATGGATTGCCGCCGCTCCACACTCAGATTTTCCGGCATAATCAGCACCATACGATAACCCATAATAGCAGCAGCCATCGCCAACGCGATACCGGTATTGCCACTGGTCGCTTCAATCAGCGTATCGCCCGGTTTAATTTCTCCACGTTTCTGCGCATGCGAAATCATGGACAATGCCGGGCGGTCTTTTACCGAACCGGCAGGGTTATTACCCTCAAGTTTGGCAAGAATGATATTGCTGGTTGCTCCAGGCAGATGCTTGAGTTTTACTAAAGGCGTGTTACCAACATAACTTTCAATCGTTTTATACATGGATGAGAACTTCATAATAAGTTGCTTGAGATTATCACATAAGCAATCTGCGTGAAACATTGTCAGCGCCTAAATAAAAGCCTCTCTGAAACTCTCTCAGAGAGGCTTTTATTTAGAAAAACGCTATAACCAGAAACTATTCCTGCTTCGCTGGGGTTTCCGCACTTTTACCGGCCTCAACCGTAACCGCATCGCGCAGCTGTTCGATGATTCCAGAGCCAATACCGCCAACTTTCTTTAAATCATCCACAGAAGCAAAAGAACCATTTTTCTCACGAAATTCAACGATTGCTTTTGCTTTCGCAGGGCCAATGCCTTGCAAAGATTCAAGTTCAGCCTGCGAAGCTGTATTGATATTGATAGCCGCAAATGCAGTGCCGGCAAACAACAGTGTCAGAATCACAACGAAAAATAATTTCTTCATATATCTCCTTTATCACAAGTAATTGATACACAAAAATAAAAACCTGCACACAAAATCCCCATAGGCTACTTACACAGGCTTGGGTTATATCGGATACAGAAGAAATTAATTGAATTGGTCACCCCTGAAAAACAATCGCATCAATAAAAGGTACCTGAAGAGAATCACCCCTCCCTAACTTGATACACTTCATCATGACTACCCACATTAACCAAGATAATTTCATGCTCTGCAATCAATAACTCAAGGGTAATGCGATAATTAAGATTGATTGAAACCGAATGTAACCCTGCCAATTTACCTTTCAAAGAATGAATTCTCAAAGAAGGGTGGTATGGATTAAAGACCAAAAGTTGTAAAGTCTTGCGATAAGGCTCTTTTAATTCGGGATGCTTTTGGGCAAAGCGTTTGGCACGTTTTTTATAGCTTTCAGTATAAATGAGCGTGTAGCTCATTTGGAAAATAGATCATCGACATGCTGATCGACACTTTCTTTGCTGAATCGACCGGAGACCATGTCCTGCTTCGCCTCATACAACGCAGCCTCCAGCTCCATTTCACGCAGATAGTGATATTGCTCGACTTTCATCACCACAAAACACTCTTTGCCACGTACGGTAATGATAGCTTCGGTTTTATCCGCCAGACTCTCCTCAAGGCAGGCAATCCCCTTCGTTTTTAAATCATTGGCTGTAATCACCTCAATCGCACTCCCAATCACACTGTTAAATGTGCCATTATAAGCGCGATATAATAGTAATAACAAGCAAACTAAGCGGAAATGCGAGTTCAAATTGCAAGATGCACCCATCACCTATTCATTTAAAAAATTTCACCACTCACTTTCCAGTATGTTGACAAGCTGCTTTTGAATCTACTCATCACTCGCAGTAATACCCGAGCGAGGATTCATCGCCCATTGGGATGTGTAAACCGAAATATTTCTGGCCACTGAATGAGACATGAAAGCAAATCTGAAAATCGTTCCAATTATTTTCCTGTGTCGTCCCTTATATATGCGTTGCCAGATTTGGGAGTACTGCGCAATGAACTCATCCATCCTGCGATTCATAGACACCAGCAATTCATCGTCTATAGACATACAATTGCAACTCATACTTGTATAATGCAATGCGCTGCGCGATAGGCATTACCTTCCTCAACTACCCCGGCTTCCCATCCACCCGTTGCCGCCAGTAAATCGGCGCAAACTTGCCGACCCAAAGCCCGAAGCAAGCGAGCCAAACGAGCGCGGCGAGAACATACAATACCGGCCCGATCGCCGGTACAATATCCGCCAAAATTCTGGTCACAGCCGCCGCTTGGAAACCCAGGAACAGCAGCCAAGTAAAGCGATCCAATTCCAATGGTCGCCCGGAATGTCCGAGCGTAACTCGCGAGGCCATCGCGAGGATCATGCCGGAGAAGAAGCCGATGCCAATTGCGTGCAGTGGCGCCAGGCCGAGCAGCAGAGTACCGGATGCAAAATACACCAGGCTTTGTATTGCGTATAACGCCATCGCCACGCTCAGCCAGGCAAAAGAAACATGCAGTACCGCCAACAAACTCACCTGAAAACTCCGTTGAAATCCCCAACGGTAAGACAAATAGCCTGCACAAGCTGCCAGCGGAAAATCCACGATCCACAGGTACGCCGCTAATCCCAGATATTGCAGACTGCCATGTGCCGCAATACAGGCGAGCATCAGCCACAGCATCCAGAATGGTCGCACCATTTCGTAGTTGTCCAGCACGCGGCTGGAGAAAAATGGAATCATGCGGTGTGAAACCGTCAGCACGATCGGCAACAGAAAAAACCAGATGCCCACATGCCGCGCAAAATCCAATACCGTCGAATTTTCAGTGACCAGCCACGCCAAATATGCCGCCACACCTAGCCAGCCCATCAGCAGCGCAGCGCTGGTTACCCGCGCATGGCGCTTGTCCTGCGCAGGTGTCGTCAGCAGAATGCGGAACAGCACATACACCGCGACACCCCAGCCGATCAGCATGATCTCTACACCCATGATAATGACCACTTTATGCGTCAATAGGCCAACATAAAACAACACCACGCCAAGCACCATCAGTAGGCTGGTGGCCATGTATTCACGCGGTTTTACCTTGTCGCCGTTCATCCAGTTGGGATAAGTGGTAAACAGGAAACCGAAAATAAAGAACGGGAAAAATCCATAAACCATCAGAAAAGCATGCGCCCAAGTAGGCGCAATGCTCCAAGTGGTGGCTGATCCGGCAATGGCGTAACGGCCGGTCAGATCAAATACCCACCAGAGCACAGTCAGCACGCCTTGCAGTGCGCCGGCCAGAAATAAGCTGCGATGCGGCGCAGCGGAAATATGATCGCGAACAGTCGAGGTTATGGTCATTCGAATTCCTTATGAAACGTGTAATTTATTGATGAATCCAGGGTAGTTTTTCTTAAGCCGCGTTATTTGTTATGATGCATGTTCCGCTTTGCGCATATAATCCGCTTCATGCTCAATATTGATCTGCATTGTCATTCCACCATTTCTGATGGCTTGTTAACTCCCACACAATTAGTCGAACGGGCAGCCATCCGAGGTGTTGAAACGCTGGCCTTAACCGATCACGACGATATCGCCGGGCTTGCAGAGGCGCGCCAAATAGCCGAAACGAAAAATATCACATTTATAAACGGCGTGGAAATCTCCGTTAGCTGGCGTGGCCGCACACTGCATATTGTCGGATTGAACATTGATCCGCAGTATACGCCACTCATTGAAGGCTTAGCCGTTGTCCGTGCAGGTCGCGCGCAACGTGCCGAGAATATCGCCGCAGAACTCACCAAAATCGGCATCCATGGCAGCCTGGAAGGCGCTTATGCGCATGTGGGCGAGCGACGCTTGATTGGACGCACACATTTTGCGCGTTTTCTGGTTGAGCAAGGCTACGCTAAAGATGTCAAATCCGTGTTTAAAAAATATCTGATCAAAGGCAAGCCGGGATACGCCCCGCACGAATGGGCAGCACTCAGCGATGTGATCGACTGGATTCGCGGCAGTGGAGGTCGGGCAGTCATTGCGCATCCGGGGCGCTATCATTTGGGTAAAAATGTACTCAATGATCTATTCGATGAATTTTGTGCACTGGGCGGAGCAGCCATCGAAGTGGTCACGTCAAGCCACACTCCCGAGCAAGTCGAAGATTTTGCAAAGCATGCACAAAACATGGGTCTGATGGCTTCTTGCGGCTCAGATTTTCATGGTCCTGGCGAGAGTTATTACGATCTAGGCCAATTGCCCGAGCTTCCACTGGGATGCAAACCAGTCTGGCATGACTGGAAAAGCCTTGCATCAATCGAATAATTTTCACGATATGCTACTCTAATCATTCTTTAATCCAGACATTTTCTTTATTTACTGTGGCCCAATTTTTTTCAATTCACACCGACACACCGCATTTACGCCTGATCCGGCAGGCCGTCGCAATAGTACGTAGCGGCGGAATCATCGTTTATCCTACGGACTCCTGTTATGCCCTGGGCTGCCATCTCGGCGACAAAGACGCGATGTCACGCATCCGTACCATCCGGCAAGTGGATGATCATCATCATTTCACGCTGGTGTGCCGGAATCTGGCGGAAATCTCCACTTACGCCAAAGTGGATAACAGCCAGTATCGATTACTCAAAGCGACGACGCCCGGCAGCTATACGTTTATTTTGCAGGCAACGCGGGAAGTACCGCGTCGCATGCAGCACCCTAAACGCAACACTATCGGCCTGCGCATTCCCGATCATCCCGTTGTTTTGGCGCTACTGGAAGAACTCGACGAGCCCTTGCTCAGTTCCACACTGGTATTGCCGGGGGATGAATTACCGATGAATGATGCGGAGGAAATCCGTGAACGCCTGGAGCATCAGGTGGAATTGGTGATGGATGCCGGCTCCTGTGGCGTCGATATGACCACCGTGATTGACTTGACCAGCGACGTGCCCGAATTGATCCGCCAAGGCAAAGGCAGCATCGAACCCTTTGGAATCAGTCATGGATAGTATCATTCAAGGTATCGCTATTTATGCCTTACCGGTCATTTTTGCCATCACCATGCATGAGGCGGCGCATGGCTATATCGCCAAACAGTTCGGTGACTTCACAGCCTTTAATGAAGGGCGCATCAGTCTCAATCCGGTACGACACATCGACCTGGTCGGCACGATCCTGGTACCGCTATCATTATTTATTCTCAGTAAGGTAACCGTCGGCGCAGGGTTCTTATTTGGCTGGGCTAAACCGGTGCCGGTTAATTTTTCCAATCTGCGTCACCCCAAACGCGACATGCTGTGGGTTGCCGCTGCGGGGCCGGGCGCCAATCTGCTGATGGCGTTTTTTTGGGCGTTGATGATCAAACTGGCCATTCTCATGCCCGAGAGCAGTTTTGCAAAACCATTGGCGCTCATGGGAATCGCGGGTATTGAAATCAATGTCGTATTGATGGTGCTCAACCTGCTACCGCTGCCACCGCTGGATGGCGGCCGCATGGCGGTCAGCTTGTTACCGCACCGCCTGGCTTATCAATTTTCCCGCATCGAACCTTACGGCTTTATGATATTACTGGCATTGTTATTCAGCGGCGTACTGGGTGCCGTGATCGGCCCTGCAATCACCTGGGCCAAAATAATGATTGTGTCAGTTTTTGGATTATATATTTAACAACGTTTTAAATTTAGGAAATCAACATGTTTGCTGATCGCGTTTTATCAGGCATGCGCCCCACCGGCAGCCTGCATTTAGGACATTATCACGGCGTATTAAAAAACTGGGTAAAGTTGCAACAGCAATATGAATGCCTGTTTTTTGTCGCCGACTGGCATGCCTTGACGACCCATTACGATACGCCGGAAATTATCGAGCAAAATGTCTGGGATATGGTCATTGACTGGCTGGCTGCTGGCGTTGATCCATCACAGGCGATTTTGTTCATTCAATCGAAGGTTCCGGCGCATGCGGAGCTGTATCTACTGCTGTCAATGATGACACCGCTCGGTTGGTTGGAACGCGTGCCCACTTACAAAGATCAACAAGAAAAACTATCCGAGAAAGACCTCAGCACCTATGGCTTTCTCGGCTATCCACTGCTACAAAGCGCGGATATTCTGATTTACCGCGCCAATCGGGTGCCGGTCGGTGAGGACCAGGCACCGCACCTGGAATTTACGCGAGAAATCTCTCGCCGTTTCAATCATATTTATGGCAAAGAAGTCGGCTTTGAAGAAAAAGCTGAGTTGGCCATCAAGAAGCTGGGCTCAAAAAAATCAAAACTGTATACCGAGCTGCGTACGCTGTATCAAGAAAAGGGCGATGAAAATGCGCTGGAAGAGGCCAAATCACTGCTGACTGAACAACAAAATCTCAGCCTTGGCGATCGCGAACGCTTATTTGGCTACCTGGAAGGCGGCGGCAAAATGATTTTGACCGAACCTGAAACGCTGCTCACCGAAGCCTCCAAAATGCCTGGACTGGATGGCCAGAAAATGTCTAAGTCTTATGGTAATACCATCAGTCTACGGGAAGATCCCGAAAGCATCCGCAAAAAAATCCGCACTATGCCCACCGATCCGGCGCGAGTACGGCGTAGCGACCCAGGTGATCCCGCCAAATGCCCGGTATGGCAATTCCATTTGGTTTATTCCGATGACAATACACAAAAATGGGTACAGCACGGTTGCCGGAATGCGGAAATCGGCTGTCTGGATTGCAAATCACCCGTCATTGACGCGATCCTGGCTGAACAAGTGCCGATGGTTGAGCGCATCAAGCAGTATCAAGAAGACCCGACGCTGGTACGCAACATCATTGCAGACGGTTGTGAGAAAGCCAACAAATTGGCGGAAGAAACCATGCGTGACATTCGCGAAGCGATGGGACTCAGTTACTCCTGATGCACTTCACCATAGGTTAATTGAATCCAGTCAGTGGTATCTCGCGCAGTGAATTCAGTGATTGATTCTGTTGACGTATTATCTCCCATAGCCAAAATCTGCGGCGAGCCTGTGCTGGAAATTCCGCAGGATTTGTATATTCCACCGGACGCACTGGAAGTTTTTCTAGATACCTTTCAGGGCCCTCTGGATTTACTGCTCTATTTGATCCGCAAGCACAATCTGAATATTCTGGATATTCCGATGGCCGAGCTCACGCAGCAGTATATGACCTATGTTGACATGATGCGCGTTGATCAACTGGAACTGGCCGCCGAATATCTGCTGATGACCGCGTTACTGATTGAAATCAAATCGCGCATGTTGCTGCCCGCTCCAAAAACGGCAGTGGAAGAAGAACACGATCCGCGCGCTGAACTGGTGCGACGTTTACTCGAATACGAGCAAATGAAAAAAGCCGCGTCACGCCTGAATGAGTTGCCGCAGGCTGAGCGCGACTTCAGCGTCATTCAAGTATGGATCGAACAAAACGTTGCTGAACAATTACCCAATATCCATCTAGATGATTTGCGACATGCCTGGACTACCATTTTGACTCGAGCCAAAGTCAACCGCCATCATCAAGTCAAACGCGAAATTCTTTCCGTGCGGGCTTACATGAGTCAGGTTTTACGCGATCTGCGCGGGCTGAAACAAGTGGAATTCTACGACTTGTTTAGCCCCGCAGCGACAGTCGCTGAAGTTGTGGTTATCTTCCTGGCAATTCTGGAACTGGCGAAGGAACTATTACTGGAAATTTCTCAATCCCAAGATTTTGGAATCATTTATGTCCGCTCAATTGACGCCACCGAATCAGCCTGACGCACTGTATTCACTCACGCCCGAGAAAGCCAGGAAAATTCTCGAGGCGGCATTGCTGACAACGCAAGAGCCTTTGCCTATTAACGAATTGAGAAAATTATTCAACCATGAATTGAGCGCTGCATTGTTATCCAAATTACTCGAAGAAATTCGCGAGAAATGGCGCGACAGCGGTGTGGAACTGGTCACTGTAGCGAGTGGCTGGCGCTTTCAGACCAAAGCTGAGATACAACCGTATCTGGATCGGCTAACCCCACAAAAAACGCCACGTTATTCACGCGCGATTATGGAAACACTTGCCATTATTGCCTATCGTCAGCCCGTGACGCGTGGTGATATTGAAGACATCCGCGGTGTCAGCGTATCCAGCTCGGTGCTCAAAACACTCACTGCGCGCGGCTGGATTGAAGCAGTCGGACACCGTAACGTACCCGGAAAACCGGCATTGTTTGCCACCACATCACACTTTCTGGATGATTTGAATTTACGTGCTTTAGAAGAGTTGCCGCCACTCGAAGAGATGAGGTCGCTGATCGAATCCAACGATAACCGTCAAGAATTGCCTTTTTCGGAACCTGCAGCGTCAGATCGTTAAATTTCCCGATAATTTGACTAAATAGGCTTGGCAGTCCGCTGTATTTCGATCAATTCCGGTGTCAGATGTGGCGCAATTACCTGCAGCAACTGTCCGAACACTTTCGGATTTCCCGCAATAATTTGCCCGCTCTCCAATTGCGTGCCATTGCCTTCCAAATCACCAACCAATCCACCCGCTTCGGTAATCAGCAAGCAACCGGCCGCCATATCCCACGGCGCCAAGCCAATTTCCCAGAAACCGTCATAGCGCCCCGCCGCGACATAAGCCAAATCCAACGCAGCAGATCCCGGCCGCCGAATCCCCGCAGTGCGCGGCACAATGTCCTTAAGCATGGCAAAGTAAGCATCGATATGCGTCAAATCCCGAAATGGAATCCCCGTACCGATCAGGCAATCTTCAAATCGAGACCGCTTACTGACACGAATGCGATGATCATTCAAATAAGCGCCACTGCCCCGGCTGGCGGTAAATAATTCGTTCAAGACGGGATCGTAAACTACTGCGTGACTTAGCACACCCTTATGCCGGACCGCAATGGAAACCGAATACTTGGGAAAGCCATGCAGAAAATTGGTTGTGCCATCCAGCGGATCAATAATCCATTGAAACTCGGATTTTTTATGATCGCCCTGGCGACCACTTTCTTCCGCCAAAATCGCGTGATCGGGATAAGCCGTTAGTAACACCTTGATGATAGCTTCTTCAGCCGCACCATCCACTTCACTGACATAATCGCTGTGCGATTTTTTCGACACATTGAGCAAATCCAGATTTTGTGATGCCCGATTAATAATACTGCCAGCACGGCGCGCGGCTTTCACCGCGATGGTTAGCATTGGATGCATGTTTTTGATTCAGAATTAAACAGAAGGGCGATTCTAATATGAATCGGTCTTGCACGCTTGATTTTATGGTTTTTAAATGGCCCGTAAGACTCAGAAATCTGACTGCAAGCTTATATCTAACAGGCCTGCTAATCTGCCATACTCAATGCGCAAGCCGTAAATACCAGCAAATCCCGGCTGTGACATTCAATTACTTTCACCATGATAGCCATTCCATTTTTTGGTACTCGTGCACTAAAATATAAGAGCATAAAAAAATGGGATGTATTTTTTCAAATCAGGCCGCCATTTTCAACATTGATGCGGTCCTTTCCGCATTTTTCTCGATCTTCAACCCCGGATACCAGCGTTCGAAGTGCCGGTGTAAATCGTTATTCAGTCCAGCCTGAATAATCCATAACATTATGATTTTTATGGAGTGACTGATAAGTTTGAATGGTCAAATTCACCAGTTTTTGGTAAAATTGGTGCAATTTCCTGCAAATTTAGAGAGGGTTGCATGAGAC
>CAZYHY010000038.1:0-28578 GCA_964647635.1 uncultured Nitrosomonas sp.
GGAAATTTTCCCCTCTCACTGCAGCAAAATTTTCGAAGTTGTGCAGGGGTCTTTACCACATGACATTTACAATCCCAGCGCGTATAGCTCAAACTTTGGTACTCCTTCATCTTTGACTCCTCGTCTCGTGGTTGGGACGAGAACGTTACGACGACTGCCGTAACGGTCAAACCTTCGCGAGTCCCCCGGCTGAGCCGGGGGTTTACCTGTTATTAATTAGGAAAACAAATGCCCACTTATCGGAATATCCAATAAATGGGCATTTATGCTTCTAAACTTATTTGGTTGATTCCGTCACTATGAAGTCATTCACAGTGAGCGGCGGAATAAATTTTAGTATAACCAGATAATTATCAATGACTTATAAAACTTAAACCACATACGGATTCAATAAAAATTGATCAGTCTAGAATACGCCGTAAACAACTGCACCAATAACGATAAATACTGCAGTTGAAATGAAGAACAATCTCAGAACTTGTGCATCTGTTTCTCTTCTATTAACTTCGCTCATATCTTATCTCCTTATTTAATGGATTTCTTTAATTAATACTCACTTAACTAAAGCCGATAACATCGACCCCTACTTTCACAATCACAAGCTTTTGTGATCATGCAATCTTCTCTATTCCCTTTTTTATTATTGATTACCAACCTAAGGAACTGAGTATATTACTTATTTCGCAATAATCATACTACTCTGATCATTCTGCCTACAAATTCTAACCCACATTTACCAACAATGAAAGTATTGAAATTAGGCATGCGCTACATTTATCGAAAAGCTCACCAGGCTCGGCAGCTCATTTTTGTGCGCCGGATGCGCGCAAACTCTGCTTATCCTGCAATCCGAAGCACTCGATCAACCCGCTGATCGTTGACTGGAATCATATTTACAGCGTTAACGGTTTGACATAACCGGTTAACTCAAGATAGCCCTTACCGGCCGGTTTATTATCTTTAGTCAGCGTTACCGCACCTTCCCAATAAACTGCGCCGGCTGATTGACGTGAATCTAACTCCTGATCATCCAGCAGTGGCGTCAGTTGCCATTCAATTTCACCGGTACGAATACGCATAGCCACAGGATAAATCGCATCGGTATGTGGTGATTGCCAAGTACGTATGGGGGTAAATTCCACCTGCTCCGGTTTGAAGAATGAAACATTACCTGATGCATCGCGAAGTGCGGCATAGGCCCAGACTTTACTGTCATCCTTGCCGCGTATCTGAAAAGCCATCAACGCTGAGCCATCATCCAGATTGGCACCCACCCAATCCCAGCCATCCGCGTCAGCATCCAAATAGGCTGTCGACCACTCATGATCCAGCCAGGCACGGCCATTGACAGTAACCGGCTTATTATCACGAAAAACCGTACCGGTTACGCTTAAATGCGGTTCGCTATAGTAGTAACTTGCTTGCTCGGGTTTCGGGCCTTTACGGGAAAAACCATTTTCGCCTTGTAATAGCGGCATTTGCGTCGGCGATAACGATAATCGCAAGCCAAAATCACCAGTCTGCATATCCACCTGATAGCGCCCATCTTCTTCACGCACCAGTGTCCAATCATCCAGTTTCACATCTGTGTTACCTTGCTTGGCATAAGCCAGATCAAAACCCTCACGCGCAGTCTTTTCGGCATGCATCAACTTGCCCACGACAGGGTCAGATAATGCCAAATGCGCAATGATTAAATATTTCGCGGCAAAACGGCTTGGATTATCCTCATTATGACCCGTTGCATAACGGAAGAATGTCACCTGAAAACCCAGCGGCTTGTTATCTTCAGTCTCCAGCCAGCCGGTGATATACCACCATTCAATGCGAAAATCCTGGTGCGCGCCATAATCATGTGGAAAAGTCAGCTGATGATCAGGCACAACCGGCATCCACCGGGAAGATTCGGCAAAAATATTGGTGATCAGTAAGCTTGCAATCAACATGATCATTCTGGCAAAGCGAACAAAGAGACCCTTGCCGATATTGTTACCACCCAACATTACCAATCCTCCCGCACAGCACGTATGACATTACCGGAAACTGCCTGACGCCCGGCCAGCAATGCCGTCAACGCCGCCGAAACCAGCATGATCACAGCAACTATCGCCAACCAACCCCATGGCAGATGCAATTGCATGGTCCAGTGAAAAGATTGCGGATTCACGATAAAAACCAGAATCAAACTGATACCCCACCCCAATATAAAACCCAACGTGATGCCAAGTACAGTCAACAGCCCGCCTTCAGCGGCCAGCATCGTAAGAATCTGCCGGCGCATGACGCCAATATGCCGCAACATACCAAACTCTTTGGCGCGAGCCAGTGTTTGCGCTGAAAAGCTGGCTGCCACGCCCAATAATCCAATGACGACTGCCACCAGTTCCAGCAAATAAGTCACCGCAAAACTCCGATCAAAGATTTCCAGACTCAATGCGCGCATATCGCCAGATCGGGATATCTCCAGCGCAGCGCCAAACGGCAGTTGCCGCAATTTCGCGATGGCTGCGTCCAAATTTATTCCAGCCTGCAGCCACAAAGCAACCGTATTGACACTCACATCCCCCGTTAATGCCTGATAATCGGACAATTGCATTTGGATGGCACCAAATTGGCGGCCATAATCACGCCATACACCGACGACCAGAAATTCACTGGACGTTGCGCCAAGCGGCAAGGTCACTTTTTCACCTACCCGGTAACCATACAAATCAATCATCGCTTCCGACACCCAGACCGGCATCGCATCGTCAGGCCATGACGTAGGCGCCATCATGTCATCCGTCATCGGTAACGTATTGCGCGGATCCGATCGATCAACAGGACGGGCGATCAAGGTAATTTCCGGTCGATTGGCATCCAGCATCAATTGCTGTGACCGAAAAAAATCCACACGATCAAAGTCCGGCAGCGCAGCAACCACCTGCTGCACTTCAGGTTGAAAACCGCCCTGATCGCCGGTCGAAGCGGCGCGCACATATAAATCAGCCGGCAAAACACGCGCCAGCCAATCATCGACCGATACGCGAAAACTCGTCACCATAATAGCCATCGCAACCATCAGACTAAAACTGGCCAATATGCCGCCCAGCGCGATCGCAGCCTGATTGGGCGCATTCGTCAGGCGCGCCAGCACCAAAGTAAAAACCGCACCAATCCGGCCGGGATGCGGTTGCGCTTGCAACACTGAAAAAAGCCATGCGGCAAAACGCGGCATCAATGCAATACCGCCGATCAACAGCAATGCAACCGCCAGATAGCCAAATATCGGCAATTCAAAAATCGGAGGAAGCTGGGTAAACAATACCGCGACCGCCAAACAAATCACCGCAAACCAGGGTGGCGACAACTTTGCCATGGCCGTATCTTCACTGCCGGATCTTAGCGCCAGCGCAGGCTTGGCACGGGCCGCCTCCAATGCCGGCGCAATGCTCCCTAGCAAAGTCACGCCGAGCCCCACCACAAAAAATATCAACGCAGCCAGCGGATCAAAATAAATACTCGGTTTGACGCCTGGAAAAAAACTGCTGCCCAAGTCTCCGCCCAGAAACTGAATCGCCAGTGCCGCAACCGCATATCCCAAGCCCAATCCCAGCAGCGAGCCGATCACGCCAAGAATCGCTCCCTCAATGATGATTTGTCGCAGCAGTTGTTGCTGCGTAAAGCCCAAGACGCGCAATAATGCAAATTGCTGGCGCCGCCGAATAACAGAAAGTGCCTGCGTGGAAAACACCAAAAAAACACCGGTAAACAGCGCCACCAACGCCAGCATGTTCAGGTTGACCCGGTAGGCGCGCGACATATTGGCAATTCGCGTTTCTTGATCCGCTGATTCAGCAACCACGTACGACTCGCCCAACTCTCTAGCTAGCTTGGCTTTAAACGCGGCATGGTTGACGCCATCCTGCAGTTTCAACTCGACCCGCGACAATACACCCAGCTGCTGGAAGCGCCACTGCGCCGCACCGATATCCATCACCGCAATACGTTGCCCTGCCCGCGCCCGCGCCAAACCACCCGCCACGCGCAATGTAACGGTTTGCAATCCTGCGCGCAATTGCAGTGAATCGCCTTGTTTAACCTGCAACCATTTCATCGCGGCCGGCGATAGGAAAATAGTATCGCTCGCCAGACGGTCCAGCGTTTCTCCTTCTGCGGGCAGTCCCAGCAAATCAGGTGAAATCTGCGTTGCCCGAAACATATCGATGCCGATAATTTTTAGTTTCTGATCATTTCTGTTGTGCAGTTTATCCGGCACGACAACATCCAATTCCAGCACCGGATTCACCAATTCGACACCTGCGGTGTTAGCCAGCAGCGGATAAAGCGACTCATCAAACACTGCCTTCCGGCCGCGTACCTGCAAATCCGCTTGCCCGGAAAGACTTTTGCTGGCGGCGGAAAATTCATTGAACGCAGCGGTATTGATCAGATGGATTGAAAACCCCATCGCGATACCGAGGGCAATGGCGATGAACGCTACGATCACTTGTACCAGATGCGCACGCCATTCACCGAATAGCAGCCAGCGGGATAGCGATGCCGAATTCATTGGCTACGTGCCCTCGATTCCACAGGACGCAAGCCATCCTTGGTTAAATTCAAAATCATGTCGGCCGTTGCGGCAGCCGCATGCGAGTGCGTTACGATAATGCCCGTCGCACCATTGGTTTTGATTTCCGTACGCATTAACTGGAGAATTTCGTGCGCCGTGTCCGGGTCGAGATTGCCTGTCGGCTCATCCGCCAAAACCAGTTTAGGCCGGTGTATCAACGCCCGCGCAATCGCGACACGCTGCAATTCGCCACCGGACAGTTGACGCGGGAAATGATGCCCGCGACCGCGCAGCCCCACGTCGGCCAACATTTGTTCAACACGATCCAGCGGCGCTCCATTCAGCAACAAAGGCAAGGCGATATTCTGGCTCAATGTCAGATGCGGCAATACATGAAACGCCTGAAAGATGAAACCGAACTGTTCGCGCCGCAGTCGCGTAGCTGCATCGTCATCCAGCGACGAAATGACCGTACCGTCAATGCGAATTTCACCGGAATCCGGCGTGTCCAGCCCCGCAATCAAATTCAACAAAGTCGACTTACCCACACCCGATTCACCCATGATGGCAACGTACTTACCCGCTTTCAGCGCATAACTTAAATTGGTCAGTACCTTGCGCCCCTCGGCATAAGCTTTATTGACATTGCATAACTCAAGCATTTGCACTGACACCACTGAATATTTCCATTAAATCCTCGATCACTTGGACGGCTATAAAACCAGAACATGCTTTAATAAGCGCACGCATTTGTGCTTAAATGTACCACGTAACAAAAATTAATTTAAAAATACAGGAGAAATCTTATGGCACGAGCCAGTGCACGTCATATCTTGGTAAAAACCGAAGAGCAATGTAACAATCTGAAAACTGAAATAGAAAATGGCGCTGAATTTAGTCAATTGGCGCAACAGCATTCACTCTGCCCGTCCGGCAAACAAGGCGGTGACTTGGGTGAATTCGGCCGCGGCCAAATGGTGAAGGAATTTGATACCGTGGTATTCAGCGCGCCTGTCGGCGAGGTGCAAGGTCCGGTTAAAACACAGTTTGGTTATCATTTGTTGGAAGTGACCAAGCGTAGCGATTAACCATTCCAGTCGCTGTGGATGTGCTTTTATCGGACATCATGTGTCGGCTAGCACGTCCATTGGATTGAACGAAAAGATGTCCAGCACTTAACACCGGGGCTTGTTCAAAAAATATAACCCGCCATATTCTGGCGGGCTAGTCGCCAGCATGCAGATTTCTCATCGGCGATGTCCTCTATGACCTCTATGCCCCCCGCCGTGATGACCGCCGCCGGAATATTTGTGTCCGCCCCAGTGCCGCTGTGCGCCGATGGCGTGTCTATGCCCGCCGTGGTGATGGTTGTGCCCACCGATAGAATGCCGGTGTCCGCTACCAAAGTACCTGTAGCTTCCTATGTAGCCCTGGCTGCTGTAATAAACTGCTGGCCGATATCCATAACCATAAGTAGCGCCGCGATAATTTCCCGCGTCCCCGGAATAAGGTGTGGCCACACATCCACCAAGAAGAAACATTCCAATTACAGCGAGTAAAATAAGCGTTGTTTTTGCATTCATGATGTATCTCCTGAATAAACCAAAGGTAGATCGCTTTTTCGGGTAATTTTTTCGTTTAGGTCTTATGTATTCCCGATCACCCAATACCCAATCGATCGGGCATTGCGGTTTTAATCGTGCAATCACTGAGCTGAATAGTGGCTGAATGCAGGAATGTGCAATATTTAGCAGGCCGTGATAGAGATATCGCGGTAATAGAGAAGAAGGCTCATTAAGTCACAGATATGAGCCTTGATTACGTTGGACTTCGTTCTTCAGTCCAACCTTGGGGTTTGTTAACAATCACACATCAAATAAATTTGCTCCGCGCACCCTTCACCTATCCTCGCGGCAAGACTACGGGGAATTGCAAGTTCAAACACATGATTATGAATAACGCGCTTGGCAAAGAGCAGCAAAAAATCTTTCTACACACTGTATGCCAATAATTCAAAATTTCAGGTGGTTATAGAAATTTCTTAGCATATCTATCAGCATATTTTATTGAGCGCTCATCAGTTTATAGTAAACTCTCGATTCACTTGTTAAAATCAATCTTTTTACAAAATAAATCAAATTACATAATTAATTTAGGATCGTTCATGAATACCGAAGATTTTCGCCCCGAGAAAGAAGTTAAAGTTTTTTATCCTCCGCAACGTGTTTTGATGGGGCCTGGTCCATCGGATACGCATCCGCGCGTGTTGAACGCCATGGCGCGCCCGACCTTGGGCCACTTAGATCCTGTTTTCACTGAGATGATGGAAGAAATCAAGGGCTTGATGCGCTATGCATTTCAAACCAAGAACCGCATGACTTTCCCGGTTTCCGGGCCTGGCTCTGTGGGTATGGAAATGTGTTTTGTCAATATGATTGTTCCCGGCGACAAAGTCATTGTGTGCCGCAACGGAGTTTTTGGCGGACGCATGATTGAAAACGTCGAACGTCATGGTGGTACTGCGGTAGTAGTGGACGATAAATGGGGTGAGCCGGTCGATCCGCAAAAAGTTGAAGATGCGCTGAAAAAGAACCCTGATACTAAGATTATTGCGTTTGTTCACGCAGAAACTTCTACCGGTGCACAATCCGACGCCAAGACACTGTGTGAAATTGCACGCAAACATGATTGTTTGACGATTGTCGATACGGTTACCTCGCTGGGCGGCACGCCGATCAAAGTGGATGAATGGGGAATTGATGCGATCTATTCCGGTAGCCAAAAATGTTTATCCTGTCCTCCAGGCCTGTCGCCTGTAAGTTTTTCCGAGCGCGTGACCGATCTGGTTAAGAATCGCAAGGAAAAAGTGCATAGCTGGTTCATGGACATCAGTTTGCTGCTGAATTACTGGGGATCGGCGGCACGTACTTATCATCACACCGCGCCAACCAATGCGCTGTATGCGCTGCATGAATCGTTATTGATGCTTGCCGAAGAAGGGCTGGAACATTCCTGGGCACGCCATCAGCGTAACTATCAAGCGCTGAAAGCTGGGTTTGCGACACTGGGCATGAATTATGTGGTTGCAGAACAATATCGTTTACCGCAGTTGAACTCTGTTTTCGTGCCAGCAGGCGTAGATGAAAAAGAAGTTCGTCGGCGCTTGCTGGATGACTATAGTCTTGAGATTGGCGCCGGCTTGGGAGATTTTGCCGGGAAAGTTTGGCGTTTTGGTTTGATGGGCACATCCAGCAGGATAGAAAATGTGCTGTTCTGCTTAAACGCATTGGAGAGCGTATTGCTTGATATGGGCGTCAAGGCTGAGCGTGGCGGGGCCGCAGCAGCGGCACATAAGAGCTATGCCGCTAACCCCATGTTTTAGGGCTTCTTCAGGATGGATGGCAACCTAACAGGCCGCTGAAAAACATTTCCGAGACAGCCGGTACCAAGCAAAAGCAGGCGAGAAAATGCAGTTTATGTGTGACAAATGAGCATTTTCAGTCTGTTTTTAGCACTTTAGCGGCAACGCAGGTAGTTTTTCAGCGCCTATCAGACATCCTGTCACTTTCCGGTCACTCATGACATAAGAAAGTGACATTTGTTTTTTTACTGATTTATCACGAATGATCCGGTCACTATGGTTTTGGACTCTCCTCTATCAACGATAACAGCGCCGGTGCTAGCATTTGTCATCGCTTTTTTCTCAATTCTATGGTTGATAAAACACAAAGCAAGTTGGACACTGGATCATCCTAATTCACGTTCGCTGCACTCGGTACCCGTTCCGCGCACCGGCGGCCTAGGTTTATTTTTGGCAGTAATTATTACCTGGTTGTTTTTCTGGGTAATGGTACCTATGACAGTATGGTTAGGTATCAGCCTGCTGAGCATCGTATCATTCGCTGATGATGTTGAGCATTTGCCGGTCTGGTGCCGGCTGCTGGTGCAGATTGTTGCCGCAGCAGTGTTTTCTATCGATTTTTTACTGCAGACGTATGGCTGGATGAGCGTACTGTGCGCCACAGCTGCAATTGTCTGGATGTCTAATCTTTATAACTTTATGGATGGCTCGGATGGTCTCGCGGGTGGCATGGCGGTAATCGGATTTGGATATTACGGTTTGTTTGCCTACCTAGCAGAGAATTATAATTTTGCTGTGATCAATTTCTCGATCGCCGCCGCAGCTTTGGCTTTTCTGATACATAATTTCTATCCGGCCAGAATTTTCATGGGAGACGTTGGTGCGGTTCCGTTGGGATTTCTGGCGGCTGTACTGGGAATACTCGGATGGATGAATAATTTATGGTCCGCGTGGCTACCGTTGCTGGTTTTTTCGCCTTTTATTGCGGATTCGACAGCGACCCTGATAAAACGCTTGATCCGCGGAAAAAAAATCTGGCAGGCACATCGCGAGCATTATTATCAGCGCATTATTCAGAGCGGCTTCGGTCACCGTAACACAGCATTGTCAGGTTATGCGCTAATGCTCATGGTGGGCGGAAGTGCGGTATGGGCAGGCAGGCAAGATGTCACGGTACAATACGAAGTGGCAGTGATTTGGGGAAGTATTTATCTGATATTAATGTTTATTTCTGACTGGCATCAGAAATATTATTCCGATCGAGGATGACATGTTTGTAAGCAGATTCGGAATTCGCACATTGATTGCTTTTATCCATGATTTTGTTGCAGTCGCCTTAGCATGGTGGTTAGCCTATTTATTCCGCTTTAATTTCGATATTCCGGCTCCCGCCCTAGAGTTATTGCCGATCATACTGCTTTGGGTCGTGCCCATTCAGACCAGTTTCTTTTTGTGGCTGGGACTTTACCGAGGCCTGTGGCGCTACGCCAGTTTACCGGACGTAAAAAGAATTTTTGTAGCGATTGTAGCCGGCACAACGACGGGATTATTGATGTTGTGGTTGCTCGGCTTATTGGCTGATATTCCCGGTTCCGTCATTCTGCTCGCGCCGCTGCTATTGTTATTGATTATGGGCAGCAGCCGCTCTCTCTATCGCACCTGGAAAGAGCGTCGTTTATATAGTTTGGAGAGTTATGAGGCAAGGTTGGTTCTGATCATCGGCGCAGGTAATACCGCAATGAATCTGGTCAAGGAATTAGCAAGAAGCCGTGAATGGCATGTTGTGGGGATGCTGGATGACAACCCCAAAAAAATGGGTACTCGGCTACACGGTATACGTGTACTAGGTGTGATCGATGAATTGCCGCAATGGGTGCAAAAGCTGAATGTGGGGCATGTCATTATCGCAATACCGTCAGTTCCTCATCGGATACATCGCCATACCTTGGAGATGTGTGCGGAAATCGGTGTAAAAGCGATGACTGTGCCGTCCTATGCGGATCTGATCAGCGGCAAAGCGACCGTATCAAAGATTCGTGAAGTAGAGTTGGCCGATTTGCTGGGGAGAGCGCCGGTCGTTCTTGATAATGATGGATTACATAGTTTGTTGACAGGGAAGATCGTTCTGGTAACCGGCGCAGGCGGATCGATTGGCTCGGAATTATGCCGTCAATTGATCACGTTTGATCCGGATCGGATTGTATTCCTGGAATTGAATGAATTTGCACTGTATAACATTCAAGAAGAATTGTTACCCCACCTTCCCAGGATCAAGATGTCGTTTGTCATTGGCGACATCAAAGATTACGCGCGCATGACACAAATATTTACGCAATTCCGGCCTTCCGTCGTGTTCCATGCCGCTGCTTATAAACATGTGCCGCTGATGGAGCATGAAAATGCGTACCAGGCTTTGCTGAACAATGTACTGGGTACTTATGTGTTAGCACAAGTGGCGATTAACTTTGAGGTGGGAAAATTTGTCCTGATTTCAACGGATAAGGCAGTCAATCCGGTCAGTGTGATGGGCGCAAGCAAGCGCCTGGCTGAAATGGTGTGCCAGGCGTTGCAGCAATCAATCTCAAAACATATAAAACCTGATCAAAGTACTCAATCGCACTCGATCTGTTTTGTGATGGTACGTTTTGGCAATGTGCTGGGAAGTACCGGTAGTGTTATTCCAAAATTTCGTGAACAAATTGCCAAAGGTGGGCCTATCACCATTACTCATCCGGAAATAACGCGTTATTTCATGTCTATTCCCGAAGCCGCGCAATTAGTTTTACAAGCCGGGCTGATGGGGGGTACAAAAGGCGGCGGAGAAATATTTGTGCTGGATATGGGCGACCCGGTCAAAATTGTTGATCTGGCGAATGACCTGATTCATTTGTCCGGATTAAGTGAAGGCGATATTCGTATTGTGTTCAGTGGATTGCGCCCTGGAGAAAAGCTGCATGAGGAGTTGCTGTCAACCAGTGAAAATACGCTTCCTACACCGCACGAGAAATTGCGCATCGCACAAGCTCGCCAAGTTGATGAACATTGGTTGTCTGATTTAATGGTGTGGTTAAGCAAGGTAACTGTGCTGAGCGATCAAGAAGTTCGTAACCAGCTCGCAAGGTGGGTGCCGGAATATACCAATAAGGAATCAGAGCATTAATTACCGGATGTTTGTCAGGTTCTCTATGATGCAGCCATTTTCCAGAATAACGATTCGATCAATTTTCTTCAGGTGCGGAATCTGCTGATTGAAAATAAGCGTGGTGCGATTTTGCATTAGTTTCTCTAAGACTGAAAGTAAATTGCCGGAGTCGAGGTCGTCGGTCACAGGAATTTCATCTAAAATCAGTAGCGGGGAGTTTTTAAGTAGTGCGCGCGCAATAGCAATTTGCTGACACTGTTGTTGCGTTATTTTTGTCTCGGCTGTATCAATCGAAGTTTGCAATCCTTCGGACATTTCGCGAATAAATTTCATTGCGTGAGAGCTTTGCGCTGCAGCCGTTATTTTTGCTTCGTTGGCGCATCGCATTGTGCCATAAGCAATATTACCGGCAATTTTTTCATCCAACAAAACACTGTCTTTTGTGACCATGGCGATATTGGCATGTAAGTTACTCGGTTGGATATCGGAGAGCGAATGATCATCGAGTAGAATTCTGCCGCTGGTGGGTTGTTGCAAACACAGTATCAGATCAATGAATGCCTCTTTCTCATCTTCGGTGTAGCCCGTAAAAACGATGATCTCACCCGGTTTGATGGTGAAATTGATATGATTCAGAATGGGCTTTGTAAACGCATTATTACCGAAACGAACGTGCTCAAATGTTAATTTTCCATGCACATGCTGAATACTTTGAGCCCCCGTATACTGCTCGGATGCTTGATGAATGAATGACAGCACGGCTGCAATGTTCTCCTGCTCATGCTGCAGTTGCTTGGGAAGACCCGCGATGCGCTGGATAGGGTTAATCAGCAGCAACACAGCTGCAATGAGCGCACCCACGGTATCCAGACCCAACACGTCATTCAGCACCTGTTGCGCGATAAAGTAAAAAACCGCCACTAAGATCATTGTGGCGATGACTTCACCGATCGGGATAGCGGCTGCTCTAATCGATGCTTGCTGAATTTCTGCTTGATAAATGGCTTCGGCAGTTTTACCCAGACGTTCATTCTCATGGTTCTGGCCACCATGCAACCGAATTTCTCTGTATTGTCTGATTGATTGCAGTAAATGCTGCACCAGGCTATCCGATGCGGATGAATTTCTCTGGTTGAATGTGTTTAGGTAATCATGTGTCATCTGAATAATCAATATGAGCAGCGGTGCTATGAGCAGTAGTAGCAGAGAAAACTCCTGATCGAGGTAAAGCATGCAGATAACCAACCCAATGATGGTCAAGCAATCTTGAGCCAGAATCCTGATATCCCGAGCGATGCTGTGAGTAATCCGGTTGATTCGGGATACCAGCGTATCGATGTCATGATGATTGAGATACGCATAATGACTCACCGGTAACGTCAGCAGTTTGTTAAAAATTTCCATGCGCAAATCGATACCCAACTGACTGCTTGCTTTATGGACGCTGAAAATACTGATGTAGTTCGCGATGCCGCGGGCAAAAAACAATATGATGATTGCCAGCGACGCCATTTGTATGCGTGATAAGTCTTGTTGCAAAAATGTACTGTGAAGCAATTGCTGTATGAGTATCGGCAGAAAAGCTGAAGCCGTCGCGATAATGAGCATGGCGGCCATTGCCAGTGAAAGTGGCTGCCAGTGAGGCGCAAGCCTGCCGAGTAAGCAAAAATATGGTTGTTGGCGCATCATAATAAGTAATTTTACATGAACATTCAGTTGTTATTGCACTACGCAATCATCTGGAAGGCAAAACAGATGTAGTACAATTAATTACTACTCATCGAATGAATCAGTCGCGCCACGTGATTCATTCATGCGTTTGTGAATATCGAAACTCTATTTATGCCAACACCAGGTATCTCATCATATATGACAGCAAAAGATAAAAAATCTACCGCTCCTCGGCGCAAAGGTATCGTACTCGCAGGTGGTTCCGGTACGCGCCTGTATCCGGTGACGCAAACAGTATCCAAACAGTTATTACCGGTATTTGATAAGCCCATGATTTATTATCCGCTCAGTACGTTAATGCTGGCGGGGATACAGGATATTCTGATTATTTCAACACCGCGCGATGTCGGAAACTATGCCGAGCTGTTACGCGATGGCAATCAATGGGGGCTGAATATATCGTACGCCACGCAACCATCGCCGGATGGTCTGGCACAAGCGTTTATCATCGGTGAATCGTTCATTGGTAACGATTGTTCAGCGCTGGTGTTGGGCGATAACATTTTTCATGGGCACGATTTTCACCATTTGCTGATGAATGCGATGGAGCGTACGCAAGGCGCCAGTGTGTTTGCCTATCATGTGCATGATCCGGAACGCTATGGTGTAGTTGAATTTGATGTCAAGGGTCATGTGATCAATCTGGAGGAAAAGCCGCTGCAACCGAAATCCCATTATGCTGTGACAGGGTTGTATTTTTATGATCAGCATGTGGTGGATTACGCCAAGAGCCTGGAACCATCGAGCCGCAATGAATTGGAGATCACCGATTTGAATCGTATTTATCTAGAGCGCTCTGCGTTGCGTGTTGAAATCATGGGGCGTGGCTATGCATGGCTGGATACTGGCACCCATGAATCTCTGCTGGACGCGAGTCAGTTTGTCGCCACCATCGAACATCGGCAAGGATTAAAAATTGCCTGTCCGGAAGAAATTGCATTCCGACAAGGATGGATTGATTCGGAACAATTGGTAAAGCTTGCGATGCCGTTGGCCAAGAATAGTTATGGCCAGTATTTACTGCAAGTGCTAGCACGTGATTTTGATCGCGATTCCGATTAATTAATGGGTGTTATATGAAATCAACTCAACTGACTATTCCGGAAGTTTTGTTATTGGAACCGCGTGTTTTCAGCGATGAACGCGGCTTCTTTTTTGAAAGTTTTAATCAGCGCGCATTCGACTCAGCCGTTGGCAAGCACATAAGTTTTGTGCAAAGCAATCATTCGCGCTCCATGCAGCATGTGTTGCGCGGCCTGCATTACCAGATCAAGCAAGCGCAGGGCAAGCTGGTGCGTGTGGTAGTGGGGGAAGTATTCGATGTGGCAGTGGATATTCGCCGCTCATCGTCCACTTTCGGACAATGGGCAGGAGCAATACTCAGCGCGGAAAATAAAAAACAGTTATGGGTTCCACCCGGTTTTGCTCATGGATTCATCGTACTTTCCGAGCATGCCGAGTTTTTGTATAACACCACCGATTATTGGGCGCCCGAACATGAGCGTTGCATTGTGTGGAATGATGCTACCTTGGCAATCGATTGGCCGCTCAGGGGCGAACCGATCCTGTCTGAAAAGGATGCGCGTGGCGCGACGCTTGAAACTGCTGACGTTTATGATTGATAGGCTGAAAATCCTTCGTGAGCACAAGCCAATTTTTAACACCGAAATTGCCAACACCGTAGCATTGCTCTGATCGATGGCCAAGCAGAAAACCATTTATTCGTGCACTGAATGTGGCGGACAAACCCTGAAATGGCAAGGCCAATGTCCGCACTGCCAAGCATGGAATACATTGGTAGAAACGCTTGCAGAGAAAACCGTATCGCGCTTCAGTCCGGTGTCGGAAGTCGGCCGGGTACAAAATTTAAGTACCATCGATGCACATGAAGAGCCGCGCTATCCGACTGGTGTGGAAGAGCTGGACCGTGTTCTTGGCGGCGGTTTGGTGCGCGGCGGTGTGGTATTGTTGGGCGGAGACCCGGGTATTGGCAAGTCGACCCTGCTATTGCAGGCGCTCTCCCATATGTCAACGCAACGCCAGGTGTTGTATGTCAGCGGCGAGGAATCTGCACAACAAGTAGCGCTACGTGCTAAACGCCTGACACTGGATGTGCGGGCAGTGGATTTATTTGCGGAAATCCAACTGGAGAAAATCCAAGCCGTTCTGGCTGAGCGTAAACCGGCTGTTGCGGTGATTGACTCAATCCAGACGATTTATTCAGAAGTATTGCAATCGGCGCCGGGATCTGTTGCGCAAGTGCGCGAATGCGCTGCGCAGTTGACCCGTCTGGCCAAAGCGAGCGACACCTGCATCATTCTGGTGGGGCATGTGACCAAGGAAGGTGCCTTGGCTGGTCCGCGCGTACTCGAGCATATGGTGGATACGGTATTGTATTTCGAGGGTGATATGCATTCCAGTTTCCGCATGATCCGTGCATTCAAGAACCGCTTTGGCGCGGCGAATGAGCTGGGTGTGTTTGCGATGGGAGAAAAAGGTTTACGTGAAGTGAAGAATCCATCTGCATTGTTTCTTTCGCATCATGACGCTCAAGTACCAGGGTCGTGCATTATGGTCACGCAAGAAGGAACGCGGCCGCTGCTGGTGGAAATTCAAGCATTGGTCGATGAAGCACGCTCGCCTAATCCGCGGCGGTTATGTGTAGGGCTGGAACAAAACAGATTGGCCATGCTGCTGGCAGTATTGCATCGTCACGCCGGCATTCCTTGTTATGACCAGGATGTTTTTGTCAACGCGGTTGGCGGTGTAAAAATTACTGAACCCGGCGCTGATCTTGCGATTATGTTGGCGGTGGTTTCTTCCTTAAAGAACAAACCACTGGCTGAGAAAATGATTGTCATCGGCGAAATTGGCCTGGCGGGTGAAATCCGCCCGGTGCAGCGTGGACAGGAGCGGCTCAAGGAAGCGGCAAAACTGGGTTTTAAACAAGCCATCATTCCGCTCGCCAATAAGCCTAAGCAGCCGATTCCCGACATGAATATCATCACCGTTGGACGGATCGGGGAAGCGGTTTCCCGAATGTATTAACAATTTCAGCGTGTGTCATGATGCAGGGGTTTTAACAGATGCAGAGACAGCTTTGGATACTTGGCGGATTGTCGATCGCCGTTGTAATGGCCGCGCTGTTACTGCCACCGGTTTCTCAGCCTGCTGATTATCATCGGTTCGCCGACCAGCGCAGTTTTCTTAATATTCCGAATTTCAACGATGTTTTTTCCAATCTGGCTTTTCTACTGAGTGGTGGCGCCGGCCTGGTGTGCCTTTTCCGAATTTATCAAACGCCGGCACAACAAGCATTTCACAACAGAGTTGAGTGTCTGCCTTATGGAGTTTTATTCCTTAGCGTTGTTGCATCGGGATTGGGCTCGATGATTTATCACTGGCTACCGGATAATGCAAACCTGCTGTGGGATCGGCTGCCTATTGCGATGGGCATCACTGCCCTACTTGCCGCCACATTGGTTGATCGCATCAGTCCAACAGCGGGTTTATGGTCATTGCCGTTCCTGATGGTTTTTGGTGTATTGAGCGTGTTGTACTGGTATTGGACTGAGCAACAAGGTATCGGGAATCTGAATTATTATATCGTGGTGCAGTTTTATTCGATCCTGCTCATCATTTTGTTGAGTGTGTATTATCCGTCGCGCTACACACATGCAAGTGACATCTATCTGGTAATTGCTTTGTATGCTGTGGCTAAGTTGACTGAAATGCTGGATATGCACATCTTTGTCCTGACGGGTAATCATATCAGCGGCCATACCTTGAAACATTTGCTGGCGGCACTGGCTGTTTACCGGATCGTGCAGATATTGCAGAAACGGGAGTTTCTATCAGAAAAACGATGATTTTTTGATTGTATTAAGAAATGGTATTTCATCCGCTTTGTCCCGATCGACTCGAGACAAAGCAGTATTAACAAAAGTTACTTCGGTCTTGCAAAGTGGTGGCCCGCGCCGGATCCACTACGATTTCTAAGAGTACTGCTATTGATGCGATTATCGTGACCGAATGAGCGACCACGGTGACCATTTCCGTTGCTATTACCATTGGCATTGCTGTTGCCATTGCCATTGCCATTCGATTCATTGGCGGTGTTGAAGCTTTTACGGCCACCGTTCGCGTTCGCGAATGAGGAATGCTTGCGTTTTTGTGAGACACTGGGTGTCGCCGCACCTCTAAAACCATTGGATTGCGGACGTGGCTTGATGCGAGGTTCCAGACCGGGAACGATATGCGACATAATGCGCTGCCCTGTGTAGCGTTCGATTTTCGTCAGATGCGCGCTGTCGCGATTAGATGCAAAGGAAACTGCAATACCCGTTGCGCCCGCCCGGCCGGTACGACCGATACGATGAACATAGTCTTCCGCAAATTTAGGTAAGTCGAAATTGATGACATGCGTGATATCGGCAATATCAATGCCTCGAGCGGCGACATCCGTTGCCACTAGAACGCGCAAGCCGCCACTGCGAAGTTTGGTGAGTGTACGTGTGCGTTCGCGCTGATTCATGTCGCCATGTAATGCGGCGGCGGCATAACCTTGTGCATAGAGATTGTCGGCCAATGTGTCCGCATCGCGCTTGGTTGCTGTAAAAACGATGGCTTGTTTGAGTGCTTCGTCACGCAACACATGATTCAACAAGCGATTCTTATGTGACATATCATCGACATAGTGTAATCGCTGCTCAATGTTATCGAGCCGCGCTTTCTGAGAAGCAACTTGAATCCGTTTTGGGGATTTTAAAAGCTTTGCAGCGACTTTATCGATTGCGCCATCCAAAGTGGCGGAAAACAACAGTGTTTGCCGGGTTGCCGGTGTCGCCGCTGCGATCGTTTCAACATCGTCGATAAAACCCATATCCAACATCCGGTCTGCTTCATCCAATACCAGCATTTCCAAGCGGCTGAAATCGATTCTCCCCCGTTGTATATGATCAATCAACCGTCCTGGTGTAGCGACCAGAATGTCTACCGGTTGTGACAACAGTTTATTTTGCAATGGATAAGGCATGCCACCCAAGATGCTGACTACTTTTGTGCGAGGAAGATATTTTCCATATTTCTTGGCAGCTTCGGATACTTGAAGCGCAAGTTCGCGTGTAGGTGTAAGTACTAAAACGCGTGGTCCGCGGCCTTGTACTTTCGACGGTGTAGCCAGCAGATGAAGTGCTGGCAGCATGAAGGCGGCTGTTTTGCCTGTTCCAGTTTGTGCCGATGCCATGATATCGTGACCGGACAATAATTCAGGTATGGCTTGTTTCTGAATGGGGGTGGGGGTTGTATAGCCCGAGTCATGAATTGCTTTAATAATAGAGAGATTTAGATTTAGATCTTCAAAAGACACGTTATTTTCCTAAAGAGTGAAAATTGGACGCGCAAGCAGGCAAATACTGACTTGTCCAGAAATGAGGCATAGCCTTGCTAGCGCATTAAATAAAGCATCGCCGCTAACCAAGGTTGCTATACATTTTCCGGAGAAACTTGAAAAATTGAAGAGAGGCCAGGAACGATGAAACCAGATCATGATTAATCAGACACATTGCAAAAACACGCCCAAACAACCAAGCCGTGCATCATACCGGATTATGTAAATGACTGCAATTTATTTGCGCTATTTTCTACTAACGTGCCGAATCCTTAGCGCCAAAGACACAATTAAAACATACGATCAATAGTGTAGCGTAATTATTGGATGATGGCTCTGGCAAATTTGCGTTTTCCTACTTGAATGACGACAGATTGGCCGCGCGCGATCTTGGCCGATTTGTCCTCTATTTTTTCGCCGTCCAATTTGACAGCTCCCTGGCTGATCATACGCAGTGCTTCACTGGTGCTGGCAGTTAATTCCGTGAGTTTTAATAGCTGCACCAAAGGTATTACGTCATCTTGTATTCGAATGGTTTTTTCAGTTATTTCATCAGGTAATGCGCCATGTTTAAAGCGCGCCTCAAAGTCAGCAAGGGCTTGCTCGGCATCGCGTTGGCTATGGAAGCGTGCGACAATTTCTTGCGCAAACATTACCTTGATATCCCGCGGATTACGTCCCACTTCAACTTCTTTGTGCCATGCCTGAATGGTACTCAGCGATTCAAATGACAGCAACTCCAGATAACGCCACATGAGCTGATCCGATACCGACATCAGCTTGCCAAAGATTTCCTTGGGGCTATCGGTAATGCCGACATAATTATTCAAAGATTTGGACATTTTATTGACGCCATCCAATCCCTCTAACAGTGGCATCGTGAGGATACATTGTTGCGGTTGCCCAAAATGCTTTTGCAGTTCCCGTCCCATCAGGAGATTGAATTTTTGATCGGTTCCGCCCAGTTCAAGGTCGGCTTTGAGCGCAACGGAATCATATCCCTGGATCAAGGGATAGAGGAATTCATGAATAGCAATGGCCTGATTGTTGCGGTAGCGTTTATCGAAGTCATCTCGTTCCAGCATGCGCGCAACCGTATGTGTTGCGGCGAGTTTGATAAGATCAGCGGCGTTTAGCTTATCCATCCAAGATGAATTAAACACCACTTCAGTGCACTCGGGTTTGAGTATTTTAAAAACTTGTGTCGTGTAAGACTGCGCATTTTCTGCAACTTGTTCGCGAGTCAATGGTGGACGGGTAGTGTTTTTCCCACTTGGATCACCAATCATGCCGGTAAAATCACCAATCAGAAACAGAATGTGATGCCCCATATCCTGTAGCTGGCGTAACTTGTTTAGCAATACCGTATGACCGAGGTGCAAATCCGGGGCGGTTGGGTCAAATCCAGCCTTGATTCGTAAAGGACGCCCAGAAGTAAGCTTACTTTCCAGCTCTGCTTCAACTAATAGTTCATGGCTTCCACGTTTTATAACTTCGAGCTGAGTTTTTATTGGTTTGTTCACGATAATGATAAGCCAGGGATTTCTATTATTTTTTTATCTGATAAAACATTTTATTGCAATTTCAATTGTACCTTAGTACATGTTTTGATTATTTTCATGTTAGACTCGCGCCTGTCTGCAAAAGAAACGACTGGAGGTACTTCATACAATGCTATATACATCGCTTAGCAGCAAACAAGGGATTTTAGCTCAAAAACCATCAAAATTAACAAAAAAAACGATTCGCTGGCTGGTTGCATTATCCAGCATACCGCTGTTCGGCATAGTCACTGCGTTTGGTATTGCACCTAATACGCCTTCATTTGAAGAAGTTCAGGTAGAAGAAGTAGTACTTGATTTATCGATTCCAGATGTTCTTCCCGAGAATCAAACCAATCAAACTTTCTGGCATCAAGAAAATATTCGCCGCGGCGATACCATTACATCAATTCTAAACCGACTTGACGTTAATAATCAGGATTCGACAGATTTTTTACAAGCAGCTCGCGGTAGTCGGGCAATGCGTCAACTGAAACCCGGCCAAACTATCTACGCACAAACAAATGCGGATGGTGAACTGTTGGCGCTACGCTATTTCTTCGGGAATGAAGAATTGTTCTTGATGGAAAAAACCGATGATGCATTCAAAATGACTGAGCAGCCAATTGAGTTGGATGCGCAGATTCATATGAAATCAGGTGTCATCAACAGCTCTCTGTTTGCTGCAACCGATAATGCAGGTATACCTAACAATGTTGCCATGCAGCTTACAGACATATTTGCGTCAGAAATTGATTTTTATCGGGACTTGCGTCGAGGCGATCGTTTTACCATCGTCTATGAAACATTCTCCGATAACGGCAAGCGCGCCAAAACCGGACGAGTTTTAGCGGTTGAATTCATCAATAAAGGAAAATCACATCAAGCGGTTTACTTCAAGGCTTCGAATGGCGCCGATGGTTACTACACGCCTGAAGGGGAAAGCTTACGCAAAGCGTTTTTGTTGTCCCCATTGACTTTCTCGCGCGTCAGCTCCGGCTTTACCAATGCACGCTATCACCCCATACTTAAAGAATGGCGGGCGCATCGAGGTATTGATTACGCGGCGCCTACCGGTACACCAGTAAAAGCAACCGCGAATGGAATCATTACATTCTCCGGCTCACAAAGAGGCTATGGGAATTTAGTGGTTCTTAAGCATAACGGCAAGTACGAAACGGCATATGGCCATTTATCGCGATTTGCAAGTGGTATGGGTAAAGGTAAGCGTGTCAATCAAGGTGACGTGATCGGTTATGTCGGTTCAACGGGTATGGCGACTGGCCCGCATTTGCACTATGAATTGCGTGTGGATGGCTTACAACGTGATCCGACAAAAGTTGCCCTACCAACGGCACCGCCCATTGCAAAAAGAGACTTAAGCGCATTCCAGAAGGGCACACACTCCTTGGTGGCGCGTTTAAATGTCATGCGTAATATCCACTATTACGCTGTTCTGGAATAATAGTGTAAATGGGCGGTACATGTATTACTGCACTGCCCCATTTATGTTCTAGTCGCGAAGATTCGCAGTCCTTCTTTCTGCAAATCCTTCCGTATTTATCGAAAATCAAGATGAATAGTGTTTCTTACGAGGCGCGAGTAGTTGGAACCTAGATACTATATCGGCATCATGTCAGGCACAAGTCTGGATGGTGTCGATGCCGTTCTAGTTGATTTCAGTACTGTTGCCCCCGTTTTGCTCCAGACTTTTTTCTACCCCTATGATGATGAATTGCGTACGCAATTATTGTCATTACATCAGCCAAACCATGATGAATTGCATCGTGCCGCAATATTGAGCAATCAATTATCCCGCCTGTACGCCGAAGCCGCCGCAGGTTTGTTAAGATACGCTAAGATTGGATTTCAACAAGTTATCGCGATTGGATGTCATGGTCAGACGATTAGACACTGTCCCGAAGTGGAGAGAAATTATACGATTCAACTTGTCAATGCGGCGTTATTAGCAGAATTAACTCAAATCACAGTAATCATAGATTTCAGAAGTCGCGATATGGCTGCAGGAGGCCAAGGAGCGCCATTAGTTCCGGCTTTTCACCATGCGCTCTTTACCAGCGCAACCTGCCATCGTGTCATTGTTAATATCGGCGGCATAGCCAATATAACCCGCCTGGATCCTCACAGCAAAATCATCGGCTTTGATTGCGGCCCCGGGAACATCTTGATGGATGCCTGGTGCTTACGTCATACTGGGAAAAACTACGATCAGAGCGGACAGTGGGCAGCAACGGGTCAAACCATTCCTACCTTATTGGAAAAATTATTGCATGATCATTTTTTCTCGCGCCCTCCTCCTAAAAGTACTGGAAGAGAACTATTTAATCTCGAATGGTTAGAGGAAAAATTACTCGGGAATGAAGCGCCGGAAGATGTTCAGGCGACACTACTACAATTAACAGTAATGGCAATTTCTCAATCAATTCATGACTATTGTTCAACGGCTACAGAAATTTATGTCTGTGGTGGTGGTGCTCATAATACGTTGCTGATGAATCGACTGATAAGCGCTATACCAGGAAAAAGAATAGCGCTGACGGATCAACTGGGTGTCGCGGCCGATTGGGTGGAAGCCTTTGCGTTTGCCTGGCTGGCGCAGCAAACGATATTACGCAAAACAGGTAACTTGTCTGCTGTAACCGGCGCCAAAGGTGACAGGATCCTGGGTGCGATTTATCCCGCTTAAATTTGTTATTAAATCAGCATTTACACGGAAAATGACGATCCGCAACCGCAAGTACTACTCGCGCCAGGATTCTTAATAATAAATTGGGCGCCTTGTAAATTTTCCTGATAGTCGATTTCAGCGCCGATCAAATACTGAAAACTCATCGGATCAACCAACAGTTTGACACCGTTCTTCTCCATGACAGTATCATCTTCGTTGATCAATTCATCAAAAGTAAATCCATACTGGAAGCCTGAACACCCACCGCCGCTGACAAAAACCCTGAGTTTAAGATTCTCGTTGCCTTCCTCTGCTATTAATTGTTTGACTTTAGAAGCAGCGCTGTCGGTAAATAAGAGTGGCGTATTATTTTCAATGCTCATGTCAGTCTCTGTAGAATGGTTAATTGCAAGGCATAACCAAGGTTAGTGAACTCCGTCACTTTCAGTAGCAATAGGTTATTTTTCCGGCCCGGCTGAAATCAATGTTACCATTTTCTCAGATGGGAGATTAGTTTCCGGCTCCGATTTACCCTGGTGGATCATGTTTCCTTCAATGAAAGCACCCAATTGAATTTCCAGAGTACCATAATGAATATCGCCATGTACTTTAGCTTTGGTTTGTAATTCCAGATATCCCTGCGCATGAATGGGCCCAGTTACTGTGCCATTAATAATGATATTCGTGACTTTTATTTTACCGGTGATGCTGCCTTCGTCACTCAGCACTAAGGTGCTTTGTTCATCGTTGTTAGCGATGACATTGCCGATGATATGTCCGTCAATCCGCAGGCCGCCGCTGAAGCTGATATCGCCGGTGATGCTCGTATTTACATCAATTAAAGTATCGATATGCGTGTGAAGTTGATTTTTCTTTTTTCGACCAAACATGTTTTTCTCCTTACGGCATCGGTTGCGCAGTTTGGGTGAGCACTACCTTCTTGTGCTCATAAACTTGTACTTGCAAGCTCTCTACGATGGCATCGGGTGGTACTTCGAAGCTTTCTTCCAAACGATGAAGAAATTTAAAATTAACAGGAAAATCCTTCTTGGAATTCTTGCTGATCAGCGGTACGGTTTTTCTCCGATCATTTTGTAGCAGTTGAACTTGGAATCTCAGTTTTCCCTTGAAATCACTCGGCCTTTCTCCACCCTGCATCAAAGTCAGCGCATAGCGATATTTACCCGGATTGTCCATCTCTTTCAAGTTGAATTGATGAATCGAAATACCGCTTCTTGTATTACCCGACATGAGGTGCTGCAAGAATACCAGTTTTTCTTTCAGATGGTCATTTTCATTAGCCAGCGATTTTATTTGTTCAGCAAGACTCTCATTAGTAGTATCGCTGATTTGCAATTGATGGATCAAGTCGCCCATCTGGGTACATAGCTTTTGTTTTTTTGTTTGCCTGCAAACCCCTGGATCATACAAAGATACTAATTTTTCTTCTGTCAAATCATGGGGTATATTTGCTGATTGCCTGCCTACCTCATACATTCCCCAAGATAGCGACAATAATAATATGCAACCAACGACAATCCTTGCGAAGCGATATTGCCATGATAAATAAGGTCGTACGACAACGCGAGGAGATAAAATTTTAGGTTTCTTCTGAAAAAACTTGTTCAACTACTTACTCTATGGATTAAAAACCTGTCCGGCTACCTCTTTATCGAAATAGTAAGACATGGCTTATATGGAATCAACTGAGGGGATCATATCAATGTTTGCCAGATGTTTGGTAAATATTTTGTCTCAATACACAAACCCAGCAAACATTGCTTGATCCCATGCTCGATTCTCATCCATGAGAAGATGAAAAAAATATCAAGGTAATAATGGAACCTGATTAATACCCAGCGTTTCGGGTAAACCAAACATGATATTCATATTTTGTATGGCTTGACCTGCAGCACCTTTTACCAGATTGTCCGTCACCGACAATATGACGACGGTATCGCTATTTTGGGGCTGGTGTACTGCGATACGGCAGAGATTGGAGCCACGTACAGAACGGGTTTCCGGGTGCTTTCCGGCAGGTAGCACGTCAACAAAAGCTTCGCTCTGATAACGCTTCTCGTAAAGCGCCTGCAAATCGATCTGATTGATCAGCTTGGCATAAAGTGTTGCATGGATGCCGCGAATCATCGGCACCAAATGAGGAACAAACGTCAAGCCAACCGATCGTTTAGCCACATTGGATAGTCCTTGCCGGATCTCAGGGAGGTGTCGGTGTCCGGGAACACCGTAAGCCTTGAAATTATCCGAGGCTTCAGCGTGCAGCGTATGCACTTCGGCCTTTCTGCCTGCACCGGAAACGCCTGATTTGACATCGGCGATGAGATGATCCATATCGATGACGCCGGCTTCTATCAGCGGCAAAAAGCCGAGCTGCACTGCCGTTGGATAACAACCTGGATTAGCGATCAGGCGCGCATCTTTAACTTGGTCGCGATTGATTTCCGGCAAACCGTATACCGCCTCGGCGACCAGATCAGGGCAGGCGTGCTGCATACCGTACCATTTTTCCCATTCGGCAACATTTTTGATACGAAAATCAGCTGCCAGATCGATCACTTTAACCCCCGCTTCAAGCAAAGACCTCACCTGCTGCATGGCAATGCCATTAGGTGTTGCAAAGAAAACAAGGTCGCACTTATTGAGTTTTGCATCAGCCGGATCGCTGAATTTGAGGTCAATATGTCCTCGCAAATTAGTAAATAACTCAGCGACACTCATACCGGCCTCACTGCGTGATGTAATCGCCTTGATTTTTACTTTAGGGTGTTGTACCAGTAAGCGTAACAATTCCACACCGGTATAGCCTGTTCCACCAACAATGCCGACATTAATCATTGTGACTCCTATTATCCTTTTTAGAAGGTGTATTCAAGCATCCAATAAAAAAGCCGCCCTAACGAGGCGGCTTTTTGACACTCAGCTACAAATATAAAATTATCGTTTGGAGAATTGTTTGCGCCGCCGTGCCTTACGCAAGCCAACTTTCTTCCGCTCCACTTCACGTGCATCACGAGTAACCAAACCTGCTTTGCTTAAAACGGATTTTAGTGTCGCGTCATAATCAATCAGAGCGCGAGTAATACCATGACGTACCGCACCGGCTTGACCCGATTCACCGCCACCGTGAATATTGACCATAATATCAAATGAGTTGGCATTATTGGTTAATTCCAGCGGTTGTCTGACAATCATGCGACCGGTTTTGCGAGAGAAATAATCATCAATCGGTTTATCATTAATGATAATTGCACCTTTACCCGGTTTGATGAAAACGCGTGCGACAGCACTTTTACGTCGACCGGTTCCATAATTATATTGAGTAGCCATAGATTAATTAAGCTCTGATTTCAAGTGGTTTAGGTTGTTGAGCCATATGTGGATGAGTATCACCTGCATATACTTTTAGTTTCTTAAGCATTGCATATCCCAATGGTCCTTTGGGTAACATGCCTTTAACAGCTTTTTCAAGCGGACGAGCCGGAAAACGCTCTTGCATTTTTTTGAGGGAAGTTGCATAAATTCCGCCTGGGTAACCGGTATGGCGATAATAGATTTTATCTTCCAATTTATTACCGGTTACGCGCATTTTGTCGACATTGACAACGACAATGTAGTCACCAGTATCGACGTGCGGCGTATAAATGGGTTTATGTTTGCCACGCAAACGATGTGCAATCTGTGAAGCAAGGCGACCTAGTACTTTATCGGTCGCATCAATGACAAACCAGTCATGATTTACTTCGTGCGGCTTGGCTGAAAATGTTTTCACGAAAACCTGTCCTGCGTATTCAAAAAGAGCCCGGAATTCTAAGTCAGACGCCGGTAAAAGTCAAATTTAGAATGACTTATTTTCTATTAGGCTACAGCATCTGGCTGTAAACGGGTGCGGCGAGGCGGTTTGCTCAAGAATGCTGGATTTTAGGTCAATCGTCGTTATAATCTCAGCATCACTGAAAAACATGAAGATGACATCAGAGTGATATCATTTTAATGAATTTTTGATTACTCAATCTCATGAACAAAATAGACATTTTATCTTAACGTACCATCACCTGCTGAGAGACAAGCTTTGAAAGAGAAATCCGAGACGAATCTATCCACAGAATCAGCGCCTGCAAATTTTATTCGCAATATCATCGACGAAGATAATCGCAATGGCAAATGGAACGGTCGTGTGGAAACGCGCTTTCCGCCTGAGCCCAATGGTTATTTGCATATTGGCCACGCCAAAAGCATCTGTTTGAATTTTGGTATCGCGCATGACTATGGCGGCGTGTGTCATTTGCGTTTTGACGATACCAATCCGGAGAAAGAAGCGCAGGAATATGTGGATTCCATTTGTGACAGCGTGTCGTGGCTGGGTTTTAATTGGGGCAAACATCTTTATTATTCTTCCGATTATTTTGAGCAGCTCTACAAATTTGCAGAATATCTGATCAATCAGGGAAAAGCTTATGTCGAAAGCCTTTCCGCAGATGAAATCCGCGAATTTCGCGGCACGCTGACCAGTCCCGGCAAAAACAGTCCTTACCGCGACCGTCCGATCACAGAAAACCTGGATTTGTTCCGGCGCATGAAAGCCGGGGAATTTCCCGATGGCCAATATGTGCTGCGAGCCAAGATCGATATGGCCTCACCCAACATCAATATGCGCGACCCGGTGATTTATCGCATCCGCCATGTACATCATCAACGCACCGGCAACCAATGGTGCATTTATCCGATGTACGACTATACGCACTGCATTTCCGACGCATTGGAAAAGATTACACACTCCTTGTGCACATTGGAATTTGAAGATCACCGACCATTGTATGATTGGGTATTGGATCAACTGGTAGACAAAGTACCGTGCCATCCACAGCAAATCGAATTTGCCCGCCTCAATCTGACTTATACCGTGATGAGCAAGCGCAAATTGATCGAATTGGTGGAAAGCAAACTGGTGGACGGCTGGGATGATCCCCGTCTGAGCACGCTCGCAGGCGTTCGCCGCCGCGGTTTTACGCCGCGTGCCATTCGCTTGTTTGCCGAGCGCATCGGCATCAGCAAAGCGGATTCCTGGATCGATATGAGCATACTGGAAGACTGCCTGCGTGAAGATCTGAATGAAAATGCGCCGCGCCGTATCGCCGTGCTGAAGCCGCTGAAACTGATCATCGATAATTATCCGGAAGATCAGCAAGAAGATTGCTTGGCGCCCAATCATCCGCAAAAACCGGAATGGGAAAAACGCACGATTCCTTTTTCCAAAATGCTGTATATCGAACGCGACGATTTCATGGAAGTACCCACCAAAGGCTATTTTCGCCTGTCGCCCGGCACGGAAGTACGGTTGCGTTACGCCTTTATCGTTAAATGCGTGCAAGTCGATAAAAACGCGCAAGGCGAGATTGAAGCGATCCACTGTACTTACGATCCAGACACCAAAAGCGGAACTCCCGGTGCCGAAAGCCGCAAAATCAAAGGTAATATCCACTGGTTATCCGCCAAACACGCACAATCGACGGAAATACGCCTGTATGACCGGCTGTTTACCGACCCCTACCCGGATAGCGGCGATAAGGATTACAAAACATCACTGAATCCGGATTCGAAACAAATTATTAGCGCATATATAGAGCAATCATTGTGCGACGCGCAACCCGAGCAAAGTTTTCAGTTTGAACGCAACGGCTATTTCATCGCGGATCGGCTTGATATGAAACCCGGCAAACCTGTATTTAACCGCGCCGTGACCTTGCGCGATTCGTGGGGGAAGAACACAGGTGCATAAGCAATTAACCACAACGCTGTTACAAGCACCGCTCATTAACGAGGATCGCGATGAAAAAACTGAAAAATGAAGCCGCCTTATTCAAGGAAGCCATGCTGGCCGGTGTGAAATATGCGGAAGGACGGGGTGTAGTGCAGTTTGAAGCGACTGATTCGGCAAGTGAAAAATTACTCTATATTTATCGCCTGCTGGTACACGACAAAGTCATGCAGCCTTTACCGGAAGACCAGGTCGCCGAAAAGTCCATGCGGCATAAACTGACGATGTGGTATGCCAAGCAACTGCCTAAGGATCATCCGTTGTTGAAGTGAATAGAATGGTTCTGTCGCATTAAGCGAGATCATCGATACCTTCGTGTAGACTGTTGACATCG
>CAZYHY010000039.1:0-26569 GCA_964647635.1 uncultured Nitrosomonas sp.
GTTGACTTCGAGTTACTGCAAAATGCTGCTTAACCTTGTGTCCAGAAAAGTGTTGGCACATCAGTATCGCGGCGGTTTCACTTTCCAGCCGCTCTAATCGCATCAAGGTTAGCTTGTGCATCTTCATTTCCTTGCGCTGCAGCTTTCTCAAACCATCCAATCGCTTTTTTCTCGTCTCTTTCTACCCCTTCACCGGTAAAGTACAGTGCGCCCAAGTTGTTTTGCGCATCCACGTGACCCTGTTCCGCAGCTTTCTTAAATAACTCAACGGCCTGCGTCATATCTTGTTCGACGCCTTCGCCATTGGCATACATCAGCCCCAGGTTGAACTGGGCATCCGCAAATCCTTGCTCAGCCGCACGGAAGAACCAACCTGCCGCTAATTCAGGGTCATTATTGAGTACTTGCCCAGAAACACTCTTTGAAATAGCTTCGCCGGTATAATACATCACACCCAAGCCGTTCTGCGCAGCAGGATCCCCTGCTTTGGCATCCTCCAATAGCGCTTTAAATTTTTTCTCCGCCGCTTCAACGTCCCCTACCCCTGAAGGCATAATCTGCTCTTTTAATTCAGCTTTTTCTTCCGGTGTCAGGCCTTCGCTGATCGTTGATGGAATCTCGCCCAGCTTGGTCACTTCAGCCATCACTGCTGACGAAGTATTACTAGCCTCTGATTTATCACTTTGTGGCTGCTCACCGCAACTGATTAGTAACAACAATGCTGTAGAAAGCAATAAAACAGTAAAAGCATTCATGTGCAATTTTCCTTATTTCCTTTGTTAGTTTAACGATACAGCATCGTAGGATACTGTACTTGATAAAAACTGTTCATTATTTTGCTATCTGGCACCAGCTTTCTTCAATAATTCAATCACTTCTTTATAACGATACAGATTAGCAAACTGCATGGCTGTCATACCATTGCTTGCTTTCAGATTGAGGTCTGCGTTTGCGGCAACAAGCGAATAAACCGCACCCAGATGGCCGTGTTGTGCGGCCAGCATCAATGCTGTTGCGCCATTTTCCAGTTGATAATTGACATCAGCGTGTGCCTTGATCAAAATTTGGATGGTCTGTTGGTAACCCTCTTGAGCAGCAATCAGGAGCGCTGTCATGCCATTGCTTCTTTTCGCGTTGACATCCGCATTAGCAGCTAATAATAATGGAATTATCTTTCTCCTATCCTTCTCGGATGCCAGAATCAGTGCCGTATCATTGTCTTCGGAAACGGCGTTAACGTCCGCACCGGCAGCCAGTAACATTTCCACAACTTGATCACGACCATCGCGAGCGACCTGCATCAGCGGAGTATAGCGGTCCTCTCCTCTCAGATTTACATCCACGCCCGCTTGCAAAAATCGTTCGACAATCGCGACATTGCCTTTTTTGATAGCCGCCCAAAAAGCGGTATTTAATTCTTGTTGTTCAATTTGCTGAGTATCCAGTATTTTTTTTACCAGGGGAAAATTACCTTTGTCCGCCGCATTCACAAGCTCTGTTTCAACTTTCATTGACCAGACATTGGTAGCAGCAAAAGCCAATAAGAATAATAAACATCTTGTCCAGTTATTGCTTAATACGCTTATCATTCAGAAATTCCTATACAATACAAAATATTATAATTTTAACAACAACCCAAATCAATACATGCGCATCATTTAAAATAAATTCGCTTTCTCAGCACTTACGCACAAAGTAATGCAATTATGCCATTTTCCTAACCGCATATCATTAGCGATCGCCAATCGACTTATTCCATGACTGTAAGCGCTGTGCTATGCTTAATCATGCAAAAATCTGCTTGGTTGAATCGCGGTTTTTGCATAAGCATGAATGAAAATGAATCACAAAACCCGAGTAGCCTTGCTGATAAACCCAACCAATATTTAATCCCGTACTCCTGTGAAAAAATTTCAAAGAAAACCATATGGCTGCTGAGCAATATGACATTATTATCATCGGAGGCGGTCCTGTAGGCATGGCATTGGCGCTTGCGCTACACGATACCGGTATTTCCAGTTTCTTGCTCGAGGCTCGCGGTCTACCCGAAACAGTTGAAGATCCCCGTCCACTGGCCTTGTCACATGGAAGCCACTTAATTTTGCAGCGCTTAGGCGCGTGGAACAAACTGACACATAACACGCCAATTACTACGATTCATATCTCCAATCGCGGCAATTTCGGTCAAACTATCTTAACACCACAGGATGCCGGTGTGCCAACGCTGGGATTTGTGGTGAATTACCATGACCTATTCCGCTCAATGCATAAGAAATTAACTGCAAGCAAAGCGGATTATATTGCCGGCGCAACCGTTACCCGACTGGATACACACGAAAATTCCGGTACGGTATTTTTCGATTATCAAGGCAAAGAAGAAAAAGTTACCGCAAAACTACTCGTTCTCGCTGACGGCGGCCAGCTTGCCAAGCAACTTCCTAATATCACTTATCAGACCCATGATTATCAACAGTGGGCAGTGGTTGCCAATGTTAAGGCTGAGAAAAAACAAACAGGTATTGCATATGAGCGCTTTACCAGTGATGGCCCTGTCGCATTGCTTCCGCATCAGGAAGATTTTGCCTTAGTTTGGACCGTCTCTCCCGAGACAGCCAAAGAAATCACTGCACTGAATGATGCAGCATTTCTAATTCGATTACACCAGCATTTTGGTGACAGGCTTGGAAAATTTATTGAGGCAGGCAAACGATCTGCATTTCCACTTGCCCTTAAATATGCAACACCGATTACAACACAAAGAATTGCGTTAATCGGGAATGCTGCGCAAACATTGCATCCGGTTGCCGGACAAGGATTTAATCTGGGATTAAGAGATGCCTACGAATTAGCCAATGAAATTATCAATACGAAAAACACACGCAATGAAATCGGCACATCGGCCATGCTGTCGAGATACCGTCAAAGCAGGCAAGTGGATAGTAGTGCTGGCAGAATCTTCACAGACTCGTTGGTCAAGCTTTTTTCTAATGAAAGCAAAATGCTAAGACAAGCCTGTGGATTAGGATTAAGTACACTGGACTGCATGCCGCCACTGAAACGATTTGTTGCACGTCGCATGATATTTGGCGCAAGAGGATAATTTCGAATCATAGTTGCCCAATCCGATCAGACAAAAGTTATAATTGGCTATAAAGTGATTGTAAAAATTTTACCTATATTGCTTTAGCGCTAACCAAGTTGTTATCTATCTTCTTAAGCGCCAGAAGATACTAAACTTTTTAAATAAAAACACTTCATTTATTGACTCACAAGCATTCCCACATGCAAATTGGCCCACATATTCTAAAAAACAAGCTCATTGTTGCTCCAATGGCCGGCGTTACTGATCGACCGTTCCGGCAGCTATGCAAGCTCATGGGCGCCGGCATGGCGGTTTCTGAAATGGTATCAAGTAACTCCTTGTTATGGGGCTCAAAAAAGACTGAACGCAGAGCCAATCACGAAGGTGAGGTTGCTCCAATTTCCGTTCAGATCGCAGGTGCCGATCCTGATATGCTCGCTGCTGCGGCACGCTATAATGTTGAGAATGGGGCGCAAATCATCGATATCAACATGGGTTGTCCGGCTAAAAAAATATGCAATGTCATGGCCGGCTCCGCCTTGCTACAAAATGAAAGTTTGGTTGGAAAAATTCTCGATGCTGTGGTGAAATCTGTTGATATTCCGGTAACACTCAAGATCCGCACAGGTTGGGATAAACAGCATAAGAATGCGTTATCCGTTGCGCATATCGCAGAAAATGCCGGTATCCAGGCACTGGCTATCCACGGTCGTACACGTGCCTGTGCCTATATGGGTGAGGCGGAATATGACACAATCGCTGCGGTCAAAGCGACGGTTAAGATTCCTGTCATCGCCAACGGCGATATCACTACTCCTGAAAAAGCCAAGCATATTCTCACTTATACCAAAGCTGATGCCATTATGATAGGACGGGCTGCGCAAGGACGTCCGTGGATTTTCCGCGAGATAAACCATTACTTGACGACAGGCCAACATCTACAGCCACCTGAAGTCACCGAAATACACCAAGTACTCATTAATCATTTACATGATCTATATGATTTCTATGGCGAATACTCCGGCGTGCGCATCGCTCGCAAACATATTTCCTGGTATACCAAAGGCCTGGTTGGCTCTGCCGGCTTTCGTCACGCCATGAATCAACTACAGACCAGCGAGCAGCAGCTATTAGAAACAAATATCTTTTTCTCGAAATCAGCTGAGGCAAATCAGAGATTGAGCTATATCAATAATGGGGGCGTCAGTTTATGAGTGCAATGAAGGAGAATGAGATTGTGTCCTGTATCCGCAAGGCTATTGGTGGCTATCTCAATGACCTGGACGGGGAGAAGCCAGGGCATCTATACAGCATGGTAATCAATAGCGTTGAAAAACCTCTGATTGAAATTGCAATACAACACACCAAAGGCAATCAAACCCAAGCGGCTGAATTACTTGGAATTAATCGCAACACATTACGTCAAAAAATGAAGCAATACCAAATTAAATGACCATTAAATATGCACTCATCAGTGTCTCAGACAAAACCGGAATAATTGATTTAGCACAAAAATTAATCCAATACGGCATCACCATCCTATCAACAGGCGGCACCGCCAAATTATTGCACGATGCCGGAATAGCTGTTATCGAAGTCAGCGACTACACTGGCTTTCCGGAGATGTTGGATGGCCGGGTAAAAACGCTACACCCCAAAATTCATGCAGGCATACTTGCCCGTAATGATCCGGATCACCAGGAAGCACTTAATCACGCAGCTATTCCGAATATCGAGCTAGTCATTGTCAATCTGTACCCATTCCGGGAAGCGATTGCAAAACAACATTGCAGTCTGGATGAGGCCATTGAAAACATCGATGTTGGCGGCCCAACCATGGTGCGTGCGGCGGCTAAAAATTACCAAAAAGTAGCCATCGTCACGGATCCTCAAGATTATTCGTTGCTCAGTGAAGAATTGGCGGTGAATCATGGATCTATCAGTCTGGCCACGCGTTTTAAATTGGCGCAAAAAGCATTTACGCATACAGCCTCTTATGATAGCGCCATCAGCAACTATTTAACTTCCCTGGATGCGAATTATCAGTGTAAAGATTTCCCCGACTCGCTCAATCTGAATTTCAACATTGCACAGCATTTGCGCTATGGTGAAAACCCGCACCAGAAAGCTGCTTTCTATCAAGATGAAATCGTTACCCCGGGCAGTTTGGCAAACTATCAGCAATTACAAGGCAAGGAACTGTCCTACAATAATATCGCCGATACCGATGCTGCCTGGGAATGTGTCAAGACTTTCGACCATTCGGCCTGTGTGATTGTTAAGCATGCCAACCCTTGCGGGATAGCCATTGCCGAAACCACACTGCGCGCCTATCAACTGGCGTTTGCAACGGACCCGACGTCTGCTTTTGGCGGCATTATTGCATTTAACCGAACCGTAGATAAAGATACTGCAGAGGCCGTCTTAAAACAGTTTGTTGAAGTAATCATCGCACCGGAAATCACCCAAGCGGCGCAACAACTCCTTGCACAAAAGAATAATATCCGTGTTTTGGTTTTGCCTCTACAGCATGGATTTCATCGCTACGATTTAAAACGTATCGGTAGCGGCGTTCTTGTACAGACACCCGATACTCGGAATATCGCGGCTTCGGACCTCCAAATCGTCACGAAAGTAAAACCCACACCACAACAACTAGAAGATTTACTATTTGCATGGCGGGTTGCGAAATTTGTTAAATCGAATGCAATTGTATTTTGTAACAATGGCCAAACTGTCGGCATAGGTGCCGGTCAAATGAGTCGGGTCGATAGTGCGCGCATTGCATCGATCAAAGCACAACAAGCAGGTCTTACGCTGACAGGATCGGTAGTTGCATCGGACGCATTTTTCCCCTTCCGGGATGGATTGGATGTCGTGGTGCAAGCAGGTGCAACTGCAATCATTCAACCCGGTGGCAGCATTCGTGACAACGAAGTTATCGCTGCCGCCGACGAACAAGGTATTGCAATGGTATTTACCGGCATCCGCCATTTCAGACACTAGATAATCTCAGAATATTATGAAACTACTGGTCATTGGCGGCGGCGGCAGAGAACACGCACTGGCGTGGAAATTAAGCCTATCCCCCCGAGTACATAAAGTATTTGTGGCACCAGGTAATGCGGGTACCGCATTAGAACGCAGGCTTGAGAATGTTCCGATTACGTTGATCCCTGAATTAGTCGAATTTGCAAAAAAAGAACACATCGCAATCACAATAGTCGGCCCGGAAATCCCACTTGCGGCAGGTATCGTCGATGCCTTCCAAGCCGCAGATCTTAAAATCTTTGGCCCGACGCAGCAAGCAGCGCAACTTGAAACTTCGAAAATCTTTGCCAAGGAATTTATGCAGCGGCATCATATTCCTACCGCGACTTACGCAAGTTTTACCGATCCTGCGCTGGCGCATCAATACATTGATCAAAAACCTGCACCCCTGGTAGTTAAAGCGGATGGCCTCGCGGCTGGAAAGGGCGTGGTGGTTGCTCAAACCCATGAACAAGCACATGCTGCAGTCAGTGCCATACTCGTTGAGAAAACCCTGGGTAGTGCTGGCAGTGAAATTGTTATTGAAGAATTTCTACAAGGAATAGAAGTTAGCTTTATTGTGATGACTGATGGTCAACACATTTTGCCGCTAGCGACTAGTCAAGATCATAAACGTCTGTATGATGGCGAATCAGGCCCCAATACAGGTGGGATGGGCGCATACTCACCCACGCCATTTATTTCCCCAAGCCTGCATGCAAAAATCATTCGGGATATTATTCATCCAGTCATCACAGGAATGAAACAAGAAGGGATCAGTTATAGTGGTTTTCTCTATGCAGGATTAATGATTACTGCAGAAAATCAGGCAAAAGTATTGGAATTTAACTGCCGACTGGGAGATCCGGAAACTCAACCGATTATGCTGCGCTTAAAAAGCGATCTTTTGACATTAGTCGAACATGCCGTGAATGGCACACTGGATAAAGTAGATGTTGAGTGGGATCGACGTGCTGCGCTGGGCGTTGTAATGGCAGCACACGGGTACCCTGAAAATCCGAGGAAAAATGATGTCATCCATGGTTTGTCTAAGCTAATTATCGAACAGAACAATACAGACAGTTTCCATATTTTCCACTCCGGAACCACTATGGGAGGTAATGATGGAAAGGAGTTTACAACTGCCGGTGGGCGTGTTTTGTGTATAACAGCATTGGGTGAGAGCATTAAAAATGCGCAACAAAATGCTTACAAATTAATCGAGAGCATTTCTTTCAATAATTATCAAGTTCGCCGTGATATAGGATATCAGGGAATTAATTTTTATCGAAAGTAGCAGTATCCCATAGCGGTTAAATAAGGTTAAACAAACTCAAGCCAGAAATTTTAACATACGATTGTTGTGCAGCCTGCAGATATAGCTGTTGTCGTTGCAAATCAGAAATTGCTTTAGCGAAATCAACATCCTGTAGCTGTGAAAGCGATTGCTCAAACTGGATATTCTGATCGCTACCTACGCTCTCCAAGGTATCTATTTCTTGAAGCCGAGCACCAATAGAAGATCGTTTCTCCAGCACATGCTCCAAACTGTTATCAATATTCTGTAATGCCGTACTTAAAGTATTCGCAAGTCGGGTGCCCCCAGATTGACCACTAGAAGGTATCTCAAGCGCTGTGATCAGATTAGACACTGTCTTGAAGATGCTCTGATTACTACTGGGAGAAACAGTAAATTTATCCCCATTTGCAGGGGCACCTTTAATACTCAACTGCATTCCGTCGAAGCTGATTGTATTGTTTTGTACATAGGGATTACCTGATGAAACCGGCAATCCTGTTGTTGTATTAACAATATCGTAAGTTGTCACACCAGCAGCAACCGCAAAACTTATCTCGTAATTATTACCGGTAAGACTAGTCGGTGTCATAACCGAGCCTATGTCAATAATACCCGTACCTGTATTAGCTGAATCAGCTGCTGTCGCGAAAACGCCATTCCCGTTCTTGACACGCTCGAACATATCTATTCCAGAATCGCTGACAGCAAGCTGACGCGTAGGCCCCACTTGATTTAATCTCTGCCCTTGATCTCCCATATATTGCACATCTAGCCCAGCCTGAACAAAAGGCTTTGTATTCGCCTGATACCCTGAAAACAGAAATTGCCCTTTCTCATCTGTGGTATTGGCAAGGCCAACGAGCGACTCTAATCGACCGCGTAACTCTGTCGCGAGCATCTTTCGATCAGCGTCTGCGAGCGAAGCACTCCCAGCATGGACTGCTGATTCATGTACATCTTGAAGCAGTGATGTCACTTGCTTTAGTATATTTTCTTCCAATCCGAGTGAAGAGCTTGCGCTGGTACGATTAACTGAATATTGCTCATTAAGTGATGCTGACTGTGAAATATTTAGCGCTTGCGCAGCAGCAATTGGGTCATCTGAAGGCGTAAGGATGCGCCGACCGGTAGAAAGCTGTTGCTGTGTTTTAATTAGCGCTTCCTGTTGCTGAAGCATTAAGTTAGTCCCAGTCTCATAAATTGTATTTGTACTAATGCGCATAATACTTCCCCTGATCTAAATTTCTCAACCGATTCGAAGAATTGAATCAAACAATGAATTACTAATTTCAATGACCTTGCTTGAAGCCTGAAAAGCCTGTTGAAAACGCATCAGATTCGCGGCTTCTTCATCCAAATTAACACCCGATATTGATTCCATCGATCTTTCAGTTTGTGCAAGTAAATTAGCCTGGGCTTTACTGGTTACCTCCAGTTCACGCGTTTTATTACCAACTTGACTCACAAGCTGTCCGTAGGCGGATTGAAATGTTGCAGAACCATTTACCATGGTATTGGTTGTCTGCAAAATGCCCAGCAATAGCATATTACGATTATCAGCAGACCCGCTATTATTAGGAGTAATTGTGAAAGTATCGCCTGCGGCAGGCTTGCCATTAATTTGAAAGGTATAACCATTAAAATTAATATCAGTTCCTGCGGTATAAACTTGATTGGTAGCTGGCAATCCAGTGCCCGTACCCGTCACATCATACTGCCCATCATAGGGTGTATGGAACGCAATAGTCAGCGGTTGCCGGAGATTAGGGTCCAGCGGTAGTGCGTTTACAGTTCCAGCACTGATCGTTCCAGTACCGGTATTCGACACAGCCGCACTGGTCCGATTAGGCCCCGCCGCAGCAATTTCGGTTGTATCAGTAATATTTACCGCTATTTTCCTTGCGCCGTCAATAGTTGGCTGGATTAGAAATCTCTCATTCGGAAGAATAGTCGCTCCCGTAACAGATACACCGTCAAGTACCAGAGGTGTAGCACCAGACGGGGCCGCCAATGTACTCACTGAATTATTATCCGATAGCCTTGTCAGTGTATAGTTCGTGCCATCATAGGAGAATTGATAATCGCTTGTTGTAAGAGCGCTAAAATCGCTAATTCCAGCAGTGATAGCCGAAGACGCGCTATTAGTTGAGGCAGAAACCACTTTGGGCGGAGGCACAGTGAAGAAATCTTTCCCCATATTCCCATTAAGATCCAACCCTAGCTGATGCTGCTCGTTAAATGTTTGTGCTAACGTTATCGCAATTCTTCCCAGTGCGTTTTGTGCGCTATCGAGTGTGGCACTCCGAAAAGATAAAAGGCCACCTAAAGCCCCGCCCGTGATCTGGCTTTCGGGTAGTTGAATAGTATTGCCGCCACTCATTAAACCAATTGTTAAATTCTCTGGATCACCGGGGGATGGAATCGCTTGCAGTGATAGTGTTTGAGAACTCACAACCAGTGCTTGACCATTGCCAATATAAACATTTATAGAACCATCATCTTGTCTTACTGTATCGGTGTTAATCAATTTGCTTAATTGATTAACAAGCTCATCCCTTTGGTCCAACATATCATTAGCAGGTTGCCCACCAGCGGCACCCTCAGCTAACAAAATCTGATGATTCATTTTAGCTATCTGATCGGCCAAGGAGTTTATCTCAGTAACACTGCTGGCAATCTGAGAATTTACACCGTCTCTAATTTGGGATACCCGCTGATCCATGCTATGAAAACGCGATACCAGCGCTTCTGCATTACTCAGCATAGCCTGGCGTGACGGAATCACAGAAGGATTGGTCGCAACATCTTGTATGGCACTAAAAAATTTTTGCAGCGTTGGAGAAAGACCCGAAGTAGCTTCAGCAAACATATTATCCAGTTGCTTTATTTGCGCAAAATTACTATCCAACGATTGACTTTGTGTTTGGATTTGTAATGATTGACTCGCAAGAAATTGGCTGTAAATACGCTGTACTGTGGTTGAATGAACACCCCGCCCAACAAACCCAGCACCTGATGATTGCGGAATATTTGTATTAAGCATAACCTGCTGTCGCCTATAGCCGGGCGTGCTGGCATTACTGATATTATGGCTTGTTGTTTGTAGCTGATTTTGTGCAGCTAATAAGCCACTGATTCCAATATCAAGGATACTATTTCCCATAATCTTAATTCAACTCTTAATTATATAAAAAGTTTATATTGATAATATCGGCCAATTAATAAAAGAATTAATGAGGCTTTTAAACATTAAATCAATTCTTGGCGTTGTAACATCTCGCTATTGAGTATCCGAATTAATTTTTCAGCGTACAGCGGATCAGTCGCATAACCAGCACGTTGCAAACCATTTGCGAAGGCTGCGGCATCAGCAGCTTTCAAAACTTTTGCATAGCGCGGATTATCCAGTAGTAATTTGGCATAGTCATTAAACCCTTCAGCGTACGAATTATAAGCACGGAACTTCTCGACCACTTTTTGTGGTACGCCATTAATGTATTCGGTCGTTACTGTTTCAACGACATTTCCTTTCCAGCTTGCGCCTGCTTTGATACCAAATAAATTATAACTTGGGCTATTATCTGCGTGGCGAATCTCATGTTTTCCCCATCCACTCTCCAAAGCAGCTTGTGCCAGCATGAAATGAGGAGGAATGCCGGTTGATTGCGATACAGCCTTCGCATGTGGTAAAAGTTTATCGATAAAACTCATTGAATGACTGGGCGGTTTTCTAAATTGTGTTTCTAGCTGGATAGTCGCAGCAGATCCTCCAGCAGGGGAACTTATTATTCCTAGTGGAGCCCCCGCATTGGATGAGGTCTGAGAATTTGGCCATAACTGTCCTGACTTGTCATTTGGATGTCCATTCTTAACTAAAGAAGAATGACTGATGGAATTGATCGCGGATAAAATGGCATCTGTTTGGCTAATAGAAGTTTCTGGATTTATCGAATTATTAGCTCGAGTTAACTGTTTCACCATCATGTCAGCAATCCCGATACCTCTGGTTGATATATGTTGAGCCAATTGTTGATCATACATTTGCGTAAAAAATTGGGTTTGTTGGCTATCGAACAACCCGTCTTTAGGAGTCGCTTCGCGCATACTTTTCAGCAACATATTCATAAACAATGATTCAAACTGCTGCGCTACCTTCTGTAAAGCTTCATCTGGACGCTGCTTAGCCATTAAATGCAGGTCATCAATACTCTTGGCATCAACTGCAAGCTTACTCGAAGTATCTGGCGAGATAATCATATCTTCATATCACCATGTTATTAAATAATCTCTAGATCGGCACGCAATGAGCCCGCTGCTTTTAATGCCTGCAGTATGGACAGCAAATCTTGCGTCGTTGCACCAATTGCCGTCAGTGCCTTCACAACCTCACCAAGATCCGCACCATTAGGTAGAAGCATTAAATTTCCCTCTTCAGTACGTATTTCAACTTGAGATCGCTGCGTAACCACTGTTTCACCCCGTTGCGCAAATGGGCCAGGTTGACTGATTACTGGTTCAGTATTAATAATTATTGATAAATTACCATGTGCGATAGCACTGCTCTCAAGCGTTACCGCTTGATTCATAACAATTGAGCCAGTACGCGAATTAACAATAACTTTGGCAGGTGCCTTTGCGGGTGTTACATCTAAACTTTCAATTTGAGAAATAAACATAATACGCTGACTGTTATCAGCAGGCGCTCTTACCTGGATCATTCGACCGTCTACAGCAGTTGCAGTTGAAGGATAAATGCCATTAATTGCACCAACAATACGCTGAACCGTTGTAAAATCAACCGAATTAAGTTCAAGGTTAATATAATCGCCTTGCCCAACTGCAGTAGGGATTTCACGCTCCACAATACCACCGCCTGCGATACGCCCAACATTGAGATGGTTAACTTGCACACTGCTACCCCCAGCAGCAGCGCCAATGCCTCCTACTAACACATTTCCTTGAGCCATAGCATATACTTGGTTATCAACACCTTTAAGCGGAGTCATCAGCAGTGTTCCGCCACGCAAACTTTTCGCATTACCCATGGAAGATACTGTAATATCAATTTGCTGACCGGGTTTGGTAAATGCAGGTAATATAGCCGTCACCATCACAGCAGCGACATTGCGTAATTGCAAGTTAGTGCCAGGCGGCAAGTTAATACCCAGTTGCCCCAACATACTGATGATACTCTGTACTGTAAAGGGTGTTTGAGTTGTCATATCGCCACTACCATCTAGGCCCACAACCAACCCATACCCGACTAATTGATTATTACGTACCCCCTGAATGGATGCTAAATCCTTAATACGATCGGCAACACCTAGACCCGGTAGAAGCAAACCAAGAGCAAGAAAAAAACAAATAATTATGTTTTGTACTCTCATAATGTTGTGTACCTCTAAGCTAATGATTCTTCCGTACATTTAATTTTTAGAAAGGAGAAACATTAAGGAAGAACCGTGCGAACCAACCCATTGTCTGGGCCTCATCAATATATCCATTGGCTCGATATTCAATGCGTGCATCTGCAACCTGAGTTGAAGAAATTGTATTCCCCATAATATGAATTGGATTTACAACACCCGAAAGCCTTATAAACTCTTGCCCTTGGTTAATGCCTATTTGTTTCTCTCCACTGACAACCAAATTTCCATTGGGTAGTGCTTCTATCACCGTCACAGTAATTGTTCCTTTAAAATCATTTTTACTTGCGCTTTCGCCACTGCCATCAAATTTATTGGTGGATTTAGCTTCAACAGTTGCATTTTTCTTTAAGAAGGTCAAAGGAACCCCTAGCAAGCTCGGAATCGAGAAATCAACACTTCCAGAACGATCAACATTACTTCCCGAACTTTTACTAGCATTTGTTTTTTCGTTTAAAGTGACGGTAATCGTATCGCCGATACTTCGTGCTCGCCGATCTTCAAACAACGGGGTATAACGAACTCCTCCTGCCGTGCTATTCACAGTCCGAAAGATTGCTCCATCTGGTTGAACTGCTACCCCGGCCTGATGGGGTGGTCGTAACGAATAGGGCTGATAAGTAGCTGTTGATGGTGTTACACAACCCGATATAAACAAAACAAGTATCAATAAGCATATATATAGGTTTTGACTTTTCATCAGTGGATTGCTATTTACCATCACATTATTCCGGATAACCAGCCAAATTACAGTTGAGCTAACCTTTGTAACATCTGATCTGAAGTTTCAATCGACTTTGAATTCATCTCATATGCACGCTGGGTCTGAATCATGCTCACTAATTCTTCCACTACATTCACATTAGATGTTTCAACAAAATTTTGTTCTAATAGCCCTAATCCATTCGTACCGGGAGCATTCTGATTAGGCGTTCCACTGGATGCGGTTTCCATATACAGGTTTTCACCCATTTTCTGTAATCCTGCCGGATTGACAAATCCGGCCAGTTGGATATTGCCAACTTGGATGGATGCGGTAGCACCAGGTACTGTCGCCGATACTGTTCCATCTCGCGCAATTGTAATGCCCAGTGCGTTCGGGGGAACCACAATCGCTGGCTGTACTGCATATCCACTGGATGTTACAAGTTGACCATTCAGATCGGATTGAAACGCACCATCACGGGTGTAAGCCGCAGTACCATCAGGTAATATAACTTGAAAAAAACCCACCCCACGTATGGCAACATCTCGTTGGTTATCAGTTTGTTGCAGCCCACCCTGGGTAAATATGCTTTCTGTTGCAACCGGTTTGACACCAGTACCTATTTGCAACCCCGAAGGCAGTTGAGTTTGCTGGGAAGATTGCGCGCCCGGTTGACGCATTGTTTGGTACAGCAAGTCTTCAAAAACCGCACGCGCACGTTTGAATCCATTGGTACTGACATTCGCCAAGTTATTGGAGATAACATCCATCTTCGTTTGCTGTGCATCAAGGCCTGTTTTGGCGATCCATAATGAACGCATCATAGTAATTAACCCTCTGAATTTTTGTCTAATCAAACTCTTATAACCATTATTTCGCTGGCCTGTTCTGCGTTGCGCTGTGCATTCTCAAGCATTTTCATCTGCATATCGAATTGACGAGCCAGATCAATCATGCTGACCATTTCATGCACGACATTCACATTGCTACCCTCCAGTGTTCCATCCACCAATCTAACTCTGGCATCAACCGGTGCTTCGCCGCCAGCTTTGAGGCGAAACAAGCCATCAGTACCCTTAACAAGACTATCTTCAGGTGGATTGACCAATTTAATGCGCCCCACTGCTGCAACTGTGTTCGGTTGGGGATTAATCGGAACAGACGACACAGTTCCGTCAACACCAATCGTGATACGGGTTTCCGGAGGAATCGCAATAATTCCTCTGTCACCTTTCACTTTAAGTCCATTTTGCGTTAATAAAATACCACTGGAACTTACTTGCAAACCGCCATTGCGGGTATAGGCTTCTTCACCATTATCCAACTGCACAGTAATCCAACCGGAACCTTTAACTGCAACATCCAGATCGCGACCGGTAGTTTGTAATGTACCTGGCGTAAAATCTGCACCTATTGTTGAATCAACAACAAATGCGCGTGTAGGCAGTCCATCACCAAATACCGGAATAGCACGAAATGCATTATTCTCTGCCCGATAACCGGTTGTAGCAGCGTTGGCAAGATTATGAGCAACCGTAGCTTGTTGACTGATTGTATGGTTTGCTCCGGTCATTGATGTGTAGATTAATCTATCCATTTTTTACTCAATTTCATGAAATAAAATGATAAGTAACTTCCAACAAATTGTAAGCCAATGACAAATAATCAGAGATTAACCAATGTTTGCAAAATTGCGTCCTGCGTTTCAATTGTTTTGGCATTGGCTTGATACATGCGTTGTGCTGTAATCATTTCTACCAATTCAGTTGTCAGGTCAACATTGGAATCTTCAATCGCAGAAGCCTGAAGTGTACCCAGTGTGCCTGTTTTTGGCGGTCCGACTACAGGTTGGCCAGAATTTGGCGTCTCTAACCAAAGACCATCTCCCACAGGGTTCAGTCCTTGTGGACTAACAAAGTTTGCTAAAACAATTTGTCCAACTGTTTTAGTCTGACCATTTGTATAAGTACCTTGAATAATGCCATCAGCGCCCGTGGTAAAACCGGCCAATCGGCCAGAGGTAAAGCCATCCTGTGAGATAGTATTCTTACCAAAAGCTGCCCCAAACTGGGTCGCTTTGGCTAGATCCAATGAGAAATTCAATGGAGAAACGGCGCCTAATGTTGGATTAATAATTGCCCAGTCAACACCTACAGTCATTGGTGTTGCAGGTGTGAGTAATGCGCCAGTTCCGTCAAATGTTAAAGCACTTCCCCCCAAAGTCACCCCTTGAGGTACACCAGCGGCATCAACCTTTCCATCAACCGATGCGTAGATATTCCATGTATTAGCTGCCGATTTCTGGAAATAAGTCGCAAGAACATGTTCATTACCTAAACTATCAACAATAGTCCCTGATGTTTGCCAGTTATAGGACTTGGGATCAGTTGCATTAAATGTTGTTATCGTGGGTATAGCGTCACCCGAATTCAAATTAAAACCCATTTCGAATGTCGATGTGGCTTTCGGAGCAAGATCAGAGGCAATTAATCTCAAATTGGTCGGTTTGCTGGCATCGATATTTCCATTGACATCGGCCATATATCCGGTTAAGTTCGCGCCAGTTGCATTGGTAAGAAATCCGCTACCATCTACGCGAAACTGGCCATTCCTACTATAGCTAACCACACCGCCTTCATCCATACGAAAAAAACCTTGGCCATTGATGGCAATATCCAATGGATTGCTGGTTGGCGCGATATTTCCCTGACTAAATGACTGTGCAACGGCTGCTACTCTTGTACCGATACCGACTTGAGATGAACCCAAACCACCTAGGGAATTTGCAAAAATATCGGTAAATTGAGCTTGAGATTGTTTAAACCCGGCAGTATTCACATTGGCAATGTTACTTCCGATAACATCCAAGTTTGTCGAAGCTGCACTCAGTCCACTCAAACCATGTTGAAAACCCATGACAATCTCCTAATTAGAATACTCGTTTAATATCAGATAAATTGATAAGCCCTAGTTCGCCCATATCAAGCAGCGCACCATTCTCAACCAATGAAACACTATTGACCAAACCCAGTGAAAGTGTGCTTGCTTTTATTTCATTTCCACCCTGCTTCGCGCTCACAGAAAAAGTGTAGTTTCCATCAGCCGCTTTTGCACCGCTGTCTGTTTGACCATCCCAAGGAATTGTGCTGACACCTGTTGGATGTGCACCAAGATCCAAATGCCGAACAGGGATACCCGCACTATCCAGTATTGTTATTTTAAGTTGATCAACCGGTTGTGCTAATTCAATTCCAGCCACCGCTGAGTCTCCTTGGAGTTTAATAGCCGTGCCGGGAACAAAAGCACTATGTCCGATCATTCCCGTTGCTTCCATTGATAGGCTGTCTTCAACATCCGAGGTTAGCAGTTGCAGGGTTGTATTCAATTTATCGATACCTGTTACAGTACTGATTTGCGCCAATTGGCTGGTGACTTCTGCATTATCAAGCGGTTTAAGCGGATCTTGATTTTTCATCTGAGTAATTAACAGTTTCAAAAAACGATCCTGTGGATTCTCAGCATTCTTTTTTGCGGTGACACCTGTCGTTGCTGCCGATGCGGCAGTCTGTGAACTGGCTTGTTGAATTGCACTCATCATGTACTCCTTTATTGACCGATAGTCAGCGTTTTTTGTAGTAGGGATTTGGTGGTATTCATCATATCCACACTATTCTGATATGAACGCGATGCAGACATCATGTTAACCATTTCGTCCACCACGTTAACATTTGGCATCGTCACATAGCCGCTTTTATCCGCGAGCGGATGTTTGGGCTCAAACACTTGCCGCATCGGCGAGGGATCATGCACAACACCAGCAACCTTAACGCCGCTTGCACCATTGGCTGCTGCCTGCAATGTACTAAAAATCACTTGGCGCCCACGATAAGGCTCACCCGTCGAGCTGGTGACACTATCGGCATTTGAAAGATTGCTGGCTACTACATTCAAGCGCTGAGATTGTGCCGACATTGCTGAGCTTGCAATATCAAATACATTAAATAAAGACATTATTATCTCTCCTGCATAGCTAATGTTAAGTTCCTAAACTCATTCGTAATAAACGTGATACTCGCATCATATTTAATTGAGTTATCCGCAAACCGAGTACGTTCCATGTCCATATCCACTGTGTTACCATCTGCACTCGGTTGCAAAGGAACGCGATACAATACGTCGTTTCCAAGCATCCCTTGTGTCGCGGGATTAATATGCATTGAAGATGTCGTATTTAAATTCACGGTATGCGGGTTGGTGGCTGGCGAAAGCTTCTCACGTAACACGCTGGCAAAATCAATATCCTTCGCTTTGAAATTTGGAGTGTCTGCATTGGCTACGTTACTTGACAGCAATTCTTGCCGCGCAGCTCTTAAGCTTAAGGCTTGATGGTGAAAATTTAACTCTTTCTCAAGTTTGTTAATCATTTTATTAATCCTGATTAAATATATCTTTCAATCTCTCTATTAGCATTTAGTATGCCAAGTATAATAAATGCCTTAATTAGTCGGCCAACCAGCGAAAAAGGCATGAAATAGATGCCATCTTTAGACATAAATTTCTGCGTACCTGTTTAAGATAATGGTATGGCGGCAATCATTGCCGAAAGCGGCAACAATTAATGGTCGAATAAATTATGATGCGTTACTTAGTGTCAATGCTCTGTCTGTCAGGACTTACAATCTTTTCATTACCTTTGTTGGCGTCACAGCACAAGCCTATTCCCCAGCAGCAAGAAATTTCACTCATTAAAAACGCGGTAGAAAATTTTATTTATAGTAATACTGCATCACTATCCGGACAGGTCATTGCTAATGTCGACAAAATTGATCAGCATCTCAGTTTACCCAAGTGTCCGGAACTGGAACCTTTTATGCCTACCGGCAGCCGCTTATGGGGAAAAACTTCCGTGGGCGTTCGCTGCAACAGCCAATCCGCGACTTGGACTATCTACGTCCAGGCTGAAGTCAGTGTGATGGCTAATGTGTTGCATGCAGCACGTTCCATCTCAACCGGACAAACACTCGCACATGAAGATGTAGCGCTACAGAATGTTAATCTAACGCAAATGCCTGATGGCATATTCACGAATGCGGCACAAGTCATCGGTAAGGTTGCTACCACTAACCTTACTGCCGGACAACCATTGCGCCCACAAATGCTGCGCGCGCCCTACGTTATCTTGCGCGGACAAAAAATCAATCTAGTTGTTCAGGGACGAGGATTTAATATCAGTTCGGAAGGTCAGGCCTTGGCTGATGCCGCCGAAGGTCAAGTCGTTCAAGTTCGCAACAAATCGGGGCGAATCACTAGCGGAATTGCTCGCGCTAATTCAATCGTTGAAATACAGCCTTAATTCCAATAATGAAAAGTTTTTATGGTTATACCGGCCATATGCCGCCGAATAATTACTCACCATACAAACAAAGCAATCAAAGTCCTGAATCAGCCTTATAATTACAGGCTACTCGATATCCCTACAAAAACATAAAGCTTTTCAACAATTAATCCGAATGAACTATACCACTGAAATTAAAACACTCTTATCCGGCATCTTGGGATTAGGCGAACGATGCGATTCCATTACAGCAGATACTTTTTTACTGGGCAATATCCCAGAGCTTGATTCAGTTGCCGTGGTAGCTATCATTCTGGCCTTAGAAAAAAAATTTTCAATCTCAATTCATGATGATGAAATTAGTGCGCAAACATTTCAAACGCTTGGCACTTTAGTTGATTTTGTTGCAAGAAAAACAGCCCATAAAAACAAACAATCGCTCTAAGATTATTTAATACGTAAAAGAGTGCTATTCCACAGCGCACATGAAAAACTCAGACAATCGGGACGTATTGATTGTTTTTTGATTGCATTAATGCATAATTACTGTTATTAAAAACTATCCTGCGGAGCACACTATTGAAATTACATCTAGCAAATTTTGCTCATCAATATATCTTTACCGGTTATGGCGACGGATATGTACAGATAAATCAGACGCGTTATGAAAAAAGCTTGATCGTATTACCGGATTATCTAATTGAGAATTGGCCAATACCGTCGGTCTCGCAACTTGAAATTCAACATTTTGAAAGACTGCTGCCGCATACACCTGAAATCGTCATTTTGGGGACAGGCGCCAAACATCAATTTCCAGATCCATCCCTATTAGGCCAATTAGTCAGGCTAGGTATCGGTGTTGAAGTAATGGACACAAAAGCCTGCTGCCGTACCTATAACATATTGGTTGAGGAAGGGCGTCGTGTTGCTGCAGCCGTACTTATTGAGCCTTGATGAGACTAAACAATCTCAAAAAAACATGAAAATAGATTATTTAACGGCAACTGCAGGAACAGGAAATTATGCTATAGTTCGCTGGCTCAAATCATAAGATTTTTAAAAGAAATGGCCATGATATTTATGATTGTGATAAATTCATGTTTGGAAAGCCAGATGCATTAAAATTGGCTTCCTTAATAACATATAATATAGGAGTTAAAAATGAACAAATTTCTTATTGCAGTATTCGCTTCAGCATTTTTATTCGGTTCTTCTGTTACATTTGCAAGTGGAAATCTAGAATCCGGACTGCCACCAGTATCTGCTCAAGATATTCTGAACAAAATGGCATGTGAAGGTAAAAAAGCTGGTGACACGATCAAAGATCGGACTGACGGCGAGAAGGTTACCTGTCCTGCTAAAATAAAGAATCCTAGACCAGGTGGCGCAGCAGCAGGATCGTCCTATTAATAATGAAGGGGCGGGTTATCACTCGCCTCCTTGTTGAACAAAAAATCTGACAAATCAGCAAGAGCAACTAACTGTCATATAGTAGCAACCCTGTATTTAGGCCAAACCGGATAGCGTATTAATTATTTCTTATTAAATCCAACAAGCTAAATGAACTAAATTCAATTAGTCACTAAAAGAAGTAAAAAACACACAACTATCGGTTTGGCCAAGCATTTTGTCTTCGGTAAGAAAATCTCCTCAGTATCAAAAGATTCCTTCAGCTTAATTTCTAAAAATCATTACCTTTCCCTTATCAGCAGGGGAAATATTAAGAAAGTTAGCATCCGAAGGACAATCTTAAACTAAGGGCTTATAACACATATCGCGCCAAATCTTCGCTTTGCGAAAGATCCTTGAGGCGTTCATCGACATATGACGCATCAATAACAACAGTTTCTCCGCTGCGTCTCGGTGCATTATACGAGACCTCTTCCAGTAATTTCTCCATGACGGTGTGCAGACGTCTCGCACCAATATTCTCAGTTCTACTGTTCACAGAGTATGCAATCTCAGCCAGACGTTTAATGGCATCGTTAGAAAATTGTAGCTGTACGCCTTCTGTAGCCAGCAATGCTTCATATTGACGCGTCAAACAAGCATCTGTATTCGTCAGAATTTGCTCAAAGTCGCTGACACTCAAACTGGCCAACTCAACACGAATGGGGAAGCGTCCTTGCAACTCGGGAATCAAGTCAGAAGGCTTGGACATGTGGAACGCACCACTGGCAACAAATAGGATGTGATCGGTTTTGATCATGCCATATTTGGTTGATACGGTTGTGCCTTCCACCAGCGGCAGCAAATCCCGCTGCACACCCTGGCGTGAAACATCTCCTCCGGTATTACTTGTACGGCTGGCAATTTTGTCTATTTCGTCCAGAAATACAATGCCGTTCTGCTCTACATTCTGAATAGCCGTCAACTTTAGTTCCTCATCATTGACCATTTTTGCGGCTTCTTCTTCAAGCAGCATTTTTCTGGCTTCCCGTATTGTCATCTTGCGGGTTTTCTTTTTTTCCCCAGTCATATTCTGAAACATGCCTTGGATCTGGGATGTCAGATCTTCCATGCCCGGTGGCGCAAAGATTTCCATATTAGCGCGCGGTGCTGCCATTTCTATTTCGATCTCCTTATCATCCAACTCACCTTCGCGCAATTTTTTGCGGAATTTCTGGCGCGTGGAATTATCTTGCTCATCGACACTGGTCGAGCCGAAATCTCTAGCAACCGGCAACAGCGCATCAAGAATGCGATCTTCTGCGCGATCCTCCGCAAGCGGTTGCTTTTTACGGGTTTCTCTCTCGCGCAATTCCTTAATTGCTGTCTCAATCAAATCGCGGATAATCGAATCGACATCGCGACCCACATACCCCACTTCGGTAAATTTAGTCGCTTCAATTTTTATAAAGGGCGCGTTCGCCAGCTTTGCCAAACGACGCGCAATTTCGGTTTTACCGACACCCGTCGGGCCAATCATCAGAATATTCTTGGGCGTGATTTCCTGGCGTAATGGATCGGCAATCTGTTGTCTGCGCCAGCGATTCCTGAGCGCAATCGCCACAGCCCGCTTGGCTGAATTCTGGCCGATGATGTGTTTGTCCAGCTCATGGACAATTTCTTGTGGAGTCATTTGAGACATAATTTTAAATTCAGTGTTAGGTGTAAAATAAACAAAATTCCAAATGCAAGACGCAGGTCAACTAACTGCCCGCGTTCTGCAACTATAAAAAACATTTTTACTACTTAGCAGGCCGTTAAAAAAACATATTCGAGGCAGCCGATACCAGGAAAAAACGGGCGAAAAACGCAGTTTATGCTTAATAAATGAGCATTTTGAGCCTGTTTTTAGTACCGCAGCGGCAACGCAGATAGCTTTTCAACGGCCTGCCAGATGGGAGCAACCTAGTCGATGGTCTCGATAACATGATCTTGGTTAGTGTAAATACAGATATCACCCGCTATTGTCAGTGACTTTTTGACCATTTCCTGTGGAGATAAATCGGTATTTTCCAATAATGCGCGTGCGGCTGCCAAAGCATACGAACCGCCACTACCGATAGCGGCGATACCTAACTCAGGTTCGATCACATCACCAGCGCCGGTAATAATCAGCGTCGCATCTTCGTTGGCAACCACTAACATAGCTTCCAATCTGCGCAGAATTCGATCCGTGCGCCAGTCTTTAGCTAATTCAACGGCGGCACGCATGATATGTCCATGATGCGCTTCCAGCTTACCCTCGAAACGCTCGAATAGTGTAAAAGCATCTGCAGTACCCCCTGCAAATCCAGCTAGAATTTTGTCATGATAGAGCCTGCGGACTTTACGCGCACTGGATTTTGCCACCACGGCACCCAGCGTTACTTGACCATCACCACCTAATGCAACCTGACGGCCGCGCCTTACTGAAACAATCGTTGTCATGAAATTTGCTTAACTCGTTACAAAATATCATTATAGCCTATAAAACATGGCTGACTTAGATAGAAACAATAAGTCAATGATCAGCTTCTTTTTTTAGCCCGCGGGTGCGCAGTATCATAAACCTTTGTCAGATGTTGGAAGTCCAGATGCGTATATACCTGTGTAGAAGTGATGTGAGCATGCCCCAGCATTTCCTGAACAGCGCGCAAGTCACCGCTGGATTGCAACAGATGTGACGCAAAAGAATGCCGTAAAATATGCGGATGCACATTTTGATGGATGCCTTGCTGCCTAGCCCTGTTTTTCAAACGATAACTAATGGTACGGGCGCTGATCGCATCGCCATGCTGTGATAAAAAAAGCGCGGACACATGCGGTTTGACAATCTGTACACGCTGCTCGATCCATACCTTCAAAGCCTGAATTGCATAATCGCCGACCGGGACAATACGTGTTTTTCCTCCTTTGCCGAGCACTCTGACCGTTCCTTCCGCAAAACTGACATCCACGGGCTTGAGTTGTGTCAATTCAGCCAATCTTAAGCCTGAAGAATAAAACAATTCAAACATGGCGCTATCCCGTATTGTCAGCATATGATCGGGAGAGAATGTCAGTAGCTGCACGGCTTCATCAGGAGAAAGTACATTGGGTAGTTTCTGCGCTGATTTGGGAACATGTAAGCCAATACAAGGATTATGCCGGTACTGGTGATCGCGTATCAGATAACGATAAAAACTGCGCCACGCCGATAACATTCTGGACAAACTTCGACTGGAGAGTCCTTTACCATGAAGTTTCGCGATCACATGGCGGATATTCGGCGATTGAATCTGTTCTAAATCGTCTATATTGACATACTTCAGCAAAACACGAATATCGCGGGCGTAGTTCTCACTGGTCAGTGGCGACAAACGCCGCTCGTAAGTCAGATGATGAATATAGGCGGCAGCCAGTGACTCAGGTTTACTGCTCATTGGTGACATGATCTTGTGCTGCTTCGCTGCTGGCGGTTTCAGCTAGGTCATAGCGGGCAATCGCGGTACACATCAACTCTCCCAGCCGCTTTAAATGCAATGTTCCCATTTCCGGATAAAATCTTTCGGCATCAGGGCTACCCAAAATAAGTAAGCCAATGGCTTGTGTGGTGCTCAATGGAATCATGGAAAATGAATTGAGGTGCTCCGCGCCTTCACCAAACCAGCACTGGATTTCGTTCGCGATATGATTGCCGCAATAAGGTTGCGACAGGCTTTCAGCAATAATGTGAACATCCTGGCTGACAGGCGTAAATTCAACATGCTCCTGATCGCTGCAGGCAATATTCCACAGGCGCATTGCCACAAGCGGCACGGCAAAATCCTCACGCAAACTGAAATAGAGTGCATTGAAGAATTCACTCATGTTGGAAACAGAAAGCAATGCGATGGTCAGGCGATGCATTTTCTCGCCAATTGCATCGTTTTCTTCACCAAAACTGATTAATTCAAGCAACTTATCCTGTAATACGCGATTTCTCTCTCTTAACGAGGCAACTTGCCGCTCATTGATTGAGATAACCTTATCATCGTACAAACCAGGAATATGAATATCCGCCAACAAGTCGGCGTATTCATTGAAGAATTGTGGGTGATCCTGTAGATACTGCGCAACGTCTTCCGGTTTCATGATGCTTCCTTATTCATTACAAATTAATTTCACCTTCAAATACCGTAACCGCCGGACCTGTCATCCAAACCGGCGCATCGTTCCCCTGCCAGCTGATCGTTAACTCACCGCCTCGCGTACTGACTATCACCTGATGATCCAGCAAACCGAGATTGATACCGGCCACCACTGCGGCGCAGGCGCCTGTTCCGCACGCCAGCGTCTCACCGGCACCACGCTCAAAAACGCGCAATTTGATATGGCTACGATCAGCCACCTGCATGTAGCCGACATTCACGCGCTTGGGAAAACGCGCGTGCATTTCGATCAATGCGCCTTCGGTCTCTACCGGTGCGCATGCAATGTCCTGCACGACACGGACAGCATGTGGGTTACCCATAGACACAACACTTATGGTAATCGTCTGATCGGGCATTTCAAGCTGATAAGCCAATGCGCACTTTTCCGCAACAAATGGAATCGCTTGCGGCTCAAATACAGGGTTCCCCATATTAACAGTAATACTTCCATTGACTTCCAATTTCGGGGATATCACACCACTGAGTGTTTCTATGCGAATTTCATTTTTCTCGGTCAATCCGTGATCATGCACATAGCGAACAAAACAGCGCGCGCCATTGCCGCATTGTTCAACTTCACCGCCATCCGCATTAAAAATGCGATAACGGAAATCAGCCTGCCCCACGGCTTTCTCAACCAACAATATTTGATCGCAACCGACACCGAAATGACGGTCTGCGAGCAAACGAATCTGTTGTTGATCAAGATTAATCGATTGATTGATTCCGTCCAGGACAACAAAATCATTGCCCAAGCCCTGCATTTTGGTAAATTTCAGTTTCATGGATTAAGTATTCCAGCGGCTCAATTTTGTTAAGGTCATCAAATAATCATTCATGGTATAGCCGCCCCCAATATCCACAATACTATCACCCGTGATTTCAAATCCATACTGTTGATACGCCAGAATGGCAGTTCGGTTATGCTTATTGACAGTCAGAATCAGTGACTGCAGATTATTTCCCCGCATTATTTCAACAGCATCCGTCATCATCATCGCACCGTAACCTTTGCGATGATGATCACAATGAATGTACAGTTTGTCAATTTTTAGTTCACTCGGCTTCTCCGTGCGCATGCAACAAGAAAAGCCCACAATCGCTTCATCCAAAACCAATTTTCTCCACCAGATTCCTGGATTTGATAATTGCTCCTTGATCAACTTCGGCTGATAGCGTTGCGCCAACATATAATCAATCTGCCCGGATGAAATAATATTCGCATAGTGATACCGCCAGATTGTCTCGGCCAAGATTGAAATCGTGCGTGCATCAGCTATAGTTACAGGCAATATTTCGGGCTTCATATCTAGCAATTATTCTTCGGCATGTGGTTTCAGTGTAAATGGCAATCGATTGAATTTATGGCGCATCTTATTGACAGCGCTAAATACCGTATGTTGCCCGACAATTCTGGCCTCCAGCTTGCGTTTATTAGGGAAATCCACCAGCGAAATTCCAATCAACATCGTTAGCAAACCCTGTCCCGGCAGAAAAAGCATCAGAAATCCCGCTAACAGGAACACAACGCCGATCATATTTTTAATCACCAAGCCGATGATGCGCAGCATCGGATGCCGATCTTTCATCCAGTGACGCGAAACACGCGTATCAAAATAATCACTCGGCAAGCGAATCAGAATCCAGGGAATCGCGATTAAAGAACCCACGAAGCCGACAATCGAGGCTATCGCCAGACCTATCAGCACATCGGTGGATACCCACTGCTGAATGGCTACGACAGCATCGTCCATAATACAAACATCCAGATATGTGAAGCAAGCTTGTTCAAACAATTGACCGGAGAAAGATCTTTTGGCAGCAATTTAGCAAGTAGATCGGAGCAACACCCCGCCACCTGTTTCAACAGATAGCGGGGTGTTTCCTAGGACATCGGAGACTGAATTAAGGAACAATTCGGTTATTGAGAATATCTTTACTTTGGTTATTCCAGATAACGTCGGTCAGGTTCGAGTAACGGGTGATGATTTGCGCTGCAATACCACCTGAGAACAAGCCTGCCCAGCCCAGAATCACAAAGCCCCAGTGCAGTGGCGCACTGAACAATTCTTCCATGAACCAGAATGCAT
>CAZYHY010000040.1:0-25853 GCA_964647635.1 uncultured Nitrosomonas sp.
TATGGATGCTTCTTCATGAATCGACAAACAAAAGTGTTTTAAAGTCATGATAACTTTAAAACCGGCCGACTAACGTTAATAGCGATTGTACTTATAAAGTACCCATGATGTCAGAAGCGCCGTACTGCTAGTATGAAGGCACCATCGCTTTTACTTTTCCTCGATACCTCGCCCGTCCAAATGTCGCAGTGCCATACGGTTGTTGCGTCTATCTCTGCTGAGGTCCAAGAACTATATGCGACATTATGATCCCTGCCGCCTAACCCTGGTATGACTACATCTTTGTTTGCTATCATTTGTCGGCATTCTTCCAAGGTGGGTAGTCGCCAATCTACGCTGAGATCTACGCTTGTGACTTCATCGTGCGCCGCATACCAGTTTTTCGCCTGGTCGTCTCCTTTGACAGCCAATCCGTGCCTCCCTGTTGAGTCGACCCAGAACACCACGCCTCCATTCGGCAATACGTCGCCTATTGCTCGTTTTGGTGGGGTGAGCGCTTCAATTTTAGCGTTCAATTTGGCGACTGCTGCGTTAAGTTCGGCTTGTGTTGCCATGTCCTCCTTAGCCGCATTTGTGTTTCCAGATAGCATGATTGCAACACTAAATAACATGATACTTAGAATAGTTACTGGTTGTTTACTCATAAATTGTTTCATTGGATTCCCCAAATGGTTCATTTACAATAATATGGATGCTTCTTCATGAATCGACAAACAAAAGTGTTTTAAAGTCATGATAACTATTGTTTGCGAAACCTACAGACAGTATCACATGTGGACGTTCCTTGCCTTTTATTTTATCAAGTCAATCTCATTGAAAATTAGGTAGAAATACCCAGTTGTAGGTCTATAGAAAATTAAGCCGTTTGCACATCGCTCTGGCTCAGGTTTCCTCTGATACATACTCACTGGCGATTAAGTTTTCCATCGCATAAGAATTCCTAATCTTTAACAAGAATCCGGGAAGCATTAAAAAATCCCTTCTTCAGTGAAAGAATACAAATTGATTCCCTCCGAAATTGAAAGTACTATGGAAATGCGAGCTTGTTACGCAACCGTGAAATCACCTGTTCAATCATCTTATGAGAACAAAAAATGAAAACAATCGTCAGCCTGTTATTGGCGTCACTTCTATTGGTAATCATCGCCCTCGGATCAGGCGCTTACAATATGGCGGCGACGGAAAAACACTGGGATATCACTGAAAAGATTATCGAATGGGTGCGTAAAAAATCGATTGAAGCGCGCACTAAAGACTTGCAAGTACCTGCTCTGGATAGCGAGAAATTGCTCGCTGGTGGTGCCGAACACTATAGCGCTATGTGTACAATCTGCCATCTGGCGCCCGGTTTGGAACCAACAGAGCTCTCCATCGGTTTGTATCCACAAGCACCCATATTTAATCAACGTGAACCGATCAGCGATCTCGCCAAGAAATTGGAACGTGCCAGAGAATATTTCTGGGTGATAAAAAATGGTTTGAAAATGACCGCTATGCCAGCCTGGGGTCAGAGTCATGATGACGATGCCATTTGGGGGATGGTGGCTTTTGTCCTCAAAATGGGCAAGATGACACCCGAGCAATACGAAAATCTCGTCAATGCATCCAAAGGTCACGATCATGATCACAACCACGGTCACGGACATGGCCACGAAGAAAGCAGCCATGGACACGAGCATTAACTTAATATAGCAGCGATTCAAGCCAACTTCATCGTTAGATTGACTGCTATCAAATCAAAATACTTTGATTCCATCGATGATCGCAAAAAGCCTTATTGCAAGTTATCGCAATACCCACTACCAAATGGGTACCGGCACTGATGCAATTCTCCTGCAAATCGATCAGTACTCGGCAGCGCTCGCAAAATTTCTGGTCGCATCACAGCAATCGGGTACCGCAATAATCAGCGCATACAATCCCGGTAGCCAGCTGCAAAGCAATGAAGACAATTTGGCCGCCCACCAATCCCTTAAGCATTGTCTGAACCACCATTCCTACCCAATGATAGAAAGCCTGAATATCGATCCGGCCGACATATGGCCAGCAGAAAAAAGCTTTTTTGTGTCGGGATTGGATCTGGATACTGCCAGGTCACTGGGACGGCAATTTAACCAGAATGCGATTGTATGGATCGGCGGTGACGCCATCCCCCGCTTGATCCTGTTGCACTGACAACAAACAATCAAGCTCTCCGCGCTCAGCAGAAAAAATTGCTCAGAATCCAGCATCGAAAAATTCATAATAGCTGCCAACGTAAACCCAGTGTTATACTCGATGTCTTAACAACAGTCTGGGAGACAATTATGATGAAGAAAACACTCACCTTTCTGACTTTGGCTATCTTCAGTTTTGGATTGCTTGCTTTTGATGCAGAAGCAAAGCGCATGGGCGGTGGCAAAAATATCGGCACACAACGCCAATCCCAACAGCAAGCTACACCGAGTCCTCAACAATCACCGGCAGCAGCACCTAAAGCAGCGCCCTCAAGCGGAAGCAAATGGGGTGGTGCGCTGGCAGGTCTGGCAGCAGGCGGCCTACTGGCTGCGCTGTTTATGGGCGGCGCGTTTGAAAACATCAATATGGCAGATATCATGACTTTGCTGTTACTCGTCGGCGCTGCGTTTTTTATCATTCGCATGCTGCGCAAGCCTAAGGCTGAAGCAGCACCTGCCATGCAATATTCGGGCATGAATACCAATACACAAGAGCGTTTTAATACGCCGCCATTCGCCGCGTCTGCGGAAGCTGCAACAAGTGATAGCGGAACAGCCTATCGTCAGCCGAATATCCCGGCAGACTTTAAAGTAGAGCCATTTATCCGCAACGCGAAAGCTTCGTTCATCCGCTTACAGACTGCGCATGATCATGGTAATGTTGAGGAAATTCGTGACTACACCACACCGGAAATGTTCGCGGAAATTAGCGCGCAGATTAACGAACGGGGCGATACACAGCAAAAAACAGAAGTCATGTTCATCGATGCCAATCTGCTGGAAGTAGAAACAACCCAGGATCTGGCCATCGCCAGTGTGCGCTTCACCGGTCAATTACGTGATGTACCCAATGGTGAACCGGAAGAATTTGATGAAATCTGGCACGTGCAAAAAGATCTGAAAAATTCCAATGCCACTTGGTTGTTGGCTGGTATTCAGCAAGCTTCTTAGTATAAACTGTCCGGCCTCGCTGGCCGGACATTCAACGCACCGCCAAAACTTTCCACCATACAGTTTGTTAGTTAATCCTCAGCAGCTATTTATTGATTTAGTCGCATCAAATCGCTAACACCATGTATATAAGATTATCAAAAGTTGTGCTGGTCTGGTCTATCGCGCTGCTTGCTTCATTGGTAGCGTTCAATAACATCACCGATTACGATTCAAATTTTGCCCTCATCCAGCACGTCCTGACAATGGATACGACTTTCCCGGGCAACCAAGGGCTTTGGCGCGCCATTGAATCTCCGGCCATGCATCATCTGATCTATGGTCTCATCATTGCTACTGAGATCGCCATTGCGGGACTTTGCGGATTAGGCGGCTGGCGTTTGGTTAAAAATATCAAACACCCGACCGCATTCAATCAAGCCAAAAGATTCGCAATACTGGGGTTAACACTGGGCTTTGTATTATGGTTCACAGGATTTATGACCATCGGTGGCGAATGGTTTCTGATGTGGCAATCAGACGTTGCCAACGGACAACAAGCGGCATTCCGCTTGGTGATGATTATCGGCATCGTTCTCGTCTACCTGACACAGACAGACGAGGAAAAATATCCATGACAAGAAACTATGCGAACAACGCATCGATCCCGGCTTGAGCGATCTGCGCATCCTGAAATGATCGCACACCGCTGACACCGATTGCGCCGACAAATTGATCGTTCACGACAATCGGCAATCCTCCTTCAATAGGCAATGTGCCGGGCAAATTCAGATAACGCAGTTGTCCTTGCGCAATATTTTCTTCCCATATTTTAGTCGGGCGGCGGAATGCAATGGCAGCATGTGCTTTTTCAATCGCCACATGGATACTGCCGAATTGAGTATTATCCAAACGCTGCAAATACAGCAAGTGACCGCCGTCATCCACAATTGCAATGACAACCTGCCATTCATTGCGCGTGGCCTCCGCTTCCGCGCCGGCAGCTATCTTCTTGGCGTCATCCAACGTGAGTATTATTTTGTTAACCGTCATAACCGCCTCTAAAAACAAATCAAATCCCGGCACCGCCTTCGAACACTTCATAACGCATCTGTGCCTGCGAAATATTGCTACCCGGCGGCACGCTGCGCGTCAACCACACATTGCCGCCAATCGTCGAGCCGCGGCCGATGGTAATGCGCCCCAATATCGTCGCACCTGCGTAGATCACCACATCGTCCTCAACAATCGGGTGGCGCAAATTACCCTTCACCAGGGCGCCGTTTTCATCCACCGGAAAACGCTTCGCGCCCAGCGTGACCGCCTGATACAGGCGGACATTCTGACCGATAATCGCAGTTTCCCCAATCACCACGCCGGTGCCGTGATCAATAAAGAAACTAGCGCCAATCTGCGCGCCCGGATGGACTTCCACGCCCGTTTGCGAATGGGCGATTTCCGAAATCATGCGTGCAATTAACGGCACTCCCAGCCCGTGCAACACATGCGCCAACCGGTAGTGCATAATCGCCGTGATACCGGGATAACAAACCAGCACTTCATCGATATTCCGCGCTGCCGGATCACCTTCATACGCTGCTTTAATGTCACTATCCAGCAGCTTTCGAACTTCCGGCAAGCGTTTGGCAAATGCCTGCGTAATCGCCGCTGACTGTTCGCGATCCTCATTACTGAGAATTTCCAGACCGGAGTCATAATGCAATTCATGCTGAATTTGCATCATCATTTCCCGCAGCGTCATATTCAACGTATGTCCCACGTAATGATCAATACCCTCATCGGCCAATTCCGGCGAACCTAATCGATTGGGGAACAAGGCGGCGCACAAACCTTCCGTAACACTTGCCAAAATCCTGCGTGACGGTAACCGCGGTGGATTATCATGCCGATTGCGGCGCTCCAGCGATGCCATGCGCAAAGCGCGCAATTCAGCAACAATGCTGTCCACATCCAAATGCGTGGTGCGCAGTAAAATATCGCGCATTCTTTTAGTATTGTTCACAGCGCAATCAAACCTTGTTCATCAAACATACCTTCAAACAGAATGCTGCTCAAATAACGTTCCGCAGAATCCGGCAGAATAACTACAATGGTCTTCCCCGCATTCTCCGGTCGTTTGGCATGGCGTACCGCCGCCGCTACCGCAGCACCGCAGGAAATACCGGCCAGAATTCCCTCCTCCCGCGCCAGCCGCCGCGCATACACTATCGCTTCGTCATTACTGACCTGTTCGATCTCGTCGACCAAGGAAAGATCCAGATTATCAGGTATGAAACCCGCGCCAATGCCCTGAATCTTATGCGGCCCTGGCGTCAGTGACGTTCCCGCGAGCTTTTGCGACATTACCGGACTGGCAGCTGGTTCAACCGCCACAGTGGTAATCGCCTTGCCTTTGACTTGTTTGATATAGCGGGAAACACCCGTAATCGTTCCGCCCGTTCCTACCCCTGCGACAAAAATATCGACGGCGCCATCGGTGTCGTCCCATATTTCCGGCCCGGTGGTTGTTTCATGAATTGCAGGGTTAGCCGGATTTTTGAACTGCTGCAGCAGCACGTAGCGGCCTGGATCTGAAGCCACAATTTCTTCCGCTTTGGCCAAAGCGCCATTCATACCGCGCGCACCTTCCGTCAACTCCAGCTTGGCCCCCAATGCAACTAGCAATTTACGCCGCTCCACACTCATCGTTTCCGGCATCGTCAAAGTCAGCGGAATCCCCCGTGCCGCCGCCACAAAAGCCAATGCAATGCCGGTATTACCGCTGGTCGGCTCGACAATTTCTTTTCCAGGCCCCAACAATCCTCTGCGTTCCGCATCATCAATCATCGCCACACCAATGCGGCACTTCACCGAGTAAGCCGGATTACGCCCCTCGATTTTTGCCAAAACCAACGCCGACGCGCCATCGGTCACCCGATTAAGGCGCACTAAGGGCGTACGCCCAATCGACAACGAATTATCCTCAAGCCAATTTGCCATGAATTTCCTTTTTTACTGTCTGTTCCAGCGCAGCCTCACAAGCCGCTTAAAACGTATTCGGGGCGGTCGATGCAGGGCAAAAGCAGACGAAAAATGCAGTTTATGTATGATAAACGAGCATCTTTAGCCTATTTCCAGCACTGCAGCGACAACGCAGTTAGTTTCTCAGTGGCCGGCAAAACTCGCCGTGCCACGTAAATTTAAAGATTCACTATAGCGCATCCATTCCTAGGCGGAAAGCACATATCAGGTTATTTCAGCAGTCCAGGCGGCCTAAATTCCGCCACGGCACTTGAAGTTGGTGATAAGGGCCTAGCCGATCGGTGCGTTCATTGGATTGCCTGTGCATGCCCTCGCGGTATAATCAAGTTAGCTTGTAGGATTTTGCTCCTGTTCCAGCAAGCTCTCCGTTCTTAACAATGAGGTATTCCTCGCGGATGGATGTGCCATCGAAATACGATTCCAGTATTTCCAGTGTCCCTGCAGCATAGCGCGCTTGAGCAGAAAGCGAAGTGCCGGACATATGCGGCGTCATGCCATTGAAAGGCATCGTCCGCCACGGATGGTCTGAAGGTGCCGGCTGGGGAAACCAGACATCACCAGCATAGCCTGCGAGATGACCGGATTCGAGCGCTCTCACAACGGCATCGCGCTCCACCAGCTTACCGCGGGCACAATTAATCAGGTAGGCGCCGCGTTTCATTTTAGCAAACATCTCGTCATTGAAAAAATGCTCGGTTGAGGGATAGAGCGGCATTTGCAGGTTAATGATATCGACCGAGCGTATGAGCGATTCTGCATCGGGATGATAAGTGAGTCCCAGTTCCTTCTCCACGTCCGGATTAAGGCGATGAATGTCGGTATAATGCAAGTTCAAATCGAAGGGCTTTAGCCTACGCAGCACAGCCAAACCAATTCTGCCTGCCGCAATCGCACCAAAGTGCATACCTTCAATATCGTAGCTGCGGGAAACGCAATCCGCGATATCCCAACCACCACGAACGGCAATCTCGTGCGATGGCAAGTAATTGCGTGCGAGCGATAGAACCATCATCACCACATGCTCTGCCACGCTGATGCTGTTTGATCCGGTTACTTCGGCGACGGTGATACGAGCTTGAGCTGCAGCCTCGAGATCGACGTGATCGGAGCCGATACCCGCAGTAATCGCTATTTTTAATTTCTTCGCCTTAGCAATGCGTTCCTTTGTCAAATATGCAGGCCAGAACGGTTGCGAAATGACGACTTCCGCTTCGGGAAGATTTTTTTCAAACTCCGAATTCGGGCCATCCTTATCGCTAATCACGATGAGTTCGTGGCCGTGCTTCTCTGCATAGCTACGCAGACCAAGTGCGCCAGAAACCGATCCTAACAGCTCACCTGGCTTGAATCCTAGCGGCCCCTTCGGTGTCGGGGCAGTTTGCCCATTGGCATAGTGTGTGATTGCGGGAATAGTATCGCGAGAGTATTTAGGTGGGTATCCGGTTTGCGGATCGGGATAAAGTACACATAAAATCTTTGCCATTTGACCACTCCTTTTTAAAATTAATTTTAGACTCAATGGCTTTTACAGCATTCTTGCCACGATCATTCTTCTTAACTTGAAAAACGAGACCCAGTTTAGCTTAAGTCGTGACACGGATTCAACTGATGCAATACGAGAGAGAGGGGAAAATAATAACTGTATTCGCGCACAGATTGGACAAAAAAGCTGATTGCTAAAAACCAGTTCGACGGGCTTTGCACCATTACTTTGACACTTATTTTTATTTGGTAATTACCGTGGAATTTAGTGCGCCCCAGTGCTGCATTTTTACTCCACCTATCTACAAACACTTCCGAAAAACCCTTTAGCTGTTGTATAAAATAATCTATTATTGCAGATATTATCGTTATTAAAGAACTCTACCATGCAAACAAACAATTCAGCTTTACTAGATGGATCAGCCTTAGATATACGCAGAGACATTGTACTCGATGCACAGTTTGATCGACCTTATATCATTATGAACGCCCTGGCTGGTATTATTGCAAGCTATGCATTACTGGCAGGCAGCGTATCAGGTGTGATTGGCGCCATGCTAGTTGCGATGTTATTAGGTCCCATTGCCGGTCTGTCACTATCATTGGTCGATGGAGATTATGCGTTATTTAAGAAATCCTCATTGTCGTTGGCTGGTGGTATAGGTATTGTTACGCTATGTTCTTTTATTATTGGTCTAGTCCACTATGACATGCCCATAAGCAGTGAAATGCTGTCGCGAACCAATCCCAATTATTTAGACTTAATGATCGCACTCGCTGGCGGTGCTGTCGGAGCGTATGCGGTGATTTCTCCACGCATTCCAAACGCGGTTGTTGGCGTTGCAATTGCAACCGCTTTGGTTCCGCCATTATGTGCCGGAACGATTTTTATCGCCCGTGGTGATTGGGAACATGCACTGGGAGCTTATTTGCTGACAGGCACTAATATTATCGCAATTCAATTTTCCTCATCTATCGTGCTATGGCTATGCGGTTTCCATAAGGTTGTTGATCGCTTCTATAGCAACCACAAAGTCATTTGGCTCAATGGCATCACTATTTTGCTATTAATTTTATTGTTTGTAACACTTGGCACCAATACCAAGCTACTGGTTGACAGTATTACCTTTGAAACAAAGGTTCGTAATGTATTGGCGAGAGAAATGCGCTCATATCCTGGTGCCTATGTCAGTGAAACACGGGTTGCTCAGGAGTCTAAAAAAACAATTATCCGTGCTGTGATACGAAGCCCCAACAGTTTCTCCGCTGAGGATGTAGCCAAGATTGAATCTAAATTGCCAGAGCCACCGAATCATGCGCCGATCGAACTGCGTTTGCGCCATGTCGCAGTGGAAGTTATCACAAAGAATGGTGTGATTAATGATGCTGGAATGTCTCAGATGGCTAAAATGGATGAGGAGAGCAAGCACCACCTTTTCTTTACATTTCGATAAAAAATGGTGGACGGATATAATCCGTCCGATTTGATATTTTAATTCCGTGTAAACATGATGCAACCGCTCCGGTTGAGATCAAGCCCTATCGCCGCAAACTTAGGCGCAGCACACTGTGGCAACTGAGTGCAAGGCACACAGCAGGCGGTGCCTTCAGATGTGGTACCTCCACCGAGTTGATCGTGCGGCAGCATTGTCAGGGAATTTAGCTATTGTTTAACTGGCTGTTAGTCTTAAACATAGGCCGTTAAAAACGGCCCGTGTTACCGCTGCGGTGTTAAAAACAGGCTCAAAATGCTCATTTATTAAGTATAAACTGCGCTTTTTCGCCTGTTTTTTCCTTACACCGACTACCTCGAATACGTTTTTCAACAGCCTGTTAATACGCTTTGCCTTCCACCATCAATGGAATCATTTCAGAAAGCTCATAACGGGTAAGCGCTCTGATTTTATTTTCTATTTGAATATAACGAACTGTTTTTACACCGGAAAGAATTTTGGCAATTTTGGGAACATAAGATTGTTTCAATTGAATTTCCGCTAATTCTACTTTAATTGCCTCGTCAAGTAATTGCCTAGCTTTCTCGTTTGTCACGGTATTCGCATTATAGACTATCGCGTATTCATTGAGTAACTTAGCCAAACGATCGTTGATTTTTTGCAAATCCTTTTGGTAGTTATCATAAATTGGCCAAAAATTCTTTGCTTCGGCATCTGTTAAATCCATATTTTCTGCAACCAGTAATTTTTTATCGGCAGCAATTTTTTCTTGTAGAATTTTCATGTTCGCATCTGTGCTTTCTGCAAAAACAGTGGATGCCGTAGTTGATGCTACCAAAGCAAAAACTAAAATTGAAAAACCAAGGTTTATTTTATTCATGATATTCATTGTTGAAGATGTTAAAGAAATTATTTTCATTATCGATTGCTCCCAATTTTTGTTTTAGAAACTTCAGTGATCTGCCCACCTGAAGCAATTTAGGTTTTCCGGAAGCTATTGGGCTTGAAATCAAACCGCATCAACTGGCTCCTTCAATTGGCGATAATATGTCATTTTGGATTCTGTCGGTGGAATATTTCCAATCGATCCCAATAGACGGAAGTAACCAATATCGATCCGCTACACAAGGTGCTTGATTGAGGCCAATATTGAAGCTCCGTTGGCGAGATCGGTGATTCTTGTGGTAATGTGCGTGCTGAAATGATTAATGGATCAAACAAGACTGTTGGAGCCGACCGGAAATACTCCACCAGCTGAATTTGAAAAGGCATACTAATGCCAGCTAAGAGAGTCGGCTGATGCAGCTTGGCTCAAACTAAAAAGTCTCCAGAAAAGCCGGAGCAATTCATTCAACTGTTAAATTAAGATAAGAAACGCCGCTATTTACGGTAGGGTTCTTTATTAGTATGGATCTACCGTAGTTTTATAACGCCTGTGAAAAAAGAATTTCTCAAATTACCCTTTATTAAAATTGGTCAAGGTCTGTTACCAATCAAGATTCCTCAAATTCCAAATGAAGTTATCGCTGGACTCACACTGGCTGCTTTAACGATACCAGTAAATATAGGGTACTCAAAAATCGCCGGTACCCCAGTTATTACCGGACTCTACACCATGCTTCTGCCAGCACTATTGTTTGCGCTGATAGGAGGATCCCGTCTCTTGGTAGTTGGTGCAGACTCAGCGACGGCAGCGATTCTTGCCGCTGGCCTTATTGGTATTGCAAGCACCGGAACTGATGAATATATGGCGCTCACTGGGGTTCTGGCTCTTATGGCTGCAGCTTTTATTATTTTGGCGCGAATTATCGGTTTAGCCTTCTTGGCCGATTTCTTGTCACGCTCAGTCCTTGTTGGTTTTCTGACTGGCGTAGGTATACAGGTGGCGCTGGGACAAATCTCAAGTATGCTGGGTCTCCAGGGAGGGGGGCATGGAACGCTGCAGAAAATCTGGGTTGATATACAGCAAATTGATCAGATCAACTACCATGCGCTGGGTATTGCACTTGCAGTACTCTTGTTTATTTTAGGCGTAAGAAAAATCTCCGAGCGCATTCCCGGTGCTCTGATTGCAGTTATCGGTGCCATAGCGGCAAGCTGGATTTTCAACTTTGGTGCTTCCATGCACCTTGTCGGTTCCATTCCCACTGGTCTGCCTCATTTTTCGCTACCGCAGGTTGACTGGAGTTGGGATCTTATTCATAAGCTCTTGCCCGTCGCTTTTTCTATGTTTCTTGTTATTCTTGCTCAAAGTGCCGCGACTTCTCGTGTTTATGCTGCCCGTCACAATCAGCCACTCGATCAGAACGCCGACCTGAATGGCTTGGCGCTAGCAAACATTGGTGCCGGTTTAACTGGAGCATTTGTAGTAGCCGGCAGCCCCACCAAAACCCAGATTGTGGATAGCGCAGGTGGTCGCACGCAACTAACACATCTAGTCGCAGTTGGTGTTGTCATATTGGTTCTGCTCTTTCTAACCGAGCCGCTGGCTTATATGCCCGAGTCTGTTCTCGCGGTGATCGTTTTTTTGACCGGCGCTGATTTGATCAAATTCCGAAAAATGCGGGATATTCTTCAAGAACAGCCATCAGAATTTTGGATAGCAGTCGTCACGATGCTAATGGTCGTATTCGTTGGAATTGAACAAGGCATTTTGCTAGCAATGGTACTCTCACTCATCGAGCACACCAGACACGGCTACCGCCCCAAAAATATGGTACTGGAGTATACCGAAGACGGTCGCTGGATTACTCACCCAGTAACCAGTAAAACTCAAGCAGTTCCCGGACTGATGATTTACCGTTTCACACATAGCATTTATTACGCTAATTCATCGCAGTTATCCGAAGAAATAGGAGCTCTCATACAGGCTCAGGATCCGCCGCTACGTTGGTTTTGTATCGACGCTTCCGCAATTTCTGATATCGATTACACGGCAGCAGAAACTTTAAAATCTCTTTCCAATTTGATGAAGAAGAAAGGAATCCGTTTGGTTGTTTCCCAAATGCAAAACGGTTTCGATGAAGATAAACATCAAAAAATACTGGAATTATTTGGAGAAGACGCTTTCTTTGATACATTAGATGATGTAGTTGCTACCTATATGTTAATCAGCATGAAGAATCAATATAGCCAACTGATTCCAGATGAGGTGCGCATAATTTCGTAAATAAGCTCGATCGAGCTTTAAAAAGTAAGTGCGTTAACGAGCTCAACAAAAAATTAGCCAAGATACCGCGACACCTCAAATCCAAGGCTACCAGCTTGCTGCAGAAAGTCGAGCGCATCGACAAAGACAAGCCGAAAGTGTCCGCAGAACACTGGCTACGAGGCTCAGCAGGCGATGCCTTTTATGTTATGCCTGCGTATTATGCTTACCTTCCCTGAAAAAAATTGTTCAGAGCAGGTGCAGCAACAATACCCACTTCATGGCAACAAAACTTATATCATCCTTGATCGTGATAAAATCCCCTTCCCAGTTCCGGATTAGACTATTGCCTGGATTTACCCACTTTTCGTTATGAAAAACAATTACCTTGAAAGAATACTGACCGCGCAAGTGTATGATGTCGCGATCGAAAGCCCATTGGATCATGTCGTCAACTTATCCGGGCGCATCCATAACCAGGTGTTATTAAAACGGGAAGATTTGCAACAGGTTTTTTCTTTTAAGTTGCGCGGCGCGTATAACAAGATGATCAAGTTGACGCCGGCGATGCGTAGCCGTGGCGTGATTGCCGCTTCCGCCGGTAACCATGCGCAGGGCGTGGCACTGGCAGCCAGCAAATTGAACTGCTCCGCCACCATCGTCATGCCGGTTACCACGCCGCAAATCAAGGTGAACGCAGTCATGTCGCGAGGTGCTACAGTCGCATTGCATGGCGATTCGTATAACGATGCTTACGAACACGCGATTGCGCTGGCAAACGAGGAGCAAGTCACTTTTGTCCATCCTTACGATGATCCGGATGTCATTGCCGGGCAAGGCACTGTCGGCATGGAAATTTTGCGCCAGCATACAGGTGAGATTCACGCCATTTTCGTGCCGATCGGCGGTGGCGGATTGATCGCCGGCATAGCGGCTTATGTGAAACGGCTGTATCCAAAGATCAAGATCATCGGTGTCGAACCGGTCGATTCGGATGCCATGTATCGTTCATTGCAAAGCGGCCGCCGCATCAAGCTCGCGCAAGTCGGTTTATTTGCTGATGGCGTGGCGGTGCGGCATGTCGGCAAGGAAACTTTCCGGTTATGCCGCGAACTGGTCGACGAAGTGATGCTGGTCGATACCGATGCCATTTGCGCCGCAATTAAGGATGTGTTTGAAGATACCCGCACGATCCTGGAGCCCTCCGGCGCGCTTGCGGTGGCCGGCATCAAGGCCTATGTTGCACGCGAAAATATTTTGCATAAAACGCTGATTGCCATTGCTTCCGGCGCGAATATGAATTTTGACCGCTTGCGCCATATTTCCGAGCGCGCGGAAATCGGCGAGCAACGTGAAGCAGTGATGTCGGTGACGATCCCGGAAGCACCCGGCAGCTTCAAGAAATTTTGTAATTTGCTCGGCACAAAAAGCATTACTGAGTTTAACTACCGCTATGCCAATCCGAAAGTGGCGCATGTTTTTGTCGGCGTGTCGGTACGCAACCAGGAGGAAACGCAAAAAATGATCAACGAACTCAGACAAAGCGGTTTGGCAACCGAAGACCTGAGTAACAATGAAATGGCGAAACTGCACATCCGCCATTTAGTCGGCGGGCACGCTCATGAAGTCAACAATGAAATTCTGTATCGCTTTGAGTTCCCGGACCGCCCCGGCGCACTGATGAATTTCCTCAACAACATGAGCCACAACTGGAATATCAGCCTGTTTCATTATCGTAATCATGGCGCCGACTATGGCCGCGTGCTGATCGGCATCCAGGTACCTCCCGAGGAAAAATCCAACTTCAAAGTGTTCCTGGACCAATTGGGCTACCGTTATTGGGACGAAACCAAGAATCCCGCGTATCAGTTATTCCTCGCATAAGTTCAGCAGTTCACTAGAAATATCAACACCTAAAAGACATCTGTTTCCGGGTCTTATTCTGTTTTTGACTGCCAGCCATAGCGGCTATGCTACGGCCTGATGACACTCAAGTTATTGTGTCAGAAGCATTCGAAGCTCAAATAAGCCGCTATTGTGCCTGGAGAAACCGATGGAAGAGCATTTTTCTAAATTTAGACTAACGACAGGTATCGCCGCAATCAAAACAAACTTGCCGGTTATTGCGCTACCGGTGAAGAAGAATGCCTCAAAGCACGCCACCCTGTTGAACAATAATTGGATATCAGGTGCCGTGCTGATGCTTCTCATGTTGTTTTTGTTGATCGCAACCAGCATCAGTGAACAAAAAACCAGGCAAAACGCCACACAGTCCGCACTTATTTCACAGCTACAGATACAGCATTTGCAGCTACCGAAAGCCGCGCAACAAGCACTCAGCGGCAGCACCACTGCGTTTAAGCAGTTACAAGACAATCAGTCCCAGCTCGATCAGCACCTCGCGTTGCTATTTCAGGGTGGCATCTACCGTCAAGAAAAAATTTCACCGCTATCCGATCTTACGCTTTCCTCAAACCTGGAGGCCTATCGTAACAACTGGCAACTTACGGCCAAAAAAATCGATTTGATTCTGAGTCATCAAGAATCTCTAACCAAACTGGGCGGAAGTGCGCGAGTAATCAATACTATCCATAGCCAGCTAACCAGGCGCATCGAAGCATTAATCAGCCGCATGATAGAAATCGGGAATCTGCCGCACGAGATCAAAACGATGGAAAGCATCAGAGTTCATGCACGCAGCGTGTCAAGAAATATTCAGGCCATTTTCCCTAATGACTCGCAATTAGCGGAAATCACTGCGCAACTCTCGCAGGATCACGCACAAATTTCAGTCATTATGCAAATCCTCAGTCAAGGCAGCAATGGATTAGGATCAGCTTCGGACAAGGATGAAACCATTCAGGATCTACTGTCGCACGTGTACGCGCTGATGAGAAAATTCGATGATCATTTGCGTATCATTGAGAAGGAAATTGTGCCGGCCATGGTGGCGCAATCGGCTGCCCATCAAATCATCGACAACGCTGATGCGACGCTGGATATGGTCACAGAATTTGACCACGCAGTCCAAGCACAAGCCACGCACACGCTATCTTTACTCAACGGCCTGATTTATACCTTGAGCGCAGGATTGATCATTGCTGCCATTTTTTTCGCCAGATCGTTACGTCAGAACGTGCGCAAACAAGAATTAGTGAGCCGAAATGAAATTGAAACAGCGCGCAGAGCCATTCAGACGCTGCTCAGCGACATGAAAAAAATCGCCGATGGCGATCTGACCGTGCGCACGGACATCACCCATCATATGACCGGCGCCATTGCCGACGCCATCAATTGCACCATCGAAGAATTACATACGCTGGTGGAGCAGGTGAATCAGGCAAGCGCACTGGTTGTCCGCGCATCCAACCAAGCGCAACATGTTTCATCCGGCTTATTAAACGCTGCACAACAACAATCCGAAAAAATTGAGGAAACCACCATCGCCGTGTTGGGCATGACCGGATCCATCACTGAAGTATCGGATATGGCGACGGAATCCGCAAAAGTCGCCAAACAATCACTGGCGACTGCGGAAAAAGGCACGCTCGCGGTGCGCGAATCGATCGCCGGCATGAACGAAATTCGCACCTTCATTCAGGATACCTCCAAGCGCATCAAGCGCTTAGGAGAAAGCTCGCAAGAAATCAGCGAGATCGTTGCGTTGATCACCGATATCACCGAGCAAACCAATGTCCTGGCATTAAACGCAGCACTCCAGGCTACCGCCGCAGGTGAAGCAGGACGCGGCTTTACTGTCATTGCGCAGGAGGTACAACGCCTGGCCGAGAAATCAGCGGAAGCGAGCAAACAAATCAGTGAATTAATCGTTACCATCCAGGGCGATACACAAGATGCCATTGCCGCGATGGAAAGAAGCACGCTGGGCGTGACACAGGGCGCCAGACGCTCCGATGCGGCCGGACGGGCTTTGGAAGAAATCGAGGGAGTGTCGAAACAACTGGCGCAGTTGGTTACCAATATTTTCGATGCCACTAACGTCCAAACGCGTTCAGCACATCAAGTTGTCGCCAACATGGAAGAAATTCTTCACATTACCCGGCAAAATACCGAAGGAACCCGGCAAACCGCAGCATCCGTCAAACAAATCACGGGCTTCGCATCCGAATTAAAAGCTTCGGTAGCTAATTTTAAAGTCTGATGCTATTTTCAATCCCACTATTGATTGATAGTATTCAACAATGAGCGCTCAACCAAAACTTAACATTGCTTCGATTATCGGAATCAAGGAAGGGATTTATCAAGTCTTCTCTTTGATTGATCAAAACTTGGATGCTTATAGCCAGCATCCGGATCAACTGAGTTCGGTCAAAAACTGCAAAAACTACATCCATCAGATGGACGGCTTGTTTGAAATGCTGGGTTTGAGCAGCATTACCGTCATCAGCGACAAGATGGAGCAGCTGGTCGATGCGCTTCTTACCAAGAAAATAGCGCCTAATCCACAGATTTGCGATGCACTGAAGCAATCCAATAAAGCATTGCTCTATTATCTGAACGAGCTCATCGACGGTAAAGAAGAAAATCCGTTGCGTCTGTTTCCGGCTTATCGCGGTTTGATGCAAGTTTATGGATTTGAGAATGCGCCCGAAAGTGACCTGTTCTTTCCGCGGCTAACAGTCAGCCCGGCACTAAAAGCTGAAGCAGCGCATATTGATGCAACGGTGGCGAAAATTTTGGCCAAGCAGATAGGCACTGAATATCAGGCCGGATTGCTCAAGTGGCTACGGGATCCATCGAATAAAGATGGCTTGCAGCAAATGGCTGGTGCGGTCAATCGCATTGAAGAATTTCCCGGAACCACCGAAGAACGTGCGTTCTGGTGGGTAGCCGCCGGCTTTCTGGAAGATCTGCTGCACCAGGAAAGCAGTCAAATCGATCTTTCTATCCGCCGCCTGTGCGGAAAAATTGAACAAACCATCCGCCATCTTGCCGCCGGAACACCCGGCAATACCGCAACGCTCATGCGCGAACTGCTTTATCACATCGCCCACAGCGAATCAACCAGCCAACGCATCACCGACATCAAGCACAGCTACACGTGGCCGGGGCAGACAGCAGATACCGATACGTTAACACTGGAGCAAGCGGAAACCTTGCAACCCATCCTCGATAGGTTGCGTAGCACGCTGATGCAAACCAACGATATCTGGCGTGAGTTTTGTGCTGGGCATCAGGAAAGCCTGGTTTCATTGCTGGAATATACCGACTGGCTCGGGCATCTGGCGCAGCAAACTGAATGTGCACCGTTAGGCAGATTAATCGATGTCATCGGCGACACCGTCACTTATTTACACGATCAGCCTCAGGATACGAGCGAAGAGCTGGCAATGGAAATGGCCACGGCATTATTGCTGGTTGAAAGTATCATCGATGATTTTCGCAATTTACCCGCGGATTTACCGCAGCAGATCGACACGCTCGCTTCACGTCTGCATCAAATCACGGTAGACCGCCAAGGCAGCGAGCTATCGCATACGCCGGCATTCAATGCACTCGACAGCAGGACACAGGAAAAAGAATTATTGGCACAAGTTGCACAAGAGATGCTGGCCAACTTGAAGCGAATCGAACATATTCTCGATAAATTCTTTTTTGAGCCTTCCCAACGCTCTGAGCTATCTGCGCTTTCAGCTTTACGCAAACAAATTTCCGGCACGCTGGTCATGCTGGATTTAGAACGCGCCAATACGTTATTGGACCTTTGCTGGAGCTTGGTAGAGAAGCTACTCGAACCCGACTGTGAAATTGCAGAAACCGAACAAATCCTGTTGGTGGATGGATTAAGCAGCCTGGCTTTCTTCATCGAAGCGCTACGCAGCGGACAACCTGACAGCTATCAAATTATCGAAGAAGCCATCACGTTATTCCAAATCGCAACGATCCCTGGAAGCGCCGCGCCACTACCGACACCAGCAATTTCTGCTGAGCCTGCCAAAACGGCAAAAACCGCTGCGCAGCCCATCGAAGCGGCAGATATAGCAATCGATCCGGAGCTGCTCGATACTTTCCTGGAAGAAGCCGACGAAGTGCTGGCAGGTATCACCAATAATCTACAAAGTTATCAAACCAATCCTGTCGATCAACAAGCGCTCGTTGACTTGCGGCGCGCTTTTCACACGCTCAAAGGCAGTGGCCGCATGGTCAGGCTGGATGACATGAGCGAAGTGGCTTGGCACGTGGAACAAGTTCTCGAGCACTGGCTCACCGAAAAAAGATCGGCTTCCAAGCAATTCATCCACTTAATCACCCATGCGTATCTGTCTTATCAGCAGTGGTGCAAAAACTTGCGCGAGCACGGCACCGCAAATATTGATGCCGATGAATTGTTACGATTAGCACAACAACTGATTCTTGAGAAAGAAACTGCACATCCAGTCACGCCACCGCAAGCAGAGGTAGCCAACGAAGCTGCCATTGCAGCACCGGATACCTTGCCTGAACAATCGGCAGCACCGACAGAACCGTCGCTGCCAACCGAAGCGAGCGTAAAACCCATACCGTCGGCGCAGCCTGTTGCAGATGCGCAAGACGATATCAATCAAGCGCTACTTCCGGTATTTCTTGAAGAAACGCAGGACATCATTCCAAAAATTGGTGGCAAATTGCGCGGTTGGCGCATGTTGCCGCACGATGAGGATATTCAGCATGCGTTACTGCGGCTGCTGCATACGCTGAAAGGCAGCGCGCGTATGGTAGGCGCTTTGCAGTTGGGTGAATTGATTCATGGCATGGAAAGTCACGTCGAATCGGCTTTCGGCGCACACGGTATTACAGATTCCGCACTGGATCAACTGGAAGCCGAGTTTGACATCATCAGTGGCAAGATTGAGCAATTGCAAGGCAATACAGTACTTCCGGCTACCAGCGAACAGGCCGCAATTGATACGGCAATCAATACGGCCGCCCCAGCGTCGGACAAAACAGAATCGCTGCAAGCCAAAACCATTGTACGCATTAATGCCGAATTGATTGATCGCCTGGTGAATGATTCCGGCGAAGCCAGTATTCTGCGTTCAAAAATTGAAGCACAGCTTAACAATTTCAAGCAATCATTGCAGGACCTTGCCGAAAGCACCCACCGCCTGCACGACCAGTTGCGCGAAGTTGAAATCCAAGCGGAAACACACATGCAATCGCACTTCGCACAGCAGCATGACGAACATTCATTGGATCCGCTTGAATTTGATCGTTTCACGCGCTTCCAAGAATTGACGCGGCTGATGGCTGAGAGTGTTGACGACATCATCACGGTGCAAAAAAGCTTGCGCACCACACACCATGTCGCCGAAGAAGCCGCCGCACAACAATCCGTGATCAATCGCCAGCTCCAGCAATCCCTGCTGCAGATTCGCACCATACCCTTTAGCAATTATGCCGAACGTTATTATCGTATCGCCCGGCAAGCGGCGGAAGACATGGGCAAAAAAGCCAACTTGGAAATCCAAGGCGCAGACGTTGAAATCGACCGCAATGTGTTAGAAAAAATTAATCCGCCCCTGGAACATCTGCTACGCAATGCCATCGCCCACGGCATCGAAGAACCGGCGCAAAGGATACAGGCGGAAAAACCTGAGGCTGGGCAGATTACCATCCAGTTACGTCAGGAAAGTAATGAAGTGATCATCACTCTCAGTGACGACGGCGGCGGCCTGAATCTGCCGCGCATCCGCGAGGAAGCACAACGGCTTGGCTTGATTCAGGAAAATGCAACGCTGGATGACGACAAAACCATGTCGTGCATATTCATGCCAGGCCTATCCACGACGGATTCCATCACCGGAATTGCCGGTCGCGGCATCGGTCTGGACATCGTCAAAAATGAAATTGCCATACTGGGCGGCCGCATTAGTGTCGATTCTGCCACCAACCGAGGAACAACCTTCACGATCTGCCTGCCGCTCATGCTATCCGTAGCGCAAACACTGATGGTACAGGTCGCAAAGCAAATCTATGCAATCCCTGCTTTCATTGTCGAGCATCATCGGAACTTGGATCCGGGCACGTTAAAAAAAGCCTATCAAGATCATCGCATTGCATTTAACGGAAAAACTTATCCATTTTCCCATTTATCCCATCTGTTAGGCGAGTCCGATCATGTTGTTCCGGAAATTACCAAGCACAGCCAAGTGCTGTTCCTGCATAGCGGCACCCAATATCTTGCCATCCATGTGGATGCGCTGATCAGCAACACCGAAGTAGTGATCAAAAACACCGGTGCGCAGCTCGCACAGGCTCCGGGGGTCGAAGGCGCCACCATCACCGGCGACGGCGAAATCATTCTGATCCTGAATCCGGTCAAGCTGCTGCAACGCAACGACGTACAAAAAATTCTCAGCACGCCTGCTGCCAAATTGACCACTACCACCCGAAAAAAATCAACGCACCCTCCCACCATCATGGTAGTGGACGATTCGCTGACCGTGCGCAAAGTCACTTGCCGCCTGCTGGAACGTGAAGGCTGTGACGTGTTGGTCGCCAAGAATGGCGCGGAAGCGATAGAAATGCTTCAGGAAACCACTCCGGATGTCATGCTGATTGATTTGGAAATGCCCAAAATGAACGGCTTTGAACTCATAAAAAATGTACGCGCCAACCCACAAACAGCCAAAACCCCGATCATCATCATCTCATCGCGAACCGCGGAAAAACATCAAAACATCGCCAAGGATTTAGGCGTTAATGTATTTTTAGGTAAGCCTTATAAAGAAGCGGAATTACTTAATCACTTATCTGAGTTGATTAAGAGATAGTTCACCATAAGTCCATAACCCATAAGCAAAGCAACAAATAAAAAAGAGCCGCATATAGCGGCCCCTTCATTTGGTGCATCTTTCTGCTTGTTAGCGTCCAGAGCACAAATCCCAATAAACTATTTCGTTGCATATTTTAATATCGATCTATAAAATAGTCAATGAAATCATATAGAAACCTTGCTTACAACTGGAGATACACCATGTTGCATAAGATGTGTTATCGCCTGGCACTCGATTTAGGATCAACCTCGCTGGGCTGGGCAATGATCCGATTGGACGCGCATCACCAACCTTGCGCAGTCATCAAAACAGGGGTACGTATTTTTTCAGATGGCCGTAATCCAAAAGATGGTTCTTCTTTGGCGGTAACGCGCCGTGAAGCCCGCACCATGCGCCGCCGCCGTGACCGCCTGCTCAAACGCAAGACACGTATGATGCGCACACTCATCGAGTATGGTTTTTTCCCTGCTGATGAAACACAGCGTAAAGCATTGGAAACACTGAATCCTTATATGCTAAGAGCTAAGGGACTGGATGAAGCGCTTACGCCACCCGAATTCGGTCGCGCATTATTTCACATCAACCAACGGCGCGGCTTTAAAAGTAACCGCAAAACGGACAAAAAAGATAGCGACAGCGGCGCAATGAAGGTAGCTATCAGCCAATTGCGGCAAGCGATCGATCCGCAGGGAAATGACGGCAAGCCCCGCACAATCGGGGAATTGCTTTATAAGCGATTTACCGACAGTAATAAACGGCCGGAAGAACGCACAGTCCGTGCCCGCTACCGCCAAGACAAAACCATCAAAGATAATGGCGGAACAAAGATTGACAAGTACTACGATCTCTACATTGATCGAACCATGATCGAGCATGAGTTTGATGCGCTCTGGAAAAAGCAGGCGGAATTAAATCCAAGCTTGTTCAGCGAAGCTGCTCGCGCCGATCTGAAAGATGTCTTGCTGCATCAGCGTCCGCTCAAACCGGTCAAACCGGGGCGTTGTACATTGATACCCGAGGAAGAACGTGCACCATTAGCCTTACCCAGTACACAACGCTTTCGCATCTATCAGGAAGTCAATAACTTGCGTATTTTGCGGGAAGGTTTAAAGGAAGAACTATTGACGCTGGAGCAACGCGACAAATTGGTTGCGAAACTAGAGCATGGGAATCAGTCATTTAAGTCTGCAATCCCTAAGACCATTGGCGTATCTGGTGCGGTAGGATTTAATCTGGCTGATGCCAAAAAAACCGAACTCAAAGGCAACACCACTAGCGCTATCCTCGGCAAAAAAGAACATTTTGGTGAAGCTTGGTTTGCATTCGATGAAGCCAAACAAGATACCATCGTACTGCAATTGGTCAAAGAAGAAAATGAAGCCAAACTTGTCCGCTGGCTGCAAGACGAGACAGGTATTGATGAAAAACGCGCTGAAGTTATTGCCAATGTTGGATTGCCGGAGGGTTACGGCAGTTTATGCATCAAAGCGTTGGCGCACATTCTGCCGGAACTACGCCACGATGTGGTGACATACGATAAAGCAGTGCAAGCTGCAGGTTTTGAACATCATAGCAAGCTCAATCGGAATGCAGAAATCCCCGGCATCACGTTCAAATTTGAAAGCGTTGATCAGGAATCCGGTGAAATTAAGGAATTTCACATCCACAAGGAATTGCCTTACTACGGTGAATATCTGCAACGCCATGTCGGTTTTGGCAGTGGCAAACCGGAAGATTCCATCGAAAAACGTTATGGCAAGATCGCCAACCCTACCGTACATATCGGACTCAATCAAATTCGCGTGGTGGTGAACGCACTGATCAAACGCTACGGACACCTGCGCGAAGTAATTGTCGAAGTGGCGCGTGACCTGAAGCAAAGCAAAGAACAGCGTAAAGAAGAAAATGCACGGCAAGCTGAAAACCAGAAGCGTAACGAGCGGTTGCGCAAGGATATTGCAGGCATTCTGGGAATCAGTGAGGAACGTGTCAGGCGTGACGACATTAAAAAAATGATTTTATGGGAAGAACTCAGCTTTGATCCCGCAGATCGCCGCTGCCCCTATTCCGGCGTTCAAGTCAGTACCACCATGCTGTTGAGTGACGAAGTGGAAATCGAACATATCTTGCCTTTCTCGCAAACACTGGATGATAGCCTCAACAACAAAACAGTGGCGCTCCGTCAAGCCAACCGTATCAAGGGCAATCGCACACCTTGGGAAGCTTTCGGTGCACAAAATATCCCGGATTTCGACTATGCAGCAATTTTGACCAGAGCTGAATTAATGCCCAAAGCCAAACGTTACCGCTTTGCTGAAGATGGTTATCAACGCTGGCTAAAAGACGATGCAGGCTTTTTGGCACGGGCACTGAACGATACACGCTATCTGAGCAAGATTGCACGTGAATATATGCGCTTGATCTGCCCCAATACACGTGTCATTCCCGGACAAATGACCGCAATGCTACGGAAAAAATTCGGCCTGAACGATGTACTCGGCCTAAATGGTGAGAAAAACCGTAACGATCATCGCCACCATGCGGTAGATGCTTGCGTAATCGCGGTGACGGATCAAGGCTTGTTGCAGCGTTTTGCCAAAGCCAGTGCCAGTGCACGCGAACAGCAATTGAATCGCTTGGTAGAGAGAATGCCCTTCCCGTGGGAAAGCTACCGGGAGCATGTACAACGTGCCATTGATGCTATTTGGGTTAGTCATAAGCCGGATCACAGCCACGAAGGCGCAATGCACAACGATACAGCCTATGGTCTACGAGGCAATGGCAAAGTTAGTTTTCATAAAATGGTGGAAGGAAAACGTGAGCACGTAGAAGACAACCTCAAAGTTATTGAGATTACCAATGCTAAAACCATAGATCGGCATGGTTTACTACCCACCGGTAAACCAAGACCATACAAAGGTTACAAAGGTGACAGCAACTATTGCATTGAAATTATTCGCAATGAAAAAGGAAAATGGGAAGGCGAAGTTATTTCTACCTTTGAGGCTTACCAGTTGGTGCGTGAACATGGCACTACACAGCTTCGGCATTCAGATTTTAGTGTCAGCGGAAAACCACTGGTGATGCGACTAATGATTGATGACGTATTGCGTTTAGATGTTGATGGGCAATTTCGCACAATGCGAATAGCAACATTGAGCGGTAACGGGCAGATCTTCATGGCCGACATCAGCGAAGCCAACGTAGATGCAAGAAATCGAAGCAAAGAAGATTTATTTGCTTATGTTTCCAAAATGGCAGGATCCTTACAGAAAGCAAAGGCTCGCCGAATCACCATTTCCCCCATTGGCGAGCTCCGTGACCCAGGGTTCAAGGAATAACCCAGATGATCGGCCGCATCATAGAAGTAGCGGATGACCGGCGACACTTGTTTCTCTCGCGAGGTTTCATGGTGGTCAAAGATACCGAGGGGGAACGCAATGAATTAGGGCAGGTACCGCTGGATGATATTGCTGCTGTTATCGCCAATGCACATGGCTTAAGTTACACCAATAACCTGTTAGTGGCACTGGCCGAGCGTTGTGCGCCGTTCGTGCTGTGTGCTGCCAATCACAATGCGGTGGGCATGGTGCTGACGATCGATGGCAATTATCAGCAAGCAAAACGATTTGATGCGCAACTTGCCGCCAGCCAACCATTGAAGAAGCGTCTTTGGGCGGAAATTGTCAAATCCAAGCTCCACAACAGGCTGACGCACTTGAAGCTACGGGCGCCCCCTTTATTCCGCTGCAAGCCTTGGTACGCAAAGTACGCTCCGGTGATCCGGATAATTTTGAAGCCCAAGGTGCACGGCGCTACTGGAGCTTGTTATTCGGAGATGATTTTCGTCGTGATCAACAGAGTGATGGCCTTAACGCTCTGCTCAACTATGGGTATACCGTTTTACGTGCAGCCACCGCACGCGCCGTTGTCGCAGCAGGATTACATCCGACCATCGGATTGCACCACAGCAACGAAGGCAATGCAATGCGCCTGGTAGATGATTTGATGGAGCCTTTTCGTCCCGTAATCGATTTAAAGATTTGGCAATTGCATCAGCACGGCGAAACTCAAGTGACACCCGAAAGCAAACGTGCATTGGTCAGCACGCTATACGACGATATGCAAACCGGTGCGGGAGCGACGCCTTTGATGGTCTGCACACAGAAACTCGCCGTTTCACTGGCGCAAGTTTTTATGGGGGAAAGAAATAAGCTGGATTTACCCTTACCGGGGTTGCCACTCGACCTTGCCGCATCATTCCTGGAAGATTAACGTGCTATGCTTTCCGGATATCGCCTAATGTGGATTATCGTCATGTTTGATTTGCCCGTCGTTGAAAAAGCTGAACGCAAAGCCGCCACAGATTTCCGCAATACTTTGCTAGACATGGGTTTTGAGATGTCGCAATTTTCTGTCTATATGCGTTTCTGCAGCAGTCAGAGTCAAATCGACACCTACTGCGCGCAGGTAGAAAAAAACTTGCCCGTGGGAGGTAAAGTAAATATTCTGCAATTTACCGACAAACAGTACGAACGTATCGTCACTTTTCGTGGAAAAGCCAAACAACCAAGCAAAAAATCACCCGAACAGTATGAACTCTTCTGATACATATTGTGATTTCCTAACTTGCATGTACATTAACTCCATTCGCAATCATGAAGTTAATGCACAGCTAGTTTAGCATATTGGGATTTGTGCTCTGGCCGGAACTCAGACATGATACCGTTGTTCATCCAGTTCAGTTTAGGGTTCTGTCGCATTAAGCGAGATCATCGATACCTTCGTGTAGACTGTTGACATC
>CAZYHY010000041.1:0-25383 GCA_964647635.1 uncultured Nitrosomonas sp.
ATTTTAGATGAGGCAACAGCTCCTAAGTAGTATGGTTTTTAATGAGGCAATGCGCATCGGCAACCTCAAGGCATTTCTGTTGGGCACTTATCACGGTGTATCGTCCAGGTATCTGCAGGAATATCTCAATGAGTTCTGCTACCGCTTCAACCGGCGTATGTCGGAGGCCGAATTACCGCTACGCCTTCTCAATGCTTGCCTGACGCACACTCAGATCAAACTGAAAATAGTGTAGAGGCATATAATGGAATCGACAACATGACTCCGTATGAAAAATTAAGAAACTTTTTCTTCGATTTGTAAATAACCCTAGCGATTCTCACATATTAGCTATTATTGATTGCAAACTCTGAATGACAATTTAATAAAGGATTATTAGCTTATAACGTGTTATAGTTCAAATGTGACAACTAGGCAGTGAAAATATTTTTATAAATTTTAAGGATAAAGCTACAAATGAAACATTCAGTATTTTTTGTTGTAATATTTTTCGCGTTAGCATTAGTAGCTTGTGGCAAACCTACAGCGCCGGAAAGTGCAAGCTCTGACAATTATGGTACGACACATGAAGGTAAACCGGCTGAAGGTCGTAATGAGCTTCCAGGAAAATAAAAATAGCTGATAAAAAAGTTATTTTTACGATTTATCATTCAATGTCGTTTAATCGACTGAGAGATACCCTGTAGGATCTATTCTGTTGTTCCTACAGGCGCTTTATAAAAGCAAAAAACCTTAATTCTCATCCAGTTTATTAAAGAAAAAACTTCAGTAATTGATTCTAGCCGTTTCACGTCCTCTGCGCTCATCCACGGTGGCAAGAAGCACGAGGCCCAGTATAAAAAATACCAGCGTGCTGAGTAATGCGATGCGATGGTCTCCTTCAAATAAGTAGACCATACCTCCATAAGTAATCGGCCCGATAATCGCTGATAATTTTGTAGCTAATCCCCATAAGCCAAAGAATTCTCCTTGTCGCCCAGGCGGTGTGAATTGCCCTACCAATGCCCTACCCGCTGATTGCGCACCGCCGAGTGCAATGCCGATTAAATTGGCGGCAACCCAGAATAATGCTTCATTAGTGGCGAAATAAGCACAAATAATTGCTGCAGTCCAGATCAACAAGGTCATGGCAATACATCGGCTGGAGCCGATTCGATCCTGGAGATGACCACACAGGAAAGCGCCGATTGCTGCGGTCACATTCACCACCATGATCAGAATAATCGTATCCTGGGTTTTGAATCCCATTACTTCTTGCGCATACACCGCTGCTAACACGATGACGATGTGAATACCGGAATAATACGTAGTTAATGAGATTAAAAAGCGAAATAAATCAGTGTATTGCTTTGCGTGCTGCAATGTGATTCTTAATCGCTCAAATCCTATTGATATTAAATGAGCATTTCCAATCGATTTTGAAACACCGCTCCGTTCGCGCAGCCAAAGTAATGTGGGTAAAGCAGCAATGCCAAATAAGGCAGCGACGATCAATGTGGAAACCGGTACGTAGTGCGAAGCATCCAGTCCTTGGTTTTCTGCATAAGTGACATAAGCTAGGCATAAAACTAGAGAAAGTAAACCACCCAAATAACCCAGTGCCCAGCCATCACCGGAGAGCCGACCCATCGTTTCGGGCGTACTAATTTCGGGTAAGAACGCCGCAATTAAATTTTCACCGCTGGCAAACATGAAGGTTGCCAGTATAACCAAGATAATGGCTAAGGCGACATCACCGGGGCCGACGAAGCTCAACAATGCGGTAAATAGCACGCAGCCCAATGTCGTCATGACCAGAAAACGTTTTTTTGCACCGGAATAATCTGCGATAGCGCCTACCACCGGTGCGCTGAATAAAACCAGAATGTTTGCGGCGGCGATTGTCAGCGTCCACAGGAACGTAGCGTGACCATTACCACGCTCAGCGGCGACCACACCGACAAAATACGCATTGAAAATGGCGGTCAGTATAACGGTGGTGTAGCCCGAATTGGCGAAATCATACATGCACCATGCAAAGCGCTCGCGCCGCGTGACTGAATCGTAATGACTGTTGATCGGTGGCATGTTGCTACAGTAAGCAAGGTGGATTAAATCGCCTTTACTTTCCTACCATATTCTCCGGAATAACCCAGGCTTTAAATTGTTCGGCAGTGACGTAACCGGTCGCAATCGCGGCGGCTTCTAGCGTGATGCCCTCATGATGTGCTTTTTTGGCAATTTCAGCTGCTTTATCATAACCAATGTGCGGACTCAACGCAGTGACTAGCATCAAGGAATGATGCATCAGCATGTCGATGCGCTCAATATTGGCTTCTATCCCGACTGCACAGTTGTTGTTAAAGCTGACCATGGCATCTGAAAGTAAGCGCACGCTCTGAAGAAAGTTATGAATGATCATTGGTTTCATGACATTCAATTCAAAATTACCCATCGCACCGCCCATATTGATCGCCACATCATTACCCATCACCTGACAACATACCATCGTCATGGCTTCGGCTTGTGTCGGATTGACTTTGCCCGGCATAATGGAACTACCCGGTTCATTTTCAGGGATTTTAAGCTCACCGATACCGCAACGCGGCCCGGATGCAAGCCAACGAACATCATTGGCGATTTTCATCAGCGATGCCGCCAGTGTTTTCAATGCGCCGTGCGCATGCACCAGCGCATCGTTACTGGCCAGCGCTTCAAATTTGTTCGGTGCACTGACAAATGACAGCGCGGTTAAGCGAGAAAGCTCGGCAGCTACCCGCCCGGCAAACTCAGGATGCGCATTGAGTCCGGTGCCCACCGCCGTGCCGCCCAAAGCCAGCTCATGCAAGTGTGCCATGGATGCCTGTACGTGCTTCAATCCATGATCCAGTTGCGCAACATAGCCGGAAAACTCCTGCCCCAACGTTAGCGGCGTAGCATCCTGCAAATGAGTGCGACCAATTTTAACAATGTCGGAGAATGCGGCCATTTTAGCGGCCAGAGTTTGTCTTAATAAACGAATGGCCGGATTCAAGCGATGGTGTAATTCCTGTATTGCGGCCACGTGCATCGCGGTAGGAAAAGCATCATTGGACGATTGGCCTTTGTTGACATCGTCATTGGGATGAATTTTCCGATCTGCACCGCGTCCGCCGCCTAAAATTTCCGAAGCCCGGTTCGCCAGCACCTCATTCATATTCATATTGGTTTGCGTGCCTGAGCCCGTTTGCCAGATAACCAATGGAAATTGATCGTTATGATCGCCGGCAATCACTTCATCCGCGGCGCGAATAATGGCGGCGGTGCTGGCGGCATCCAGCAATCCCAGATCATGATTAACCGTAGCGGCTGCACGCTTGACCTTTGCCAACGCTTGAATCAAGGCAATGGGCATATGCTCATTGGAAATTTTGAAGTTCTGCAGTGAGCGCTGCGTTTGCGCCCCCCATAACACAGCATCTGGCACTCGCACTATACCCATCGCATCGCGTTCTTCTCGATATCCCATACGCTTGATCATCTCCGAATCAATAATTGTTCTAGCGATTCAAATCATAACTAATCCCAGCTGAGTGCGCCACCGGTTTGATACTCCGTTACCCGGGTTTCAAAGAAATTCTTTTCTTTCTTGAGATCGATCATTTCTGACATCCACGGGAATGGGTTGCTGGCATTAGGATACAGCACATCCAGACCAATTTGCTGGCAACGACGATTCGCGATATAGCGTAAATATTCCTTGAACATCGGCGCATTCATGCCTAATACGCCACGTGGCATGGTGTCTTCGGCATAACGATATTCCAGCGCCACGGCTTTCTGCATCAATTCATTGGCTTCATCGCGGAATGCTTTGGTCCACAAATGCGGATTTTCCATCTTGATTTGGTTGATCACATCAATACCGAAGTTACAGTGCATCGATTCATCGCGCAGAATATATTGATATTGCTCGGCCGAGCCGGTCATCTTGTTTTGTCTACCGAGTGCGAGAATTTGCGTAAAGCCCACATAAAAGAACAATCCTTCCATAATACAGGCAAAAACAATCAGGCTTTTGAGTAATTGCTGGTCGGTTTCTTGCGTACCGGTTTTAAAATGCGGGTCCGTCAAGGTATCAATAAATGGAATCAGAAATTCATCTTTATCCCGAATAGAAGACACTTCGTGGTACGCGTTGAATATTTCGCCTTCATCCAGCCCCAGTGATTCCACAATATATTGATAGGCATGGGTATGAATGGCTTCCTCAAATGCCTGGCGCAGCAAATACTGACGGCATTCCGGATTGGTAATATGGCGATACGTACCCAGTACGATATTGTTGGCAGCCAGTGAATCCGCCGTCACAAAAAACCCCAGGTTGCGCTTGACCAGGCGACGCTCATCCTCGGTCAGGCCATTAGGGTCCTTCCATAAGGAAATATCGCGGCTCATGCTGATTTCCTGCGGCATCCAATGGTTGGCGCAAGCACCTAGATATTTATCCCAGGCCCATTTGTACTTGAACGGCACCAGTTGGTTGACATCCGCGCTGCAATTGATAATTTGTTTGTCTTCAACCGATATGCGGCGGTTGGCGCTTCCTGCTATTGCCTGGTCGGCAATCGCTGCACTGGCACTGACAGCCGTATTGTCATACCGATGCAGTGGACTGATTTGTGGCGGCACTTCAGCTTTTACGTGTTCATCTTCAAATGTCAGCATGGTTTATTCCTTTTTGATATCCATTTAGTCGGTTACTGGCACGATTCGCAACTTTCATCATCGATCGCGCAGTATTTGATTTCGATGGAAGATACTTCCATCGCGGCTTTAGCGATACCGCCATCAGACGGCACGGCATTCAATGAACCTGCACGCACGGTCGATTTTTCAGCCGCTGTCGCACCCATCGAACGCAAATAATAAGTCGTTTTTAGACCACGAACCCAGGCCAGTTTGTAGGTGTCATCCAGTTTCTTGCCGGAAACCCCCGCCATATAAATATTCAGCGATTGCGATTGATCGATCCACTTTTGCCGGCGTGCGCCAGCCTCGATCAGCCACAACGGATCCATTTCAAATGCGGTAGCGTACAGGGTGCGGACATTTTCCGGTATGCGGTCTATTTTACTGATGGCGCCATCGAAATACTTCAGATCCGCGATCATGACTTCATCCCACAGATTGAGCTTCTTCAAATCGCTAACCAAGGATTTATTGGCAATCGTGAATTCACCCGATAAATTAGATTTAACATACAAATTCTGATAAGTCGGCTCTATGCTGGCCGATACGCCGACGATGTTGGATATCGTTGCGGTCGGCGCAATCGCCAGACAGTTTGAATTGCGCATGCCATGTTCGTTAATGCGTTGACGCAACGCATCCCAATCCAGTGTCGTGGATAAATCCGCTTCGACAAAGCCGCCCCGTTCTTTGCGCAACACCTCCAAGGTGTCGTGCGGCAGGATACCGCGATCCCATAAACTGCCTGTATAAGAACTATAGCGGCCGCGCTCTTCGGCCAGCTCGGTCGACGCCCAGTAGGCTTGATAAGCCACCGCTTCCATCGAGCGATCGGCAAACTCGACCGCCTCGTTGGAGCCATACGGAATGCCCAATTGATGCAGGCAATCCTGGAATCCCATAATACCCAACCCAACCGGACGGTGCTTGAGATTAGCGTTTCTGGCTTTTGCCACCGCATAGAAATTGATGTCGACGACATTATCCAGCATGCGCATGGCAATCCGGATCGTGCGCTTCAGTTTATCCATATCCAGCACGCCATTTTTCAGATGCGCCACCAGATTCACCGACCCCAGATTACACACCGCAATTTCCTTGTCATTGGTATTCAAGGTGATTTCCGTACATAAATTGGAACTATGAACCACGCCGATATGATTCTGCGGCGAGCGTACATTGCATGGATCTTTAAAAGTAATCCAGGGATGGCCCGTTTCAAACAACATGCTCAGCATCTTACGCCACAATTGCACCGCCGGAATTTTTTTGTACAGCGCCAGCTCGCCGCGCTCAATTTTGGCTTCATAGGCCAAATAGGCTTGCTCAAATTGCTGGCCGAATTTTTCATGTAAATCCGGTGCATCCGAAGGCGAAAATAGTGTCCAGTCGCCCCCCTCCATGACCCGCTTCATAAACAAATCGGGAATCCATGTGGCGGTATTCATATCATGCGTACGGCGGCGATCGTCACCAGTATTTTTGCGCAATTCCAGAAATTCTTCGATATCCAGATGCCAGCATTCCAGATACGCGCATACCGCACCTTTGCGTTTACCGCCTTGATTGACGGCCACCGCGGTATCCGATACCACTTTCAAGAACGGCACCACGCCTTGCGACTTGCCGTTGGTACCCTTGATGCGCGCCCCCAAGGCGCGCACTGCGGTCCAATCGTTGCCCAATCCGCCGGCGTATTTAGCCAGCAACGCATTTTCCTTAATCGCTTCGTAAATGCCATCCAGATCATCCGGCACTGTCGTCAGGTAGCACGATGACAATTGCGAGCGGCAAGTGCCGGAGTTGAATAAGGTCGGCGTTGAACTCATGAAATCAAAGCTGGATAACACGTGATAAAACTCAATGGCACGTGTTTCCCGGTCAATTTCATTCAGTGCCAGACCCATGGCCACACGCATAAAAAAGGCTTGCGGCAATTCAATACGCTTTTCTTTGATATGCAGGAAATAACGGTCGTAGAGCGTTTGCAAACCCAGATAATCAAATTGCAGATCACGCTCGGCATCCAGTGCTTCCGCCAAACGTGCCAAATCGAACTGCGCCAAGCGCTCATCCAGAAGCTCGGCTTCGATGCCACGTTTAATGAAAACCGGAAAATAATCGGTATAGTGCGCTTGCATCGTCTGCTGGGAAACTTCCTCGCCAAGCACTTCATAACGCATATTATTCAACAATAATCGTGCCGTGACATAACTATACGCAGGGTCTTTTTCGATCAAAACACGCGCGGACAGAATAACCGACTTCCTGACTTCATCGAGCGATACACCGTCATACAAATCCTTTAATGTGGCCTTCAGAATCAGGGAAGCATCGACCGCGTTTTCCAATCCACTGCACGAAGATTCAATCAGCGCAGATAATTTGACCAAATCCAATGGGATTCTTTGTCCGTTATCCACAACATATAGCGTTTCCGCCGCTATCTCCGTGGCAGTTTTTTGCTTGAGCTTGGCTCTTTCACGCGCACGGTCTTCACGATACAACACGTAAGCACGTGCCACGTCGTGTTCACCGGAGCGCATCAATGCGAGCTCGACTTGGTCCTGAATATCTTCAATATGGAAAGTACCGCTATCCGGCTGGCGACGCAGCAATGCACTCGCCACATCATTGGTCAAATTTGCAACCACCTCACGCACCCTGACAGATGCCGCACCTTGACCGCCATCCACTGCGATAAAAGCCTTGGTCATAGCGACAGATATCTTGCCGGGTTCGAATGCGACGACTGCACCGTTACGACGAATGACTTTATATTGTGAAAAGCGTGAATTTTGTGGCCCGGTATCTAAAAAACTTTGATTTCCAGAAATAGGTTTGAGGCTAGTATGTTCCGTAGCAAGTTGCATTGATGTTCTCCCCTAACTGATTATTCAAGATAGAGAATATAAATTTCCGCTGGTTCAATGAAATAGTATTTCTCTATACAACCACAATATATAGTGTAATAGTATAATTGCTATCGCACTAATAGTAGTGCAAGTATCGCACAATGTGAATGGTTGGTAAACAAAGTTGATAAATAAAATTTACTTTTTATTGGCTTCGGCGTGGTTAGTTAATAACAGGTAAACCCCGAGCTCAGCCAGGGAACTCCCGAAGGTTTGACCGTTACGGCAGTCGTCGTAATGTTCTTATTCCAACCACGAGACGAGGAGTCAAAGATGAAGGAGTACCAAAGTTTGAGCCATACGCGCTGGGGTTGTAAATATCGTGTGGTATTTATTTCGAAGTGGCGAAAGAAGCTGATATTTGGCAAAGTCAGGAAGCATATAGAGGAAGTGTTACACGATCTGGCAAATCAGAAGGAAAGTGCGATTGTAGAAGGCCATTTGATGCTGGATCACATTCACATGTGTATAAGTATTCCGCCGAAGTACTCGGTGTCGCATGTAGTAGGATTTATCAAAGGTAAAAGTGCGATAGCAATAGCGCGTCAATTGGGTAGAGGAAGGAATTTTACGGGAGAAAATTTTTGGGCTCGTGCATATTTCGTATCAACGGTAGGTTTGGATGAAGAGATGATCAGAGCATATATCCGAGATCAGGAAAAGGAAGATGAGCGCTATGATCAGTTGAAACTGGGTATGTAGGCGCCGCTTTAGCGGCTCGCAAACAGTTCCTTTGATAGGCTCCAGCGATAAGCCTCCGGCTCTGCCGGAGGTAAGTTAACTTGACCCAGTCGTTGCCATTCGTTACGCCCCCACTTTCAACAACCAGTGTGCCGAACTTGGCGGCACCCAAATCACCCCCGTTCCCTGCAACATAATAAATACCGCTGTTCACATGATCTTAACGTTAATGACAATGAACTCTCGTTGACTAAAATCAAAGCACTCATCAGCATTTCCGATCAAAATACCCATTGATCAATTTAAGGCGATTAGTTAACCCAATGCATCAAGGAGAGTTATCAAATGCGCAATAAAATAAATGAGATAAATATCAGAGAATCCGCTACTCAGCTACCCGCAGACCATGAAAATATTATTGAAAACCAATCTATTAATACACAAGATCAACACGAATCCCAGAATGCGATAACCACCACTGCACATCACTATACTGATAAATGCGACATTAAAAGCAGCAAGATGGGTGCCGTTGAAGATTGGTTCGGAATTGAAGTAGATAGTGAATTAGAAATGTTTGATATCGACATCAGCGATTTTCAGTGGCCGGAAAGCGATTCCTAGGGTCTGTTGACATTTCACATAGGTAACCATAAATACCCACATGCCATAGCGAGCATGCTTTGGTAATTTCTCTTCAACTTATCGTACCTTGTTGCCACCGCGCGATACTGCTTTATCCGGGCAAAAGCATTTTCCACCAAATGCCGGTACCGGTACAAATCCCAGTCCATATCTGCATTACCCTTCATAGAATTGCGCTTTCTTGGTATTACAGCCCTGGCTCCCTTCTTCGTTATCTGCTTCCGTATATACCCGCTGTCATAACCTTTATCCGCAACAATCACTTGCGCGTCAGGTAACTTGGCAATCAAATCGGGTGCTGCAGAACAGTCATTGACTTCTCCACCGGTAATTTCAAACTCAACCGGCAAGCCATAACTATCAACGACCCAATGGATCTTGGTGGTATTCCCCGCACGGCTTTTCCCGATAGCCGGTGATTCTTGACCTACCGCGCCCGCACTATGCTGATGTGCCTTAACGTAGCTGCCACCAATAAATTCCCATTCCCAATCCGGGTCAATCATCAGCGCCTTGAAAATCCTGCCCCACTTGCTACTTAATGACCATGCATTGAATCTTTTGTAGATGGAATTCCAGCATCCAAATGCCTCAGGCAGATCTCGCCACGGGCAGCCAACCTGCATTCGATAAGCATACCTTCCACTGTCATGCGTAAATTGCGCTTGTTATAAATAGCTTCTTGAAGCAGAATCTTCTCTAGCTTCGACCAGAACTCATCATTGAGCATCAATCGGGGCATTGTAAACTCGTCTCATTGGTGGTTTAGGAACTTCATTATTACGAGTTTACCCCTTCTTATTAAATACTTATCTCCAATTGTCAACAGACCCTAGAACACAGGTGAAAGATTGAACGACTCGGTCAACACGATGACGGCATGGTCCCCGTTCAGAATTCCCGTTTTTCGTATGTTATGGGTGGCAACCCTTGCATCAAACATCGGAACCTGGATGCATGATATCGGTGCCAGTTGGTTAATGACCTCGCTGTCACCCACGCCAGTGATGGTAGCGCTGGTTCAAACCGCAACCACTTTACCCATTTTTCTATTGGCCATGCCGGCGGGTGCCTTGGCTGACATCGTCGATCGGCGCATCTATCTGATCGTAGTGCAGGTATGGCTGGCGTTGACCGCCGGACTACTGGGATTTTTGACACTGACCGGCATCACCTCGGCGTGGAGTCTGATCGCTTTGACGTTCGCGATGGGAATTGGGTCAGCAATGATGCTGCCGGCGTGGTCGGCGATAACGCCGGAACTTGTACCACGCGCCGAGTTACAATCCGCGATTGCGTTGAATGGGCTCGGAGTCAACGTCGCACGTGCGCTTGGTCCGGCGCTGGCCGGAATCATCATATCTTATGCCGGATCCGGTGCGGTGTTCGTTCTGAACGCGCTATCGTATCTCCTGGTCATTATCGTTTTGATGTACTGGCGACGCGAGACACCGATCAATAGACTGCCAAGCGAGCGCTTTTTTAGCGCGCTGCGTACCGGCTTTCGTTTTGCACACCATGCGCCTGATCTTCAAGCCGCAGTCATGCGAGGATCGGGTTTTTTTCTATTCGCGAGCGCTTCCTGGGCCCTATTGCCCATATTGGTTAAGAGCTTGCCAAACAACGGACCGCAAACATTCGGCATCTTAGTGGGCTGCATCGGTGCCGGAGCGATCGTCGGTGCTTTGATATTGCCGAAGCTGCGTGAAAAGATTTCACGTGATCGATTGGTCGCATTGGCGACCATCGTGTATGCAAGCGCCATGATTGCACTGGCGACATTCAGTCAGTTTATTCTGTTGTGTTTGGCGATGGCTGTAAGTGGTATCGCATGGATCGCGATTTTATCGTCGCTTCAAGTGGCGGCGCAAATGGCGCTCCCTAATTGGGTGCGGTCACGCGGACTTGCCGTCTTCATGGCATTTTTCATGGGTTCCATGGCACTAGGCAGCCTGTTGTGGGGTAAAGTCGCCGAAATGACCAGTATCTCAGACGCGCTGACAATCGCAGCATCTGGCGCAGTGATCGCCATAGCACTCACCTCGCGCTGGCGCATCGGCGATATCGAAAAAATCGACCTTACTCCCTCAGTGCACTGGCCAGCGCCGATAGTACATGACGCAGTGACGCATGACCGCGGCCCGGTTCTGGTAACGATTCAATACGAAGTTCGGAGCGACAGAACCGGTGAGTTTTTAACGATGATCCGCGAACTCGGCAAACGCCGCCGCCGGGACGGTGCTTTCGCCTGGGACATATTCGAGCATACCGAGAAGCCCAATCACTTTATTGAACTCTTCAACGTCGAATCCTGGCTCGGACACTTGCGTCAACATGAACGCGTAACCGATGCGGATCGCGCCTTACAGCAAGAACTACATGCCTTACTCATTACCAATACTAAACCTGTGGTCACACATTATGTGGCGCCCACAGTCTCAACTAAAAAAACCAGAAAATAAAATCGTACGGCCGCATCAGAACGCCATTACTTGAATGCTATGATTGATTACCGGATTGAATGAACTCGACAAATCCGGCGAGGAAATCCTCGAGCTGCTTGCGCACCGCTACATCCGTCATCTCGCCGGATTCGTTGAAGACTTGATGCGCCTGGGGTACCAACAACCTTCCACCGAACCACGGGCGCGTGCCTAATGTCCGTAGCACGGGCAACCAAGCGTTCTGGGATAACACTGTACCGAATCCACCGGGCGTTGCGCCAATCACTGCAACCGGACAGTTTCCAAAAATCTGCCCAGCCTCACTGGATGGCCGCGACAACCAATCGAGCGCATTCTTGAATACCCCAGGCATGGAATTGTTGTATTCCGGAGTAGCCAGCAGTAATCCATCAGCCCCGGCGATCTGCTCTTGTAGTGCAATGACTGCCGGGGGAACTCCTTCGTTAGCTTCCAAATCACCATCATAAAGTGGGATGCCCTTGAGCGTAGCTATCTCAAGTACAGCACCCTGCGGTGCTAGTTCCCTGGCAGCACGTAGCAATGCACTATTAAAAGAACCGTTCCGTAGACTTCCCGCAATCCCGATGATTTTTGTCATCGTATTTTCCTTTCATTGTATTGAAACGCTTGATTATTCATGAACAATCCAAGACCTAAAAAATACAACTTATCCCCTCAAATCCTGCTCCCAAAGCGGATCCCGACTCGACGCTGCACAGCCCACACACTCATGCCACTGCATGTAGCAAAACTAACATGCCATCAAATTGATACCGCATTGCATTGCTTTGTTCTGTATTTCCGAACAGTGATTTCGAGAAATACGGGTTCTCAATTGATGTAGGAACGTATAACCTTAACACACCAAATCAAAATAAGTGTCATTAAGAATACGGTGTCGATCTTGTCACTTCTTATCAAACTCAGTTAGAAAACTGACGGCGCATAGGTCATCTTGAGTATTCACCATTATATTGCTCTCGGTAAGTAAATTTTGTGTAACACGGCTTTTTTATTGTAATCAAATCCAAGGAGAATATTGTGAGCCACATCAATCCAAACGATACTACCATGCTGTTGATTGACCATCAGAGTGGCCTGTTCCAATTAGTCAAGGATATTCCTGTACCAGATTTGCGCCGCAATGCTATCGCACTGGCTAAATTAGCTACGCTGTTAAAGATACCGGTCATCACCTCGGCTTCGGTTCCTGATGGCCCGAACGGCCCGCTGATTCCGGAAATTCACCAAGCTGCCCCGCACGCCCAGTATGTCGGACGCAAAGGCGAGATCAATGTCTGGGATAGTCCTGATTTCGTTAAGGCTGTCGAAGCAATTGGCCGGAAAACACTGATTCTTGCCGGTACGCTGACCAGCGTGTGTATGGCCTTCCCCTCCATCAGCGCGGTCGCCGCAGGTTACAAGGTCTATGCGGTTGTTGATGCTTCGGGCAACTCAAGTGTCATGGGTACGGATCTGACCGTTGCCCGCATCGTGCAAGCTGGCGTGATTCCGATCGACACACTTGCAGTTATTTCGGAATTGCAGGAAACCTGGAACCGATCGGAAGCGATGGATTTCGCCGACATTTATGCAGACTATGTCATGCCACATTACCGGCTACTGATTGAAAGCTACGACAAAGCACAGGCCGTTATTAAAAAGAAATAAGTGTTCAAATCATCAACAACAAAAACGAGGAGCAAAAAATGAACAAAGCTTTTAAATACAACAAACTTTCCAAAGATGATGCAGCTTTATTGCTGGTAGATCACCAAGCCGGCTTAATCTCGCTGGTACAGGATGCTTCACCGAACGAATTCAAGAATAATGTACTAGCCCTGACAGCCTGCGGCAAGTATTTCAAGCTGCCGACAATCCTGACCACCAGTTTTGAAGATGGTCCAAACGGACCGCTGGTTCCGGAAATCAAGGAAATGCACCCCGGTGCACCTTATATCGCACGTCCCGGTAACATCAATGCCTGGGACAACGAAGACTTCGTCAAGGCGGTCAAAAAGACCGGTCGTAAACAACTCATTATCGCTGGCGTGGTCACCGAAGTCTGCGTCGCCTTTCCAGCATTGTCCGCAATCGAAGAAGGTTATGAGGTTTTCGTGGTTACGGATGCCTCCGGCACATTCAATGAAGTGACCCGCGATGCAGCGTGGTTTCGAATGCAAGCAGCCGGTGTGCAGATGATGAGCTGGTTCGGCGTGGCCTGTGAACTGCATCGTGACTGGCGTAACGATATCGAAGGCTTGGGTGCTTTGTTCTCCAACTACCTGCCAAACTACCGGAATCTGATGACGAGTTACTTCGCCATCAATAATAAAAAATAGAAAGAAGTCCGATGCAACGTTAGCTGCATCTGGCTTGTAGTCTTAGATCAATAAACCAAAATAGGCAAAAAAATGCAATTGATACATCATCAATGTGCATTTTTAGCCTATTTTTATTACCGCGCAAGCAACCCCAACCATTCTGCAGCGGCCTGTTAGTGCATCACTTGGCCGTATCGTCAGATATAATCAGGTTTTTCTCGAGCGAAGCGAACTTTTCATTCGTATCAGTAATAAAAATTCAGCATCTTAAGCAGGCCATTTAAGTTCATACATTCAGGAAAATAATTATGTCCGACGACACTCTCGCGCTTGCGCAACAACTTATCTCCCTTCGCTCACTGACACCATCCGATAGCGGATGCCAGGAAATCCTGATCAGTCACCTGGAGAAACTCGGTTTTCACATTGAAAGCATGCGCTTTGGCGACGTCGACAATCTTTGGGCACGTCGCGGTAACACGATGCCGGTGCTGTGTTTTGCCGGACATACCGATGTCGTGCCAACCGGCCCGCTGGAACAATGGGACAGTGATCCATTTACACCCACCATTCGCGATGGACGGCTGTATGGACGCGGCGCTGCCGATATGAAGTCTTCGCTCGCAGCCTTTATCACCGCGATCGAAGCTTTTGTAGCACAACACGCCAATCACCAAGGGTCAATCGCATTGCTGATCACTTCCGACGAAGAAGGCATCGCGATCGACGGCACCGTTAAAGTGGTGGAAACGCTCAAAGCACGCGGAGAACTGCTCGATTATTGCATTGTCGGCGAACCGACATGTACCGAAAAATTGGGGGATACCATCAAAAACGGTCGGCGTGGCTCTTTATCCGGGCATCTAGCGATTAAAGGCATACAAGGCCACATCGCTTATCCGCATTTGGCCAAGAACCCTATCCACCTAGCCGCTCCGGCCATCGCGGAACTGGCGCAAACCGAATGGGATCAGGGCAATGAATATTTTCCACCGACCACCTGGCATATTTCCAATATCAATGGCGGTACAGGCGCTACCAACGTCATTCCGGGCACGCTGAATCTACTGTTCAATTTCCGTTTCTCCACAGCCAGTACCGTCGAGTCGCTCCAAGCCCGCGTGCATGAAATCCTCGACCGGCATGGTTTTGATTATGAATTAGTGTGGGAACTCTCCGGCAAACCTTTTCTCACCCCCAAGGCCGAACTGGCTGATGCCATGCGCGATGCCATTTTCAAGGTTACTGCCATCGAACCGCAACTCTCCACCTCCGGCGGCACGTCAGATGGACGGTTTATCGCGGATATCTGCGCACAGGTGATTGAATTCGGCCCGCGTAACGCCACCATTCACAAACTCAATGAGCACGTGGAAGTCGATGATCTCGAGCAGCTTTCGAAGATTTATCAATTTGCCCTGGAGAATTTGCTAGTCGACAAAACTGCAGCAGAGACGACTGCCAATACCGGCAGCCTCTTGAATACTATAAAAAAATTCTTTATGAAAAAACAATGAATTCAAACCGTGTCAACTTCTCGAATATGGCGATTGATCGTATCCAGCATGGTTTGGTGATTCCAATAATCAATCGCAATGGGATAGACGGTATTGTTATGCAGCAGCCGCAAAGACGGATAGGAATAAACATCCATGCTTCTTGCCAGTTGAATGTTATGCTGCAACTCATTCTCTATCTGCGGGCTGTTCAGATCGTCGCTGAATACTGCCACATCCAGTCCAATCTCAGCGGCACATGTTTGCAATGTTTCCGGCAAGGATGGATTCTGCGCTTTTTGGTAATACGCCATCTGGATGGCTCGTATCATTTTTGGAACAGCTTCTGCGCGTTGTTTTTGGGCCGCCAAAACAGCACGACAGGCCGGGTATGTTGAGCGCATCGGCGTATTACGCGACCAAAACTCCCAGTTGAATCGAACTCCCGCAACCGTTTGTTCGATACGCTGCCAAGCTTGTTGCACCACTTTTTGCATTCCAGGCAACATCGGTTCCGTGGTATCCGGTGCCAGGCCGCCAACAAGATAAACAATCTCAATATCTCGTGGTAAATCCTTCTGCAGCACCGCCCAGCTCTGGCTAAATGCATAGCACCAACTGCACATCGGATCGTGAATATAAAATAGACGGGAATGAATGGTCGGCATCATAATCTGTGGTTAAATATCAAGCTGTCATTTTATCGTCAAAAAATTAAATCTGAGCAATATGGATAATGGTTATACACCGAATTGTCGCATGAGAACTACCCTACAACATTTTTTTGTACGCAGCGCCGTCATCGCCTTGCTGCTCCTGCTCGGCAGTTGCAGCATGCTGCGTCTGAGTTACAATCAAGGGCCGCAACTGGTTTGGTGGTGGCTTGACGGTTACGTTAACTTCAGCAGTGAACAGGCCCCACGCGCCAAACAGGCGATTCGTGAATGGTTTGACTGGCACCGCGCCACGCAGCTCCCGCAATACGCCACCTGGTTGTCCGCATTGCGCAGCCAGATCGACGACCCCATCACACCAACGCAAGTCTGCGGTTGGTCTGAGGAACTGCGAACCCTTACTGCGCCAGCCCTCGATCACGCAGCGCAGCTCGGCGCAACATTGGTGCCAGGCTTGGGCGAAGAGCAATTGCGCCACATCGCACAGCGTTACGCCAAAAGCAATGACGAATTCCGCAGCGACCATCTGCAGCCGACTGTGGAAGAGCGGCGGGAAGCATCCGTCCAACGTACGATCAAGCGCATCGAAAACCTCTACGGTCGCATTGATGACGCGCAACGGCGCCTGATTATCGACAATACCGCGGCCTCGCCCTTCGACCCCGAAGCCTGGCTGGCCGAGCGCCAGCGCCGTCAGAACGAAGTTTTAACGACATTACGCCATCTGATTGCGGAACCAGCCGAAACCGCATCGATTGTGGATGCGCTGCGCACCCTGATTGCACATATCCAACATTCCACCGATGCCGACTATCGCGTCTATCAAGTCAAATTGACGGAATACAACTGCGCTTTTATCGCGCGCGTGCACAACAGCACCAATCCGCATCAGCGCCAGCATGCACACGATAAATTAAAGGGCTGGGAAACCGACCTGCGCACGCTGGCAAACGACATTCGGTAAGCTAGTGTACGCTGGTTTTTGTGGAGTCTGGAGTTTCATAAAATGCAGGTATGAAATGGAGGATAGATATGGAATTACTGCGCGCACACTATAGTTAGAAATTTAGAGAGCAATCAGATTCGAGGTGGCCAGTACTGTGTGTATGATTACCAGAATCTATTGCAATAATTTGGCATGACCACTTCCATGAGTCGTAAGGGTGACTGCTACGATAGTGCTCCAATAGGTTTTTAAGCGTTTTGCAGGGCCGACCAATAATTACACAAAAGATTGTTCAGACCGGATTAGCTATAGTTACCGGTGTAAATTGTCAATAGACCCTAGCCAATAGACTGCAATAACTCTAGAAACGAATAGAATATTGAAGGCCGACTCCCATAAAAGGCTGACTAGTCCTGCCGCCTTGGATATTACTATAAATGCTCCGACACTAAGTATGTCGGAGCCAAAAAATGCCCTCCCACAGATATCCGCCCGTTATACCCTAATGCATCGGCAGGCCATACATGGCATTTTCTACTGGGTTGTTATCGATTGGTAGGTTCCGCTGCCAGCGTAGCGGACCAGGCTTTGCCAGCGCTTCAAGGAGTAATCGATGGCTTTGACGAATGCGTCAGCGTTTGCGAACAAGCATCGATAAACCTTCAATACCCCCGGCGCATGTCCACCGACTCAACCGCCAACCAGATTTTCCCAGTGTTTGCAATCAATCCAGACATCTCAGTAATTCGCCTAACCATTGCGGTGGTGCATCTGTTGGCAGTTCCAGTGCATGCTTCTTGCGGACATCGTAAACGCAACGAGCCAGACGCGCAAGCTATTGACTTGATCTCGACCGGAATCAAGGTCGGCGTAGCTATGGCTACTCGCCCGGAACGATAAAACCGCAACCAGTTCGAAAATGTTTTAGAATTCAGCTCGCACTGACGACAATATGCCACCTGCATTAATCCACTTGCTCGCCAGGTTTCTACATGTTTCTGCTGATGTGTAGACAACGCCATTTGTTATCCTCATGAAAAATACTTGAGAATAATGGCATTTTTTAAAAGATTTTAGACGGTGGCGTTGGATGCTTGCCATTGAATAACTGAATTTGATCTAACAGGCACTTCATCAAATCGGGTAATTGTCAGATCGGGCCGTAATTACTACATTTTAATCTCTAAAAGATCTGAACCCTACGCACCGTAATCAATTTTACTTGGTGCAATCGATTGCGATGCAGCAACCACTTGGTTTACCATCCCCTATCTGCATTCAATCACTCACTCAAACACAATCTCATGCTGCCCTCCATCGAACAACGCCTCGCCACCGAGCTTTCGGTTAAATTCTCACAAATCCAAGCCACCATACAGCTTTTAGACGATGGCTCTACGGTGCCGTTTATCGCGCGGTACCGCAAAGAAGCCACCGGCGGGCTGGATGATATCCAGCTGCGCTTGCTGGAAGAGCGCTTACATGCTTTGCGCGAACTGGAAAAAAGACGATCTGCGATTATTGCTGCGATCGAAAAGCAGAACAAAATGACGCCGGTGCTGCTTGATGCCATCACCCATACGGAAGACAAGGCGCACCTGGAAGATTTGTACCTACCATTTCGCAAAAAGCGCCGCACCAAGGCACAAATTGCACATGAAGCCGGTTTGCAACCATTGGCGGATTCATTGCTGAACAATCCAAAACTGAATCCACAAACCGAAGCAGCCAAATACCTTAAAGCGCCGTTCACCACCGAGGAAGGCGACAATCCTGGCGTTGCTGATACGACCCAGGCTCTGGAAGGCGCACAGCATATCCTGATGGAGCGCTTTGCCGAGCATGCACCACTGCTGCAAATTTTGCGCGAATATCTGCGCATACACGCCATTCTGACGGCCAAGGCAGCCAAAGACAAAAAGGATACCGACACCAAATTCACCGATTACCATGATTATCATGAAGCCATCAGTAAAATCCCGTCGCATCGCGCATTGGCATTGTTACGCGGCGAACGTGAAGGCATTTTAAAACTGAAGCTATTGCTCGATACAGAACTGGAAGAAAAGGCTCGCAATACTGCGCTCAATCCGTGCGAAATATCGATTGCACGGCAATTCAATATTCACGATCAAAAGCGCCCGGCGGATGCCTGGCTGATCGATACCGTACGCTCAAGCTGGCGCACGAAAATTTTTACGCATCTGGAAACGGAATTGATGGGCAACTTGCAGGAGCGCGCTGAAGCGGAAGCCATTCAGGTGTTTGCGCAAAACCTCAAAGCCTTGCTGCTGGCCGCACCCGCTGGCCCACGCATTACCATTGGCCTGGATCCAGGCTTACGGACCGGCGTGAAAGTCGCAGTTGTCGATGCAACGGGAAAAGTACTCGCCACCACCACCATTTATCCGCATCCTCCGAAAAATGACTGGGATAACGCCATTCAGACGTTAAAGCAGCTCGCTGAACAACATCAGGCGTCGCTAATTGCCATCGGCAACGGTACGGCATCCCGCGAAACCGACCATCTGGCTAAAGATCTGATTAAAAAATATCCGCAACTCAAGCTGACGTCGATTATGGTATCGGAAGCCGGCGCCTCCGTGTATTCCGCATCCGAACTCGCTTCACAAGAATTACCTGGTATGGATGTGTCGCTCCGCGGCGCCGTCTCGATTGCGCGGCGGTTGCAGGATCCCTTAGCCGAATTGGTCAAGATCGACCCCAAGTCGATTGGTGTCGGTCAGTATCAGCATGATGTCGATCAGAATAAATTGGCACGCTCGCTCGATACCGTGGTGGAGGACAGCGTCAATGCCGTCGGTGTCGATGTGAATACCGCATCCCCGGCGTTGTTGCGCTATGTCGCTGGCCTCAACAGCAAAATTGCGAACAACGTCATCGCCTACCGCAATACCAAAGGCATGTTTGCCAAGCGCAAAGACTTGCTGAAAGTCCCCAGTCTCGGCGAAAAAACCTTTGAACAAGCCGCCGGATTTTTGCGCATTGTCAATGGCGCAAACCCACTTGACGCCTCCGCCGTGCATCCGGAATCCTACCCGGTCGTCGAGCGCATCCTCAAGGATTTCAAACTGGATGTCACAACGCTGATTGGCAATCAGCCCATCCTTAAATCAATTCACCCGGAAAAATATACGGATGAAAAAATTGGCTTATTGACTATCAAAGACATCTTGCGCGAACTCGAAAAACCCGGTCGCGATCCACGCTCCACCTTTAAAACCGCCACATTCAAGGAAGGTATTGAAACTATTAAGGATTTGCACCCAGACATGATACTCGAAGGCATCGTCACCAATGTCGCCGCTTTCGGCGCGTTCGTCGACATCGGCGTGCACCAGGATGGATTGGTGCATATCTCAGCGCTGGCAGATAAATTCGTGAAAGATCCGCATACCGTCGTCAAAGTCGGGCAAGTGGTTACAGTCAAGGTGCTGGAGGTGGATGAAAAACGCAGAAGGATTGCGCTGACGATGCGAATGGGTGGTAGTACAGCGGCTACAAGGTATTAACCCCATTCAACCAAAATCGATGCTAATGTGTAGTAGTCGCGATCCGTCTGTCTGCAATACAAAAACAAGGCCGGCGTTAATGCAAGATTTCCACTTAAGATATGGGAAAAATTGCTCAATCAAGTGGAGCCATTTTTTTGTCCGATTCGTCTTGCTTGATCCATTTCTGTACCACTAAGCTTCCCACCAAATCTCCTTCCACATTCACCATGGTGCGGACAGTATCGAGTATTCGATCTATCGGCAATAAAATAGCAATTGCCTCAACAGGCAATCCGACCGACTGCAATACCACAACCATCGTAACCATGCCGGCACTGGGAATGCCAGGTGCGCCGATTGCTGCCAGCATGGCGGTCAGAAATACAATCATCTGTTGCAGCAAGCTGAGTTCGATACCCACCAGATTAGCAATAAACAGGGCGGCGACTGCTTCATAGAGTGCTGTGCCGTCCATATTCATGGTGGCGCCCAGTGGAATCACAAACCCCGCCACATCCCGTTTGACATGCAAATACTGTTCGGCGCAGCGCAATGTGACGGGTAATGTTGCTGCGCTGGAACTGGTCGCAAAAGCAGTAATGAGTGCTTCCCGCGCACCCAGCCAGAATTTAATGGGCGTCATGCCGGTGGTCAGATAGAGAATAAGTGGCAGTACCACCATACCATGCAACAATGTGGTGCCCAGCACGATTGCCACAAACTTGATCAAAATTGCCAGTAGGCTAGTATCTTGCGTAGCAACCAGTTGCAGCAGTAATGCCATGATACCGAGAGGCGCCAGACACATGATCCAGCCGACCAACATCAGTATCAATTCCAGAAATTCCTGCATTAGTGTCAGGATATTGCGATAACGCTCCCCCCCCACCACCAGCGCAATGCCCAGCAACAGAGCGAATATCACCACCGCGAGCACGTTGCTTTGTGCCAGTGCGGCGATTGGATTCTGAAACAACGAATGCAGAAAGTGCGCAAAGAAATCAGGCAGCGACATCTGTGTTGCCTGAAATCCCTGCATGGCATCCTGAAACATCGCAATCTGCAACCCGCCACCGGGTTGCAATACATTGGCAGCCGTTAATCCCAGCACGACCGCAAGTGCCATGGTTGAAAAAAAGAAAATCAGCGTCCCCTGCCAAACACGATTCATTTGCTGGTGTGAGCGCAAATTGGCCACACCAACCACAATCGATGTAAAAACCAAAGGAATCAGTATCATACGCAACATATCAATGAATGTTGTACCGATCAATTTTGCTGCATACAAACCATTTTGTGTAATGCTTGATTCCTGCCCTAACATGGCAAACCAGAGGCCTAGCAAAACACCGAGTAAAGTGCCCAGCAAGATTTGAGTATTCAGTGATATCTTGTTCACTGGTTGATTTCCATTTTATTGTTCCGAAGTCATCAATGTAGCAAACTGATTACACCCAGTCCTTTCCAATCAAAAAATCCGTGTACAGCTTGTTTTCAACGCTACCTGCTGCCGGTTTCCAGTCGTAGCGCCACTTTACAATCGGTGGTAATGACATCAGTATTGATTCGGTACGTCCGCCGGTTTGTAAGCCGAATAATGTGCCACGATCCCAAACCAGATTAAATTCAACGTAACGTCCACGTCGATACGCCTGAAAATCGCGTTCACACTCGCCATACGAGGTATCCTTGCGTTTTTCCAGAATGGGTTGATAAGCCGCCAGAAAATTCTCGCCAACATTTTGGGTTAGCTTAAAGCAAGTATCAAAATCGGGTTGATTCAAATCATCAAAGAAAATACCACCGATACCGCGAGGCTCTTTGCGGTGCTTCAAATAGAAATATTCATCACACCATTTTTTCAGCCGCGGATAACAATCATCCCCAAACGGTTGCAACGCATTCTTGCAGGTTTGATGGAAATGCACAGCATCTTCTGCAAAACCATAGTATGGCGTCAGATCCATACCACCGCCAAACCACCAGACCGGCTCGGCACCTTCCTTGCGCGCCTCAAAGAAACGCACATTCATATGTACGGTCGGTGCATAAGGATTGCGCGGATGTAAAACCAGCGACACTCCCATCGCTTCAAACGAGCGACCAGCCAACTCGGGGCGTGCCGCGGTAGCTGATGCAGGCAACCCGGCGCCATGCACATGCGAGAAATTAACACCGCCGCGTTCCAGAACATTACCTTCTTCTATCACACTGCTCATGCCACCGCCACCTTCCGGGCGATCCCATTGATCGCGTCTAAACGTTTTGCCGTCTACCTGTTCAAGTCCCTTGACGATGTTATTCTGTAGGTTAATAAGAAATTCTTTGACTCGTGGTGTATTCATGCAAGCTCCCGATTTTAATTTTATTCGATGCAGAGTGTGTGGGCATTGGGATATCTCAAGAATTGGTACATTCCTGGCTATCTTCGTATGATCCAAAAGATCAATTTTTGCAATAAAAGCCCTTAGGCAACAGACCGCATTTTACCGCAGGTTAGCACGCTGCAAGCATTTCATTATTGATACGCCTCAACTTGAATGCGGGTTACTTGATACCAAACCGGGTAAATTGCACGCATTGCGGAAAGCAAACCACCAATTTCCTGATGCCGGCTCAAAAAATCAAAAGTACGTATGATAGACTCGCATAATCCGTTTTAAGAGAACAATAGAATGTCTGGTAATACATTTGGCAAGCTTTTCAGTGTCACCTCTTTTGGTGAATCTCATGGTCCCGCGATTGGTTGTGTTGTGGATGGTTGTCCGCCGGGATTGGCAATAACCGTAGCAGATATCCAGAACGAGCTGGATCGGCGCAAACCGGGTACATCGCGTCATGTGACACAACGGCGTGAATCAGATACGGTGGAAATTCTATCCGGTGTATTTGAAGGACAGACAACCGGCACACCGATTGCGTTGTTGATTCGCAACGAAGATCAGCGCAGTAAGGATTACAGTAAGATCATGGATACCTTCCGTCCCGGTCATGCCGACTACACGTACTGGCAAAAATACGGTATTCGCGATTATCGTGGCGGTGGTCGTGCATCGGCACGAGAAACTGCAGTTAGGGTCGCAGCCGGCGCCATTGCCAAGAAATGGCTGCAGGAAAGATTCGGCATTGTCATTCGCGGTTATATGGCGCAACTCGGCCCCATTGAAATTCCTTTCAAACACTGGGAAGACGTCAACGATAATCCTTTTTTTGTTGCAGATAGCAGTTACGTCGATCAACTGGAAACATTTATGGACCAATTGCGTAAATCCGGTGATTCCGTAGGCGCCAAGATCAGTGCGGTCGCACAAGGTGTGCCGGTCGGTTGGGGAGAACCCGTCTATGACCGGCTGGATGCCGAGATTGCCTACGCCATGATGAATATCAATGCGGTAAAAGGCGTGGAAATTGGCGCCGGGTTTGCCAGCGTCACGCAAAAAGGCACAGAACATTCGGATGAGATGACGCCGGATGGCTTTTTAAGTAACAATGCAGGTGGCATATTAGGGGGCATTTCCACCGGACAAGATATCACGGTCAATGTCGCTATCAAACCGACATCCAGTATCCGTCTTGGACGGCATTCAATCGACAAAAATGGCACCCCGGTGATTGTTGAAACCCATGGCAGACATGACCCTTGCGTTGGTATTCGTGCCACACCGATTGTGGAATCCATGCTCGCGTCGGTATTGATGGATCACGCCTTACGGCACCGCGCACAAAATGCCGATGTGAATTGTAAAACACCGAAGATAGCGGACAGTGTGAGCATTACCAAAAACATCACTGCGCAGAAAGTAGCAAAAGCACCATTGAAAGCAGACCCGGAACCTGAAGAAGATGTATGAGCGTCAATACAGTTTAATCTTGACAAGATTCTTCAAATACACCATTATCGCCCCCGCAAAAAAAGAAATTGTGATGATGGTGTAGAGAAACAATCGGCTTAATCGATTACAGTTTGAAGGCATCGAATGCAGCAACAAAAGCAAAGTTCGAATCCTGCAATTGCTTCAATCTGATATAATCTCCCGGTTGATTGGATGAACTGGAAGTAATTAGATTGTATTTAGCGCCCGTAGCTCAGTTGGATAGAGTACTTGGCTACGAACCAAGGGGTCGTGGGTTCGAATCCTGCCGGGCGCGCCAAAATTGATGTGTTTCAAGAATTAAAACTGTATTAACCCAATAACTGTTTAAGTTATTTCATGGCCAAGTAGCTCAGTCGGTAGAGCAGAGGACTGAAAATCCTTGTGTCGGTGGTTCGATTCCGCCCTTGGCCACCAATAAAAACAATCACTTAAATTGTGATTGCCTAAGTGCTGTATTATTTTATTTGTGATATGTAAGGCTGGTGTAAGAATTCCACGATCAACCTTGCTTATTAATTCTTCCGATCCTTGATCGAGCACCTTTTTTCGCAGAAACAACTGATTCCCTGGAAACGTTAAGAAGATTTGCTGCTTCTGTTTGAGTTGTGGAAATTTCCACATCTGATTTTTTTGTCCGCGATTAAGATTAGCCAACCTACTAGCAACCATTGCACGCTGACTAGTATCTAAATTGACACAACAAAAAAGCCTAAGGCTTTACCCTATAAGCCATTGGAAAGAGCTATAGTCAAATCTGGTGTATGGAGAATCAAGCGGCCCGCTGTTTTTGATCTCCATTTTGTTTAATGCCGTTAACGAATTTTATGCCTTGAATGACATCAGCCAGCAATTTATAACCTCTCAACCGGAACCATTTTTTCTATGCCACTTCCATCAGTTTGAACGCCATCGTCAATGTTGTCGTCCGGTTTCCACAGTTTTTGGTTTTGGCTGTTCTCAGACGAACCGTTGCAGAAACTGATTCAACCGGATTGGTTGTTCTAATGTGTTGCCAGTTTTCCGCAGGATAATCATAGAAGGCCAGCATGGAATCTTGAGGGTGTTCTAGATTTTGTGTAAATGGTATTTAGTAAAGTTGTGGCATTCTTTCTTTAAATTGAATAGTAAACCTGTTTA
>CAZYHY010000042.1:0-24626 GCA_964647635.1 uncultured Nitrosomonas sp.
AGTTACTGCAAAATGCTGCTTAACCTTGTGTCCAGAAAAGTGTTGACACATCAAACGGCACCGGTAATGAAAATCACAGATAGGGTATCCAATTCACTAACAAAACTTTTTTTATCTATGTTCAAAGATATTCTCTGCATCGAGTCATTAGGATGCGACTCTATTAGCATGATTATATGTGACAAATAGCAATAATAATAAAAGATTAGAGAAAATACGGGGAAAACTCGTTTTATCTCTAAGAATGAATTTTGTAACGATATGTTACCTTCTCAAACCAGAATCTACCGTCAATGGTTAAATCATTACATTCCTGGGAGTCAGCACAATGTTCGTAATTGTTGGTTACATTATCATTATTGTCTCGGTGTTCGGTGGTTTCGCTTTAGCGGGCGGTCACCTCGCTTCGCTATGGCAACCGGTCGAACTTCTTATGATTGGCGGTGCTGCTGTTGGTGCGTTTGTAGTTGGTAACTCAAATAAAGCGGTCAAAGCAACCATGAAGGCTTTGCCTACTGTTTTTAAAAGCTCCAAGTATACCAAAGCATTGTATATGGATTTAATGACGCTGCTCTATGAGGTGCTCGGAAAAATTCGTAAAGAAGGACTGATGTCCATTGAAGCCGACGTGGATGATCCCAGCAACAGCTCTATTTTTACAAAATATCCTGATATCTTAGCTGATCACCATATCACAGAATTTATCACTGATTACTTAAGGTTAATGGTTGGTGGCAACCTTAATTCTCTAGAAATAGAAAGCTTAATGGATAGCGAACTAGAAACGCACCATCAAGAAGGTGAAGTACCTATCCATACCATAGCCAAGCTCGGTGACGGCTTACCTGCTTTTGGTATTGTTGCGGCTGTGATGGGAGTCGTGCATACCATGGAATCGGTTCATCTCCCTCCTGCGGAATTAGGTATTTTGATTGCTGCGGCACTGGTGGGTACATTCTTAGGAATTTTACTTGCTTACGGTTTTGTCAGCCCTTTATCCGGCAAGCTTGAACATAACCTGCACGAATCCAGTAAGTTATATGAATGTATCAAAATCACTTTGTTGGCAAATCTAAATGGTTATTCTCCTGTTCTTGCTATTGAGTTTGGTCGGAAAGTTTTATTTACCACCGAGAGACCTTCTTTCATGGAATTGGAAGAACATGTCAAGCAAAGCAAGTCAAAATAATCATTAAATAACATCTAATTTGAATTGAGAGAATAGCTATGGCTGATGATCTTGCGCAACGACCGATAGTCATCAAGCGGATTAAAAAAGTAGCGGGCGGCCATCATGGCGGCGCCTGGAAAATTGCCTATGCCGATTTTGTCACCGCTATGATGGCTTTCTTTTTGCTCATGTGGCTATTGGGATCGTCAAGCAAAGCGCAATTGGAAGGCATTTCGGATTACTTTAAAACACCTTTAAAAATTGCTATGTCAGGCGGATCGGGCAGCGGCGACAGCAGCAGTGTCATTAAAGGTGGCGGTGCCGATTTTACTCGCAAAGAAGGCCAAGTGCAGAAAGGCGTTATCAAGGAACAAAAAATTGATAGTGAAACCAAGAAAGTTCTACGAGAACGCGCTGAATTGATCAAGTTAGAGGGGTTAAAGAAAAAGATAGAGCAAGCCATCGAAGCGAATCCAGCCTTAAAGAAATTTGAAAACCAGCTTTTATTGGATATCACAACAGATGGATTAAGAATTCAAATTGTCGATGAACAGAACCGCCCCATGTTTGCGCTTGGTAAAGCCGACCTGCAATCCTATACCAAAACCATTCTGCGAGAAATCGGCAAAATGCTCAACGATGTCAGTAACAAAATCAGTCTCTCCGGACACACTGACGGCAAGCCGTTTCCATCGGGTGATAAAGGTTTCAGCAATTGGGAATTATCGACAGATCGAGCCAATGCATCGCGGCGCGAACTCGTCGCAGGCGGTATGGATACCAACAAAGTGCTCCAAGTAGTTGGCTTATCTTCTGCCGTATTATTTGACAAAAACGACCCGCTAAATCCGATCAATCGCCGAATCAGCATCGTAGTCATGAATGAAAAAGCTGAAAAAGCGGTCACTATGGACAGCCCTACCGTTGATATCGATGTGCAAGACGAACCTGACAAAACGTTATTACAAACCCCATAGAAGCACTCCTCATTTAACGATATGGTTCCTAATATGCTATGTTAAGACATCAAAACCCTTCAATAACTGCGCTATTTATTCAGGTAGCTTCTATACTACTGGTAGGGCTTGTCATAATCTCTCAATCCTTCATCGTATTAAGTATACTCGAGTGGAGTGTGGTGCAGGGCTTAGTGGCAGGATTCATCAGTTACTATGTACGCACACCCTATTGGTGGATGCCTATTCATCTTGTGTTTATGCCACTCATTATCACAACGCTGGCACTCAATATTTCCCCACTTTGGTTTTTGTTGTTTTTTATTGGCTTACTGTCAGTTTATGGAAAAACCTACAAAACTCAGGTGCCATTGTATCTCTCAAGTAAAAATGTGAATATTGCGCTTGAATCATTGCTGCCTAAGAAAGGTGAGTTTTCTTTTATTGATCTGGGGAGCGGTTGCGGCGGCTTATTAAATAATCTGGCAGATGCACGTAAGAATGGTCAGTTTTATGGTATCGAATCAGCACCATTACCGTTTCTAATTAGCCGATTAAGAAATGCATTTCGTGCTTTACCCTGCAAAATATTCTGGGGTGATTTCTGGAATCATGATTTCTCGAACTATGATGTGGTATACGCTTACCTGTCGCCGGTCCCGATGGAATCGCTATGGCACAAAGCCAGTAAAGAAATGCGTCCGGGCAGCTTGCTGATCAGTAATACATTTATGATTCCAGGACTCACGCCGCACAAAAGTATTAAACTCAACGATTTTTCAAACTCTACGCTGTATCTGTGGAAAATATAGTGTTGGGAATGTTATTGACGCCGCCACGTAGTTCCTTGTGAGCTGTCCTCGAGAATGATTCCTTGTTCTAAGAGATTCTTACGAATCGCATCGGCATCTGAGTACCGCCCTTCTTTACGCGCAGCGATACGTTGCTGAATCAATTGTTCAATCGCGTCTTGAGCTAAAGAATCCGGCATATCGACAGCCGCTTTATTTTGCAAATAATCTTGCGGATTTTGCTGTAATAAACCCAATAAACCGCCCAGTGCTTTCAGTAAACCCGCGCTCTCCAGTGAATTCGTTTTATTGATATCACTGGCAAGCTCAAACAGTACGGCAATTGCTTCAGGCGTATTAAAATCATCGTTCATGGCATCCTGGAATTTCTGCGCAGCCGCATGATTCCAGTTGACTGTTGCTTGTTCAGTCGGGCCGGCTTCCTTGAGTGCGATATACAAACGATCCAGTGCCAGTTTTGTATCCTTGAGATGCTGATCTGAATAATTCAATGGACTGCGATAGTGCGCGCGCAGAATAAAGAAGCGTACAACTTCGGCTTGATAATGCTTGAGTATTTCACGAACGGTAAAAAAATTACCGAGCGATTTCGACATCTTTTCATTGTCGACACGCACAAATCCATTGTGCATCCAATAATTGACAAATGGATGATCATGCGCGCCTTCGCTTTGGGCTATTTCATTTTCATGGTGCGGAAATTGCAGATCCTGGCCGCCTCCATGAATATCAAAATGTACACCTAACAGCTGTTCGCTCATTGCCGAACACTCAATGTGCCAACCCGGGCGCCCTTTTCCCCAAGAAGATTCCCACGATGGTTCGCCAGGTTTTGCCGCTTTCCACAGGACAAAATCCAACGGGTCTTTTTTGTTGGAATCGATTTCAACCCGCTCACCTGCGCGGAGATCATCCAGCGATTTGCCCGAAAGTTTTCCGTAACCTGGAAAATCATGCACTGAATAATAAACATCTCCATTACTGGCAGGATAAGCAAGTTTCTTATCAACCAAAGCGCTGATCATACTGATCATATGTTCCACGTAATCTGTTGCACGTGGCTCGTAGGTGGGCGGCACAACACCCAGTGCTGAAGAATCTTCGTTCATCGCTTGTATAAAGCGATTCGTTAGATCTTCGATGGACTCATGATTCTCTTGCGCGCGCTTAATAATCTTATCGTCGATATCCGTCACATTCCGCACATAGTCCACAGCAAAATTATTTGCCTTAAGCCAGCGTACGACCGTATCAAATACAACTAAAACCCTGGCGTGTCCCAAGTGACAATAGTCATAAACAGTCATACCACACACATATATTTTCACCTTCCCAGGCGTTAATGGCACGAAGTCTTGTTTTTCGCGAGCGATTGAGTTATAAATTTTAAGCATAAGGAGGTTAATAAAGATAAAATTGTAGAACTACTTGTCTTCTTGATAAAATTCTGGACGTTCTGGAGACTGGACTAGAAATTACTGAATGAGTATAACATACTGCCAGAACGAAACTCTCATCCCCACTACACACCCAACAGGACTAAATATGCTCACGCGATTGCGCCAGTTTGTGATTTTTGTATTTTTAACTTCAATCAGCTTAAATATTGCTGCAGCCAATATAATAACCGTCGAGATGAAAACAAATATTGGCAATGTAGTTTTCGAGCTTTACCCGGATAAAGCGCCTAAAACCGTAGAGAATTTCTTGCATTATGTTGACAGCGGATATTATAAAAACACGATATTTCACCGTGTAATTCCGAATTTCATGATCCAAGGCGGTGGGTTTGATGCTACTTTTAGTCAAAAGCCCACTCGATCACCCATACAAAATGAAGCGGCTAACGGTTTAAAGAATGAAGTTGGAACCATTGCGATGGCGCGTACAACCGATCCACATTCCGCAACCGCACAGTTTTTTATCAATGTTGCCAATAACGGATTCCTTAACTACAAAACCTCCAATCAAAATGGATATGGCTATACTGTATTTGGCAAAGTAATCAGTGGCATCGATATCGTACAAAAAATTGCATCAACACCAACCGGCTCCGGTGGACCATTTCCAGGTGATGTGCCTAAAACCAGCATAATCATAGAAGATATGATTAAACTACCTGCGCTTGAGAAAAATTCACAATAAAGAACACCACAAATTAATAAAAGGATTGATATGGTTAGATTACAAACCAATTTTGGAGCAATTACACTTGAGCTCGATAGCGACAAAGCACCTGAAACCGTACAGAATTTTCTGAACTACGTAGCCAGTGGATTTTATGACAACACACTGTTTCATCGCGTTATTGACGACTTTATGATCCAAGGCGGCGGGTTTGAGTCAGGAATGAAGCAAAAGAAAGTGCAGGCCCCCATACAAAATGAAGCGGCTAATGGGCTAAAAAACGATGCCTATACTATCGCAATGGCGCGCACTGCGGATGTACACTCAGCAACAGCACAATTTTTCATTAATGTAACCAACAATGGCTTCTTAAATTACAAATCATCATCACCACAAGGCTATGGTTATTGCGTATTTGGAAAGGTAGTCGAAGGTCAGGATGTAATCGACAAAATCAAGAAGGTCAAAACCGGGGATCATGCGGGCCATCAAAATGTTCCACTTGATGATGTCGTCATCCAGAAAGCTGAAGTTATCTAGCAAGCCGCTGAAAAACCACTTGCAGTTACTGCTACGGTATTAAAAGCAGGCTCAGAATGCTCATTGATCTGTGCTTTCTCGCCTGTTTTTACGTGGCACCGTCGGCTCCAGAAAATACGTTTCAACGAACTGCTTGGAACTCAAGGTTACGATAGTCCACGTGCCAAATCAGCCTGAAGATCTTGCACGGCTTCTAGCCCTACCGCAACACGTAACAACCCATCGGATATACCCGCAGCGTCTCGTGCTTCCTGACTGATACGCGCATGGGTTGTGGTGGCGGGATGGGTCAGCGTACTTTTAGCATCACCCAGATTGGCGGTGATCGAAATCAAACGGGTAGAATCGATAACGCGCCAAGCCGCGTCTTTACCACCCTTGACTTCAAATGTAACAATTCCTCCGCCCGACTTCTGTTGGCGTTTTGCCAGCTCATGTTGCGGATGCGAAATCAAACCTGGGTAAAATACGCGTGTCACATTCGGTTGGGATTCAAGCCACTGCGCCATTTGCAGTGCATGCGCCGAATGCGTCTCCACACGTATTTTAAGTGTCTCGAGACCTTTCAGTATGACCCAGGCATTAAACGCGCTCAGTGTTGGCCCCGCTGTACGCAAAAATCCATATATGCCGCCGTCCATCAGCAAATCCTTATTACCCAGCACCGCTCCTCCCAATACCCTACCCTGTCCATCGAGATATTTGGTCGCGGAATGAATCACAATATCGGCCCCCAGTTCGAGCGGTTTCTGTAGCACAGGCGTACAGAAACAATTATCCACGACTAACCAGCTATTGGCTTTCTTAGCAATTTTTGATAATTCGACAATATCCGAAATTTCCGTCAATGGATTGGAAGGTGTTTCCAGGAAGAAAAGCTTGGTGTTCGGCCTTACAGCAGCTTCCCATGAACTAACATCAGTAGCCGACACAAATGTTGTTTCAATATTAAATTTCTTTAATATGTTATTGAATAAATTTACCGTCGCACCGAATAAACTGCGAGAGGCCACAATATGATCGCCCGCTGATAATAATCCCATGATGCAAGCAAGTATTGCCGACATACCGGAAGAAGTCGCTATGCACGTTTCCGCGCCTTCAAATACGGCAAGTCGCTCTTCAAATGCGGTTACCGTGGGATTCGTAAATCGGGAATAGATATTACCGGGTTCATTTCCAGAAAAACGAGCGGCTGCTTGGGCGGCACTATCAAACACAAAGCTTGAAGTTAAATACATCGCCTCAGAATGCTCATTAAATTGGCTACGATGAATACCGGTATGAAGCGCAAGTGTTTCTGGCTGTAGATGATCTGACATATGGATAAGGTCTCAGCGATAACTAAAATTTTTGAATGATGAAATCTTTTGCTATTCCATGATTACTGATCAGATTGTTTCTAGCTGAAATTAATCAGAAATAACTAAACTTAAGTCAAGTTGCGTATTCGATCTGGATTGCGATAAGGAGGAATGCGTATTGCGCTGTAACTCAATGGCACGTAAGTATTCAGAGGTCACATCACCGGTAATGTAATCTCCATCGAAACAAGAGGTTTCAAAATTCTTGATAGACGGTGACATTTTTGAAACAGCGTGATTAAGTGCATCCAAATCTTGAAAAACAAGATAATCCGCGCCAATTTCTTTACAGATTTCCTCGGTATTACGGTCTGTTGCAATCAATTCCTGGCGTGTGGGCATATCAATGCCATACACATTGGGATATCTGACGGGCGGCGCCGCGGAAGCAAAATAAATTTTATTTGCGCCTGCTTCGCGGGCCATCTGGACAATTTCCCGGCTGGTAGTACCACGTACAATTGAATCATCAACCAGTAGCACATTCTTACCACGAAATTCAATACTCATCGCATTTAACTTTTGCCGTACCGATTTACGTCGTTGTTGTTGACCCGGCATAATAAAAGTACGACCGACATAACGATTTTTAACAAAGCCTTCACGAAAATTCACACCTAATCGATTAGCAAGTTGCAAAGCACTTGGGCGACTTGAGTCCGGTATTGGGATAACAACATCGATATCGAGGTGACGCATAGATTGCTTGATCTTCTCAGCGAGATGCTCGCCCATATTCAATCGCGTTTCATATACAGAAATACCATCCATAACTGAGTCAGGGCGGGCTAGGTATACGTACTCAAAAATACAAGGATTCAGCGAGTGTTTTGTTGCGCATTGCTTACTGTAAAAATTACCCGCTTCATCAATGAAAATTGCCTCACCCGGCGCTACATCGCGAATGAGCTTGAAACCTAATGTATCCAGAGCGACACTTTCTGAAGCAATGATATATTCATCACCCAACTCATTTTGAATACTACCGAATACTAAAGGCCGTATTCCGTAAGGGTCACGAAAAGCCAGCAACCCATAGCCGGCAATCATCGCGATCACAGAGTAAGCGCCTCTGCACCGTTTATGCACGCCGGCTACGGCAGCAAAAATCGTTTCAGAATCAAGCTGGTAGTTACGAGCACTCGCTTGTAATTCATGCGCAAGAACGTTCAACAATACTTCAGAATCCGAATTGGTATTGACATGCCTCAGATCGGTTCTAAACAATTCTTGGCTCAGTTGCTCAGCATTCGTTAAATTTCCATTGTGGCCTAATACAATACCAAAAGGTGAATTCACATAAAAAGGCTGTGCCTCGGCGGAAGAACTGGCAGAACCTGCGGTAGGATAACGCACATGGCCAATGCCCATATTACCGACAAGCGCGCGCATATTTCTTGTGCGAAACACATCGCGCACCAAGCCACACCCTTTATGCATATGAAAAGTATTACCTTGTGCGGTTACTATACCGCTCGCATCCTGCCCACGATGTTGCAGCATTAGCAGGCCATCATAAAGCAATTGATTAGCCGGTGATTGTGCGACGATGCCGAGAATTCCACACATAGAAATACTCCGTAAATTCTGCTCTCTTCAGCCTAAGAATAAAATCCAAGACAAAAAATAAAAACGCTTTATAGAAAATAGTACGCTACAAGCAAATATATTTAAAACTTTCTAATCGTTAATGATACTGAGAATCTTATTTTCTTTCGTAACTAATACGCTTTGATAACTCATTAGGTAACCAGGGTAAAACCTCCACTGCTATCGTTTCCAGAGGTCGGCTTAAAGCAGCTTGCTGCCAGAAGCCCTGATTGGGAATAGCCGTGAGTCCTGCCAGCAGAACTATTACCGTTACAATAATCAGCGCCCTTAAGAAACCAAATACAGAACCCAGTAACCGATCTATAAATCCTAGTCCGATACCTTTAATCAATGCGGACAACAGCATTGTTATCAAAGCCGTCACAAGCAATACTGAAAGAAATGCCAAAACAAATGCAAGCGAGAATCTTAATGTCTCCTCAGCGATTTCAGCAGGAAGAAATTGCTCAAAATAAGAAGCGTAGGCTCCAGCAACTATAAACGCCACTACCCAGCCTGCTACCGATAGCGTTTCTCGAACAAATCCTCTGATAATACCTAAAGCAATTGATACAAGAAAGATTCCGAAAATGATGTAATCAAAAACGGTCATTATTTAACTAGCAGCATCTATTTGGAAGTAATAACACCATCAAATCCAAGTTTTTTTAACTTTTTTAACTCACTTTCAGCAGCATTGCGCGTCGTAAATGATCCAATCCGTACGCGCGTCACTTCGGTATTACCGGTTTTAAGCGTCTCGGTATATGCTTTGAATCCATTGAATACCAGATTCTCAACCTGCTGTTTAGCTTTCAGCTGATCAGAAAAAGCGCCGAGCTGTATCACAAACCCTTTTGAGGCATCTGCAGCTACAGCTGCCGTTGCGCTAGCGCTAGTTGCATTGCTCGCAGCATTTACAGTACTTGTAGCCACCGCAGGTGCGCTTCTAGCTTCAACTAAATGTCTGTTATCAACCTTCGGCTTAATGTCAGGAACCGGGATACGTTTTCGCACGTCCAGCAATTCTGTTGCTTCTTCAATGTCCGATTGGCTAATTTTAGATTTATCTTGTAATTCAGATGAAGCGTCAAACTCAGATGCTTCACGCCCGGCTAGCTCTTCTTTTGATGGCAATACAGAATCCGTTCTAGCATTTTTATTCGGTGTCGGTAAATTAATCGCAATTTCATGCTGCTCATTTTCAGGTTTAGGCTCATCAAAGATGGTTGGCAGCACAATTACAGAGAAGAGTACTAAAACAATTGCACCAACCAAACGCCTTCTGGCCCGTTTTCTTAGTAACAGTTCTTCTTCACTGATATTTTTAGTCATTTGAAATATCCGATTATCGCTTACTCAAAGCGTGTTCACATACCGCAACACGTCACTCACCGTATAGAAAGATCCAAATACGCAAATTCTATCATTTTTAGTCGCTTGTTCACAGGCAAAAACAAACGCCGCCACACAATCCGGAAATTGATAAACGCGCTGCTCATCATTTGAAATACCCGCTTTACGAAGCTCATTGATTAAATAATCTGTTGTAGCGGCGCGCGAAGAATGGATCGTTGATACCAGCCAGCAATCGATATCATTTTTTAATTGTTGAATAACACCATCAATATCTTTATCTTGCAGCATGGCAAATACCGCATAAGTTCGCCCCATCGGCTTCGTGGCGACCAAATTTTTAGACAAAACAGCAGCCGCACTGGGATTATGCGCAACGTCCAAAATGATCATCGGTTGCGTTGAAACCATCTGAAATCTGCCAGGTATAACTGCCTCAATTAAACCCTGACGCACGTCCTTCATGCTGATAGGCAATAATTTATGCAGCGTATCCAGTGCGGCTAGGCAGGTACTCGCATTTTGCAATTGCTTTTCACCGCGCAAAGCAGGGAAAGACAAAGAATGCCGCCATCCCTTCGGCCCCCAGAAGTCCCATTGTGCATCTTGTTTTGAGAAGCCAAACTGTTTTGTAAATTGAAAAAAATTGGCGCCGGCATTCTCAATCTGCTGATGAACAGAATCCGGCAAATCAATTTCCGCACAAATCGCCGGCTTATTTTTTCTAAAAATCGCTGCTTTCTCAAAGCCTATTTTTTCTCGCGTATTGCCGAGATAATCAATATGATCAAGATCAATGCTGGTCAAAATGGCGCAATCCGCATCAAATATATTCACAGCATCAAGACGACCGCCCAGACCGACTTCCAGAATCGCCACATCAACACGCGCCTGAACGAACAAATCCACAGCAGCCAAGGTACCAAATTCAAAAAAAGTTAATGACGTATGACAATCTTTTCTGGCTGCATCTATTCGCTCAAATGCACGACAGAGCGCTTCGTCATTAACTTCTTTTTTATCAATCCGGATGCGCTCGTTATAGCGCAGTAAATGTGGCGACGTATAACAACCTACTGTATAGCCGGCACAATGGAGTATCGATTCCAACATTGCGCAAACCGAACCCTTACCATTGGTACCTCCCACCATGATGATCGGAAATTCAGGCATTAATCCAAGCGCTAATCGAACCTGATCCACGCGCTCCAATCCCATTTCGATGGTTTTTGGGTGAAGCGCTTCAAGATAAACCAACCAATCAGCGAGCGAATCCGGTTCTCTAGTCGGGGCATCCATTTAATATGAATGATTACTCAGGAATAAATGGTAAAAAATGTAGGTGATTTAATATCTAAACTATGATGCAGGTGCAGGAATACGCATCAATTGCGTACAGAGATTGACGATTTTATCGCGCATTTGCCGCCGATCTACGATCATATCAATCGCGCCATGCTGCAATAGAAACTCGGCGCGCTGAAAACCTTCCGGAAGCGTTTGCCGGACTGTTTGCTCAATAACGCGCGGACCGGCAAAACCAATCAGTGCGCCAGGTTCCGCAATGACTACATCACCAATAAAGGCAAAACTTGCTGAAACACCGCCCATCGTTGGGTCCGTCAAAACCGATATAAAGGGCAATTTGTTATGGCTTAATTGTGTCAGAGCAGCGGTTGTTTTAGCCATCTGCATCAGTGAAAACAAACCTTCCTGCATGCGTGCACCACCACTGGCGCTAAAGCAAATGAAAGGCAAATGCTGATCAATACAGGCTCTCACACCACGCACAAAACGCTCGCCCACCACAGAACCCATGGAGCCGCCCATAAAACCAAATTCAAACACTGCAGCAACCACGGGAATTGTTTTGATAGTTCCTTGCATGACCACCAAAGAATCGCTTTCATCAGTACTTTCTTCTGCTTGCGTCAAGCGATCCACGTAACGCTTGCTATCTTTGAATTTCAACACATCGGTAGCAATCACTTCGGCACCAATCTCACGTCGATCTTTGAGATCAAGCAATTGATCAAGACGGTTTCTTGCGGAAATGCGATTATGGAAATCACATTTCGGGCAGACGTTCAGGTTCTTGGCTAAATCCGTATAATATAAAACAGCCTCACAAGTGCTGCATTTACTCCACAAGCCTTCTGGCACCATTTTCTTTTCACCAGCTTCTTTTCTTTTAATTTTCGGCGGAATGATATTCTGAAACCAACTCATAAGTGTCGCTCCCTAAGCTGTAGGTTGAGTATTACTTTCGTTGCCATCGATAGCTTTACGTAGCGAGCTCAGCAAGTTTCCAACATTATCCAACAGTTCTGCATCAGAAGATCTCTCAATTTCTTCAATGATCCGGCTGCCAACCACTACCGCATCCGCCAAACCAGCCACTGCTTTGGCAGTTGCGCCATCACGAATACCGAATCCGACACCAATCGGTAATGAAATATAATTACGCAGCTGTGTCAGCATTGCGCTCACTTCTTGAAGATCGAGATGTGATGCGCCCGTTACTCCTTTTAACGAAACATAGTAAATATAGCCTTTGGCCATTTTCGCCACCTGCTTGATGCGCTGTTGAGGCGTTGTGGGAGACAGCAAAAAGATTGCATCAATCTCCTGCTGATCCAGACATTGCACCCACTCGCCGGATTCTTCAGGCGGATAATCAACAATTAAAACACCATCGACGCCACACTCCTTTGCCTTGATTGCAAACGCTGCATAGCCCATTGCTTCAACAGGATTTGCATAGCCCATCAAAACCACGGGGGTGTTCGTGTCTATTTTTCTGAATTCCGCCACCATGCCAAATACATCGTTCAAACTGACGTGATGTTTCAAGGCGCGTTCTGAAGATCTTTGTATCGTTGGCCCGTCTGCCATCGGATCTGAAAAAGGCACGCCCAGTTCGAGAATATCAGCACCCGATTGTACAAGCCGGTGCATCAATTGTACGGCGATTCCCGGATTAGGATCGCCCGCTGTGATAAATGGAATGAGCGCTTTGCGATTTTGTTTTTTTAATGCGGCGAATGTCTTGGCAATACGATTCATTTTTTTAGTGTCATTTTGCCCACTAAAAAAATTCAATAAATTCTTAATACTATCTAGACTCATCTGCTCAATCCGATCTCAATTCTTTTAGGAAATTAAATTATCAATAGCATTTATTATTTGTTAGGTTACTAAAGAGTCAAGCCGGACATTTGCGCAACAGTAGCCATATCCTTATCACCCCGACCGGACAAATTAACCAGCAGCAATTTGTCTTTAGGCAATGTCGGCGCATATTTGGCAGCATAAGCCAGTGCGTGACTTGATTCTAACGCTGGCATGATACCTTCATAGCGACACAGTGTATGAAATGCCTCGAGTGCTTCATCATCGGTGATCGCAACATATTCAGCGCGCCCACAATCTTTAAGCCAAGCATGCTCGGGCCCCACTCCGGGATAATCAAGACCGGCTGAAATTGAATGTGTTTCAATAATCTGGCCATTTTCGTCCTGAATAAGGTAGGTGCGGTTGCCGTGTAAAACACCCGGTTTTCCGGTCGACAAGGTCGCCGCGTGCTGGTTTGTATCAATGCCTTTTCCCGCGGCTTCCACGCCGATCAACCGAACGTTGGCATCATCAATATACGGGTAGAATAAACCGATTGCATTGGATCCTCCACCAACACAGGCAATCAGCGCATCCGGCTGCCGATTAAAATCTTCCTGCATTTGCACTTTGGCTTCGCTTCCAATGATCGCCTGGAAATCCCGCACCATCATGGGATAGGGATGCGGTCCGGCAACGGTGCCAATGATATAAAAAGTGCTTTCAACATTGGTGACCCAGTCACGCATCGCTTCGTTCAGCGCATCTTTTAATGTTCGGGATCCCGATTCCACCGGCACGACGGTCGCTCCCAGGAGCTTCATGCGGTAAACATTGGTGGCTTGGCGCCTCACATCTTCGGAGCCCATATAAACAACGCATTCCATGCCGTAGCGCGCCGCTACCGTAGCGCTGGCGACACCATGTTGGCCCGCACCGGTTTCTGCAATAACACGTTTTTTACCCATGCGCCGCGCAAGCAGTGCCTGTCCGATCGTATTGTTTATTTTGTGCGCACCAGTATGATTCAAGTCCTCGCGTTTCAGCAGTATTTGGGCACCACCCAAATGTTCAGACCATCTTTTAGCATGATAGATCGGACTGGGACGTCCCACATAATGCTTTAATTCATTAGCAAACTCTGCCTGAAAATCAGGATCGTTACGATAATGTTCATACTGCTTTTGTAAATCTTCCAGCGCAGCAATTAATGTTTCAGCAACAAAAATGCCTCCATAAGGACCAAAATGGCCACTTTTACTGGGAAGGTCATAAGCGCTCACGATTGTCTAACTCCTTGCATGAAAGCAAAAATTTTTTCTTCATCTTTAATACCTTTCGAGGCTTCCACGCCACTTGAAACATCAACTGCCCACGGCTGGGTTTGTTTGATTGCCATTGCCACATTATGCGGATTTAAACCACCGGAAAGTATCAGCGGCAGCGGCAGATGCTGTGGAATCAACCGCCAATCAAATGCGTGACCTGTACCGCCGGGCATATCGGCAGCATATGTATCAAGCAATAACCCACTTGCTGTATGATAGCGCTCGGCATATTGTAACAAATCCGTGTCTTGTTTGACTCTAATCGCTTTAATATAAGGCTGGGGAAACTGATTGCAAAACTCCGGTGTTTCATCACCATGAAACTGCAGCAGATTTAATTTGGCAGCTCGAGTGGTTTCTTCGACCCAGGCAGCATCCGGATCAACATAAACACCAACGGTGCAAACAAAAGGCGGTATACGTACTGCAATCCGGTGCGCTGAATCCGGATCAATGTAGCGCGCGCTGTGCGGCCAGAAGACAAAACCAATTGCATCGGCACCGCATCGAATCACTGTGTTTGCATCTTCATACCGTGTAATACCACACACTTTCACGCGCACTGACATTTAAGCAACAATCTTCTTTATAAATTTAATGATATAAGGATATGCTGGGCATCAATGAAGTTTCAGTGAATTCCGGCATGCACCAGTCGCCGTCATATTTCACACCGGCCAGATATAGGCCTGCAGCAGAGAAAGTCGGTGCTGCGTATGTCCGATTGCAATTTTCCAGCAACTCAAACATCCACTCAGGAGGATACTTTCCTTTACCGATATAAACAAGGCAACCGATAATATTTCTCACCATGTGCTGCAAAAATGCATTGGCGCGCAAATCAAAAACAAAGAAATTCCCATGGTGAGTAATATGCAATTGCGTCATTGTTCGTATCGGGGATTTTGCCTGACACTCGGCTGCCCGGAAAGCGGAAAAATCATGCTCGCCAATTAAAATATTCCCGGCTGATTGCATTTTCTCCAGCGCAAGCGGTGAATGACACCATCCGACTTTTTTATTATGAATCCCCGGTCTCACTGGCTGGTTTAGCAATAAATAGAGATAACGCCGCTCTAATGCGCTATATCGAGCGTGAAACTTATCTGATACCTCGGTCGCCCACAAAATAGCAATATCATTGGGCAAGAATGCATTGACACCCCGCACCCATGCACTGAGAGGTCGCTGCACCGAAGTATCGAAATGGACTACTTGATACAAAGCATGAACGCCGGTATCGGTACGCCCGGCGGTAACGACACGAATTTTTTCTTTTGCTATCGCAGATAAAGCCGATTCAAGTGCATCCTGTATGGAGCAGCCCTGAGGTTGACTTTGCCACCCACAGTAGCGACTGCCATCATACTCTAGGACAAGGGCTATGCGCACAAATTAAAAACTGCCGTTTCAAGCTGCTGAATACCCCATGTCACTATGCAAAAAGCATTCATCATCACAAACTCTTTAACAATTCTTTGGCCACTTTCTTTTGCTCTGCATCACCATCACGAATAACTTCTTCGAGCATTTCTTTGGCGCCTTCTTTATCATCCATTTCCTGATAAGCTTTCGCCAAGTCCAATTTGGTTTCAGTTTCCTGCCATTGCTCGCTTTTCTCGCCCGAATCCGATGTTTGATCCTGCTTATCAACTGAGTCTGAATCTTCGATGTCCAGGTCAATATCAGCCAAGCCAAGCTCCGGCACATGCGGCGCTGGCTCTGACCGCTTGACATTATCTGTAGATTCCTGCTGCTGATCAGAATCCAAAGCTTCATCCATTAACTCGGATGCATTAAAATCATTATTATCCGACCCGGATTTAGCATTTATTTTAGGTATTTCGATTTCATTGGAAGATTCTTCCTCTGCTAAATCGATATCCGAATGCGTAAACTCAAACGCGATCGAATTATCTTTTTCCGATACTTTATCTTCAAAATCTATTGGATCCAAAGCGTGTTTTGAATCGTCAAGATCGATCTCTAATTCGTAATCCGAGGCATTAATTTCTTCTTGTAAGCTTTCTGGATCATCTGATAATTCAATTTTATCTTCAGCGTCATGAGTCGCAGCAAGCGATTGTTCTTTAGTCACATCTTGATCAATCTCATTCGCTTCATCCGTTAAATCAAAGTCAATTTTATTCTCAGAATCTTCAGAACTATAATCATCACTAGAATCAGTAGATTCAATTCTATTTTCTGAAAAATCCTCTTCCAAACTCAGATTGATTGCTGGATGATTGGATTGTGCAACACCGGTGGATACTTCATCTCCATCCGCGTCCGATAACTCAGAATTAAATCCAGTTTCTTCTGCGGATTCCTTAATTCGTTCAGCATGTTCTTCGTGATCAGTGGCGTCTTTATCAAACCTATCCTCATATCCTTCGCTTTCAGGATAGGAGTTCATATTCGCATAGGTTAAATCGTCCTTTTCATGCTCAGAGAACGTATGATCGCTTTCGGTCGCAGGCATGGCCCGTGCAGCAGCCATTGCCGCCATTCTTGATTGCATCGCAGAAGAAAAATCAGTATTTTTTTCATCTAATTCATTTTCTTCTTCCGCCTGATTACGGCGCTTTCTAAGATACAACAACACCGCCAGTAATACCAAAATTGATGCAGCGCCAATGTATTCAATATTCCCAACCATCTGATCAGTCAGCGAATCACCTTCGGTTTCTTGCGGTGACGGCGGTTCTGTGTTCGTTTTTATCGCTGTTTCATTTGTTGTAGGTTGAGCGACTGGTGCTTCTTGCTCTGGTACCTGCGCAGCACTGATATCCGGCATAGCATCGCTTTCAGGTGCAGCGCTAACGATCGCTGCCGGGTGCGCTTCCGGCTTGGTCTCAGCCTTGGCGCCAGCACCTGCTTTTACTTGCGCCTGCGCTAAGACGGAATCCTTCAATTCCAATAATTGTTTCAAGTTATCGATGCTTTTTTCCAGCATGGCTACACGTTCATTAGCTTCCTTCAACGCCAGATTTCGTGCGGTGGCATCTTCTTCCATCATACGCAGGCGATCTACTAAAGCGGACTCAGGCATCTGGCCATCTTTATCCGTCAATTGAGCACCACTCGATAATCGTAATACTTCTTTGGCAGACTCACGAGTTGAAGACGATTTCTTATCGATGCTTGTGGTAATCCTACCTTGATCAGATTGCTGAATATTGGCAGATGACGATTCGCTATGGGTTGCTGCTATTTTGCTTTGGTAATTATGCCAATCCGCAACCTGCACTCTAATTTCTGTTCTTGCAGTTGATGCATCGATCGCCACAGCTTCATTTTTTTCAGGTATTTTTAGCACTGCGCCAACCCTGAGTAAATTCATATTGTTCGCTATGAAAGCATCACGGTTTGCACGATAAAGTGCCACCAGCATTTGATTAAGATCGACACCCGCAGGTAAAACCTGGCGCGCAATTGACGATAGCGTATCTCCCCGAATGACCGGTCCATAAGTGTCAATGGTTTGATTCGCAGAACGATTTGCTTGCTTAGACGAGCTTTTGCCGGGTCGACTGTTCTTACTATCAGATGCTCTTTCTGCATTTCTCTGCGTTGCATTTGCTACCGGAATCGGGCTAACCTTGGGTGCAGTGATATCTTGTACATTGGCTTCAACTGGATCAAGCAAGACGGCATATTCACGTAATATGCGCCCTGAAGCCCAATTCAATTCCACCAATATATTTAGAAATGGGTCATTCACAGCCTGAGGCGAAGCAAGTTTAATAAACGGACTGCCATCTGTTCTTGATTCTATCGAAACGCTAATCGTCGAGAAATTAGGCTCATAGTTAATGCCGGCTTGAGCAAAAGCTTCTCGTGTTGCAATACTGGCTTTTAGAGACGGAACTTCATCGCGGTTGGTGGTAACAATATCGATTTCAGCACTCAATGGCTGCCCCAGCGCTGAATTGAGTGTCAACTTACCGAGTCCTGCAGCATGGATAGCAGCCCAAGGTAACATCAGAATGATTACAAACAAGCTTACTCTAAAAGAAGTTTTATACACTGAGATACCCTCTGTAGTTCTTTGAAAATAAATACCGGCAGGCGCGCATTGTCAGAAAATCACATAAATTGAGATTATGCTTTGAATCAGGTTAGCTCATTACAGAAAACCCTTAATCACTCATGACATGCTACCAACCAATTTGGAAAACTGGAGACTATGAACACATTTAGTGCTCAATCAGTATACGCAACATTCTTCGCAATGGCTCCGCAGCTCCCCATAGCAGCTGGTCGCCTACTGTAAAAACTGATAGATATTCCCCGCCCATCGCCAATTTGCGTACGCGACCTACCGGTATTGATAACGACCCGGTTACGGCGGTAGGTGTTAATTTTGAAGTAGTCGCTCCTCGCTCATTCGGAACAACGTGTACCCAATCATTAGCATTGGCGATAATTTCTTCAATTTCATCCAGTGGCACATCTTGTTTTAATTTTATCGTCAAAGCTTGACTATGGCATCGCATTGCGCCAACACGTACGCAGATTCCATCGACCGGTATCTGCCGGTCGCTTCTTCCAAGAATTTTATTGGTTTCCGCTTGACCTTTCCATTCTTCACGACTCTGTCCATTGGCGACTTCTTTATCAATCCATGGAATCAGGCTACCCGCCAACGGCACGCCAAAATTTTCTGTTGGAAATTTCTTATCGCGCAAGGTACCAGCCACCTCGCGATCAATATCCAGAATATTCGAAGCCGGGTCATCCAGTAAATCTTTTGCGACCCTATGGGCTTCACCCATTTGCTGTAGCAATTCGCGCATATTCTTGGCCCCGGCACCTGATGCAGCCTGATAAGTCATGGCACTCATCCAATCCACCATACCTTTTTCAAACAGACCGCCAACCGCCATTAACATCAAACTGACCGTGCAATTACCACCGATGTAATTTTTTACGTCATCATGCAGCGCTTGTTTGATCACGGGCATATTGACCGGATCCAGTATGATAACAGCATCATCCTCCATGCGTAGCGCTGATGCGGCATCTATCCAGTATCCTTGCCATCCGGATTGACGCAATTGTTTAATCACTTGATTCGTATAGTCACCGCCCTGACACGAGATAATGACATCCATTGCGCTCAGCTGAGCGATGTCAAAAGCATCTTTTAAAGGTGGAATTTCCTTACCAATTTCAGGACCTGCGCCACCTTTCTGAGATGTTGTAAAAAACACAGGGTCTATCAAAGAAAAATCCGCTTCTTCGCGCATTCTCTGCATTAATACGGAGCCGACCATTCCACGCCAACCAACAAAACCAACTTGTTTCATTGCTTTTCTCTTATCCTAAAATTGACAATCGGTTATCAAATAAAAAACACCGCATAAATACTAACTTACTTTACAAACCGATAACAAATGATTAATACATGAAATTCACCTTAATTCTCTATCATTTCATGAAATTTGCTACTCGGAATACATTTCACATCATTGCTAATACCGCATCACCCATCGCTGTTGTACCGACAGACTTCATACCTGGCTCATCAATATCTTTTGTTCTGTAGCCCAGTGCCAGAACCTTCTTAACAGCGTTTTCTATTCGCTGCGCCGCATCTTCCTGATTAAACGTGTAACGTAACATCATGGCAACCGACAATATCGTTGCGAGCGGATTAGCCACATCCTTTCCAGCGATATCCGGTGCGGAACCATGAATCGGTTCGTACAAGCCTTTATTATTTTCATCCAAAGAAGCGGAAGGCAGCATTCCAATCGATCCCGTTAACATCGAAGCTTCGTCAGACAAAATATCACCGAACATATTTCCAGTAACAATGACATCAAATTGTTTAGGATTACGCACCAATTGCATCGCGGCATTATCGACCAGCATATGTGAAAGCGCCACTTGTGGGTAATCTTTTGATACTTCGATCACGATATCGCGCCACAATTGCGTGCATTCCAGCACATTCATTTTATCGACGGAGCACAACTTGCCATGCCGCTTACCGGCCGCCTGAAACGCCACATGCGCGATGCGCCGTATTTCCGCTTCGCTGTATATCATCGTATTAAATCCGACGCGCTGGCCGTCACGCAATTCGATACCACGCGGCTCGCCGAAATAAATATCGCCGGTGAGCTCACGCACGATCATGATATCGAGGCCGGCAACTACGTCATATTTCAGGCTGGAAGCATTAGCCAGTTCCGGATAGAGAATTGCCGGGCGCAAATTGGCAAACAAATTAAGCGTCTTGCGAATGGCGAGCAAACCTCTTTCAGGACGCTGCTGGCGTGGCAAGGCATCATATTGCGGACCGCCTACAGCGCCTAACAGAACCGCATTGGCTTGACTGGCCAATTGATGCGTCGCTTCAGGATAGGGTTCCCCGGTTGCATCGACCGCACAACCTCCAATCAATCCATATTCCAACTCAACAGCCAGGCCGTCTGCTTTTAAAACATCCAGCACCCGCACCGCTTGCGCAATAATTTCCGGCCCGATGCCGTCGCCTGCTAAAACAGCAATTTTCATAATATCCTAACTTTCAGCGATGTCATTCACATAAACAGCCAAGGCTGCTCAGCGCGTCTCTTTTGTTCAAATTGTTTAATTTTTTCTGTATGTTGCAAGGTCAAACCAATCTCATCCAAGCCGTTCACCAGACAATGTTTGCGAAAGGCATCGACAGCAAAGCTGAATACTTCATTTTGGGGCGTAATGACAGTTTGTTGCTGTAGATCGACTGTAAGACGGTATCCTGCGGTTGATTTTACTTCTTCAAACAAACGATCCAATACTGCCGCATCCAGAATGATCGGCAATAAACCAATCTTGAAGCAATTATTAAAAAATATGTCCGCAAAACTGGGAGCGATGATGACTCGAAAACCGAAATCCTGAAGCGACCAGGGCGCATGCTCCCGACTCGATCCGCAACCAAAATTTGCACGTGCCAGCAATATCTGCGCACCCTGATAACGTAGTTGATTTAGTACGAACTCCGGGTTCGGTTGACGTTTTGCCGGGTCCATGCCGGGTTCCCCATGATCCAGGTAGCGCCATTCATCAAATAAATTTTGACCAAAACCCGAGCGTTTGATTGATTTAAGAAATTGCTTCGGAATGATGGCATCGGTATCGACATTTGCACGATCCAGCGGTGCCACCAGACCGGTAACCGTATGAAATTTTTCCATTGACATGTTATCCGCCTATCTTACGCACATCGACAAAATGTCCGGCGATGGCAGCCGCCGCAGCCATTGCCGGGCTGACCAGGTGCGTTCTGCCGCCAGGCCCCTGTCTGCCTTCAAAATTACGATTTGAGGTCGAAGCGCATCGCTCACCAGCCGTCAAGCGATCGTCATTCATGGCCAGACACATGGAGCATCCGGGTTCGCGCCATTCAAATCCTGCTGCCAGAAAAATTTGATCCAGCCCTTCTTGTTCGGCTTGTTTCTTAACCAAGCCTGAGCCGGGCACAACCAGCGCTTGCTTGATATTAACCGCAACATGCTTTCCTTTGACAACGTGCGCAGCTGCACGTAAATCTTCAATACGCGAGTTGGTGCAAGAACCGATGAATACCTTGTCGAGAGCAATCTGCTGAATCGGTGTATTGGCGTACAACCCCATATAGTTCAACGCTTGTTGCATATCGTGGCGTTTCACTTCATCGCTAATAAGCGCAGGATCGGGCACCGCACCATCAATCGTTGTCACCATTTCAGGCGATGTCCCCCAAGTCACTTGCGGTTTGATTTGCGCAGCATCTAAAGCCACTGTCCGGTCAAAAATTGCATCGGCATCACTATGGAGCGTTCTCCAATAGGCAACCGCCTTATTCCATAATTCGCCTTTAGGCGCGAAAGGCCGTCCTTTGATGTAGTCGATCGTTGTATCATCAACAGCCACCATACCAGCACGTGCGCCGGCTTCAATCGCCATATTACACAGCGTCATACGCCCTTCCATCGATAACGCACGAATGGCACTACCCGCAAATTCAATCGCATAACCGGTTCCACCCGCAGTACCGATTTCACCGATGATTGCCAAAGCGATATCCTTAGCGGTAATTCCCAGACCCAATTCGCCCTCAACAGAAATGCGCATGGCTTTGGATTTTTTCATCAATAAGCACTGCGTCGCCAGTACATGCTCGACCTCTGAAGTGCCGATACCAAAGGCCAGGCAACCAAACGCACCGTGTGTACTGGTGTGCGAGTCGCCACAAACAACCGTCATACCGGGTAATGTCGCGCCCTGCTCAGGGCCAATGACATGCACAATACCTTGACGTAAATCCTGCATCTTGAATTCGGTAATCCCCAATTCATCGCAATTCTGATCCAGCGTATCGACTTGTAAACGAGAAATGGGATCATGAATACCATGGCTGCGATCGGTTGTCGGTACGTTATGATCCGCAACCGCAAGAATGGAATCAAGACGCCAGGGTTTCCTGCCAGCCAGCTTCAAACTTTCAAATGCTTGCGGACTCGTCACCTCGTGCACCAGATGGCGGTCAATATAGATCAACGTCATGCTGTCCGGCTCGGCAGATTCAGCATGCACTACATGTTGGTTCCAAAGCTTGTCGTATAGCGTTTGCATCATACAAATTTAAAATTGGGTTAGTGCGCAATTATCCCATAAAGTTTACTGATTCAACAAACTCAGCACGTTATATTGTATTAGTTATTGAACGATTTCATTTTCCATGCGATTAAAATCAAACCGATTGTTGCTGCAACAGCACTGATATAAAAAGTGACATCCGCACCTAACCAATCCCAGGTATACCCGCTAAACACTGATCCCAAAGCCCCACCCAACCCATAAGCAATACCGGTATAAATCGCCTGACCTTTCGCTTGATGGCGACCTTGAAAGAATTGATGGATCGCCATCATCGCCGCAATATGATGCGCGCCATAAGTTGCCGCATGTAGAACCTGCGCAAGAATAATAATGATCGGCCATTCAACGCCTTGTCCAATCATCAAAAATCGCAGAATAGCGCACGCAAAACTGAAAATTAATATGTACTTTAAACTAAAGTGCCGCATCAGCCACGGCATAATAAAAAAAATGGCAATTTCGCAAGCAACGCCGGCAGCCCATAATAATCCAACAAATCCTTTGTCATAGCCATGCTCAACCAAATAAATTGAGAAAAACGTATAGTAAGCGCCATGCGCAAACAACATCAAAAAACTGGAAAGTAAAAAGGCCATCACTGCCGGGCGCATGCAAATCTGCCTTACCGAATGGAGTCCGGTAGCGTAATTGATAATTTCCTTTTCGGGAATGTGATAAGAAAAAATTACAATCCCAAGCTTGAGCGCCAGCACAATCCAAAGCAACCAGCCAATTTCCACGCTTTCCAAGAGATAGCCGATACCGATCACTGCCAAAACAAACCCAACCGAGCCCCATGAGCGGATACGTCCATACTTGTCAGTGTAGTCCCCCAAGTGGGATAACGTAATCGCTTCCATCAATGGCAAAGATGCGCTCCAAAAGAAGCTCATCAGCAACATGACAAAGAATATCCAGGCGAAAGATTCGCCCCAGAAAAATCCGCAGAAGCTTACAAAACCACTGACAGCGGCAACCTGAACCACTCGAACACGCTTACCCGTATGATCGGCCAACCAACCCCAAACAGCCGGCGAGAAAATACGCGTAACCAACAACAATGACATCAACACACCAATTTGCAATGCACTAAATGACAGCGATTGCAGATATAGACTCCAATAGGGTGCAAACGCCCCAATAAAGGCAAAATAAAAGAAATAAAAACCGGAAAGGCGCCAATAAGGAAGTGAGGGCATAAAAATAAGCTAATTGACGCTGTAACGATAAAAAATTGTAGCTTTTAGCGACGCCATGAAGTAATGAGTTTAACTGAAAGCGAGAATGCAATAAGATCAACGGATTGTGCAACAGAAATATAAAGTCAACCGGTATCTAAAATCATCCTGACATTAATTTTACAAGAAACAAGAAAGTTATTTTGCACGATTAGCAGCCATAAAACGAGAGATTAAATCAATTCAACGCGGTCACCTCTCTGATAACATCAAACATCATTTGGCTAACACTTACAGCAAGAATTATCAGCCAGCATTTCTTGACAAAACGCACAGCATCACTATAATCCACCCTTTGCTTCCAAAGCGATCCAAGTCGCACAGGAACTTCATATTGCGGGAATAGCTCAGTGGTAGAGCACAACCTTGCCAAGGTTGGGGTCGCGAGTT
>CAZYHY010000043.1:0-24216 GCA_964647635.1 uncultured Nitrosomonas sp.
ATCATTTGCGCTATATTTCAGTTGGTTGAATGTATTTCAGGGGCGACTAATTACTTTTGGCTTGAAATCGGCCACACATAGTGTGCCTAAATTATATCCATCATGGGTTTTTAGTTGTGAAGCAGCATAAAATCTAATTCCATCACTTTTATTTACCAATGAATTATTCAAAGTTCTAAGATCCAAAATCGCATTCTCAACAATATATGGCTTATCGTATAGAATTGCCGATGAACATAAGCCTGGTTCGCAATTTAGCTCTGTAATATCTGTTCCTTGATGCGATTTAAACCATATTCTGTCTTTATCGACCAGACTTACAATAGCAATTGGTGTATTGAGAAATCGGGCAGCAAGTGCAGTAATGTTGTCAAACGCACCATCTTTTGGAGTATCCAAGATCTCATACCGATGTAGGGCTTTAATTCTTTGCTCTTCCTTAACAGGGTCGATAATAGTTGAATGATTCATATAAATAATTAAATAAAAGAGTGCTAATAATAAATACACTTCGGTAAGTGGCCTCTTACACGAATTATTATTAGGTAGTTCCGCACCACATATCCTATTGTTCTTCTATTAAACACAAAATGTTATCAACTGATTATCGGTTATAATTGACTTAATTTTAGGGTTAAGCATTGATAAGTAAGCAGCATAATGCGGGGATTAGGGGAATTATATGATTACGTCGATTTGCTTTACTCTGAAATACTAACAGAGGAGTATGAGACCTCTTAGTCGTCGGTTGTGCTTCAACCTGTGACCGTACAAGGTAATGCCCTAGAGGAATGAAACGATTATTTCAAGCAACTCGCCCATGATTGTCTACCACTTCCTTTCTTCCGAGTTTGCGCTAAAAGCGCTGCGTGATCGTCGCTTGAAAGTTTCGCGCATTAACGAACTGAATGATCCGTTTGAATTTTGTGCTGCCGATTTTTCCGACAGCGATACCCAAACTAAGCTGGAGACATTCAAAAATCAAGTGAACGAGCGGCATGGTGTCATTTGTTTTTCACAACACTATCATGATCCGGTACTGTGGAGTCACTATGCCGATGGTCATCGCGGTGTTGCGTTGGTGTTTGAGATTCCTGATGACCAGGCGATTTCTATTGATTATCAGCCTGGGCGCTTGCGCTTGGATGTCGATACCGCCATCCAGCGCGGCGGTTTTACCGAATCCGATTTAAGTAAACTCATTGCGACCAAATTTTCCAGTTGGCATTATGAGAATGAGATACGAATGATTTGTCGCCTGCACGACCATTTTTGTCAAATCGACTCACAAGGGAAAAAAATTTACTTTGAATCATTAAGCCTGGAATCTTTCGGTCTGGATTCGCTGAAGCTAATCGGATTGATCCGCGGCATCCGGTGTGATTTAGTTCCTATGGATATTGCGAGCGAACTACTGGCAGCGGATACGCTTTCAGTTCAGGATACCCGATTGGATTTATCGTCCTTTCAAGTTATTTCCGGTAAAACCTACCCGGTCGATGGCGTGCGATCTTTTTCCGCTTGTTGCTTTAGGGTTTGATTAGGACGGGATTTAAAACTGTGCCGACTTGGCGCCGGGCTCATCGCTCGTTAAGTGACATCAACCCCAGGCTTATAACATTCTAAAAGCCATTCCTGGGGTTTGCCAAATTCCTATACGTGCGCTTTAATTCCCTTTTTTCAGCTCATCGCACTTATCGATAAATGCTTGCCGTGCAACTTCGTCGTTCCTGAAAGTTGCCAGTGACGACTCCAATCCTCTCCCCGAACAATTTACTGAGTCCGCTTCGGGAACTCCGCCGCAACCGATTAGAGCGAAACTAAGGCTAATCATACAAACGACGCTATATTTAAAATTCATCTAAAATTTTCCTTTATAAAATATTGACTATGGCTTGATGGCTATGTCCGATCTTTCAATCAGTTGGCGCTGGTTCGGCCACACGAACCTAACGTTCCAATTCTACCTGAATCCTCGCGGTCTTTGTGCTTTTGCCGTGCTTCAGCACGCGTATGACGTATTGACGCTGCGCGTGCTTAGCGTGTGTATGACGCTGTAAAGCCTGCTTCCTCAGGCGTCGCGAGCAATTTGGCTTGTTGGGTTAGAAAGACAAGCCAAATTATGCTAATCTGGCCTTAAATCTGTATACTTCGCAATATTCTGAGTTATTTTTATCGACTGTAGACAGTATTCAAATTTCAAATCATCTGGAGCCAGTAATGAAATTTTCTATTTACCGATATGATCCCGATAAAGATGAGCAACCTTACATGCGTGATTACGATGTGCAGTTGGCGGCGACCGATAAAATGCTGCTGGATGCGTTGCTGCGTATTAAATCGGTCGACGATAGTTTGAGTCTGCGCCGTTCGTGCCGCGAAGGCGTGTGTGGCTCGGACGCGATGAATATCAATGGACGCAATGGGTTGGCGTGTATTACGCCGGTCAGTAGTTTGAAGGAGCCGGTAGAAATACGTCCATTGCCGGGGCTGCCGGTAATTCGTGATCTGATTGTCGATATGACGCAGTTCTACCAGCAGTATCATTCCATTAAGCCTTACCTGATCAATAACGATCCGCCGCCGGAAACGGAGCGACTGCAATCGCCGGAGGAGCGGTCTGAGCTGGACGGTGTCTATGAATGTATTCTATGCGCCTGCTGTACGACATCCTGCCCTTCGTTTTGGTGGAATCCGGAAAAATTTGTAGGTCCGGCGGGGTTATTGCAAGCTTATCGCTTTCTGGCCGACAGCCGCGATCAGGCGACCGCTGAAAGATTGGATAATCTGGAAGACCCTTATCGCTTGTTTCGCTGCCACTCCATTATGAATTGTGTTGACGCGTGCCCTAAAGGTTTGAATCCTACCCAGGCAATCGGCAAAATCAAAGACATGATGGTAAAAAGAATGATATGAAGGAATTTGAGCGCGCACGCTGGCGATGTCGGCGCGGTCTGCTTGAGTTGGATATCGTTTTACAGCGCTTTATGGATCAGTATTACAGGCAGTTGGATCAGCACGGGTTGGAACAATTTGAACGACTGTTGTCCCTTCCGGACAATGACTTGTGGGATTTGATTACGGCACGGCAGGTCACGGCAGATGATAACTTGCAACAGATTGTGGAATTGCTACAAAAAAGTTAGATTTTAGAGGGATCTAGAGAGCACTCTGTGGTTCTGAAGCTTTCTAATCGTGCATACTTATAGTTAATCGTACGCAACAAGTGGAGAAGTAATATGGCACAAAAAGACATGGCAACTTTAAATCTCAATGACGGCAGTGCACCCATCGAATTACCTATTTTGTCGGGAACGATGGGGCCCAATGTGATCGATATTCGTGCACTACATGCAAAAAGCGGTTTGTTTACTTATGACCCAGGCTACCTATCGACAGGCAGTAATAGTTCCAACATCACATTTATTGATGGCGATGAAGGCGTTTTGTTATATCGTGGTTATCCCATCGAACAACTCGCTACGCACTGTGATTTTATCGATGTTTGCTATTTGTTGATGAAAGGTGAGTTGCCCGATGCTGCGCAGAAATCTGAATTTGATCGTGCCATCAAACATCATTCGATGCTGCACGAACAACTGGTCAGGTTCTATAGCGGATTCCGGCGTGATGCGCATCCGATGGCGGTCATGGTGGGTGTGGTCGGCGCGTTATCGGCGTTTTATCATGAAGCGTTGGATATTTCCGATCCGATGTATCGGGAACAATCCGCATTCCGGCTCATTGCAAAACTGCCTACGATTGCTTCCATGGCGTATAAATATAATATCGGCCAACCCTTTATCTATCCGCAGAATCGATTAGGCTATGCAGAAAACTTCCTGCATATGATGTTTGCGGTACCGACTGAAGAATATCAAGCAAATCCGGTGATTGTTCGTGCATTGGATCGGATTTTGATTTTACATGCCGATCATGAACAAAACGCTTCTACGTCAACAGTGCGTCTGGCTGGCTCCAGCGGTGCAAACCCATTCGCCTGCGTTTCGGCGGGAATTTCATGTTTATGGGGACCTGCGCATGGCGGTGCCAATGAGGCTTGCTTGAAAATGCTGGAAGAAATCGGCGATATTTCCCGTATCGATGAATTTATTAAACGCGCCAAAGATAAAAATGATAATTATCGGTTAATGGGCTTTGGTCACCGGGTCTATAAGAATTTTGATCCCCGAGCAAAACTGATGCGCGAAACCTGCCATGAGGTTTTAAATGAACTGGGATTGCACAATGATCGTTTGTTTAAATTGGCACTACAGCTTGAAAAGATTGCTTTGGAAGACGATTATTTCATTTCCCGGAAACTCTATCCGAATGTCGATTTTTATTCCGGTATCGTACAGCGTGCCCTAGGGATACCCACCAGCATGTTTACCGCTATTTTCGCCATGGCAAGAACAGTCGGGTGGGTAGCGCAATGGGACGAGATGGTTTCCGACCCGGCCTACAAAATTGGACGGCCGCGCCAATTGTATACTGGTGCCACGATGCGGGATATTCCCAGTTCGTATTCAAAAAAATAGCATTCTTTGATATTAAGGGCTGCCTATCGTATGAATAAATCATTGCTTGATGATTCCCTGTTATCCGGTGCAAATGCTTCATTTATTGACGCGGTTTATGAAGAATATCTGCATAATCCCAACTCTGTTGCATTAGCCTGGCGTGAATACTTCGATAAACTGACCAAGCAACCGGATGTCGCAGATAAACACCCGGTCAGCAGCGCTGCTGTGACTGCGACTCCGCAATCTTCCAGTACGGAAAGTCAGGCCCTGCCGGATGCAATGTTCGTCGATTCAGATGATCGAAAACAAGTTGCGGTTTTGCAACTCATCAACATGTACCGCTATCTCGGTCTGGGTCAGGCGAAACTGGATCCCCTTGGACTCAAGCAGCATACGGATGTGCCTGAATTGAATCCTGCGCATTTTGGGTTTTCCGAAACGGATATGGATAAGGTATTTAATACCGGTTCACTGGTTGGGCCTGAGCATGCCACCTTGCGTGAAATCTTGCAGATTCTGCAAGAAACTTACTGCGGTTCCATTGGTGCCGAGTATATGTACATTTCTGTGGTGGAGCAAAAGCGCTGGATACAGGCGCGACTGGAAGGTCAACGTTCCAATCCGGATTATTCGGATGACTATAAACGTCACATTCTTGAGCGACTCAATGCGGCAGAAGGGTTGGAAAAGTACTTGCATACCCGTTATGTCGGGCAGAAACGCTTTTCCGGAGAAGGCAACGAGAGTCTCATTCCATTGCTGGATTGCTTGATTCATCGGGCCGGGAAAGCCGGTGTTCAGCAGATCGTGATGGGCATGGCGCACCGCGCCAGACTCAATGTTCTGGTCAATACGCTGGGAAAAATGCCTGCCGACCTGTTTCGCGAGTTTGACGGAGAGCAGCCGCAGGACTTGCCGTCCGGTGATGTGAAGTATCATCTAGGTTTCTCATCCGCAATCAATACAGCCGATGGCATCGTACGGTTGGCGCTGGCGTTTAATCCTTCGCATCTGGAAATTGTCAACCCGGTGGTTGAAGGCTCGGTGCGTGCACGCCAGCATTTGTTGAACGACAAGCTCGGCGACCGGGTGTTGCCGGTACTGATTCACGGCGATGCTGCTTTTGCCGGGCAGGGCGTGGTCATGGAGACGCTCAATTTGTCGCAAACTCGCGGTTACGGCACCGGCGGCACGGTGCATATCATCATCAATAATCAAATTGGCTTCACGACGTCGGATCCGCGCGATAGCCGCTCAACCTTGTATTGCACCGACGTTGCCAAAATGATCGAGGCGCCCATTTTTCACGTCAACGGTGATGATCCGGAAGCGGTGGTGATGGTGGCTGAATTGGCGTTTGATTTTCGTATGCGCTTCCATAAAGATGTCGTGGTTGATATGGTGTGTTTCCGCCGCCTGGGTCACAACGAACAGGACGAACCGATGGTGACGCAGCCGAAAATGTACCAGGTCATCAACAAACATCCTGGTACCCGTAAACACTATGCCGATAAACTCGTCGCAAAAGGTGTTATTAAACAGGAAGATGCGGATAATCTGATTAAGGCCTACCGCGATGCCATGGATGAAGGCGTCAACCCGAACAAGAGCGTTAGCTACGACTATAAATCTCCCTATACCATCAATTGGGAACCGTTTCTCAAGCCGCTCAAATGGAACAAGAAAGTTAAAACCGGCGTGGCGTTGCAAACATTGAAACAGCTTGCGATACGGTTGACGGAGATTCCCGAAGGTTTTAAGTTGCATCAACGGGTTGAGAAAATTATTGCCGACCGGCGTTTGATGGGAAATGGCGAATTACCTTTGGATTGGGGAATGGCGGAGAATCTGGCCTATGCAACCCTGCTGAAAGAAGGCTATCCGGTAAGATTGTCAGGACAGGATTCAGGGCGCGGTACGTTCTTTCATCGTCATGCCGTGTTGCATGATCAGGTCGCGGCGGATCAGAACGAACGGATTTATATTCCGCTTCGCCACCTATATCCCGAGCAGCCGGATTTTGTCGTGATTGACTCGATGCTGTCTGAAGAGGCGGTGCTGGGTTTTGAATATGGCTATACCACTACACAACCCAACGAATTGGTTATTTGGGAAGCGCAGTTTGGTGATTTTGCCAATGGCGCGCAGGTGGTAATCGATCAGTTCATTGCTTCCGGTGAAGCCAAATGGGGGCGCATATGCGGCTTGGTGATGATGTTGCCTCATGGCTACGAGGGGCAGGGCCCCGAGCACTCGTCCGCACGGTTGGAGCGTTATCTGCAGTTATGCGCGGATTACAATATCCAGGTTTGCGTGCCTTCCACACCGGCGCAGATGTTTCACGTACTGCGGCGGCAAATCATCCGTCCGTTGCGTAAGCCGTTGATCATCATGAGTCCGAAAAGCATGCTGCGCCATAAAGAATCGGTGTCGAGCCTGGAAGATCTGGCGCAAGGGCAATTTTATCCGGTGATTTCCGAAGTCGAAGATCTGAATCCGGAAACCGTCAGGCGGATCATTGTTTGCAGCGGAAAAATCTACTACGAATTGCTGGCTTATCGCAAAGAGTATCAAATAATGAATATGGCGATCATTCGTCTGGAGCAGTTGTATCCTTTTCCGCATGAGGAATTTCAGGCGGAAATCGATCACTTCCGCAATGCCAAAGAAGTGATCTGGTGTCAGGAAGAGCCCGGCAATCAGGGCGCGTGGCACCGCATTCAACACTATCTGTTGCGCCATATGCGTTCTGACCAAGCATTGGGTTACGCACTGCGGACATCCGCAGCCTCTCCGGCGGTGGGTTATACGGCGCGGCACAAGTTTACGCAGCACGAATTAATCGTGGCAGCATTCAGGGATAAAATTTAAAAAGGGGGCATCATGCTAGTTGAAGTCAAAGTACCCGTGTTATCTGAATCCATAGCCGAGGCTACGCTAGTATCCTGGCACAAAAAAGCCGGCGACTACGTCGACCGCTCGGAAAACCTGATCGATATCGAAACCGACAAGGTGGTGCTTGAATTACCCGCTCCCAATGCTGGCGTGCTGGCTGAGATTTTAAAACAGGATGGCGCGACCGTGGCCAGCGGTGAAGTCATCGCAATGATTGACACTGAAGCAACCGCCGATACCACCATCACCGCTAAACCGAGCGATCAGCCGGCGTCTGCTCCCGAAAAACCAGCGGTGCCTGTTACCGAAAAAATAGTGGTGCCTGTTACCGAAAAGCCAGCGGTGCCTGCTACCAGCAGCAGTGCTAAAAATGCCAGTGCCGAGGAAGTAGTTGATCAGGCGATACCGATGCTAATGCCCGCTGCGCGTAAATTGGCGGAAGAAAATAACCTGAAAGCAACGGAAACTTCTGCCATCAAAGGCACTGGTTTGGGTGGGCGTGTTACCAAAGAAGACGTACAAACGTACATGGCAAGCAAGTCGGACGCGGCTTCAAAAATCGCACCTGAATCCGCTGCAAAGGATACGCCGGCAGTAGGCGCGCGTACTGAACGCAGGGTGGCGATGTCTCGATTACGGCAACGCATTGCTGAACGTTTGGTGGAATCACAATCCACCGCGGCGATTCTGACCACGTTTAATGAAGTCAATATGCAGGCGATCATTGATCTGCGTACACGCTACAAAGCCGAGTTTGAAAAGGAACACGGCGTCAAATTGGGCTTTATGTCATTCTTTGTCAAAGCCGTTATCGCTGGGTTAAAGAAATATCCGATCGTCAATGCTGCGGTGGAAGGCAATGAAATCGTCTATCACGATTATTATGACATCGGCATTGCAGTTGGCAGTCCGCGCGGGTTAGTAGTGCCTGTTCTCCGTGATGCAGACCGCTTAACGTTGGCCGAGATTGAGCTGCAAATCGCTAATTTCGCCAAGCGCGCGCAAGACGGCAAACTGACCATCGAGGAACTCAGCGGCGGCACTTTTTCGATTACTAATGGCGGTGTGTTCGGTTCCATGCTGTCGACGCCGATCATCAATCCGCCGCAAAGCGCTATTCTGGGTATTCACGCCACCAAAGAACGGCCGGTGGTCGAGAACGGTCAGATCGTGATCCGTCCGATGAATTATCTGGCTTTGTCGTACGATCATCGCATCATTGACGGTCGAGAAGCGGTGCTGTCATTGGTGGCGATGAAAGAAGCGCTGGAATATCCGATGAGTCCGCTATTGGAAACATGAAAAGACTATTTAGTCTCTTCCGTATTTGATTCCTCGTCTCTTGGGACGATAGCTGGGTGAAAACCAGCAGCTTGAAGAATAGTACTTAATATCTCGCTGCTTGCGGCGGGGGGCTTTATTTAATAAGCACTGAGAAATATTCTCGAAGTGGTCGATAATAACAAGGTAAAAACAAGCGAAGAAGCGCAGTTTATGCGTGACAAGTGAGCATCTGAATCTATGTTTAATAACATCGGGCGGTAACGCAGATAGTTTCTTAAGCCTGCTAGTTGGGCGTACACTTTAAATCTCTACGGGTTCAATTTTCCGAAAGCTGATTGAAAAGCAGCAGATTGAAGCGCGCAGTTAACACTCCTCTGCTTGCAGCGGAGTGTTTTATTCATCAAAAAAGGTGCTTTGATATGAAAAAAATTGTCATGATTGTTTCTCTCGTACTTTCCGTGGCACTGTATTTATTCTTTGAAGTAACTGGTAATGAAGCGGCGTTAGCGCCGGTATTACTAGGTCTTCTGGTTTCTTTCACCTGCGCAATGATGATGTTGACCGAAAAATAGTGACGAAATCGTCCGTAAGAGGCGCGTCATGATGAGGGATGGTATTTCTCAATGAGTTACGTTTATTCAGCGATGTTCGATAAGATTTAAGAAGATTAGCCTGGCGCAAAAGATCAAGCGCTGAATGTATGTTGCGCCGGCTAGCTTGGTATTATTAATCCTCAGTTATGTGATGTGGCGTCACTCGGTAAGCCGTTTTTTTCCTTCAAAGCATAGAAAAGCTTGGTATTCTATGCTTTGAACAATCAGGCTAACAGCGCCCCGTAGATTTTCTGATAGGCTATTGCGCTTGCATGCCAACTGAAATCTTTGGCCATGCCATTCTTCTGCAAACGTTGCCAGTTTTTCTTATTATGATAGACCTGCGCTGCACGCTTTATCGTATTAAGCAAGTTGTCGGCGGTCATTGGGTAAAATAAGAAGCCGCTGGCGCTCCCGTCCGCAAGTGCCGTCGGGGTACAATCAATCACAGTGTCGAGCAGGCCGCCAGTGGCGTGTACTACGGGTGGTGTACCATAACGCTGACTATACATTTGATTCAAGCCGCACGGTTCAAATCGCGAGGGCATCAGGAAGCAGTCTGCGCCTGCTTCGATCAAGTGAGATAATGCTTCATTAAAACCGATGCGTACTGCGATTGCATCGGGATAAGCTTGGGCCAGCGTTGAGAGCTGGTGCTCCAGATCCGCATGATTATTACCGAGCACTATCAGTTGCGCGGGTATTTTTACCAGCTGCGGTGCTATTTGTATTAACAGATCAGTACCTTTCTGATGACTCAGGCGACTGACCACGCCGAATAGCGGGGTATTGGCGTCAACTGTTAATCCCATTTGCTGCTGTAGCGCACTTTTATTGGCTGCTTTATCGGATAATTTTTTACTCGTATAGTTCTTTACCAAGTGGGGATCGCTTGCTGGATCCCATTCGCTGGTGGCTATACCGTTAATGATGCCGGTGAGATGGTGGCGGCGTGCGGCCAATAATCCTTGCAAACCAAAACCCAGCGACTCTGTTTGAATTTCCTCTGCATAATTAGGACTGACTGTAGTGATGTGGTCGGCATAGTAAAGTCCTGCCTTGAGGAATGACAGGTTGCCATAATATTCAACGCCATTGACATCAAAACTATCCAGGGGCAATCCCAGCTGAATGGCACTGCCAGGGGAAAAAACGCCCTGAAATGCAAGGTTATGGATCGTCATCACAGTCGCGGCTTTTTTGCCTGGATGAAAATGCAAGTAAGCGGGGGTGAGGCCGCTTTGCCAGTCATTGCAATGTGCAATGTGAGGATGCCAGGCAATCGGACTGGCGTCACTGGCTAGAATAGCGCCAATTTTCGACAGCAAACCAAATCGTAGTGCATTATCCGGCCAGTCACGTCCAAGCGCATCCATGTAGGGGCCGCCTTCACGGCGATATAACCCCGGGCAGTCGATCACAAAGACCGGTATATGTTCAGTCTTACTGAGCGATAGCCTTCCGGACAGTAGGGTGGTGGGCGGAAATTGTGGCAATTCGTTGAATTCGGCCACTTTGGATTTGTATTTAACGCCTGCCAGAATCTGTGGATAGCCCGGTAGCAGAAGCCGTACATCGGTTTGTCGTGCGCGTAGCGCGGCAGGCAGTGCAGCGCTGACATCGCCCAAGCCGCCGGTTTTGCATAACGGATATACTTCAGAGGTAATAAATAGAATGCGTAACCCTTGAGATGTTGCCATGAGTGTATTTTTATTGATTGGTCTTGAAGTAATTGATCAATCCGTTGGTGGATGCATCGTGAGATGTTACGGTAGCATTCTGCTTCAGTTCGGTTAGGATTTTTCCGGCAAGCTGCTTGCCTAACTCTACACCCCACTGATCAAACGAATTGATATTCCAGATTACGCCCTGCACAAAAACTTTATGCTCGTATAGCGCAATGAGCGAACCTAGCGTTCTGGGATCCAGTTTTTTAAATAGAATGGAGGTGGTGGGGTGGTTTCCGAGGAAAGTTTTGTGTGCTAGCAGTTGCTCCACAGACGCCGCGCTCATGCCTTGTGAATTGAGTTCCGCACGCACTTCCTGCGTATTCTTGCCGTCCATGAGCGCCTCAGTTTGGGCAAAGAAGTTGGCTAATAACATGCGGTGATGATCGCCAACCGGATAATGGCTTTGACAAGGCGCCAGAAAATCTGCTGAGACGATTGGCGTTCCTTGATGCAATAACTGGTAGAAAGCATGCTGGCCGTTGGTTCCAGACTCTCCCCAGACAACCGTACCGGTGGCATAATCCACTGCTTTGCCGTCGCGGGTGATATGTTTGCCGTTGCTCTCCATTTCCAGTTGCTGTAGATAGGCGGGGAAGCGATGCATGGATTGATCGTACGGCAGTACTGCGTGCGATGAGGTATTGAAAAAATTGATGTGCCAAATACCCATCAAACCCAGCATAACCGGCAAATTCTTTTCGAACGGCGCTGTGGCAAAATGCTGGTCCATATCTCGCGCGCCTGCGAGCAGGGCATAAAAATTATCCATACCGATGGTCAAAGCGATGGGTAGACCGATAGCCGACCATAACGAATAGCGTCCACCCACCCAATCCCATAACTCAAACATGTTGTCAGGATCAATGCCGAATTTTTCTACCGCAGCGCGATTGGTGGAAACGGCGACAAAATGATGCGCGATATCTTTTTCCTCACCACCGTGCGATAGAAACCATTGCCGTGCGGAATGCGCATTAGTCAGCGTTTCCTGAGTGGTGAACGTCTTTGAAGCGATGATAAATAAAGTCGTGGCCGGGTCAAGGTGTTGCAATGTCTCAAATAATTGCGCGCCATCAATGTTGGAAATAAAGTGTGGCGTAATCGCGGGTAGACCGTAAGGCTTGAGTGCTTCAGTCGCCATTACCGGCCCCAGATCGGAGCCGCCGATACCGATATTGACGATATCAGTAAAAATTTTTCCTGTATATCCTTTGCGCGCACCACTTTGTATCGCAGCTGAAAAGCATTCCATCTGTTTCAGCACGCGGTTGACTTCCGGCATGACATCCACACCATCCACATATATGGGATGTTCGCCGCGTAGCGCAATATGCAGTACGGCGCGATGTTCGGTGGAATTGATTTTTTCTCCGGAGAACATGCGAGTAATCCAGTTGTGTAGTTCTCGCTGGTGCGCCAATGCCAGTAGTCGATCGATCGTCTCATGATTGATCAGCTGTTTCGAGAAGTCGATCAGAATATCGTTGAACAGTAGTGAAAATTTCTCAAAGCGCTGCGGGTCTTGCTGGAATAAGTCACGCAAATGCTGCTGCGCCATGACAGTTTGATGTGCCTGCAAAGCAAGCCAAGCCGGTGATTTAGTGAGTGATGACATATCGTTTGTAGTGTTGTGAGTATTAAGAACCGTGTTGATTGATTTCCAGCGTGATCACCAATTTCTGTTTGGTGATTGGCCATTTCAATCGCAGTGTTAGCGCCTGCATAATTTTTTCAAATCCACTTTCGGACTGTGATACTGAGAAATGCGGACACCCAATCAGTGTAACTGGGGAAGAAGTTTTTATCACGACACTGCCGCCCAGCGTATCATCGTCCAATATTATTTCAGTCAGGTCCGTCAATTCAAGCAATTGACCAAAGCCACTGGGAATTTCTCCCCGATAAATGTAACGCCCTCCGACGCCGTCACAGCTTGGCATAGCCAGATTAATTTCGGTACTGAACAGTTGCGGTGTTTTAGCGGTAAAGCGATACGCTACTTGTAGCCGGTTCTCGTCAAGCGTGAATTGCTTATGAATCGGATATTCGATATTTTGAGATTCAAAATGATTGTTTTCAAGCGCTACATCCTTGGATTGATAAGCGATATAGATATCATCCAGAGAATCCACAAACAAACTGCGCGGGTGATCGTCAGCAAGGATGTCCTCCGCGGCAATTTTATGTTTATAGCTGACGCGGTCATGCGCAGAAGCGATGCCGCTGACTGGATGGCTAGCTGTATGATCTTCATCCGGTTGAATTTTCTGATAATAATGTTCGATTTGGCTGCGTAAGGTGTCGCCAAAATTATGGTGCAACTGGTAGGCATCCAGCTCGCAAATACCGGCAAAGCTATCTAACTTAACAACCGCTTGCAGCGTGTCGTTTCGCAGATACGCTTCTTCCACACCGTCCAAGTCGGTGTCTTCGGTGAAGTATACTGCTCGAGGTGTACAAGTATCGAGCAGTGCCTCCAGCTCAATGAGGGCGTTGTAGACTGCACGCCGTAGATGGGGAAGATACAAACCACCAAACATGCCGTGCCAATAGGCGTCATTGGCTTGGGATTCGTAGAGTTTTTGCCGCATTAGGGCGGTTTGCTGTTTCTTCGGTAATGAATCTAGCCGTGCGGAAAGTCCCAGCATGCGCTTATGCATCCAATTCGATTCAGGATAGCGCGAAAAGAAATTTTTCCAGATACCGCCGCGCAAAAATGCTTTCTTGTGTTCATACCAACCATCCGTCTTGGCTTGTTGTACCAAGTCCACGTAGGTATTGGCGGATTGAACGGGCAATGTCCACTCATTCATTTCGATATAGGATACTGTGGGCAAATAGACAATGCCGCGCGTTTTTTCGCTGGCGTGATATTCGCTGTAGTGTTGGGTACAAATCTTGGTTGAAGCCAGCACACCTTGGATAAAATTCTCAAGCCAGCCTTTTTCATACACCCACTGGTAAGTTTCCGGCCAGATGCCGAATTTTTCGATGTCATCAAAATAAATTGCTGCCGTATGGGTGTGCGACGAATTTTGGTCTGCCAATGATTCCAGATAAGCGATGGTTTCTTCAGCCGGGGTGAACGGGATTTTATAGCGTAACGATTCCGAAATCGGGAACAAGTCGAGTTGATGGCTATCTTCTTCGGTCGTGAAATAACCGTTTAATTCGGTTGGTGTCTTGCCAGCGCATAGAAAATGATAGTCGTCCACAATGACATAGCGGATGCCGCAATCCGCAAGTGCCGGAACGACCGTTGATTCCCATACACGCTCCGTCAACCATGCGCCTTGCGGACGTTGTCCAAGTTTTGCTGCCAATTTATTGGAGAAAGTCTTGATCTGTCCGATACGATCTCGATTGGGAATCACCGCCAAAACCGGCTCGGTATCACCTGCACCAAATATCTCTACTTGATTGCGCGCAACCATTTCACGCAGTAATGCCATGTCTTCCGGGAAATGCTGCAGCAGATAATCGAGCAGCCAGCCTGAAAAATGGACGGCGAAGCGAAAATCAGGGTAGCGATGCAGTACTTGCAAAAACGGTTTATAACAACGCAAATGTGCATCCGTTAGTACATCGGGAAAATTACCAACAGGTTGATGCGCATGAACACCAAGAAGTAGCGAAACACGTTGTGACATTCGAAGACTCCGGTAATTATTAAAAACTTGGGTAACCGAGAACCCGATTTCAAGCGCGGACGAGCGGTTTGAAATCAATTAGGTATTATGAAGATCGCCGCATAGCGCCGCTCGCTTCAGTTTGTTCATTACCTTTGCTGATGGGTTCAAGTACTGCTGGCGGTATCGGCAATTTAAGCAAACGATACAGATTCGTCAGGTTTTGCCTGAACAAATGGTCAAAACTTGCCACTGAGTGCGCCGGATTGTAATCACCAAACCACCAGAACCAATCGGAACTCTCACACGATGCCAATTGCCGGCTGGCTTCCATTTTCTGCTCATCGGTCAAGCGGCCACTTTGCATGACCAGATCGAAGCTTTGTTTGGCTGCGCACAGCATATCCCAAGCACAATTTTTTTCCTTATCACCGATCCATGTCGAGAAAGTGCCATATACCCAGCTACCGGCCGCCAGTGTCGGTAATGTTGCAATATTATTCGTATTTTCAGTAGCGGCGATATAGTCACGATAGGTCGTGGTGCGAATAAACGGATGACTGTCGAGTAGGCTGTAAAGGTCTTCAAAAAAGTAATGGCCGTTATACGGATACGATTCCCAGGCATTTTCTCCATCCAGAATGACGCTGACAACCGGATTTTCCTCGGCGGGTGTGTTGTGGTAGATCTGTTCCAGCGATTGTATGAAATTTTCTGCGGCATCACGTCCAAACCACCGGGCATATTCAAAACCGATCAAATCAGATAGATGATCATCACGAAAGAAGCACGTGACTTGTTCGGCTTCTCCGCTTACTTTGTAAGGGCGGTACAGATAGTGATTGCGATCCGGTAATGGCGCATCAGGATGTGAAGCGTGCAAACTATTGACCAGAACGCCTTCACCGCTTGCACTCCACTGACAGTTTTGCTCTGCCAGAATTTTTAATAACGTTGTCGACAGGGCGCCTTCAGCCGGCCAAACGCCGCAGGGTTTTTCATTAAAATGCTGTGCGTGGTGGGTGACCGCAGAGGTGAGATGAAACGCAACACGGCTGCGTCCACCGGGATAAAGATGGTGTTCCGGTAGGGTAATATCAGGTTGACTATCACGAGCGGAAGAGAAATCGATCAGTAACGGTGCGAGCGGGTGGTAATGAGGTGTAGTGGATAATTCAATCTGACCTGACTCAGCCAGTTTACGGTAGCGCGGAATGAGTTGTTTGATCAAATCCCCAATCAAATTGAATAGTTCCAGCCGGTCTTCGTAACTGAATCCCTGGCTTTGCGCCATCAACTTCATTACGAAGTCGTTGTTCCGACGCACACTCTCACCTATCCACGCCAAGTGATACCACACCAGCAAATCGGCCAGATATTGCCCGGAAACGTAGGCTAGTTCCTGTTCACTGCGTTTGTTGAAGATTTGGTAAAGTTCATGCAGGCGTTTGTAGGCCGGATACGGTTGCAGCATCGTTTCATGGTTGCTGAGAAAGCAACTGTCGAGTACGTATGAACGATCTTGCATGGAGGAGTGCTCGAGATCGGGTGTGGCTAGCAAGCGTAGCAAAGGGCTGCGTGTCTGTCCGCTAGAAAATTGTTCAGTGAAATCTTCCAATTGATCAAGCAGTATCGGTACAAAATTGACAACTGCTTTGGTCTGCGGGTGCATTTCCAAATGGTAAGCCATGTCGGTATAGTCTTTGATGGCGTGCAGATATACCCACGGCAATACAAATTCCTTCGTGACATAATCACGGTAGTCCGGTTGGTGCATGTGCCACAGTAAAACAAGATTTAATTTTTTCATTTCAAAATGGTACTGCTTATCTTATGGAAATTTTAATCGCTAGAGCAAAACATGATGAATGTTTTGCCCTAGCATTTCCGGTGTAATCAATGTGATGCCTTTTTCAGTCACATAAAATCGTTTGCGATCTGCCTCTGCATTATAGCCCACTACCAATCCCTCAGGGATCACGCATTGTTTTTCCACCACCACACGTCGCAGACGCGCATGCCTGCCGATCACGACATTGGGCAATATGACCGAGTCTTCCACAGTGCTATAGCTGTTGACTTTTACATTGGAAAACAGCAGCGAGCGACGCACAGTTGCGCCGCTGATAATACAACCTCCAGATACAGACGAATCCAGCGCCTTACCGCCACGATCTGCATCATCGAAAACAAATTTAGCCGGGGGTAATTGTTCCTGGTGTGTCCAAATTGGCCAATTTTCATCGTACAGATTGAGCTGCGGTGTCACGGAGATCAGATCTAAATTGGCTTCCCAATAAGCATCCACGGTTCCTACATCGCGCCAGTACGGTATTCCCGATGCCATATTGACGCAACTATTCATGAATCGATGCGCAAATACGCGATAGCGAGGAACCAGGTACGGAATCAGGTCTTTGCCAAAGTCATGCGATGAGTCATTGGCTTGATGGTCACGAATGAGCTGTTCATAGAGAAATTTGGCATTAAATACATAAATTCCCATGCTGACCAGCGCTTTTCCCGGCTGACCGGGTATCGGTATCGGGTTATCCGGTTTCTCGGCAAAACTGGTGACTTGCCAAGCAGCATTGACACCCATGACGCCGAAAGCGCTGGCTTCCTCTACCGCAACTTCAAGGCATGCTACCGTCATGTCGGCTGCTTTCTCGACATGCTCGGCCAGTAGCTTGCTGTAATCCATTTTATAAATATGATCGCCGCCCAGAATCAACACGTATTCGGCGTCGTGGCGCTGCAATATGTCGACATTCTGGAATACCGCATCAGCGGTACCTTGATACCATGTTTCATCGGCGGTTCGTTGTTGTGCGGGTAGCAACTCGACAAATTCTTTGAAGCGTCCATCAAGAAAACTCCAGCCGCGCTGGATGTGGCGAATCAAACTCTGCGCCTTGTATTGCGTCACGACGCCAATACGCCGCATACCCGAATTGACGCAATTGGAGAGCGGAAAATCAACAATACGGAATTTTCCGCCAAACGGTACCGCCGGTTTTGCGCGCCAATCCGTCAATTGATGCAAACGGCTGCCACGTCCCCCCGCCAGTATCAGTGCGAGTGTATTGTGCGTGACATTGCTGTGAAAACGTGTGCTGGTTCTGCGTTCCGCTTGAGATTCACTGGTATACATAAGTTATTTATTGTTATCCATAGTGATGGTACCTTTCACGACTCATCTGAGCATGTTATCGCATTATGGCATTTTCTTACAGAGCGCTTTGCGTTTAATTACGCTTTTTCGTATGTATTGATAGCGGATATCCGGCAAAGCCGAATGGAATGGGTATTTGGGGCGCTTATTTTCGTTTTTACCATTCACGTGATAATCTCTACACTTGCGTTATGGGCAATTTCACTTAAACTGCTTTAATTTTTAAGGTTCGATGTGACTATCATCCGTACAATCAATCCATTGCAAGAAGCTTTGCTGCATGCGCGACTACATGATCCATTTTCGTATTTGGGGCTGCATCAGGAACAAGGGCAAGCCCTGGTGCGGGTGTTCCGTCCCGATGATACACACGTATGGATCAGAACGGCTGCCGGTTTTGAACCGATGCAGCGCATCCATCCGCATGGAATATTCGAGTGGCGAGGAGAATCTTCGCCCGGCATGCCATACCGATTGCGGATCGAACAGCAAGATGCACGACATACTGTCTATGAAACGTATGATCCCTATGCTTTTGCACCGCAAATTTCGGGGCATGATTTGCACCTGTTCAATGAAGGTAAGCTGTGGCAATCCTATCGCATGCTGGGTGCGCAGCCTGTCAACAATGCCGGTATCGCTGGCACGCGTTTTTCGGTATGGGCACCCAACGCCGGGCGTGTCAGCGTGGTCGGCGATTTTAATCATTGGGACGGAAGAATGCATCCGATGAAAGTGCATCACGCTAGCGGCGTGTGGGAATTATTCATTCCGGAATTGCCGCCGGATTCACTGTATAAATATGAAATCCGTAACCGCAGTAGCGGTGAAATTTATATTAAAACAGATCCTTATGCCAATCAATATGAGTTGCGCCCCAATACGGCGGCGCTGACACCTACGGGTAGTCGCTATGGTTGGCAAGATGCCGCATGGATGACGCAACGCATACACTGGGATTGGCTGCATGCACCGCTGAATGTGCTCGAAGTTCACGCCGGATCGTGGAAGCGGCATCCGGATGGACGTTTTTACACATACCGTGAGCTCGCTGACCATCTGCTGCCCTATGTGCTGGAAATGGGTTATACGCATATCGAATTGATGCCTATTTCTGAGCATCCGCTGGATGAATCCTGGGGTTATCAAACCACCGGCTATTTTGCCGTCACCAGTCGTTATGGCTCATCCGATGATTTCAAGTTCTTTGTCGATACCTGCCATCAGGCGGGAATTGGCGTGATCCTGGATTGGGTGCCTGCGCATTTTCCGCAGGATACGTTTGCTTTGGCACGTTTCGACGGCACGGCATTGTACGAACACGAAGATCCGCGACTTGGCTTTCACCAGGACTGGGGCACGTACATTTTCAATTACGGTCGCAACGAAGTGAAATCATTTCTGTTGTCCAGCGCGCATTACTGGCTGTCCGAGTTTCATCTGGACGGATTGCGCGTCGATGCGGTGGCTTCCATGTTGTACCTGGATTATTCGCGCAAGGAAGGGGAGTGGTTGCCCAATAAATATGGCAGTCGCGAAAATCTGGAAGCCATTGAATTTCTGCGCGAGCTGAATATCATGGTGCACGCCGAATTTCCCGGTGCACTAACATTGGCCGAAGAATCCACCGCCTGGCCGGGCGTGTCGCGCCCGACCTATGTCGGCGGTCTGGGATTTTCGATGAAATGGAATATGGGTTGGATGCACGACACCCTGGCCTATATGCGGCAAGACCCCGTGCATCGGCGTTATCACCAGGATCAACTGACGTTCAGCCAGCTCTATGCGTATAGCGAAAACTTTATGCTGCCGTTTTCGCATGACGAAGTGGTGCACGGCAAAGGCTCGTTATGGAACAAAATGCCCGGCGATGCGTGGCAGAAATTTGCCAATGTGCGCTTGTTGCTGGTGTACCAGATGACGTGGCCGGGCAAAAAACTCAATTTCATGGGCAACGAATTCGCCCAGCAGCGGGAATGGCGCATCAACCATGAACTGGATTGGTATTTGCTGGGACAAAAGCAGCATTCCGTGATCGAGGCTGCGCACCGCGATTTGAATCACTATTACCGACATACTCCGGCCTTGCATCAACTCGACTTCGTATCTGAAGGATTTCACTGGATCGATTGCCAGGATGCCGATCATTCGGTAATCAGCTACGTGCGGCGCGCCAAAGATGGCGCTTTTGTGCTGGTGGTTCTCAACTTTACCCCGGTGCCACGCATCGGTTACCGCATCGGCGTTCCGGCTGTGGGGACTTATCATGAGCTATTCAATAGTGATTCGACCTATTACGGCGGTAGTAATGTCGGCAATTTAGGCGATATCACCAGCGCGCGAATACCCTGGATGGGCTTTGCCAATTCGATGACAATTACGCTGCCGCCGCTGGCAGGGGTGATTTTTTCTTGGCAGGATGCGGCCGATACCCAATGAAATGTAGTAATCGTGACCCGATCTGGCAGTTACCCGATTTGGCGAAGTGTCTGTCAGGTCAAGTCTGAGCTACTACATGTAAAGCTATTTAAAAACTTTTTTTAAAGTTCCACCCGGACTCACGCAAACGTCACAGTCAGGCAGGAGTGTTGCTGCAGTATCTGAAATAAAATTTATTTTCAGCGGTATTTGATCGAATGGACTATCTGGATAGGGTGCTAGTGGCGTTAACAAAGCGTCTTGCTTTAACTCTCCTGTATAAGTCGCAGCAAATGTATCTCTACCAGCGGCCAGTCTTTTTAAATCTACTACTACAATTGTTGTTCCATTTTGACTAATAGTGTAATAATTTTCTTTTCTTGCCTCATCTTGCCATATGCCATCTATAGATTCTAAATTAGCGCTGAAAACGGCTAATGGAGCTATTGCTAATAATACTAAAACGATTAATTGCTTAAAATTTCTTATCATGATTCCTCTCTCTTTGTAGGGTCGAAAATAACATACCTAAGTTCATCTGCTTATTCTCATCATATTTCACCGTCCTTTTAAATGTAAGAAATTTGCCAGGTAGCGCAAATTATCAAGAATAATAATTCATCTAATCGCACTTCTTGCATTATTCTATTAAATTAAATTAATATCGATCATATAACGATGTCAACCTTTATGTTTTCTTTCTTGGGGCAAGAGGTTTCATGTAAGAAATATCGCAAAATATTACGAAGCGTCGTGTATCAGTTAATCTAATTTATTATTAGTATTTTTCCTACCTGGAATTCAATTACCTACACAGGCAACTCCAATCCATCTTACGATGCAGGAATTTCAGCTTATGCTTATGATCCGGCTGCGTAACCTAAGAATTACCGTATCTATGTGCGGTCGCGCGCACTGTGCATAAATACCAGTGCGCCTTTGTCGGTGGTTATTGGGCGAGATTCCGAGCCTGTCGGAGCGAGTTGCCAATCACCCGTGCACAGTAAGGTGTCGCCAATGAATGCATCGCCTTCCAGCAGCAAATATTCTTCGTTGTGTGCGAGACATTGCGCTTGTGCTGCCCAAGATGTGTCTGCAGCAAGTCGTATGATCGACGAACGGGTCCGTCCATCATCGTACAGTTGTTTACTGGATACACCTGGTGCCAGATCCGACCATTCGCCTTCATTTGCGCGGATGGTGATCAGTTCGCGGCCATCGCCGGGCAAGAAAGCGGTGAGCAGGTCGCGGGCAACTTCTCCGGTGTGTCCTACCGGTATGCCGCGTAAGTAGAGCAGGGCGCCGGTTTCAGAGGATATGCGGCCATGACGGCTGCCTGAACGTGCCAAGTGATAGTCGCCGGTGTTCACCTTGAGCTCTCCCAGGCTGGCTGAGCCGCGCAGGACCATGCATTCCTCATCTTCATGGTGGCGATGCATAGGAAGGCTGGCGCCGGGTTCGATATCAAGTAAGAAGGCGCGGCTGTTTTTATCCAAGGTTTTGGTACGGACGCCGGGGCGAATTTTGCGCCAACTGCCTTGCTCGCTGCGAATCGTGATACGGGGTGATTCTGTGGACATGCTGGCATGAATACGCTGAAAAAGCTGGGTGCGGATTTTTGAGCGTTGCTGCGCGCTAGGCTGCAGTGGCGTCAATCCTTCCAGTAAGGCAGATTCGACTTTCTCTGCGTCTTGTGGATTTTTCGGATCCAATGAGTAGCGTTTTTTCATCGTTCAAAACCTCTGATTAAGTCGTTTTCCAACACATCGCGCAATTGCCTGAGTGCGCGGCGGATGTGCGATTTTACCGTTCCCAGCGCCATTCCCGTAAATGCGGTGATTTCCTCATGCGTCAACCCACGAAAGAACGCCATGGCGATCAATTGTCGCTGAATCGGATCGAGTTGCTGCAGCGCCTGATTCAGTAGCAGATTCTCTTGCGTGGCTGAGAGCAAATCTTGCGGATCACCATCGTCAGCCGATTTGTCTATTAAAAGAAGCTCCGGTGCTTCACATAGTAGTGCACTATCCGCTTTGCGCAAATAATCCAGCGCCCGGCTACGGGCAATCATCAATAACCATGCAATGACGTTACCACGCTGCGAATCGAAGCGCGGTGCTTCGCGCCAAACTTGCCAATAAACATCTTCACTGACTTCTTCCGCTGCTTGCGGATTGCGCGTGATGCGTAATGCCAGCCCATAAACTCGTGAAAGTGTGGCTTCATACAATTGCGCTAACGCTTGTTCGTCATGCTCGGCAACTGCAATGATCCAAGTTTGCATTTGTGCTTCTGCGCTGAGATCACTACATTTTGTATTGATAGTTATCACGGATGGTAGCTCGGGCAGCTTGTCTCCTGGCGCGTTGGGATAGCAATCTGCTGCAGAGTAGCTTGTACCCCAGCGGCTTTATCCGCATGCGCGATTACTTTGGCAACTATCCTGATGGCTTGCTTTTGCATAGTGTTTCTCCATTGTTCCAGTTGGCTAAGCAGTTTTAGAAAGATAAAGCGGATGCTTTTATGAATCGATACGAAGAGCATATCAATTTGGATGCATCGGGGTATTTTTTATTTAAAATATTTAGTGAAGTGGTATCGAAAATTTGGACAGTCGGATACGTGTTAATCTTGCTCAATCTAAATCCGTAAAGTTTGCGGCAAAAAAGGAGCGAGCGTATGAAAAGGACGGGAAGGAATCACGCAGCGGGATTCAAAGCCAAGGTGGCAATAGCTGAGATCAAGAGTGATCAGACATTCGCTGAGTTAGCTGAACAATTTGATGTACATCCGAACCAGATTTTGGAATGGAAGCCGCAGTTACAGGCATCTGCAATCGATGTATTCGGGGTAATTCAAAAATTGCGTCTGAATTCATGAGTTCTATTTCAATAACCTGCCTGCAATGCAAAAATCAGGGACAAGATTCCCACTTAAGATAGGGAGGGAAATTGTCCAGTCAAGTAGGCCACTTCTCAAAAGCGTTACCTTTTGTGCTTGATCTAATAATTTAACTCATATCAAGCTTGGCAACGCTCTTGTTTGCACATTTTACTATTAAAACTAACTTCTATATATCAAGGTATAGTGACTTGTTTAGAAAATTTATTATTGTTTTCATCTATTTCAGCCATCCGATTAACGTCATCAGCATATGCTCCAATCGTGTGCGTTCCACTCGGAATAAAGTAATTGCCACCCCGCGCACCAATTACTACAGATTGCCCTGGAGCTAAAGGATTAAAATTATCTCCCCAGGTTCTGCTCACTCCATCGACAGAATAGCTCACACCAATAACTACGCCTGAAGGCGTTGCGGCCGAGCCCTGATTTTTTACCGTGGAAGTGAAAGCGCCGTTAGCGTAAGTGACTTGCGTAACAATCAGATCGGGCATAAATGTGCTGTCAGCAGCAGTAACAGTAATCGATTGTGAAAGCTGATTATTAGTCTCATTTGATTCAGCCATCCGATTAACATCATCAACATACGCTTTAATTGTATGAGTTCCTGAAGGAATGGCATAAAACCCACCCTTCGTGCCAATTTCGACAGACTGGCCTGGAGCTAAAGGAGTGGAAGTATCTCCCCAAGTTTTGTTATGGCCATCCACCGAATAGCCTACACCAATAACTACACCCGTAGGCGTTGCGGTCGATCCCTGATTTTTTACCGTGGCTTTAAAAATACCATGAGAATAAGAGACCTGCGTAACAATGAGATCAGGCTGAGCCAAAGTTACGCCAACGTAGGCGCCAATATCGGCAAAGCCGCCATTACTGGTTGGAACTAAAAAATTGGGAGATGTAGGATCGGTACTGATAAAAGCAACGGTACCTGTGCGTTGCCAGGAATTATCCGTTTCTGTGTTATTTCCAGATACCTGTTGTAAATGTGCGTCAACAGAAATGTTCTTATTGATCCGGCCTGATTTATCCGTGAATCAGGCTGCATACCTGACGCGTGCA
>CAZYHY010000044.1:0-23893 GCA_964647635.1 uncultured Nitrosomonas sp.
TATTTGATTTGTTCATGACTCCATTCTCTCAAGATTTGGAGCCTCCTCAAAACCCGGGGCGATTCAAGGTGATGTTGAACTGGTTATGCTACGACAGATGGACGAGCAATATCTGAAAACGCCACAATATGGTTCGCGCAGCTACGCCACGTAGTTTTTGCGTCAGGAAATATTGATTGGCCGCAAGAAGGCGGCATCCATAATGAAAATTCTGGGTATCATCAGCACGGCACCCAAACCGGGTACCAGCATTCCGGCTAAACAGCACAAAATGAGGGAGGTTATGGTTTAGAGTTTATTTTATTTTTCTTATTTGTTCTTGCTTGACAATATAGCGCTGTATCATTGCTTCTGCTTTTGCTGGCAAGTCTATGAATTCACACCCAACACGGTGATAAGAGTCGCCACTATGCAATTTCATTGCAAATGTGTTTTTTACTTTGATAGTTATATTTACAATGCCGATTTCAGGAAGTGAAATTTCGCAATCCTTATAAATTACTCCTGGTTCAAGGGTGATGGTGGTATGTTGATCAATTGCTCCAATACCACCACAGCTGATGTCGAGCAATGTAATTTCGGCTTTTATAGATTTATCTTCTGTAAGAACAGGAATGATGCATTTAAGCGGTTTTGTAATTGGAGTAGAAATGCGAAAATTGTCCCTTCTTTGGATGCGTAGTAAATATTTTGGAATATTGACAGAAAAGGCATGCTCTCCTTCAAATTTTGTCTTGCTAATGTGAGTACAGATAAATTCTATTTTGACTTTATTTTGCGTGGTAACAAAGATTAACTCTTTAGACCGCAGTGCTTGCTGACTTACTTTTTCATTAGTGCCATAGTCTATTATTATTTCTTTCTTATCAGCATCTATGGCGAAGATAGAGGTTAGAATAAAGCTATCTCCATGACCGAGATATAGGGTGATTAGTGAATTTGCCTGCATTATTCCACGAAGTATAAAGAGAATATCAATTTCTGAATAAACACGAAAATTTTCATCATCTTCTTCTTTGGAAAGCTGGCGTGGTTCTAGTATTCTTCCAAGCGCTTCAGTTTTTTGATCAGATTCTTGCATTGTTAGTTGCTCCCCAGAAATTTTGGAATTGTCTTTGGGTTAAAGCTATCTTTGGTCGGGCGTTTTGCTCTCTCCTGATCCAGATGATAGAGCCATGCTAATAATTCGGCGACTGCAATATAAAGTTGTGATGGAATACGCTCGTCAAGATTAACTTGCATGAGTAATGAAACCAGTTCGCTTGACTCGTGAACGTAAATGCCAGCTTCTTTTGCACGTTTAATAATCTCTTGGGCAATAAGGCCACGGCCCTTTGCAACGACTTTAGGTGCTACCTGGCCTTCACGGTAAGCAAGTGCAACTGCGGTGAGATAAGATTCACTTTCCGTCATCATGCTGAACCTGTATTGATTGAATAATTAATCCAGCTGATTGCATGTCAACTGTGAGTGATAATTGATTGTTCTTCAATAAACTAGCGGTTTCTAGCTGTGAAGCATCTAGTTTAATATGGATGTCTCGAGAGTCCAGTGCAATCTTGGCTGTAATATCTCCCAGTTCTGGCATCGATAAACGTATCTGCGTGCACCATCGTGTTGCAGGCTCGTTTTCTTTGCTACCGTGAGATTCCTCGTAAACATCCCATTCTATATGTTGATTCTCCCAGATTTCTCCATGTAAAAATAGATGACCCGTTTCTAGGGTGGTTAATTGTTGTAGTACGATAGGGATACTCTGAGTATTTACGGGCATATCAGTGCCAAGCGGAGCAGATGCAATTGATTTAGTAGCAGACATGTCAGTTACCAACATTAACTTGCTCTGAGGTTCATGGTGTAAGTTTTCAAGTGTGTTTTCTCCATTAATCCATTGCGCTTGATGTGACTCATAGAATAATCCACTTTGAACAATTGCTTTCTGTAATAAACCAGGTAATTCAGTGCTATTTGTTGGTGCCCTGTCCAGAATTGGGGAGGAACTAGTGATTTGAACTGTGTCTGATAGTGATGAGTGCTTTAATGGGTCTTGCAGCAAAATACTAAGAAAACGCCCAGCGGTGCTGATTGCTGCATTATTTCCGCTGGTTTCTAATGATGTTTCGCTCGGGATAAGAAATTTCAAGCTCGGTTCATGCGATATGAAAATAAGTTCTAGCTTGGTACCAGGTTGGAATTTCTCTGGCAGATACATTTGTAGGAGGCTATCTGCAACTAAAACTCTAGACATTCCATTGAATAAACGAGCTTCAACCAATGCTTGATATTTCTGGCCTTGCTCAAATTTAATAGAAGAATTTTGTGAATCTGGAATTGCTATGACTGGCGTAACAAATTTTACTTGGGTTAAAGGTGCGATTGAATCAGTTTTGTTGATAGCCGGAATCACGATAGTTTGTTTTTTTATACTTGTTCAAATGCAACATATCTTAATGATCTTATTTGTTATATATTGTCAATTGTTTGATACGCTTGCTGAAGATCGCGTGTTCGGGCATTGACACTAAGAATGCATTGTAATCGCATCATCCAAGGCTCAGTGATTGCTCTAATCTGGGCATCATCATCCAATATTTGATGGATAATTCTTATCTTGTTTTGTAGTAACTCTTTATCTAATATAGGTTCTGGGTCTTCCTTTACAAGCATCCCAGTTAACTGTCTACACTCTTGTTCTAAAGATATCAGTTCATCCCATTTCTTATTTTGTGCAGCAGTTAACATTTTACCGGTAGTCGCTAAAATGGCTTTATAAGTCATAATTGTGTGTGTGTTATCCATATTTTTCATACTTTTATTCTTAAAACTGAATTTTATTTAAATTGTAGTGATTGCTATTGTGACTTTAGAGTTTTATTAGATTCCCCAATATTCTTCCAAGCATCATGCAATTCAGATAAAAGCTTATTTACTTCGTTAACTATTTCAATATTATTCTGGATGTTGGCTACCACTAATCGATGTGTCATGTAATCGTAGAGTGCCTGGAGTTTTATAGCTAAATCACCGCCTGCATTCATATCCAAACTAGCCTTTAGACCGTGATCAATGATCATAATAGCTTTTGACAGCATCTGCCCTTTTTCGGCAATCTCATTATGATGCATATGCATTCCAGCCTTTGCTAAAGCTTCTTGTGCGCCCTCGAATAGCATTAAAATAAGTTTGTGTGGATCAGCAGACTCAATGCTCGTCTCAACACCAACGCGTTGATAAGCGGATATCGCACTATTCATAGTTGCATACATTTAGTAACCCTCAATATGGTGAGTTGTTTTATAAATTTTACTAACTTATAGTAGGTAGCCTGGATAATTGTTGTTGCAAGAAATTGCTTGTCTGCGTCATGCTTGCGAGTGTTGCATCCAGCGCAGTAAATTGAGCTCGAATGCGTTTTTCCGTGTCCACGAGCCGTTGATTTATAGTCTCTCTTTGAGCATCAATATCCTTAATCGAGGAATTAATACCATCAATGCGACTATCAATTAGGCGGTCGTCTAGCATTTTTCCAAATAGTTTATTCAGTTTTGTAGCAAATCCGTGTGCAAAATCGATATCCCCTCTAGCACCTATGCCACCTCCAGTTATTTCGAGAACTAACCCACTGCTATCAGCTGCGCCGGTTAGCGTTCGACCAGAACCAGTTGCGGTTATACCATTAATCGTACCTGCCACGTCTTTGCCACTGGTTTCAACTGGTGTACCAAATAAATCCGATTTGCCGTTGCCACCTGTAATAGATACTGTTGAAGCGGAACCATATCGATCGGAAGTAATGGTTAATTTTCCCGCAGATTCACTCAATATTACTTTAATGCCAGCGGAAGAGATGGCTGATTTACCATTGATTCTCGATTGAATTTCAGCTGCTAATGATGTAGCCGTATATGTGCCTGCTGCGATCTTTACACTAGCTTCCACACCGTCAATAGTGAGATTGAGTGTATCATTTACATCCGTATTGATAGTTAAGGCCGCTGTAACGCTACTTGCGGCGGTGCCTTGTGTTGCAATTTGATTGATATTTAGTGCGTATTTACCGTTAGCTGTATCGGGTTTTGCACTGACAAATGATACTAAACTGTCACTAGTTTTCCCAATTGAAGCAAACAGTGTAGAAACGTCTTTTGTTGAATCACTCAGTACTGCGGATAGCTTGGCAGTATCAAGACTAAGTGTGCCGTCTTTCTGAAAAGAAACACCTACTTCTGATAGTAAACTTAAACCACCACCTGCTGTGGTTAATGGATCAGAAATCGCACTACGCACTTTTGTCTGAATTGATCGAAGCGTTGAATCACCTGTTAGAACAGATGCTTGCTTCGTTGCCGCGTCGTATTTTGAGAGATCAGTTATGGTTTTATTCAGATCATTGTAAGATTTAACAAATGATGATACTGCGCTCTGGATACTTGCTGTGTCTCGAGATAAATTTAAAGTTGTTGTACTACCCAAGTTTGTTTTTAATAAGTTTAACGTGACACCTTCAATGGCATCTGTAATTTTATTGGATGCTTTATTGATCGAGATGCCGTCAATAACCAAGGTGGCATTGCTAGCAGCGACAGTCTCGGTAAGGTTTGTTGTGCCACCAGAAGAAGCATCGTAAGCAAGTTGAGATAGCCCTGTATTATCTGTATTACTGGTATCAGCATCGATTGTGGTTATTTTTAAGGCGCTACTTAATCCAGTATCGTCTGAAGCGACTACCAAGCGATTGCCGGCGCCGTCATTCACAATACTGGCAGTTACTCCTGCATTGGCTGCATTAATTGTGTCACGAATGCCGGCCAATGATGAATTATTGGGAGAGATGGTAATTGATTGCGCGGCCTTATCTGGATTAAGTGTAAATGTGCCATTGTTATAAGTCCCAAATTGTATAGTTATAGTACCGCTACCAATTGTGGCGCTCGTGGCTGCAAAGTTAGCAGATTTTAATTTCTGCGATTGTGCGAGTGTCTGAATTTCTACAGAATGACTTCCTGTTGCCGCGGCGGAAGTTGCACTTACATTGGCCAATGTTGTATCGGCAAGATTGGCTGTTATGGCAGCATATTTTGCTGGATTGGCTAATGCAACGAGATTATTTTGGAATGAAGATATCGCTCCTTTTAAACTCCCAAAAGCAGTTAATTTGGTTTGCTGTGTAGCTTCTTTTCTATCGAGAACCGATAAAGGACGGCTTTCTAAGGTCATTAACTGTTTAACGATACCATTGACATCTAAACCCGATCCAATTCCTGGAGATGCAAGCATTTTAAAGTCCCGCCTGTATATGATGTTCTGAGTTACGCTTTATCGTTGAATAGCAGCCCTTGCACTTTATCCAATGTACGAGCTATCTCAATAGCCTCTTTTGTTGGAATCTGCCTAATGACTTCTTCAGTATGGGTGTCCATTACTTTAATAATTGTTCTGCCAGTGTCTTCATCAATTGAGAAACGCAGATTATGTGCTAAATTATCTACTGTCTCCTGGATTTTCTGAACAGCTTGTTTGATCTGTTCTTCAGGCTCCGGTTGATTACCAGTTCGAGGCTGCATCGTAGAAGCAGATGGACGGACAACATTTGTATCAGACACAAACTTCTGGGTGACCGGTATTGTTGCCGAAGGCAATGGAAATACACCTGTTCCGTTTAATTGATTGATGTTCATGATATTGATTCCTTAAAGTTGAAATGAACGCGGGAGCGATTCTTTGCAATCCCGCGTGTCATCAGCTTTACTTAATTTCCCGCATCATTAGTGACGCGTTGCTTAGCGCAACAATGAGAGAACATTATTGGGCAGTGAATTTGCTTGCGCAAGAATCGCTGTACCTGCTTGTTGCAGAATCTGTCCACGTGTCATGTTAGCGGTTTCCTGAGCAAAGTCGGCATCTTGAATACGGCTACGAGAGGCTGACAGATTTTCAGAGGTACTTTGCAAATTCGCAATGGTTGAACTGAAGCGGTTCTGAATCGCACCCAGGTCACCGCGTGAACTATTAATTTGAGCTAGTGCGGCGTCCAGGGTTTTCAGTGCAGCTTGTGAATTCGTTGCGGATAATAGATCCAGCGTAGCTACTGAATTAAAAGAACTCACTGCACTTCCAAATACATCCGCATTTCCGTTAAGTGCAGTGATCTGACCCGCAGAGCTAGCAAGCTCAATTTTACCGGTTATAGTTGTTGAATCAAGTGCAGCACCACCTCCACCTGTTAATGTTCTGGTAGTTGTTCCTGCGACGATATCTGCTGTTTTGGTAGCGCCGTCGTTGTCGAAATTTAAAACAGAAATGTCTCTGCCGTCAGTGGTTGATAAGGTGATGACGGATTTGTCGCCTGGGGTTGCGAATGAAGCGGTAACCCCCGTGGTTGACTGCAAGCCATTAATTGAAGCGGCCAGACTGCTTAAATCCGATTTGTCGTCGACTTTAGCGGATACCGTGCTGCCATTCAATGTCATGGATATTGTGCCGGCACTGCCTAACTTGCCTAATGTGGCGCTATTGGTGGCCGTCGCCGTAATGCCAATGTTGGAGGCTGCGTCATTAATGGCTTTAGCAACGGTTTTTGCATCAGCACCGACTGCATATGTGATTGCAGTTGCTGTGCCTTTGTTGGTTGTCAGTGCCAAATCAGTTTCAGCAGTGACGCCGTTACCGGCTGATACATCAGCAGCGGCAGCCGTTGCTGTGCCCATGGCAGTTCCGGTAGTATTAAGAACATGACTGCCCAGCGCGGTAGCACGTGAATCGCCAATCGAAGAGATACTAATCGTTTGATTGGCATTGGCTCCAACTTGGAAGTTCTGATTCAGAAAAGAGCCATCCAGCAAGCTCGTGCCGTTAAACTGGGTTTGGCTGGCAACACGGGTTATTTCAGCCGTCAATTGCGAAGCCTCAGCCTGAAGTGATGCGCGATCACTGGCGCTGTTGGTTGCATTGGCTGATTGTACGGCTAGCTCACGAATACGTTGTAAGTTGTTACCGATTTCACCTAATGCGCCCTCAGCCGTTTGCGATAGTGAAATACCGTCATTTGCATTACGTACGGCTTGATTCAAGCCACGGATCTGTGAAGTCATCCGTTCTGAAATGGCTAAACCTGCTGCATCATCTTTAGCGCTATTGATACGCAAACCAGAAGACAAACGTGTCAGAGAAGTATTCAATGATGTTTGAGATGTATTTAAATTCCGTTGTGCATTTAACGAAGCTACATTAGAGTTAATAATTTGTGGCATTTGGGTTCTCCTTTTTAGTGACTATGTGTGTTGGCATAATTGCCATTTCCGTTGGTTTTTCCCGCAATCCAAGAAGGTTTATAACCGCCGTTGATGCAGTTATCGGACGTCATTCTGGAAAGTTTAGGGTTTTATATTCCATGATTTTTATCTAAAAGATTGGTTTGTTTCATTTATTTGCGATATAAATTATTTATTTACAATTAATTTATCTTGTAAAACGAGATATTAATTCAGCTAGTTAATTGGTAAAATCAATTCAGTTATTTATCGGCTTCAACCTGCAAAGGACCAAGATGGGCCATGAAGAAAAATTGAAAATATTAATGGTGGAGTATTCTGAAGAGGATGCGGAACGGGTATCGAATATACTCATTCAAGGTGGGTTTCAATCAGATTGTTTGCGCGTTTCAACTGCCATTGATCTACATGACGCACTTCTGACCAGAAACTGGGACGTGATTCTGTCTGATTACGATTTGCCACAACTTAATGCTCAAGATGTATTGCAAGCCGTAAGGGAGCAAGGTTTAGATATACCTCTGATTGTTGTGTCGAGTCATGTGGGCGAAGAGGCGGCAGAGCACATTATGGCTTTAGGTGCCTATGATTTTGTGATGAAAAAAAATCTTGCCAGACTGGTACCAGCAATACGACGCAGCCTGTATGAAGTAGAGAATTACCAGCGCTTTATAGCGATACAAAATGCATTGCAAAAAAGTGAAACACTGTTCCAAGCTATCACATCCAATCTTCCCGGTGTGGTTTTTCAATTCTTATTAACCGCTAAGAATCAAACCAGTTTCCCTTATGTAAGTGATGCCAGTGAAACATTGCTGGGACTACCTCCAAAAAAACTAATGGATAACCCACGGCTCTTTCCGGCATTGATTCTGCCGGATGATAGAGAATCTTATCACCAGTTAATGATGAGATCAGCTGAGCAGCTTGCAACTTGGAATTGGGAGGGCTGTATTCAAGTAAAAGGCGATACTGATATCAAGTGGATCAGTTTGCGTGCAACGCCCAGAAAAATGACTGACGGCGCAACGATATGGGATGGTATCATGATCAATATTACTCGAAATAAACTGGCTGAGCGTGAGATTGCGCGTTCGCGCGAGCAACTAGCCGAATTATCTTCTTACTTGCAGAAAGTCAAAGAGCAAGAGCGTGCTCGAATTGCGCGAGAAATTCATGATGATATTGGGGGAACGTTGACTGCAATTAAATGTGAGCTGTTTCCATGTATGGACACAACGCTAAGAAAACCTGAATTTTATCAACGAAAAGCAAAGTCTGTTGAATGTTTAGTGGACCGTGTCATTGATAGCACGCGTCGAATTTCCTTGGATTTGCGACCAGGTATTCTTGATTGCGGCATCGTAGCAGCTGTTCAGTGGCAGGCAAAAGAATTTAGTGACAGAACTAGTATTGCTTGTAAGGTATCCTGCGGGAATGAAGAAATACCTTTGGATTCGGATTTGGCAGTAGCAATTTTTCGTGTTTTCCAGGAAACTCTCACGAATATCTCAAAGCATGCACACGCTTCTCGCGTTCAAGTTAAGCTTGTGGAGTTGAATAAGCTGATTCTTCTGGAAATAATCGATGATGGATGTGGAATTACCAATATTGACATGGAGAAGCAGGATTCTTTTGGAATTCGAGGCATGCGTGAACGCTGTCAACAGTTAAAAGGGAGCTTTCATATTTCTGGAGATCCGGAAAAAGGTACTAAGGTGACTATTCATATTCCTACTGGCAATTTCGAACAACAAACTGGGTATGTGGTTGGTTTAGAGAGTAAATTAAAGAAAACCACAATTTGAATATATGATGAAAAAAAGAAAGTTGCGTGGTTTTGAGTAGCTGGAGATACACATGATAAGTGTAATGATTGCTGATGACCATGCAATTGTTCGCCAGGGCTTAAAGCAGATACTCAGTGAAACTGATGATATTAAAGTAACTGGCGAAGCAGAGACAGGATTTCAAGCAATCAAGATTGCACGGCAGCAACACTTCGATGTTATGCTATTGGATATTTCTTTGCCGGACAGAAATGGCATTGAAATTCTGAAACAAGTCAAGAAAGATAAGCCAGATCTTGCAGTATTGATGCTCAGTATGCACAATGAGAACGAATTTGCAATTCGTGCATTAAAAGCAGGGGCGGCGGGCTATCTAAATAAACAGAGCGCACCAGCGCAACTTGTTGTCGCTATTCGTCAAGTAGCAAAAGGTGATAAATATGTGAGTCCAGCGGTTGCCCAGGAACTTGCCAACACTATTAACATTGATGCAGATAAACCGCTTTACACCACTTTATCTGACCGAGAGTATCAAACGTTGTGTTTTATTGCTGCAGGCAAGACGTTATCAGAGATATCGGCAGAAATGTTTCTGAGCCCAAAAACGGTGAGTGTCTATCGTGCACGATTACTGGAGAAACTTAAGCTAACGAATAATTCAGAATTAATTCGCTATGCAATAAAAAATAAGTTAGTTGATTAAGTGTTGTGTTGATTCTGTTTTAATTTGAGAGGGTTTTTATTTTTTATGCACTTGAATGACATCTATGAATCAAGATAGAAACCTGACTCCTTTAATGCTTGCTCGCGAAACATTGCAGCAGCTTTCGTTACTTAAGATTCCCCCCACTCCCGATAATTATCATAGAGTCTATCATCAGATTGCAGGTAAATCAGAGAGTGCTATTTCTGAGAATGCCGCAAAAATTTTGAAGGAATTATTATCAGAGTTTCCGCGACATACGCCTAATTTACTGAAATATGCCAATGCTTTGGAACAGGCTTTAGAGGCTAAGAATTGGTACAAATATAAAGCTACGTTCATTAAGTTTGTCGAAACTGAGTTTACCGCAAAAAATAAGCTTAATGAGCCTGATAATAAAGCGCGCGCAGTTATTGTTTCATGGGGGAGCATGATTGAAGCTTTACTCAAGCAATTGGAGAGCAATCACGGTACTTTGACTATCGCCAAAAAACGAGCGGCGCTCAATCATGTACTTACAAAATTTTCTCAAGATCCAGAACAGTTATCTATCAAGCTGGAAGCTTTGATTGATTCATGGATAAACCCCCTGGCATTTCCCCAAGAGCAAGTTGATAATTTAGAAGCAGTTTCGCCATCTGTTCAAAACCAGAACGCAGGCAATGTTGAGTCCGAACAGCATGCAACTACTTATTTTATCGCCCAACTAATGGAGCTACAGGCACAAATGCTGGAGAGCATTGCCAACTCTCAGATGGATAATGTGGTTTTAGCTGAAGAAGCCAACGTGCTTGCACAGCAATTAAGGAAAATTCAAGATGAGCGGGAGATGGAGCAGTGTGTTTCCAGGTTTAAGCAACTTTGTCTTAAATTGGAATTATTGAATGAAAATGATGCCAAGTTACAACAAGGTCTATTAAGATTATTGCGTTTGTTGATAAATAGTACTGGCTATTTATTGTCGGAAGATCCGTGGGTTATGAATAAGATCCTAATGTTGCAGGAAGCAATATCTAACCCGCTGGATCTGCGTAATATCGCGCAGGCTGAGTATTACTTGGAAGAAATTATCCAGAATCAGGAAATCATAAAACAAAGCCTGAATGAAGCCAAGTCGATCATGAAACAAATGGTGAGTTCCTTAATAAGTAATATTGAGGAATTATCTGATTCAACAGGTGAATATCACGACAAACTTGGATATTATTCCGAGAAAATTAATCAAACAGATGACATAAAACTACTCAGTCAGTTTCTTGTGGAAATCATGCAAGAGACGAAGCAGATGCAAGAAAGTGCATCAAATTACCGTAATGACTTTCTCGCTGCCCGTGCAGAGGTCAGCTCAGCACAGGATAAAATTAATCAGCTTGAAACTGAGTTATCAGAAATGTGCGAAAAAGTGCATGAAGATCATTTAACCGGAGTACTGAATCGACGAGGCTTGGATAGTGCTTTTGAGCGTGAAACTTCTCGTGCGATACGCCACCAAACCCCTTTATGCTATGCACTAATGGACATTGATAATTTCAAACAATTGAATGATACCCATGGTCATAAAGTCGGGGATGACGTGTTGGTATATTTAGCTGAATCAGTCAAAAATACAACGCGGCCTGAAGATATCGTGTCACGTTATGGTGGCGAAGAGTTTGTGATTTTATTACCAAATACAAAGCTTGAAGAAGCTGTTGAAATTCTAGCCAGAATACGGCGCAATTTAACCAAGAAATTTTTCCTGCATGAAAATAAACGCTTATTGATTACTTTCAGTGCTGGTGTTGCTCAACATCAACCAGGAGAGTCACAAGAAGATACTTTTAAGCGTGCCGATGAAGCACTATATCGCGCAAAAAAAGGTGGAAAGAATCAGATACTCATATCCGAGTAATTTTTGTAACTGAATGTTAATTATAATATTTGTAATATTCTTCAGTAAATAGCACCGATTTCCCTTTTTATTCATTCAATCTATTTCTGATCTGCTCTGCTAACTTTGTTTACGTGGCAGTCTATACCGGAATGGGTTCTCCTTCGCAATCCAACGAATTATCCCCGAACTGGCATAGCCTGACATTTCATGATGCTAAATGAGGAGAATAGCAATGCAAGAAGCTATTAAACAAAAACAGAGAGGAATGCTAAGACTGGTTAAATCATCACCAGATGCTATTAAAAGTGAGCAGAAACCTATGATTGATTCTGAAGACTACTATAAGCAAGTAGAGTGTTATGCTGAGCAGATTCGCAAAACAAACAGCGCGGATGAAATCATTAGAATTCTTGACATTGTATTGTCTGAAACCAGAGGTTTGCGATTTAGTGATGAAGTATTTGCGGCACAGGAACAGGTCAAACGTGCAGAGCAAAAAATTGAATCGTTAAAAAGCGAATTAGAACAGCTGAGAGGACTTGTACAAACTGACCAAATGACCGGTGCATTCAATCGCCGCGGTTTAGATGATATTTTTAAGCGTGAGGCAGCTCGCGCTGATCGGAATGCGCAGTCACTCGGCGTGATCTTGATTGATCTGGATAATTTTAAACAGATCAATGATAGCTTGGGTCATCCCTATGGAGACAGTGTACTGGTTAATTTAGTTACTGTTGCTAAGGAAACATTGCGTCCTACAGATATTGTGGCACGTTTTGGGGGTGAGGAATTTGTGATTCTATTGCCCGATGTAGAAATGGAAGAGGCATTAACTATTATTCAGCGACTGCAAAATAATTTAACAAAGAATAGCTTGCTACAAATAGATAATCAATTAACTTCAATAACGTTTAGCGCTGGTGTTGCATTACGTTCATTTGGTGAACATCAACATTCAGTATTGAGCCGCGCTGATCAGGCGCTCTATCAGGCAAAACGTACAGGGAAGAATCGCGCAATTCCGGCGCTAGTGTAGTCAATCATTGGTAGCGATGAAAATATATTCCGTTGATATCGTTGGTTCAGGCAATACAGGGTCGTTCAAAAAGTTTCGTGTCTCTTTTATTCAATCATTTGAATTCTCAAAAGATAAAGATTCTACGCATATAATTTTTCAGGAATAAAATAATCTTAAGAAATATTCAGTGAAGCCGATGAGCTAGAGCATTTTGCCTGGGACAACAGATTACAGCGGAGGAACAAATGGGAGGTTTTTTTCTTGGTCGACAACCAATCCTAGATCGTAATCATAATTTGGTAGCATTTGAATTGCTTTTTAGACAAGGGGAAACTGAAGAAGTAGTACATGTTACAGATGATTTGTCTGCATCAGCTAACGTTATCGTTAATGCGTATGGTCAGCTAGGTATCCAGAATGTATTGGGTCGACAGCGCGGTTTTATTAATGCAGACCCCGACCTAATTATGAGCAACATTATTAGTCTATTACCTTGTAAGCACGTCATTCTGGAAGTAAAAGAACCCGCATCAATTACTGCAGAATTTATGCAGCGGTGTAACGAATTAAAACAAAAAGGATACCAATTTGCGCTTGATAACGTTGTTGCAATGAACAGTAAAATTGAACAGCTATTACCTATAGTTAGCGTAGTGAAAGTGGATGTTTTGGCACTTGAGAAAGACCAACTCGCAGAACTTGTAAGTAGATTAAATCGTTGGCCAGTCTTACTTTTGGCCCTAAAAGTAGAAAATCGTGAACAAGAAGCACGTTGCATGCAATTGGGTTTCCAGATGTTTCAGGGCTATTATTTTGCAAAGCCTGAGGTTTTGTCAGTAAAACGTGCCGATCCCGGGAAAATGTCGCTATTAAAGCTGCTGACATTAGTTATGAGTAATAGTGAAATTGAAGAAATCGAGAAAGAATTTAAACATCAGCCAGGGTTAAGCTATAACTTGATGCGCATGGTGAACTCAGTCGCCAGTGGCTTACCACAAAAAATCAACTCTATCAAACATGCGATCATGATATTGGGGCGTAAACAGTTGCAGAGATGGGTGCAGTTGTTGCTTTATAGTGCTAATCAATCAGATGACGGTATGTCCAATGCTTTAATGCAAACAGCCGCAGCGCGTGGGAAATTGATGGAATTAATTGCAACAGCCGAACGTCCTCATGATAAAAATCACCATGAAAGAGCATTTATGGTTGGAATCTTATCGTTACTCGATGCATTGCTAGGCATAGAGATGCAGCAAATAGTAGACAAACTGGATATTCCCGATGATATGAGTCAAGCATTACTGGTTCGAGATGGACGTTTGGGCCTAGAACTGAAGTTAATTGAGGCTAATGAGAAAGGTGAAATTACTATCATTCAGTCCATATTGAACCAGTTAGGCTTTCTGAGTTTAAGCGAATTGGCAGATATAGAAATACAAGCCATTGGATGGGCGAACCGAATTGGTGAAGTGACTAATTGAATAGATTTTTTATCGGCGCTTTAGTGCTAAAGCTACTTTGTGCTATGCCGTTAAAGCATTGAGTAATAATGATTTCAATATAATTTGAGTGATCGATAACGGGGCGGTTACGAAAAGCAGAACATTTCAAGGATTTCAATAGATTCGATCGACCAGTGTTTTTTACTGAGCAATGAGGAGAAAAGTATGGTTGAGATGCAATCAGATGACGGCAAGACCGACAACCAATACTCAGATCAATTAGTGACAGTAGGCCTACCAAATGAGGCTCTATGTAATACTGAAGCCGACGAATACTTTATGAGCATTAAAGTAGAACTCAATCAGATTGATCGATTGGTCAGTGATGCGGTTAATAATCTTGTTATTAATTTTAGATATATCAGTAAATTGACAAAATCACATCATGATATGGTCTTGGCTATTGAGAAAATGGCTGCTCCTGAAGGAAGCAAACCTATTATTGGACTACTAGAAAAACAAATGATCATTGCTGACAAAATTGAGCAAGAATTAGAAATGGCAATTACTTCACTGCAATTTGGAGATTTAGTTACTCAGTTGCTTGCACATACAGCGAGGCAAGTTGAAACACTTAACACGGAACTACAGCGCATTGATCGGCAAAGTAATTGGAAGAGCGAGAAGACAACCCCACAAACGACTCACGAAGGAATCTCAAAAGCAGTTAATCTGGCAAATACCAAAAGTAAAAGAAAGCCTGTCGTACAGCAAGGCATGCAGATGGGTGATATCGAACTTTTTTAACACAAAACTAGCTTCAGATATGCACACCTTATCTAGGAGATTAACAATTTTAGTAAGAGGAGTAAAGTAAATGACTAAGACGATACTTGCGGTAGATGATTCTGCATCAATTCGGCAAATGATTGCTTTTACGCTCAAGGGTGCAGGTTATGAAGTCATTGAAGCAGTTGATGGTCAAGATGCATTAGATAAAGCAAATGCTTATAAAGTTAACTTAGTATTGACAGATATTAATATGCCCCGCATGGATGGATTAAGGTTACTTGAGTTATTGCGCAAGTTATCTCATTACAAGGTGATACCAATTTTAATGTTAACTACTGAATCTGGCGATGAAATGAAGGCAAAAGGCAGAGCGGCTGGCGCAACAGGTTGGTTGGTTAAGCCTTTTGATCCCAAGCGTTTACTCGAAGTAATTGGCAAGGTTATTGGTTAATTTTATATGCAAAATTAATGGGTTATGGGCAATAAAATTGATTCTAGAGATTAAGCAACTTTTATATTTCTGTTTTTTTAATTTGCTCATTTTCCTGAAGTGCTAGGCTAACAACTCAACTGAAAGTAGGATTACCTATGAGTACTGATCTCGAACAATTTTATGAAATATTTTTTGAAGAATCTTCTGAGTTACTCGCGGATATGGAAACATGTTTGTTGAGGCTTGATGTAAATTCACCGGACTTAGAAGATTTAAACGCAATATTTCGTGCTGCACACTCTATTAAGGGCGGGGCAGGTACATTTGGTTTTACAGATATGACGGAGACAACGCATATGTTGGAGACATTGCTGGATAAATTGCGTAAAGGGGAGCTCGAGGTACGAAGCGAGATGGTCGATGCGTTCTTAAGGGCTGGCGATGTCATTAAAGAACAGTTGGCAGGGCATCGTGGAGAAGGTTCGGCAGACCCTGCAGCGGCTGCCGCTATTTGTGAGGAGTTGAAGAAGCTGAGTGATGAGATACAAGTACCCGCTAGAGAGACTCCAATTACCAATGCCAGAACTGAAATCATGTCAGTGGAAAATGAAGTTGCAGTAGATGAAACTCGACCGGATTCAATAAATGACTCATCGAAACTTACTTACTGTATAGAGTTTTCTAACGATGGTATGGGTAATACAGCAATAGAAAATTTATTTGCTAATTTAAAGCAACTAGGGATTGTAGAAAATAATACACCCAAGAATGAAAAAGGATTATGCAGACTGAAACTTACTACGGGTAATAGCGAAGAAGATATTTGGGAGACACTTGCATTTGTAGTCAATCCAGCGAACCTGAAAATTGCAGTAGACTTATCTGATAGCGCTGAGGTTAATGTAACAGAGACTAGAATTTCAGATGCAATTCATGCCAGTGTCAAATCAATAGTCAAAGAGGACGTGTGTGTAACAACTCCAATGCCACCTGCACCGGGCTATGGATTTTTCCCTGGAGCACCGGCAGCACCAAAAGATATAGATAACTCAGAGTTTGGTTTAGATTCGCTTCAACAACATGAGGTTAGTAGTAATAAAAATGAGTCACAAGCTGCATCCAATAAGCCTTCCAGTAAAGCTAATACAACCATTCCTGTCAATGAAACTTCATCAATACGGGTTAGTGTTGAGAAAGTAGATCAAATGATTAATTTAGTTGGCGAATTAGTGATTACACAAGCGATGCTTGCTCAAACAGCTTCTCAATTTGATCCAGTAGTTTTTGAGAAACTTCACAGTGGTATGAATCAGTTGGAAAGAAATACTCGAGATCTGCAAGAATCTGTCATGTCAATCCGGATGATGCCAATTAGCTTTGTATTCAGTCGATATCCACGTGTTGTGCGTGATTTAGCTTCGAAACTGAGTAAACGTGTTGAATTGAAAACAGTTGGTGAGAATACAGAGCTAGACAAGAGTCTCATTGAAAAAATTGCTGATCCACTGACCCATTTAGTTAGAAACAGCCTGGATCATGGTATAGAAACACCCGAAAAGCGAATCACAGCAGGGAAAATAGCGCAGGGTACGATTACATTACGCGCATTTCATCAAGGCGGTAGTATTGTTATTGAAGTCAGTGATGATGGCGCAGGTTTAAATCGAGGGAAAATTCTTGAAAAAGCCAGAGAGCGCGGTCTGCCAGTACATGATGGGATGACTGATCAGGAGGTATGGCTGCTAATATTCGAAGCAGGTTTTTCTACAGCCGAAGCCGTTACAGATGTGTCGGGGCGTGGTGTTGGCATGGATGTTGTGAAGCGTAATATACAAAGTATGGGTGGGCGCATTGATATTGAATCAGTATTCGGTGTAGGCACGCGCATATCGATTCGTTTGCCGCTAACATTAGCTATTCTTGACGGACTATCAGTAGCTGTCGGCGATCAAATGTTTATCGTGCCGCTTAACTATATAACCGAATCGTTACAGCCAAGTGCTGCCGATATTAAGACCGTTAGTGGCCATGGTCGGGTTGTGCAAGTGCGTGGAGAATATTTGCCAGTAATCGCTTTGCATGAAGTCTTTAATCTACATCCAAATGTAACCGCAGTTCATGAAGGAATTCTTGTCATCTTGGAAGCTGAAGGTTGCAAAGCGGCACTGTTTGTGGACGATTTGGTTGGGCAACATCAAGTTGTTATCAAGAGCCTTGAAAGTAATTATCGACGAGTACAGGGCGTTTCAGGTGCAACCATCATGGGCGATGGCAAAGTAGCGCTTATTCTTGATACTACTGCATTAGTATTGTCATCGCAGCAAGAAATTGTGTAGGCAAAATGAATCCTCATATTCAAGCCAGCTTATTTTGGTAGTAAGGAGCAAAGATCATGTTACGAGAACAAGTAACTGCTTCGGCAGCGGCATCGTCCGGATCAGTCAAAGACCACACGGTTAATGAATTTTTGACTTTCCGATTAGGCAACGAAGAATATGGAATTGAGATTCTTAAAGTGCAGGAGATACGTGGATATGACTCAATTACACAAATAGCTAATGCGCCATCGTTTATCAAAGGCGTCGTTAATCTTCGCGGAGTGATTGTTCCGATTGTTGATATGAGGATCAAGTTTGGCTTGAGTGACGTGGACTATAATCAATTTACCGTGGTGATTATCCTGAATGTGGCTAGTCGCGTGATGGGTATTGTGGTAGATGGTGTATCTGATGTGATTAGTCTGGATGCCGAGCAGATGCGTCCTGCACCAGGGTTGGGGCCGATTATTGATACCGAATATATCATGGGATTAGGAACTGTTGACGAGCGTATGTTGATATTAATCGATATCGAAAAGCTGATGGGTAGTAGCAATATGGGATTACTTGAGCACAGTCTTAACTAATTAAGTTGTTAATTATTGGGATCCAGATATTTGGTATCAAATCCGTAGAAGTTCACTGAAATCTGTCGTTTCTAGAAATATCGAAACAGCAAAGATGCGACTTGAGGTTGAGCGTAAATTGGTCAAGCAGGCGAAAGGTATTCGAGCGCAATTCCGAGCAACGCGATTAGTACCAAAGAAATGGCGCATCTTAAAATCGAGTATGAGCAACACAATACGCACCATTAATGATGCGGATTTGGCTGGATTTAAACCAGTATAAAGGAGAGCAACCGCTCAGGTTAGATTGCACATACTTATGCGATCTATCAATGAAAGCTCACATAAGACTGTCGACATTATCAGCGTTATTGATGGCATTGCTTAAATGGTAACACCCTGAATTCAAATACCGCTGAGATAGTGACATAAAAACGGGGTCTCCACTAATTCAAATGGATATGTTATGGAAATAATCTCAGGAATCGAAGAGAATTCTGATAACAGAATACGCGAATATGCTTTTACTCAAGCTGACTTCGATCGTGTTAGAAAATTAATCTATAAGCATGCCGGTATATCGCTTTCGATGGGTAAGCAAAACATGGTGTATAGTCGACTAGCTCGTCGTCTACGCGCAACGGGCTTGGATAATTTTCATGATTATTTAAATTACCTGGAGCGCGGGAGTACTGAAGAGTGGGAAGAATTTACAAATGCATTGACTACTAATCTAACTGCTTTCTTTCGCGAACAGCATCATTTTCCCATTCTTGAGAAGCATATTGAGAAGCGCAAGAATCAGAATAAAATCCAGCTCTGGTGCAGTGCATCTTCAACTGGGGAAGAGCCTTATTCAATGGCTATAGCAATGGTGCAGGCTTTTAAAACATTTACCCCACCGGTTCATATTCTGGCGACTGATCTGGATACCAACGTTCTTGCAAAAGCTCAAATGGGGATTTATTCATTAGATAAACTAGAGAAAATGCCTAAGGAAAAGCTCAAGCAGTTTTTCTTGAAAGGCAAAGGGCAGCATGCCGGTTCAGCAAGAGTGCGACCTGAGTTACGTGACATGATTACATTCAGGCAATTGAATTTGCTTGATGATAGTTGGCCAATCCGCGGTCCTTTTGATGCAATATTTTGCCGTAATGTCATGATCTATTTTGACAAATCAACCCAGTACAGAATTCTTAAGAAATTTGTGCCGCTACTGGCTTCGGATGGATTATTGTTTGCAGGTCATTCAGAGAGTTTCCAGCATGCTGTGGATTTGTTTAAGCTGCGCGAGAAAACTGTGTATGAATTAGCTAATAAGGCGAGGCGATAATATGGCTGCGATTGTCGATAAGCAACTAGCAACCAATTTCTATTTTGACAAGAATTTTAATAGTCGGGCTGTCAAGTTATTACCGGGTGAGTATTATGTTACCGACAAGGACATGCTGCTCGTAACTGTGCTTGGATCATGCGTCGCTGCTTGTATCCGAGACTGTCACAGCGGTATTGGCGGTATGAATCACTTCATGCTTCCAGATAGCGGGGGTGATACGGGTGGTCCACTGACTGCTTCAGCCCGCTATGGTACTTATGCAATGGAAATATTAATCAACCAACTGCTGAAACTTGGTGCTCGCCATTGTAATCTTGAGGCCAAAGTGTTTGGTGGCGGAAATGTACTGGATGGATTGACGGTTGCAAATGTCGGTCAGAGAAATGCTGATTTTGTTCTAAAATTTTTGCAAACAGAAAAAATCCGGGTTGTTGCGCGAGACTTGGTCGATGTTTTTCCACGAAAAGTTTACTTTTTCCCTAAGAACAGCAAAGTAATGGTAAAAAAATTGCGCAATTTGCATAACACTACAATATCCCAGCGTGAAAGAGATTATAGCCAACGTTTACAAAAAGTTGATTCAGGTGGTGATATTGAGCTTTTTTCTTGATACTGACTTACTTATTGAATTGACTATACAAAATGAATAAAACTAGAGTATTGATTATTGATGACTCAGCTTTAATTCGTAAGCTGCTAACTGAGATTATTAATAGCCAACCGGATATGGAAGCTATTGGATCTGCACCTGATCCTTTAGTGGCGCGTGAAATGATTCGCGAAATGAATCCCGACGTATTGACATTGGATGTTGAAATGCCAAAGATGGATGGTATTGATTTTTTGGAAAAATTAATGCGCCTGCGACCAATGCCGGTAGTTATGGTTTCAACGTTGACGGAAAAAGGCTCTGATATAACATTCCGAGCGCTTGAGCTGGGTGCAGTTGATTTTGTATCTAAGCCAAAGATTGATATTGCCGCAGGATTAAAAGAATATGGTGCTGAAATTGCAAACAAAATTCGTATTGCCAAGTCTGCAAAATTCAAGCGACTCGCCTCTTTACCAATTACCAAGAGTGCTACTGCAGACGTGGTTTTACCAGCAGTTTCGAATCGCATCGCTTCGACTGAAAAGTTAATCATAGTCGGCGCTTCTACCGGTGGTACAGAAGCTATCAAAGAATTCTTAATACGCATGCCACCAGATTCACCGGGGATTCTGATTACCCAGCATATGCCGGAAGGATTTACCAAGTCATTTGCCAATCGCTTAAATAATCTTTGCAAAATATCAGTGGTTGAAGCTTGCGGTGGTGAAAGAATACTGCCAGGACATGCGTTCATTGCACCAGGCCATTCGCATTTACTACTTAAGCGTAGCGGTGCAAATTATATGACTGAATTAAATCAGGGTGAACCAGTCAGTCGACACCGCCCTTCAGTTGATGTACTATTTCGTTCAGCAGCAAATTGTGCGGGCAAGAATGCAGTTGGTGTGATTCTGACAGGTATGGGAAGAGATGGTGCTACCGGGATGCTGGAAATGCATAAAGCGGGTTCTTATAACTTTGCTCAAGATGAAGCGAGCTGTGTTGTTTTTGGAATGCCTAAAGAAGCAATTGCAGCAGGTGGGGTAGACGAAGTTGTATCCTTAAAAGACATGGCAAAATGTGTTTTATCTAAAATATCGAGTATGGGAGCACGTAGTAGTCGTATCTAATTTGTACTATTTGCTTCCTGATTTGTACAAAGTAAAACTACGTCGTCAATGAAAAGAAATAGTTCTCAATTTATTATATTAATCTGCGTTTGTTTTTTGGTAAGTTGCGGATCCTTGCGGGAAAAGAATTCAGTAGGATTCAAATCCAGTTTTGATAAAAATGAACAAAAAAATTTTAGTCATATCAAAAAAGTACTCTATTCTCAGTTTGATGAGTGGCAGGGAGTACGTTATCGGCGAGGCGGACTCAGTCAGAATGGGATTGATTGTTCAGGGTTTGTACATTTAACATTTAAATCAAAACTTGGGCTACATTTGCCCAGAACAGTTTGGATGCAGGCAAGATCAGGAAAAGAAATTAGAAAAAATGACCTGAGAGCTGGTGATTTGGTATTTTTCAAGACTGGCGCCACTTCAAACCACGTAGGAATTTATCTAGAGAAAAATAAATTTTTACATGTCTCTGAAAAAAAAGGCGTTACAGTATCTAGATTAGATAATATTTATTGGAGATCCAACTACTGGAAATCTGTTCGAATATAAAAGAAATTAATTATGCAGAATGCAGATTCTGCATAACCACTGAATGGTTTTCAGGGTTAAAAAACTTCCAATCGCTAACTGGCGAACCCAGAATTACATTCAAATAAGAAAATTACGTGATTCTACAAAAATCTCAGATAATTTCCGCGACCCTGACAGTATCTCAATCACTTGAAAAGCCTTCAACAGCTCACACTTTGTGGACTGTGCTGATTCATTGGATCATGTCACAATCCGGCTTGAGTTAGTTACTTCAGGGGACGAATTTTTCATGGCTTTTAAGAAAATAAAGATGATTTTACAAAAGTTTCCTTTTATAAAAACAAATAAGAAAGACTCCCTGAAGCATTTTGTATATGTTGTATTGACGCGCCGCATTTTGCTCGTAACATTATTATTCTCTCTAGTACTCTCGGCAATCGTTCATATCAGTGTCAATAACGACCTATATGATCGTGTATTTGTGATAGCGCATAATCGTTTTGAAACACTCCGCGCCAGAACAAATGAATACCGGGAAAAAGAAGGCGTTTCTTTGCAACAAGCCATGGATCAAGCAATTAATGCTTTGTCACTGATTCAATACGATAAAAGTAGCGGTAATTTTGTTTATTACCAAATAAATTCCTTGGATGAAGGCACGTTGATCGATAGATACGATGACAATTACCCTGACATAGACAGAGTAAAACGATATATCGCTGATACGCTGTTTCAGTTTCCGAAAGATGGGGGCGCTTTACATGAGATCATCAAACTGGATGGTCACAGTTATGTGCATCTTGTCATGCCGCTTTACAACACAACCGGCAACTTGATTGGCCATCTGAGGACGATGTTTTCGCTCACGCAATCCACCATGGATCAATTAAAAGACGAAGTATATGCTACAGTCTTTTATGCGGTACTGATCGTCATCCTGACAACCGCAATTTTATACCCTGTCATCATTCATTTAACCCGGAAGCTTGCGGCTTTTTCTATTGATCTATTGGATTCCAATATTGAAACACTCCAAGTCCTCGGCAATGCCATTGCCAAGCGAGATAGCGATACTAATTCACATAATTACCGGGTTACCATCATCGCTGTCCGTCTTGCCGAAAAAGTCAATTTACCCAACCAGCAGATCAAATCATTAATCAAAGGTGCATTTCTGCACGATGTAGGTAAAATTGGTATTTCCGACAACATATTATTAAAGCCGGGGAAACTCACTGAATCAGAGTTTGCTTTGATGAAAACTCATGTGGAAAAAGGACTTGAAATAATTAACCGTTCCCAGTGGTTATCTGATGCTAAGGATGTTGTTGGCGGTCATCACGAGAAATATGATGGTAGTGGCTACCCTCATAGTTTACGATCCAATCAAATACCGATTAATGCTCGAATTTTTGCTATTTCTGATGTATTTGATGCACTAACTTCCCAGAGACCTTACAAAAAAGCCTTTACCTTTGAAGAAACAATGAAAATCGTCATGGAAAAAAGCGGAACCCACTTTGATCCCGAGCTTATCGATCATTTCAAGCTGGTTTCTGCCAGACTTTATCAGGAATTAATAAACAAAGATGATCGAGCATTACAAGAAATATTAAATGGCATCATTCAAAAATATTTCTCTACCGGAATAGATTCCTTATCATATTAATCTCTTCCGGGTTTAATTCCTCGCCCCTTGGGGCGAAGGCTGGTTGAAAACCAGCAGTCTGAAGAGCGTTTTTAATACCTCGCTGCTTGCGGCAGGGTGCTTTATTTGAAGCCTTGTAGCACGGGAACAAGCGCCTATTGCAAAACCCGGCGGAATCTACCGTTGCAGATGATCAGCAACGTGGCAAGGCCGAGCTATGGTTATTTCGAGCTTACTCAGAAACTCAGCGATCAATTATTTGCAGTCAAGTAAAAATTCTGGTTTGAGATGAATTGGCAGGCGTGGGCAAACCCAATTCTCTGGGCATACTCTTTTTTGTCACCCAAGATGCTATTTTGACAGCAATATTCCTCAGACAAATAAAAACCTGCACCAAGGTGAATCGCCCCGGGTTCTGTGGAGGCTGTTTGGTTTAAGTAACATTGGCAGAAT
>CAZYHY010000045.1:0-23815 GCA_964647635.1 uncultured Nitrosomonas sp.
TAAATACGGCGGAGCGCGTCTTGGTTTCTGGCTTGTCCCATCCGGTTGAGGGCATAGCCGTGGCGCCTATCGAGCTTGCGCCATGAACCTGATCATCTGGTTTGCCAGAAATCCAATCGCTGCCAATTTTCTGATGTTGCTGATTATTGCGGGCGGGGTACTGGGTTTAACAATCTCCAAGCGCCACACCGTTCCACCGGCACCGCAGAATCAGCTGCAAATTGAGATTGACTATCCTGGTGCGGGTCCTGCGGAAGTGGAGCAAGCGTTGTGCATTCCGATTGAAGAAGCTATCCACGATCTGGAGGGAGTCCGGCATATCAACTCAACGGCGCATCAGGCACAGTGCGAGGTGATCATTGAGTTTGATCCCGCAATGGGCTCGACGCGTTTCCAGGCCGCTGTTCAGGCCAGGATGGATCGCATCACGACTTTCCCGAAAGCAGTTGAGAGGCTGAAAATCCAGGAAATGAAAATTGGCACATCGGCGGTAACCATCATGGTGCATGGTGAAGTCGATATGCTGACCTTGATGCGACAACGAGATCGATTGCAAGCCATGTTAAGCAAACATCCGGACATTGGATTGCTGACGTCTTGGCCTCAACTGCCCTATGAAATATCGATTGAAGTCACAGAGGCTGATTTGCGCCGCTATGCACTGAGTTTTGAGGAGATGGCAGAAGTCATTCGCGCGGCTTCTAATAATATACCAGCGGGGGAGCTGAAAAAATCTGATGGCAAGCTGTTGTTAAGAAGCAATAATCAGGCGATGAGCGTAGCTGATTATGCGGCGATCAATCTACGGCCTGATTCGCATGGTACGCGTTTGCTGCTCGGCGACATTGCGCAGATTCGTGAAACAGTTGGTGACAAAGATATCATGGCAAGAATCGACGGTAAACCGGCCGTACAGATATTTGTGATATCAAAGGACCGGATCAAAACCACGGTGGAAGCGGTCAACCAGGTCATTGAAGCGTTTCGTCCCGAATTACCCTATGGTGTTGGCATTACCACTTGGGATGATTGGTCAAAATATTATGATCATAATATGTCCATGCTGTGGGAAAACGCAGTATTTGGCTTTATTCTGGTTTTCCTGATCTTGATGTTTACAACGCGATTTTATCTGGCGTTATGGGTGAGCTGCGGTATTTTAATTTCATTATTTGGCGCGCTTTGGATGATGCCGATGCTGGGAATTTCGCTGAATACTTACTCAATCGCCGCACTGATCCTGATTCTGGGTGTCTTGGCGGACGACGCCATTGTCGTGGGTGAGAATATTTACACGCATCAGCAGCAAGGGCGCCCCGGCTTATCGGGTGCAATCAGTGGAACGCTGGAAGTCGCGCCACTCGTCGTGTTGATGGTGTCGTCCACGATGATTGCTTTTATTCCCGGACTGTTTTTACCGGGGCTCAGCGGATACTTGATGTACAACATTTCCCTGGTGATTATCGTCACTTTGGCGTTTTCGATGTTGGAAGCGCTGCTGATTTTACCTGCGCATCTGGCGGTCAATTTGACACCTGCTAAAAAACAGAGCACTTGGTCTGCGACCATCGGCGCGATCCAGGAACGGGTGGATGCGGCATTGCAATGGCTTATTGACGATGTGTATATCCCGGTACTGAAGTCATTGTTAAAGTTCCGTTATATAACGCTGTCGACGCTTTCTATTGTGTTAGTCATTACCGGCGCGCTGGTTTTTTCCGGACGCATTCACAGTGTGATGGAAGCGCCTGTGAATGACTACTATTTGTTTGCCATTCTGCAACTGCCGGCGGGTACGCCGTTTGAAGAGGCGAATCATCAGATGTTGCGCCTGGAGCGTATAGCCAGCGAGATTCGGGTGGAATTAAATGCCGAGCTTGGACTTGATGCATCGGATAAATTAAAGGACAGTTTTCAGCATATTATCGCTGTCATCGATGACAATTCCAGTTTTGTAGACATCGAAATTGCGATTGACGAGCGTATTCGTTCCCGAGTGGATAGTATTAAGCGGCAATGGCAGGAGCGTTTCGGTGAGCTTCCTGCCGACGCGACGCTGTCTTTCCAGACTTTCTGGCCGCGGGATATGGGCATGCCTGCCACACATGCTGCCAAAGCCATCGAGCTGAAATTGATTGCAGCCGATGCCGCGCTACAAAGTGCAGCTGGAGAAATACTCAAGGCCAAGCTTTCTTCTTATGCCGGTGTACACAGCGTGGCTGGCTCCATGCAGGCCGGCAAACCCGAGTTGCGCCTCAAGCTTAAGCCCGAAGCGGCGCTCCATGGATTAACGATGCACAGCCTGGGAGAGCAAGTTCGTCATGGTTTTTTTGGATTGGAGGTGCAGCGTTTTTTTCAGGGGCGCGATGAAATCCGCGTCATGCTGCGCTTTCCATCTGAGCAGCGCCGCTCCTTGGATGATTTATATCGCATGCCGATTAAACTGCATAACGGTAGTACTGCTCCGTTTGCCGCAGTAGCCGAGGCGGAGTATACGCCAGGTTTTGCCAATATTACCCGGCAAAATCGGGAGCGCATTCAATCGATCAGTGCTGAAGTTTTTAAAGGCGAAGCTAACGCTGAGGTTATTCTTGCTGATTTGCGCGCCCATGTGATTCCGGAATTGGAAGCGCAGTATCCGGGACTCAGGATCGAACCGAGTCAAACCCGACAGAAGCAGGAGCAAGCTATGTCGACTTTATGGGGCTATGGCGCACTGGCATTACTGGGAATCTACGCGCTTCTGGCTGTTCCATTGCGTTCATATGCGCAGCCGATAATCATTATGTTGGCCATTCCGTTTGGTTTCGTTGGCGCGGTATTGGGTCACCTGTTGCTGAAAATTCCTTTATCCCTGGAATCGTATGTGGCGTTATTTGCCGTGGGGGGGGTTGCCATCAACGATAGCTTGATATTGGTTGCTAAAATCAATGAAGTCTTACAAAAAAACACATCCATTTATGACGCTGTGGTTTTGGCGGGTAGGGCGCGTTTCCGCGCGATATTTCTAACCACAGCAACTACTGTGATGGGATTATTGCCACTCATCAACGAGCAAAGCTCGGACGCTGAGAAACTCATGCCGATGGTGATTACGTTGGCATTTGGCATATTTTTCTCGTCTTTGATCACTTTATTGCTGGTGCCAACCGCTTGTGTCGTTTTAAAAGAAATGCCTTATCAGAAGCCTCTTCATAGGATTGCCGGGTAAATTCGCGCATTGCAATGGTTATTTTCTTGGGGAAAGGCTAAGTTAAAATGGGTCAAGTGATCTTTGGAGACATTTTGCTTGTAGCATAGTCTGAAAATTGCCTGGAAGAATTTTGCGTAGATTTATTTCCCTGATTCATCGTTATGTTGGTTTGATCATGGCAGTCTTTTTACTGATTGCCGGATTGACAGGCGCAATATTGGCTTGGTATCACGAGCTCGATGCCATGCTGAATCCTCAGTTGATGCAAATCCAAGCGCTATCGCCTGATGCGCAGCCTTTAAGTCCTTTGGTTTTGCGCGAGCACGTGAAAGCCCGCTATCCGGAAGCTTGGGTCAACTATATCAGTCTGAATAACCGGCCTGATGCAGCAGTTGTTTTTTCTCTTGAAGGCGCCATTGATTCCAAAACCGGACAACCGGTCGATTTGCCCAATGATGAAATTTTCCTGAATCCATATACGGGGGCAGTATTAGGTGAGCGTAAATGGGGAGAGATTACCCAAGGATGGCACAATCTTTTGCCCTTCATTTATAAATTGCACTATGCATTGGCCCTCGATCAATTGGGCATGTTGCTGATGGGTATCGTGGCAACCCTATGGACGGTCGATTGTTTTGTGGGCGCTTATCTCACTTTTCCAGCTTCGTCACGTAAACAATCAAGCATCAGCAGGAATGCGGTCCGTCAGAGTTGGTGGCAGCGCTGGTGGCCTGCATGGAAGGTACGTTGGCAGGGTGGTCGCTATAAATTAAATTTTGATTTACATCGTGCGGGTGGATTATGGCCATGGGTGATGCTGTTTGTGCTCGCCTGGAGTGGTGTCGCTTTCAACTTAAAAGAAGTTTATCACCCGGTGATGCAAACATTGTTTACCATGCAGCCAGATCAAGAGGAGGTTATTTCTAAATTACCTGAGGTGCAGATAAAGCCGGGTATGAGCTGGCCCGTTGCATTGCAAATAGGGCGGAAACTAATGGCAGATCTGTCGCAAATCAAAGGCTTTTCCGTGCGTTATGAAAATAGCTTGGGTTACAATCCATTGACCGGCGTATTTCGTTATCAGGTACTGAGCGATTTAGATGTTGGCGATCAATATGCCGGAACTAATGTGTATTTTGACTCAAATACCGGCGACCCAATCGGTTTCTATCTCCCCACTGGAGAAACAAGCGGCGATACCATTACCTCTTGGCTGATGACCCTGCACACAGCCATGATCTGGGGCATACCCTTTAAAATATTTGTAACTTTTGTGGGGCTAGCAGTTGCGATGTTGAGTGTTACAGGTGTTTATATCTGGTGGAAGAAACGCCGGGCTCGCCGTATCGATCAGCAGCGCCGTACAAACACTATCAATATCTGAGGGGTTAGGCGTCTTTAGCAAATTTCGCTAACCCATTGATAGAAAATAGGGTAGGTGTACATTAATATTCAAGCCTTAATGAGCCAATAACAGTTATCGGTGGCCCAGTATAAACAATTTCACGGAAACCACCTGAGCCTGCAAAATAGCGCTCATCCAGTAAATTTCGAATATTGACAGAAGCAGTTAAGTTGGTTTTTTTATTTAATATGACTGCTTGATTGCGATAATAAACGGCAGCATCCATCGTCACATATCCAGGTAAATTAAATGGTTGCTGACAAAATGAGGCTACCGGATCTTGGCAATGTAGAAGACCATTACGCTGACCAAATACCCGGAATCCTGCGCTGACTCCCAATCCCCTGAGCGTGCCTTCGTTGACTGTATAAGTTGTCCACAGACTTGCTTGGTGCTTGGGCACATTGATCAATCGACTTCCTTCAACGAAGGTATTGTCTTCAGTAATGCGCGCGTCAGTGTACGCATAGCTGCCGATAATTTCTAATCCTGGCAAGAGTCGTCCCACTGCATCTACTTCAAAACCACGGCTACGTTGTTCGCCAGTCGCCATGGAAAATCCGGATCCCGGCGCTTGCGTGATATCTGCAGTCACAACATTCTTTTTGGTTATTTCGAATGCCGTAAATGTCAATCGGAATTGATCGTCGAGCGTACTAAGCTTTAACCCGCCTTCGTAGGCTTCACCGGTCTCGGGTCGAAAAAGACCTCCACTAACACTTCTAACACCGCCACTATTGGGTAAAAATGACCGGGTGTAGTTGGCAAATATGGCAACCGGCTTCCAGGGCTGATAAGTCATGCCGATAGAAGGATTGAATGCGCGGTTGACCTGCTTTTCTTTGTTGCCTTCTTCAAGAAAGGCATTAGGATGATTGACCCTATTTTGCTGGAAAACATCAAAACGTCCTCCGGCATGCATGTGTAAATTGGGTAACAATGAAATTTGATCGCCGAAGTACAGTCCTAATGCATTATTGGTTTCTTTTCCATTAAAGTAGGTTGTCAACGGACCGTTCATGAACAGTTTATCGGCTGTATTAAAGACGTTAATGAAGCTTCCTAATTCCCCGAAATCTCCGGAAGACCTCTCTTTGTAATACTCTCTACCAAGCTCCAGCCCTAACAGGGCTTTATGCTTGACTGTTCCGGTTGAAAAGGCGGCATGCAGTTCGTTTTGCATATAGTGACTCTGCGTATTTGTCGGGATTTGGTATCGGGCTAAAGTCAAAATGCCGGTAGATTCATCGAAAACATTTGATTCAAGACTGGAATATCGTTGCGACGATACTGCATTGCGGAGTGCGGAACGCCATGTAAAGGTATCATTAAATTGATGTAGTAGCGTAAGCGTAGTACTACCTTGATTGATTTCATTTTTTCTTCGAGGATCACCCAAGAAAGTACCAATCGGAATAGGTGCCGGACCATTGCCTAGAGCGACGATACCACGATCGATCGGGGATTTGTTGTGCATGTATTCGCCTTCCCAACGTAGAGAAGTCTGGGAACTTAACTTCCACCCAAGGGCTGGTGCGATAAAGAACCGTTCTGAGTGCACGCCGTTGCGGTAACTATCTGCAGATTCAAACACAGCATTCAGCCTGGAAGTCAAGCTTCCCGATTCATTCAAAGGTCCGCCAACATCGATTGTTGGGCGGTAAAATCCATAACTACCAAAATTCATTTCTCCCGAAAAATAACGATACGCTAACGGCGCCTTGGTGGTTTGATTGATAACCCCTCCCGGGTCCGCACGCCCATATAGATAAGATGGTGGACCCTTGACTACGTCAATGCTTTCAATGTTTGCAGTGTCGCGTGACGCTTGCACTGCAAATTTGCCGTCCTCACGAAAGCCATTCTTGAATACATTTAAATTCGAGCTGAAGCCGCGGATCGTAAAGTCGCCCGCCCTACCTCCTTGCGAATTGGACATAAATGTTCCGCTGATATTACGAATGGCATCATCCATGCGAAAGGCTTTTTGATCCTCAATCACGCTACGCGTCACGACACCGATTGACCGTGGCACATCGTTAATGGGCGCAGGTATGCGAGTTGCTGAAGTTGATTGTTCGGTAATATAACTGGTTTCTCTAGCGTGCTTAATCAGTACTTCGGGCAAGATGACTGATTGTGCCTTTTGATCGACGTTATTTGCGGAGAGGTGTGGATATAATCGGGTGCTGCCATTATCTTCTTTGTGAGTTAAACCTGTACCGATAAGCAGTGCATCCAGCGCTTGGCGTGGCGACATATTTCCCTTCACCATCGATGAATTTTTACCTGCAATTTGCTCAGGTTTAAAAGCTAGCGACATACCGGTCGCGTGTTTCAATTGTTCCAGTGCCGCTCCCAGGGGTTGAGATGGGATATTGATGGGGATGGGGGCTTCCTGCTCGGCTTGGGCAAGTGAAAGATGTGCCATAAAAACAGCGCCAAATAGCCAATATACCCAATGTTTTATTATTCTATTTTGATGCGAATCATAAACTTCAGCCTTCATTGCAGATCGTTTCATAAGCTTCACATCTTCTAAAAATTAAGTCATGTATTTTTTATTTACTTTATTATCAGGTAACAATTATAATACAAATGAGAACGATTCGTATTAATTTATATTGAGAGTTTTAATAGAGGCTTTCAGGAGCCGCTCCATTTGAAGGAATTTTTTAATCTCATCCGGATTTAATTCCTCGCCCCTTGGGGCGAAGGCTGGTTGGAAACCAGCAGTCTGAAGAGCGTTTTTAATACCTCGCTGCTTGCGGCGGGGTGCTTTATTTACGATTTGCTAATCGATTTATCGCTAAAACATATGCATGCTAATTAATATGACGTCATATCCATTATTACTGAAACAGCTCTGGCATACGCCTTTGGTGAATGCCGCAGCACAAGAAATTGTCTATCGCGATCAATTGCGTATGACTTATCGTCAAGCATATGCGCGTATCGGTCGATTTGGCGCTGCACTGGCAGCCAATGGTTTCCGCCAAGGTGAAGTGATCGCAGTCATGGATCACGATAGCCACCGATATCTCGAATGCTATTTCGCCATACCGATGACTGGCAGCACACTGATGACGGTCAACACCAAGCTGACACCAGCGCAGATTGCCTATACGCTGAATCACTCCCGCGCATCGATGTTGTTGTTGCATGCAGATTTCATTCCGATTGTCGAAAGCATTCGTGCAGAATTATCAGGAATACGTAAGTTGATTGTCATGACGGATGGGGCAGTGATACCGCAGACTATTTTGCAATTTGATGATGAATATGAATCCTGGCTGGCGAATCAGACCGATGATTTTAATTTTGCGGATTTTGATGAGAATACCCGAGCGACGGTTTTCTATACGACCGGAACCACCGGTGTACCTAAAGGTGTTTATTATACCCACCGACAATTGGTGCTACACACGCTGGCAGCGGGCATGGCATTAACGGCACCGGCAGTACGGCAGCGATTTCATTCTGAAGACGTCTATATGCCGCTGACACCAATGTTTCATGTGCATGCCTGGGGTATTCCTTATATTGCCACGCTGCTGGGCGTGAAGCAGGTTTATCCGGGGCGTTATGCGCCCGACATGCTGCTGAAACTGATTCGTGAAGAACAGGTGACTTTTTCGCATTGCGTACCCACCTTATTGAAAATGGTACTGACAGCAGCGCAAGCATCCGGCGTGGATCTGTGTGGATGGAAAGTTGTTGTCGGTGGATCGGCATTGCCGCAAGCGCTGACCAGACAAGCGCTGGAAATGTGGGTTGACTGTTTTTCCGGCTATGGTTTATCTGAGACTGCACCCATATTGACGCTGGCGCAATTAAATGCCAGCGGTAACGAGGAGCCGATAACGGATGACGCACTGACCGACTTATGTTGTGCCGGACGCGCGATACCGCTGGTGGATTTGCAAATCGTCGATGAGGCGATGCAGCCGCAGGCTCATGACGGGCAAAGCAGCGGTGAAATTGTGGTGCGTGCGCCTTGGCTGACGCAGGGTTATCTGGATAATCCTGAAGCCAGCGAGGAGCTTTGGCGTGGCGATTATTTGCACACACAAGATATTGGTACTATTAGTAAAAATGGTTACTTGCGCATTACCGATCGCCTGAAAGACGTCATCAAGGTTGCCGGTGAATGGGTATCCTCGCTGGAAGTGGAAAACGCACTAACTTTGGTTTCCGGTGTCAGGGAAGTTGCTGTCATCGGCGTGCCGGATAAACGCTGGGGAGAGCGCCCGCTGGCATTGTTGGTTGTAGATAAGGATCTGTTCAATGAATTGATCGCACAGGAACAGTTGCGACTATTTATCGCGCGTGGGTCGATTTCAAGACATGCGTTGTTGACGCAATTCAAGCAGGTTGAGGCCATTGCTAAAACCAGTGTGGGCAAGATCGATAAAATAGCCTTGCGCGTTGAGCACATTCCTGCAAGTTAAACGATTCATGACGAGATTGCATCGGTTCTTTGCGCCATACACTTTGTTTGAATCTCATCCACCATCAGACAAACAGTTTCAATCAAGGAAATTAACGTGAAAATCCGATCCGTGTTGTGTTTATTGGGGGGCATGTTATTCGCGACGCTACTCCTGAATGCTTGCCAGCAATCTATCCAGTCACCAGCAAAAATTGCTGACGGCCCGGAAATTTTATGGGATACCTGGGGCGTTCCGCATATTGTTGCAAAGAAAGATAGCGATGCTTTTTATGCTTTTGGCTGGGCGCAGATGCGCAGTCATGCCGATTTGCTGCTCAAGCTCTATGCTGTGGCACGCGGGCGCGGCGCTGAAGTGTTTGGCGAAAGCTACCTGCCCGCAGACCGGTCTGTACGGATGCTGGGCATTCCAAATCTGGCTGAACAATGGTATGCAGAACAAGATGCTGTTTTTCGCGCTAACCTGGATGCGTTTGCCGCCGGCATCAATGATTTCGCGCGCCGGCATCCGGATACCATTTCCGATGCGGTTAAAGCGGTGCTGCCGGTGACACCGCAGGACGTGATTGCGCACACCACGCGAGTGATGGCCGTTTTTATTGCCGGTACTTCCGAGTGTGGTGCGGTATTGCCGGGTTTTGATTTTGCTGATCAACCGGTTGCCTCGAATGGCTGGGCACTGGGCTCCGGTTATTCAGCCAGCGGCAACGCCATGTTACTTGCCAACCCGCATTTGGATTGGCGCGGACTGGAAACATTCTACGAATCACACTTCCTGCTGCCGGATGTGAATCTCTATGGCACAGCACTGGTGGGTTCTCCAGTTTTGCAGATCGCTTTTAACGATCATTTGGGTTGGACGCATACCGTCAATACCATGGATGGTTGCGATCTCTATCAATTGAAACTGGCGGGATCCACACTGAATGAAGGCTATTGGTTGGATGGCGTGACACAATTTGTTAACACCACGACCGAAATCATTCAAATCCGCCAGCAGGACGGTAGTATGGCGAGCGAATCTTTGCGCATTCATCGCGCCAAACAAGGGCCGGTGATCGAGGCGGATGATCAAACGTTAGCAGTGCGCTTTGCCTTATTGGAAACGGCATCATTGGCTGGCATGAATCGGCAATGGTGGGAAATGGGTCGTGCCAGTAACCTGAATGAATTTCAGCATGCGCTGCAAGGCCAGCATCTGCCGCTATTTAATGTTGTCTACGCGGATGCGGACAAGCATATTATGCTTGCTTTCAATGGCATTATCCCAGTGCGCGATAGGGGCGATACAGCCTTCTGGCGTGCGCCTGTGCGTGGAGATGATTCGAGCCTGATCTGGGCAAAAATACATGCCTATGCGGACTTGCCTAAATCGATCGATCCTCCCGGCGGTTGGGTGCAAAATTCCAATGGTGCGCCTTGGTATATGACGATGCCCTTTCTCGATAAGAACCAGTATCCGCCCAACATCGCAGCTGACGTGACCAATAGCCGTGAGCTGCGAGGGTTGCAGATGCTGCATGAACATCAACAAATGAGTTTTGCTGAATTGATTGCCGCCAAGCATTCGACACGTGCCTTGGTTGCTGATCAATTGCTCGATGAATTGGTCGTAGCTGCGCGTGGCAGTGATGATCCGCTGCTGCAACAGGCTGCCGATGTGTTGGATCGCTGGGATCGTCAATATTTAGCAGAAAGCCAAGGCGGGTGGCTTTTCGGTATCTGGTTCGAGAAATGGCTGGAAAGAACGATTGCCAAAGCCACTGATGCTGATCCCAATTACGTTTTTACCTTCGGTCAGCTGGTTGGCGGTCTTTTTTATGCGCAACCTTTTGACTCGGCTAAACCTCTGACTACGCCGCGTGGTTTGGCAGATGTGTCGTTGACGATGCTGGCATTGCATGATGCCGCCAGTGAATTGCAGACAACTGTTGGCGTACTCGACATCGCTTGGGGGGATATCGCTCGCTTGCGTCGCGGTAGGATTGATTTGCCCGGTAATGGTGCGAGTACGGTACTAGGCGTTTTCCGAGAAATTACTTACGAACAAGATGAAGATGATAAATTTAAGTCGGCTTCCGGTGACACGTATATCGCGCTGGTTGAATTCTCACAGCCTGTTCGCGCTCAGGTATTAACAACCTACGGTAACGCTACCCAGAACAACACTTTTGAAATAGGCGATCAACTGCATCTGGCTGCCAAACAGCAGCTTCGGCCTGCTTGGCGCACGTTGGAAGAGATCAAAACGAATTTGGCGTTGCGTGAGAACTTAGCATATTGAAAAACTAGCAAAAGTATTTTTAGAATTCGAGCCTGAGATACTGTCGTTTTTTGAAAGGCGCATGTGCTCCTAGCTCAGTGAGGTAGGTCCCCAGCTTTGCCGGGGACTCGCAGTGGTTGCCATTCTGCAGATCTACTTGCATCTTACATCGCACTTTTGACAACACAACTCACATCTGTGATTGTAAATAGTTCTGTAATCCAATTTTTTTAATAAGGCCCAGTTGCTTTTCCAACCAGTGTGCGTGATCTTCCTCCGTGTCGGTCAACATGGCTTCGAGGATCTCCCTTGTTTGATAATCCTGCTCCTGCTCACAAACGGCTATGGCGCTACGTAGTGCGATAATAACGGAGCGTTCCAGTTCCAGATCGTTTTCCAACATCTCCGGTACGTCCTTGCCGATTTTAAGCGGACTGCGATTGCCAACTACAGGCGTGCCTTCCAGAAAAAGGATACGCTTGATCAGGTGATCTGCATGCCCCTTCTCATCATCCATTTCGTGATCAATGCGCTCATAAAGTTTGTTCAAGCCCCAATCGTCATACATACGTGAATGGGTGAAATATTGATCCATGGAAGTCAATTCACCAGCCAGGAGTTTGTTCAGGGTGTCGATGACTTTTTTATTACCTTTCATGAGAAATTCTCCTTGTATTACATATTAGATTGCAGATAATTCTGGATGCCTACTTTTTCAACCAGCGTCAATTGGGTTTCCAGCCAGTCGAGATGACTTTCGGTGTGCTCCAGTATTTCTTCAAGCAGCTCGCGGCTGACATAATCGGAGACAGATTCGCAATGATTGATTGCTTCTATCAACTGTACCCGGATAGCTGCAACCATTTTCAAGTCTCCTTGCAGCATTTCCAGAACATCTTCTCCAATCAGCAGTCTTCCCAGCTCCTGCAGATTGGGAAGATTCTCCAGAAAGAGAATTCTTTCGATCACACAGTCTGCCTGCTTCATAGCTTTAATTGAGGCTTTATAAGTGTGCTCGTTCAGCCCTTCGAAGCCCCAGTTTTTGTACATTCGGGCATGGAGGAAAAATTGGTTGATAGCGGTAAGCTCGTTTTTTAATACCTTATTCAGAAGGTTTACTGTTGATTTGTCGCTTTTCATCTTTGATTCCTTTGATTAATAATCGCTCATTAGCTCTAAAGTAACCTGCTATTAAATTAATGCGATAGGTATTATATGGGTCAAAGAATAAAAAATACAAGAATAAATTATTGATTAATAATGATAATAATTATTAATACCGTACTGTTTCAACCTATGAAGTGTAAAATCGGGAGATTTTAGTATTGAAAATAGACCATTGGTTCTGTGACGTTTGATGCGAGAAAGTGACATTCGTGCAAGGCAAAAGCGATGCTACCAGGTAACGACGGACTCAAAACATCGGCTCAATTTTTCTTTTGTATTTGTATTTGTATTTGTGCTAAATTCAACAGTGTTCTGAGTTATGTTTAAAGTCAAATCATAAGGGTAACTATATGAAAAAAAATAATCTTTACCGTTCCTCCATTACGTTGTTAATGATGGTAATGATAGGAATCAGCTACTTGGTGGCTCCTGTCCAAGCTGCAACTGAAGATAACTTTATGGTCAAAAACACACAAGATATCGTTGAGTTATGTTCTGTTTCTCCAGAAGACAAGCTTTATACGCAAGCTATTCATTTTTGCCACGGTTACTTGGTCGGCGTATATCACTATCAAAATGAACTATATAAAAGCCCAGGACTCAGTCCCATCATTTGTATTCCTAAGTTACATCATCCAACATCTGTTAATTCAGAAATGGAACGAATTGAGCTATCCAGAAATCATACAATTACTGGATATATCCAGTGGGTTAAGGAGCATCCAGAGTATTTGAAAGAATCCACTGTTGATTCGTTAATGAAATACTTAGTTAGCACTTATGCTTGTAAAGACGATTAACGATTTGTGAATTATAAATAATAATCTTGAGTTTCTTGTAAAGGTGATCATCATGAAAAAAATCGCTTGTTTATTAGTTGCAGTTATCATAACTATCAGTTTCTCCGGATGTGCCGGTATGTCGAATACCGATCAAAGGCTACTGACAGGTTCTGCGGGTGGTGCAGCAGGGGGAGCTTTGATCGGAGCAATTGCTGGTAATGCAGGAATGGGGGCAGCCATCGGTGCGGGTGCCGGTTTATTAGGAGGTTTTTTAGCTGATCAGCATCAAAAATCCCAAGATCGCGCTTACCAAAAAGGTTATCAAGCAGGTCAGAAGGGTAAATAAAAGCGAAACTGGAGGTTGCTCGTCAATATCGGAGTAAGCATGTGTCGTAGCGTGCGAAGAGTGTATCGACTAGGTCAATAAAAAAGAGGGATTCGATCCCTTGGTTTTGCGCTGCTGATTTTCTATAATATGACACTATCAATCTAGTGAGAGGCAGGTATCAGTTTGATACTCCAATTCGTTTTTTACTACGATCGCCCATATGTCTGAGTATCGTGACAGGGTCTATCCCCCTGCGGATCCGGGTTATCGGCTTGCTGCAAGAGGACGGGACGAAACAGAAAATGAGCGACTCGATTTGCTCGAACAGCTCTTCGATCCCACATCCCGTCGACGCCGGGATCTGGTTCAGCCGGGCTGGCGTTGCCTCGAGGTTGGTGCGGGCCGCGGATCGATGGCTGTTTGGCTCGCTCAGCAAGTGGGGCCGACCGGGCATGTCGTGGCAACCGATATTGACCTCCGCTACCTGAGTAAGCTGAATCTTCCGAACCTTCAAGTAGTCCACCATAACATCCTCGAAGACCCATTGGATGCTCTCGAACCGGGATCCTTCGATCTCGTTTGTTCCCGCCTTATGCTCTTTTGGCTTGCTGGCAAGCAAGAAGAAGCTATCCAACGCATGGTGCAATGCTTGCGACCTGGTGGATGGCTCGTCGATGAAGACGGTGATTGGGGCATCGTTATGCCCGTGGATTCTTCGCATCCTCTTTATACGGGTTACCAGAAAGCATGGCGCGGCGGTGACTGGTGGGCATCGCGTGGCTACGATCCTGAGTTTGGACGTAAGCTTCCGGTGTTATTTGAACGGTGCGGCCTGAAGAACATCCAGCACGAAGCCAATGCGGAGGTTGTCCGCGGTGGCGCGCCGTGGGCGCGCTGGTGGAAAGAAAGCTTTGAGGGTATTCGAGCCTCCGAACACGCTGACGGCAGCCTCACGCCAGTGCGCGAAGATGAGTACAAAGCACTAATAACTCCTCTAAGCGATCCGACATTCTGGCTTCTAAGCGTCTTGTTGCATGGCTGCCGCGGTCAGCGTCCGGCATAAATCGAGATCATTCAAAAATATTATCACGATAACAACCTGTTCCGTTCATGCTGATCTGGGTATCGTGATCCTTCAAAGCAGCTATCATACTGCGGCCTATGAACTGAGCCTCCTGGTCGGTATTGAATAAGCTGTGGACAGTCGTAGTCTTGAATGACAGCCTCCAATCCCTGACCGCAGAAACCGGCCCTATCGTGTTGAATAAATGCCAGCTCAGCACTCTCTTTACGAGAGTGCCAGGATGGCGGCCAGATAGCCAAAGCCTTTCTCCACCGACACATAGATTGGACTGATAGTAGTAGGTCGAACGCACCAAACGATACAGACAGTAATAATTTGTAAATAATGCGCATCGAAGCGGTGCAAAATGGTTTCTACATAATGTCTGTCGCCACATTAACGCCAATCAGTGGCGCTGCTGCACTATGGTCATGAATATCAGGGCTATCCAATGCGGATGTAGTCAAGCTAGCGGACGCACTGGCAAAACGGGTGCCGAATATCACGTAAGCGGCGCCAGAATTAAAAGTACTGCCATCGGCGAAAGGCGCTCCAATGATCAAGTCATCAAGTCCATCCTTATTGACATCTCCTGCGCTACTGACTGAACGCCCCAATCCATCGACTGATGTCAATCCAGCTAAAGAAAAGCCATCGACGATGCTCAAGTTGGACAAGTTTAGCGAAGCACTGAATCCCGAGGCTTTACCAAATATGAGATAGCTAGCGCCGGAACCAACGCCGTTAGCGTCGGCGGCGTAAGAGCCGACAATCAAATCGTCAAAACCGTCACCGTTGAAATCCCCTGCGTTGCTAACCGATTTGCCCGAATAGTCTCCTGCTGCCACCCCTTCGAGGCGAAAGCCATTGCTGCCATCTAGACTGGATAGAGCGAGCGTGGCTCCAAAACCGGAAGCTTTGCCAAATACCACGTAACTGGTGCCAGAATTACTGCCATTCGGATCGGCATCCGGCGCTCCGATGATGACATCATCAAACCCATCGCCATTGACGTCTCCCGCGCCGCTAATTGAATAACCGGACGCGTCTCCAGCAGCTACTCCATCGATACGGAAGCCGTTAACGCCATTCAGGCTGGATAAGTCCAATGTGGCATCGAAACCGGAGGCCTTGCCGAATATCACGTAGCTCGAGCCGGATCCTGCTGCATCGTTCGGGTCCGCATAGTAAGCGCCAATCAGTAAATCGTCAAATCCATCACCGTTAACATCTCCAGCATTTACACTAATACCTGCCTGATTTTCTGCAGCTACTCCGTCTACACGAAAACCAGTACTGCCGTTTAGGCTGGATAGATCCAGCGTGGCGCTAAAACCCGATGCTCGGCCAAATACGACATAGCTGCTGCCGGATTTACTGCCATTCGGAGCCGCATAAGGTGCACCAATAATTACATCGTCAAACCCATCACCATTGACATCTCCCGCACCGCTGACGGACCAGCCGGTCAGGCTACTCGTTGGCGGGCTCAAGCGAAAGCCGTTGCTGCCATTAAGGCTGGATAGTTCGAGTGCAGCGCTGAAACCGGAAGCTTTGCCGAATACCACATAACTGAAGCCTGCGTCATGGCCGATAACATCGGATAGCGGTGCGCCGATAATCAAGTCATCGAAGCCGTCGCCGTTGACATCACCCGCACTGCTTACCGAAAGACCTGCGGCTTCTCCTCCTGTCACGCCATTAAGACGAAAGCCATTGCTACCATCGAGACTGGATAAGGCAAGCGTGGCGCTGAATCCCGTAGCCTTGCCAAATACCACAGCGCTGGCACCTGAGTAGGAATCATCATAACTATGAGGCATGCTAACAATGACATCATCAAAACCATCATTGTTGATATCTCCAGCCCCGCTGACAGAAAACCCTGTTTTGTCACTTGTCAGTATGCCATCCAGACGAAAACCATTGCTGCCATTCAGATGAGCCAGATCGATGGTGCCAGAATGGTTGAGCAAGTCGTCTATTGCAGCTTTGGCAGTGGTAACTGTAGCAACATCGGCGGTAACCCCTGTCAGGATATGTTGCAAGGTAGTCAAGTCTGTAGCGCTGCCTGTCTTGTCAATCGAGTAATATTGCGAGATTTCAATCCGGTTATCAAATAATGCTGCTGCATTACCCCAAACAGGATTGATATGATCAACGCCACCCAACGTAGTGATGGCCCATTCGACCATCGCGCCGAATGTTTGCCCGGCAGCCATTTGTGTAAGGATATAATCGACTGCCCCCGCCTTGTCCTTTGCCGTCACCGTATCACCCACTAGGTTATCGACTATTTTTTTCGCATTTCCCGTGTTGTACGCTAAGGCAGCATTTCCCCAATCCGGATTTGATGCGGGAAAGGCTGACAGGATGCCGGTTATCTCGGCGATGACTTCACCTTGCGTTGCTCCAGCAGTTATTCTGCTGGCCACATAATTGGCTGCCAATGTTTTATTGTCAGCTGATGCGTTATTGCCGACTAGGTCATTGATAAAAGCGTCAGCAAACGCTTTAGGTGTCAGATCGCTCGCATAATTTTTGCCAAAAAATAACACATTACCCGCCAACGACTGTGCCAATTCGGCCAACGATTTCCCCGCCGTCAGTCGCGAACCGAGACTGTCCAGATAAATTGTACCGGGAGTTGCATTAAACATCGCTTGTGTCAGTTGGAGAAGCGAGGTTTGTTGATGTTCTGTAAGTGCCATAGCGCTTTTTCCTTAAATTATTCGTAGTGTGTGGTATGAATTACGGCTGTGGCCACACTTGCGTTCCATTGAATATAATAGGCATATCGCGATCAACTTGCGCAGCAGAGGGTTTTACCGTTACCTGTAAACCGGCTCCACATGATTCCGGCAGCGGATTTGTGCTTAAATCTCGATTGACAGTCAAAAATACCGGAAAATCATAGGCGTGCCCTCCCGGTGTTCCGTCATACTTCGAACCAACAGCGGGGGTCCAGAAATTAACGGAGCCTTCCTCAGTCATATTATCAATACTGGTTATTTTACAAATATCAGCTACCGCGAAAGCAAATCTCACAGCCTTGGCACAGGATTCGGGTACAAACAGTATTGCGCCAGAAACAAACGGAATACGCCCTCTCGCATACGGTGCTACCGTTCGACCACCACCAAACCAAAATCCAACTGTGTTTCCATTGGCATCTGTTTTTCGATCCTGCTCACTAAATACCGAACGATCCTGCACAAATGTAATCATTCCGCCCCAATTTTGAAGGAAATCACTGAGTGGCCCAGTATAAGGATTACCACTGGCAGCAATCGTAGAACTGATTCCATCCGGAACAACAACACTTTGACCAATAATAGCCCCGTCCCCACAACCATGTGTAATCACAACATTATTGTTCGAGCTCCGCCCTTCAGTAATCTGCGGTGGTTCTATCACGGTATGCGCCAATGCATTTTGGTAAATGATGCCAGACAGTGCGATGAATGCTAACAAACTTCGAATGACGGATTTTAATAACATAGTAACAAGCTCCTCAAAAAGTGGTATTGATGATTCGATCCGGGATCGATAGTGGAGTAATTCTGCGGACAATGAAGAGAAGTAAGATTGGATTGGCAAAAGTGACGCAAACTCTCTTTAAAAACATATTACCCAAACTGTAAGCAATTATTCTCAGCCTAAACGCTATCGTTAGCAATGCGACAAATTGTCGCATCGTTAGCACAGCGCTTAAGGATTGAAGTGCTGTTTCCCTGAAGCAGAGGTTGTGTTATTCCGGAACTAGGTTAATGGAAGTCAGGCTTGTTTGTATCAGAAGGATAGCGATGCGACGTATTGCCACATGCGTCAATATGTCGCATTGACAGTATATTTCGCTAGTCTTAGGCTAAAAAAGGTAGCTATAACTACAACATTACTTAACCTGAATGAGATTCTAGCTTTATGTCATGGGATGAAAATGAAACAGCGGCAGTAACCTATCATGTGGTAGCTAATCACGAGGAACAATATTCTATCTGGCCCGATTATAAGAAAATCCCCGGCGGTTGGCGTATCGCCGGTAAGACTGGCAGTAAGGAGGAATGCCTTGCTTATATTAAAAGAGTCTGGACAGATATGCGTCCGCTGAGTCTTCGGAAACAGATGGCACAAGCTGAATCGATGGAGAAGGATTAATGTTGTCTGGCAATCTTGATGCTTCGATGTGGTTTTCAACCGTGCACTGCAATTCTTCGGCGAAATTGCGTTTAAGGCGTTCATTTCTTTCTATATGGCAAAGAAACCGCGGTACTTACGTTGATTTCTAAAAAGCTTAGCGCTTTTATTGATAGATATTCTTGAAATTTTCAGTAATCACCAGCGACTGAAAAATAAAGCACTATGCTCGACAAGAAGGAAGGATATTGATGGATAGCACGTCACAACCGCCATTTGATGCCATATCTCATCAGTTTGGTAGCAATTTGAAAAATGTATATTCTGAAACTTCCGATTCTGATCTTGTGGTTTTATTACATCAGCGAGCATTAACTACGCCGGATGCGTGCGCTTATGTTTTTCTTGCTGATGACGGATCTTCAGAACAGTCCATCAGCTATGGGCAGCTGGATGCTCAGGCGCGAATTATCGCAGCGCAACTGCAAATGCTGGATAAAGTCGGGAAGCGTGCGTTACTGCTTTATCCGGCAGGCCTGGATTATATCGCTGCTTTTTTGGGCTGCCTTTATTCAGGGGTTATTGCTGTTCCTGCCTACCCGTCATCCCGTCACCATGCGAATCGCCTCTCAGCGATCGTTCATGATGCATCACCGGCTGTTGTTCTGACTACCAGCGATTTGTGCGAAAGGTTACAGGAAAGTCATCAGAAAGCCTGGAATTGTCATGAATTGATGTGGCTTGCGACCGATAGGCTGCAAAACAGCAATCCAGGCCTATGGGTACCCCCCGCTTTGGTGCCGGATAGTCTGGCTTTTTTGCAATATACATCGGGATCCACAGGAAATCCAAAAGGTGTGATGGTGAGTCACGGCAACCTGATGGCCAATCAGAAAATGATCAAGAAAGCATTTAATCATACACAAAAAACTGTCGTGATGGGATGGTTGCCGCTGTATCACGACATGGGGCTGATTGGAAATGTCCTGCAACCGCTTTACCTCGGCGCAACAGCAATTTTAATGGCGCCGCTTGCATTCCTGGAGCAACCCGTTCGATGGTTGCAAGCTATTTCAAAATTTCGCGCGTCTACCTCAGGCGGGCCGAATTTTGCTTATGAGCTGTGTATTCGTAAAATCACATCCGAGCAAAAACAAGAATTAGATTTAAGTTGCTGGACACTCGCTTTTAATGGATCAGAACCTGTGCGCGCTGCAACACTGGCACAATTTTCCGATACCTTTGCCGAGTGTGGTTTTCGCCAGCAAGCATTCTTTCCCTGTTACGGCTTGGCAGAAAGTACATTGTTCGTTACCGGGCACAGATTGACCGATAATTCTCAATTGCAGCGCGCTCAATCCGCTGGCGATAATCGGCTGGAGCAACGACATCACGCTCAAAACCAAGTGAATTGTGGTCACGCATGGGATGATCATGCGGTCTGTATCGTTAATCCTGAAACCCGAACACTCTGTGCTGATGGAGAAGAAGGGGAAATTTGGATTGCCGGTGCTAGTGTGACGCAAGGCTATTGGAACCGCCCTGAAGACTCTGATACTGTTTTTCGTGCATCGCTTTCCGATGCTATAACGCCGGATATTCCACAGCGCGCGCGCACTGATGCCATCCATCAGAAGTACTGTGCTTACTCAGAGCGAGACTTTCTTCGTACGAGCGATTTGGGGATTATTGAACGAGACAGTCTGTTTGTAACCGGTCGCATCAAAGATCTTATCATTTTAAGAGGGCGCAATTATTATCCTCAAGATCTCGAGCAGGCAGTGAATGACGGTGTAATGGGGATTAGGCTTCATTGCTGTGCGGCATTTTCTGTTGAACGGGCCGGTGAAGAAAGCCTGGTTGTTGCGGCGGAAGTCAAGCGCAGAACAATGCCGGATTATAAAGCTCAGGAAATACTTTCCGAAATGCGGCGAGTACTGGCAGAAGTTAGCGATGCGCCGATCGGTGAGTTATTACTGGTAATTCCCGGCGCAATCATGAAAACGTCGAGTGGCAAAATTCAGCGTCAAGCGGTAAAGCAGGCTTACCTAACGAATCAGTTGAATATTGTGGCAAGTTCTGGTGCTGGTGATACGTTGTTCTTGCCATCAGATATCGCTGCGGTAGACAAGAATAACATTAACTGTTCTTTTTCCGATGCTTTGCGTGAATTACCGGGCGATCAGCGCATACAGCTTATCAGCCTTTTTCTGCAAATGAAGTTGTCGCGATTACTTGGAACACCCGAAGCTAACATACCCTTGGCCAGTTCAATTCGTTCTTTGGGCCTCGATTCTCTGCGTGTGATAGAGCTCAAGCATGCCGCTGATGCTTTGTTGGATACAGAGATTCCGCTTGCTTTATTTCTATCCGATGAATCAATTATTGATGTTGCCAATGTCCTGGCAACAAAAATTATCCATACGCCTGCGCCTGCAATAGAACTTCCGCTCAAGGAGACAATGGATCTTTCATGTGCCCAACAAGCAATATGGACAGTACATCAGCTTGAGCCACACAGCATTATTTATAACCTGCACATTTGCTTGCATTTCCAAAATTCCCTCAATGAGGGGATATTGCGCAGTGCCTTGAACATACTATTGCAGCGGCATTCTCAACTGCGTACTCGTTACCGGATGGATGGCAAATCGGTACAACAGAGCGTTATACCTTGTGATGATTTGGCAACCTGTTTTTCGGTTGTCGATGCGACTGAGTGGACGCAATTATCTTTTCAAAAAGATCTCGCACGATGTGTGCGCGAACCATTCAATTTGTCTCAGGGGTCACTGTTGCGCATTACCAGCTATCAACGGGGTGAGCAAGATCACGCCTTACTCTTTTGTACGCATCATGTTGCAATCGACTTGTGGACAGGCTTGATATTACTGAACGACCTGAAAATTATAATTAACGGACTGATTTCCGGACAGAATCCGATTCTTCCTGAGCTTACATCCGAGTATCAAGATTTTGTAACTTGGCAGCAAGGTTATTTACACAGTAGTACTTGCCAGCATGACTGGGAGTACTGGCATACGAAATTAGCGGGTGAGCTCCTTATGCTTGAGTTACCGGTCGATTTTCCACGTCCAAGCGTATCAACACATCGAGGTGCTTCGAAAATGCTGCACTTGGATTCAAATTTGACTCATCAAGTCAAGCAACTAGGTCAGAAGTATGGTGCGACACTATTTATGACGCTGCTTGCAGTATATAAGGTGCTGCTTCATCGCTATACGCATCAAGACGATATTATTGTCGGAACGGCTAGTAATGGTCGTCCCCAAGCCAGATTCAAATCCATTGCAGGTAATTTCGTCAATCCAATCGCTTTGCGCAGCCATCCTGCCCCGTCGCTTTCATTTGCCGCCTATCTGGCACAGGTGCGTGACACCGTTGTTGATGCTTTGTCACACTCGGATTACCCGTTCTCTTTATTAGTTGAGCGTCTGCAACCCAAGCGAACCGACGAGCATTGGCCTATTTACCAAACATGGTTTGCGTTACAACAAGGGCCGTTTGGTTTGGATGATGGATTAACTCACTTGGCGTTAGGGGAAGACAGCGAGAAGGTGCGTTGGGGCGATTGGACAGTGGCATCAAAAGGAATCGGTGAACAAATAGAAAACTTCGATTTAAGGCTGATGGCTGCTGAAGACGCAAATGGTCTGCTACTGTCATTTAAATATCGTACCGATCTTTTCAAGGCAGAAACGATTGCGCGTATGGCGAATCACTTCCATGTGTTAATAAAGGCGATCATCGCCCAGCCTAAATCATTGCTTGGTGAGCTTCCGTTGCTGACAGAAACCGAGCGGGTTCAACAGCTTGTTAAGTGGAATTCTTTGGCGGCGGTAGTTCCGGAAGACACCAGTTTGCATGCGTTGTTTGAAGCGCAAGTTATTAGAACACGAATGCAAACGGCTATTTCATGCAATGGCATGCAGTTGACTTATGCGGCGTTGAATAAAGCGACCAATCAGCTTGCACATTATCTCCGAGCGCAAGGCGTAGGGCCGGAAGTTACCGTAGGGATTTGCTTGCCGCGTTCTCTGGATATGACGATTGGTATGCTTGGAATACTGAAATCAGGAGGCGCTTATGTGCCTATTGATGTGGATTTTCCAATAGAGAGAATTGAATCTTTACTGAGTGATGCCAAGGCCGCGATCCTGCTGACGCATCAAATGCAAGCGGATAGGCTGTGCGGACTTAAGCTGCCAATATTCTGCTTGGATGGCAATCGTGAGATGATTGCTACGCAGTGTAACGAAAATCCAAAAAATTTATCGAATCCGGCGCATCTCGCCTACATTATCTACACGTCAGGCTCGACCGGGAAACCGAAAGGGGTTGCCATTACGCATGGAAATGTTGTGCATTCTACCTATGCACGTTTTCATACTTACCGGGCGGCTCAGGTAGCAGGATTTCTGCTGCTTTCTTCTTATACGTTTGATAGCTCGGTGGCCGGAATTTTCTGGACATTATGCCAAGGTGGCTGCATCCATTTGCCAGCGGAAGGAGCAGAAAAAGACCCACGATTATTGGGCAAAATATTATCGAGCGGTAATGTCACGCACGTATTAAGTTTGCCTTCACTGTATGGTGTATTGCTGGATACTATTTCCCGGGATTTATTAGGAAGACTTAACGTGGTCATAGTCGCGGGCGAAGCTTGTGCTTCCGATTTGGTGGCACGACACAATCAAAAGTTACCGCATGTATCGTTATTTAATGAATATGGCCCAACTGAAGGTACTGTCTGGAGCAGCGTTTATCAGACTCAAGCAGAAGATGCACACCATACCGTGCCGATTGGTAAGCCTATCCAGAATGTTCAACTCTTTCTGCTCGATTGTTATTTAAATCCGGTGCCTATCGGAGTATCCGGCGAGCTCTATATTGGTGGATCAGGCCTTGCACGTGGCTATCTGCATTCTCCGGATTTAACCGCGGAGCGCTTTTGTCTCGCGTCAATTATGATGGCCGATTACACGACAATTATGATGGCCGGTTGA
>CAZYHY010000046.1:0-22867 GCA_964647635.1 uncultured Nitrosomonas sp.
TCAACTCGGCTAAATTCTGAGTATCTCCCGGATTTTAGGTGCACAAAAGGCTAAACAGAAATACACCCCGCTTTTTTATGCTCTCTCTATTTAAGAGCAATCTATTACAAAAATTGACGATTGACGATTGACGATTGACGATTGACGATTGACGATTGACGTTATGAGTCAATATGTGTTCAGGTTAAATATGACAAAGTGTTTTAAATGCCGGAAGACTGAGCGCTTATTTGAAGGTCAGCCTATTGCCGCGTTTTCTGGGTTTAAACGCCAAGCGGAGAAGCGTCACAGAATATTGGATGCTACCCGATATACTCGAAGCACTGGCTGCTCTACCCAGTAACCGATTTGAGCGCTTATCTGGCGACAGGACGGGACAGTACAGTACAGCATTCGCGTCAACCAACAGTGGCGTGTCTGCTTTATATGGGACGAAGGCACAAACAATGTGGAAATTGTGGATTATCACTAGATTAATTTAGAGAAAGGTAATGGATTTGACGAGAAAAGCTATTCACCCCGGCGAATTCTTGGCTGATGAATTGGAAGAAATCGGTATGGCATTAACCGAGCTTGCGCGGCAAATCGATGTGCCGCCAAACCGCATCTCCCAGCTTATTCGTGGCAAACGTGACTTGACAGCAGATACAGCTTTGCGATTAGGGCGGTTCTTCGGCACCGGTCCGGAGCTGTGGTTGAACCTACAAAAAACCTATGAGCTTGATAAAGCAAAAACAGAATTGGGTAAAAAAATCCAAAAAATTAATCCGTGGAAGCCACTGGAAGAAATACATATTTAGCAATCGGTGTTTTTTCCATTGGTAGCTTCCTCTTTTTGCAATTCTTTTTTATGCCTCTATACTATTTTCAGTTTGATCTGAGTGTGCGTCAGGCAAGCATTGAGAAGGCGTAGCGGTAATTCGGCCTCCGACATACGCCGGTTGAAGCGGTAGCAGAACTCATTGAGATATTCCTGCAGATACCTCTGGACGATACCCCGTGGTCTTGCCACGGAGAACATTATAGTTCTTGTGTTTTTGAAGTCAGCGCGTAGCGCGCCGTTTTTGGTTTTCTGCGCCGTAATACCCCGCGGTCTTGCCGCCGGGATAGGTGCAGGGCGCGCGAAGCAAATTTATTGAGTTCGGCCTTTGCGGTGCTTTCGCCACTTAGCAGCTTGTCAGCTTGGTAGCGACCTTGTCAGTCTTTAAGATCGACGCCATTGACTTTCTGTCCGGATAGCGATGATTTGCTCAATAGCGCTGGAATCTCGGTTTCTGCAGCCACACTACCGATTGGTGAAGAAAGCATAATCAAACGAAAATCTCCGGTATGGCTATCCACCAATCGTGCTGATGCTGTATCCCAGAAACTGGTGTTGTTGATGCGTACATTGTTTTCATTCGTTCCTGAATATAAGGCATTAAAATTTAATTCCTCGCGAATCGCAGCATCTTGAAGTGCGGTTTTAAAATTAAGCTCATTTAATAGTTTCCCTACTTGTGTATCCGCAATCGTTTTAACAGAAGAATCATTCGACAGTGATTCAGCAATAGTTTTAGCTCTAAATTCTTTTTCGCCATTAGAATTGATGTCATTGCCAACGCCCCCACTCCATAACAATAAGATTGAATCTCCTGTACTCGCATCCACAGAATTTGCTAATGCTTGTAGTTCACCAACCGACATGGGATTGCCTGCAGTATTCCGGATGGCTATTTCATTAAGTGCAGATTGAGAATCCATTTTCTAGAATTCCTATATATTGGGAGCAAAAGTAACAATCAAACTTAAAACATTTTTCCGTGAAGCTGAAAAACCAAATGCGTCCAGAGCTTCGGTAATTAATCCGTGCAGTTTTGATTTGTTTTGTTTAATATGAGGCGGCTCATAAATTGCTAAAACTTGCCACTCTATTTCATACCCGTGCTTTAATTGTTTAATTTTCTGATAAGCTGAAAAGTTGATACTTTCACCAGCGATATTTAAACTGAATTCATCTGGCGATCTTTCAGACCCTCCTCCTCCCGTGTGCTTAAGGATAATATTCCGCTCTCGGTCGATGGTTTGCCACTTGTATCCTTCTAATTCTTCATTCACAAATCCCATTGCAAATTCTCCTGTAAGTAAGTAATTACTTACAAATAAAACCTATTTCAGATAGCTTTGTTGTGACGTGCTGCGTTATTCCGCAGCATTAATGCTTTTTTCTTGCACTTTTATCAGATCGATAGCAGACAATTTATAAAGCTAGTCAGGGCGTTACAAAATTTCAATGTTTGCTGGGCACCGTCTTGTTTGATAGTTAGTTTCTTGATGTGGGTGAAGAGGGGGTATTGTAATCATTTTGATAACACAAACAATTGTACTTTGGTATTAGTACGTTAGTACTAGATGCGCAATAACTCATCGATGCCGTAATCAAGATTTGCGGGCGTGTTGGCGGGGTAATCAGGTGAAAGCCATAAGCAATTTTTACCGATTTTAGAAGCTTGGTGATTTGTAACCGGGTTGCTTATTTTTTCGTTTTCTTGCTCAGAGAAATTTAATTTAACTCTACAGGGTAGGTAGCATAAATATAGAAATAACCATCGCTACGGTAGGTTTTTCTAAATCTATCATCTGGGGATAGTCGCAAATAGTCTACTGGCACTCTGAAGCGGTGTTTTTTTCTTGTCCCAACACCGCAGTCACCGATTCATCCGACAGTTCGTGGCGCTTATCTGTTTCTTCTTGTTGCTGTAATTCCCACATACGCGCATATGTGCCATTGGCTGCGAGTAATTGCAGGTGAGTTCCCTGTTCAACGATGCGGCCACGGTCCATGACTAAGATCTGGTCAGCATCGGCGATGGTGGAAAGCCGGTGGGCAATGGTCAGTGTGGTGCGGTTTTTGGCGATGCGTTTCAATTCCGCTTGAATGCGTTTCTCGGATTCGGAATCCAGCGCCGACGTCGCTTCATCAAAAATCAGAATATCGGGATTTTTCAGAATGGTGCGGGCGATGGCGACGCGCTGTTTTTCACCGCCGGATAATTTCAAACCGCGTTCACCGACGATGGTTGCGTATTTTTCCGGCAGGGTTTCGATGAAGTCATGGATGTGTGCAGACTGCGCAGCCGCAAAAACCGCTTCCTGCGGCGCATCCGGTTGTCCGTAGGCGATGTTGTAATAGATGCTGTCGTTAAACAGTACCGTGTCTTGCGGCACGATGCCCATGGCTTTGCGTAAGCTCTGTTGCGTAACGTCGCGGATGTCTTGATCATTGATCAGGATACAGCCTGATTGCACGTCATAAAAACGAAACAGTAAGCGCGCCAGCGTGGATTTTCCCGAACCGCTGCGGCCTACCACCGCAATGTTTTTCCCGGCGGGAATATCGAAGCTGACATCAAACAAGATCTGGCGATTGGATTCATAGCTAAAATTGACGTGACTGAAGCGAACGGTGGCATTTTGGGCAACAAGGCTTTGGGCATCGGGTTTGTCCTGAATTTCCTTATTTTCGTGCAATAACGTGAACATGCGCTCCATGTCAGCCAATGAGTGCTTGATTTCGCGATAAACAAAGCCGAGGAAATGCAACGGCATGTAAAGTTGCAGCATAAAGGCGTTGATCAGCACCAGATCGCCCAAGGTCATGCTGCCCTCGACGACTTTGTCGGCAGCCAATAACATCAGTAGCGTGACACCCACGGCGACAATGGCGCTTTGTCCGGCATTCAGCGTGGCCAGTGATGTTTGATTACGCACGGCAGCTTTTTCCCAGGACTGTAAATGCTCGTCGTAACGCCGTGCTTCCCAGGCTTCGTTGCCGAAATATTTCACTGTCTCGTAATTCAGCAGACTGTCGATCGCTTGTGTGTTGGCTTTCGAGTCCATGTTGTTCATGGTGCGGCGAAAAATCATGCGCCACTCGGTAACGATCAGCGTCAGCGCAACATAAGCTAGCAAAGTCAGGGAGATAATGATGGCGAACCAGATGTCGTACTTGCTGAGCAATATCGCCAATACCAAGCCAATTTCCAATAGCGTGGGCAGGATATTGAACAACATAAAATTCAGCAGGAAGGAGATGCCGCGCGTACCACGCTCGATATCGCGGGAAACCCCGCCGGTTTGGCGTTCCAGATGAAAACGTAGCGACAGTGAGTGCAGGTGTATGAATACTTTGTTTGCAACCCGGCGAATGGCGCGTTGCGTCACTTTGGCAAAAATCGCGTCGCGCAATTCTCCAAATAACGTACTGCACAGTCGCAGGATGCCATAACTGATTAATAAAAATACCGGTAATACCAGCACGGCGTGCGGCTGATCCAAAGCATCAACAATTTCCTTCAGCACCAGCGGCACTGAAACATTGGCAAGCTTGGCCAGTACCAGCAAACTGAGCGCCAAAACAACCCTGACTTTGAATTCCCACAAATAGGGCAGCAGGGCGGCGATCGTCGTCAGGTTGTTGCGTGTGGTCGCAGGTTTTTCAAGGCGGGTAGGGCGCATCGGAATTTGCTGATAACGCAATTACAGTAATAAATAAATGATGGAGCACGCGGATAGGGCGGTTACTCCCAGCCAGCACCAGATCCACATGAGTTTCCCGGGACGATGCTGTTTGGGCATACTGTTGCTGAACATTGCCTGCATGTTGAGTATCGCAAGAATGGGCGCGGCTACGAATGCTACTACGGTGGCGATTTTTACCATGTCCCGCATCGATGTCAGATAAAAGAATATGATGAATAATGCGCCGGTAATGATAAGGCATAGCCAGATTAAATAAGTTTTTTCTTGGTTGCGGTGTTTGATGCGGCGTGGAAACAATAATTCAAGCGAGATGCCAATCGTGCGCGGATATCCGTCCAGTACGGTTAACGTGGTGCTAAACATGGTGGTCAGTGCGGCAATGGCGACAATCGGATAAGCCCATCCTCCCAGTGCTTGCTCATACATGTTCATCAATTGACTTGCAAATGCCGCACCGCCGGCAGCAAACGTTTCACCGCTGCCGTACATCACGAGTGCGCCTAATAACAGGAAGCATATCGCCAGAAACGCAGTACCGATATAGCCCACCCTGAAATCGAACAACGCGGCCTGCATGCTGGTGATCTTGCCGTCGCTCTCGTTTTTGCTTTGCGACCAGATGGAATGCCATACCGACAGATCCAGCGGTGCAGGCATCCAGCCCAAAAATGTTGCCAGAAATACTAGATGCGCGGTATCAGAGAAAGAGAAAAACACAGTGGCCGTTTGATGGTGGCCTGGGTTATCGAATAACAGCATGATTACTGCGGTAACCGAAGTGACAGTGAGTACCAGAATGATGATTTTCATCAGCTTATCCAGCAACACATAGTGGCCACTGACCAGTAATGTACAGGAAAACAGTAGTAGTGCGCTGCTGATGATGAAGGCAACCATCTGCGGGTCGTGCCCGCCAAGTCCTTCCAGTCCGAAGATGCTGGTGATCAAGCCGGCGGTAACCACAGTAATCGCAGCCTGAACGATAAACATGGTGGATATCGTCATGAGCAGATACAACCATATCGCCCATTTTCCGAGTTTTCGGTAGCCGTGCAGTATGTTTTGTCCTGTCGCTGCGGTATAGCGCGGACCGAACTCAAAGAAAGGATACTTGACCAAATGGATAATGATGATGGCAATGATCAGATCAAATCCAAACATTCCGCCCGCTTGCGTAGACTGCACCAAGTGAGATACGCCGACGGCGGCGCCTGCATACAATAACCCAGGGCCTAGGCGCGACAGAAAGTGGCTAAAAAAATTGTTGAGTAGCATTGTTTTTATTTCTTATGGGTAGAATCGAAGCGTGTGCAATATATCATGCATTTAATCAGTAGCTTGTTCAGCGAGGCCGCAATACTTGTTTTTTTACCGTCTTGAGTTCATGGCGCAATGGCGGTAAGGTAACACAAGTACTGGCGGTATATTTTGTTGCAAGCGCACGAATAATCATTACACTGGAATTTTAAAGCACATTGCTGAATCAATCATGGAAATTACCTGTCATCGAGATCCTGAAACCAACCGGGAAGCGCGTTATTTGCCGGCAAGCACTTATAATTTGGCTATCACATTGTTATCGCGATGTCCTACCAGACATTTGTTTGTTCCTATCCGCAGTATGCAGTACATGGCGGTTATTGATAGCGAAGAGTTTGTGTTTATTGATGGAGAACGTAAATGCTGGATAGATATTGCATGGCAAAGTTTTAAGCCGCATGTGCGCGACGCTTTGGATCAGCCGGTTGCTTATCAAGCAGTTTATTACCGTGACGACATGTCAATGATCATGGCGCGTTTGCAAAGCGAATTTCCGGCGGCATTGCAAGCGCTGATCAGCAAGGAAAGACTGGAGGGGCCGGCGCGGATTATCAATTTTCCGGCAAAAAGCTAACAGGCTCGCTAATCATCATCCTTAAGTTCGGCATCCCAACCTTTTTTCTTGGCATTCTCAATAGCCAGCGTATACAACCGCGTATGCCGCTCGCGTAAATCGTCCGGTAAGCGGCTTGGTAGGTGCGCGTAGGGCTCCCAGGCGGCGTGGACTTTTTCGTATAGCGTTTGCATTTGCGCGCCGCTCCAGCCGGTACAGGTTTCTGTTTCCGGCAAAATGCCAAATACCCAGGCATCCCGCACGATACGGCCTAAATGAGTAAGTCCTTCGTTGGTATCCTGATCGATGCCCACGTAAAATTGTTCTGTCATTGCGTTAATCTCATAAAGGTTTGCATCGGTTGTATAAGTCGCTTAAATCGCTTGGGTCAAGTCAGTTTTTTCAGTGCGGTGCTTCAGATTTTGTGTTGAAGCGGTTCAAAATATGATGCGTCATGTTTTTGGCGAGCTCCTCTTCGCCAAAGAATACCGTGCCCATATTATCGTTACGCAGTAATTTCGTTTCATCCTCACTGCGCGTGCGTAACACAATTTCAATATCCGGATTCAACGTACGTGCGGTATCAATCATTTGGCGCACATTCAGTGGGTCAGGCGTGGCAATCACCAGCATGCCTGCATCCTTGATATGTGCCTGTATCAGCACGGAAGGCTCCGTGGCGTCGCCGGATACGGCATTGATACCTTGTTTACGCAAATCCTGCACCAGTTCGCGGTTTTGTTCCGCAACGATATAGGGAATGTTCTGCTCGTTCAGCGCATTGGCAATGCGTTGACCGACATGACCGTAGCCCACGAGCACAACCTGACCTTGCAGAAACTTGCGTTCGATACTCATGGGTAGTTCCGCAAATGGATCATCGCGATTTTCATATTTGCGCGCTAATGCCGAGTGCTTTAGCATCCAGTTCCGGAACGGCACGATGGCAGCGAAAGCAATGGGATTGAAAGCGATAGAAATCAGCGCGCCGGCAAGCACCAGGCTCATGCCTTCCGCAGGCATCAATCCGAGCGACAATCCCAATCCTGCCAGAATGAATGAGAATTCACCGATTTGTCCCAGGCTGGCTGCTACGATCAAGACGGTATTGAGTGGATAGCCCAGCATCAAGACCAGTAGCATGGCCGCCACGGATTTTCCCACGACAATGATTGCCACGACGGCTAAAACCCGTAAGGGTTCTTCGATCAATACGGTTGGATCGAATAGCATGCCGACCGAGACGAAAAACAATACCGCAAAGGCGTCGCGCAGCGGCAGAGATTCTTCGGCGGCGCGCTGGCTGAATTTGGATTCGCGCATGACCATGCCGGCAAAGAAAGCGCCCAGTGCGAAAGACACGTTAAACAGTGCCGCAGCGCCATAAGCAATGCAGATAGCGGCGGCAATGACAGCCAGCGTAAATAATTCGCGCGAGCCGGTACGAGCGACCTGCCACAGTAACCAAGGTAATACGCGTTGGCCGACAATGAGCATCAAGGCAATGAAAGCCGAAACCAGTAGCAAAGTAGTGCCAATCGTGTACCACAAGGGGTCCGTTGCACTTTCAGCGTCGCTGGTGCCTCCCAGCATGGTTGCAAACGAAGGTAGCAATACCAGAATCAGCACCGTCACCAGGTCTTCAACAATCAACCAGCCGACAGCGATGCGGCCGTTCATGGTTTCCAGAAAACCGCGCGATTCCAGCGCTTTAAGTAGCACCACTGTGCTGGCGCAGGATAATGACAAACCCAGTACCAAACCGGCGCCCGCACTCCATCCCCACCACATTGCCAGCGTCATGCCGAGTGCTGTTGCGACCGCCATCTGAACGATTGCGCCAGGTAGCGCGATACGCTTGACAGCCAGTAGATCATCCAGCGAAAAGTGCAATCCAACCCCGAACATCAGCAACATGACACCGATTTCCGATAACTGAGAGGCAATGCCGATATCTGCGACAAATCCTGGCGTTGATGGACTGATTGCAATGCCGGCCAACAGATAGCCCACCAATGCGGGTGTTTTAAGCCGTTCTGCGATGAACCCAAAAATCAAAGCCAGACCAAAACCGGCTGCAATCGTCGTAATCAGGGCAACGTTATGTTCCATGTAGATTCCAATATTGTGTTATTTGTTGATTGGTTTGTTTATTGCTTTGCAGGTGCTGAGAAGCGATCTGCATTGCTGCTGCGGTATTAAAAGCAGGCTAAACTGCTCATTAATTACCCATAAACTGCGTTTTTCACCTGTTTTTTGTCTGGTATCGCAACTGCAAAACGTTTTTCAGCGGTCTGTTAGTGGGTTTCGAGCTCGACACTGTCAGGTGTTGTATCAGAGACAATCGGATTGCTTAAGAATTTCTCAAATTCGATATGTTCTTCTTCGATTGCTTCAAGAATCTGGCGCTTAAATTCTTCGCGTGAAAATGCTTCCTCAAGCATCAGCAGAAGCTTCTCAATAGTCAATCCAATGGTGACGCCGCCAATAATACCACCAATCGCTGCACCGATGGCTGTGCCGATGCCGGGAATGACTGAACCCAGTGCCATGCCGGTGGCAGCGCCTGCCGCTGCTCCGCCCAAGGCGCTCACTGCTTTGCCTGCGGTCACTTTAATCAGGGCTTGTGCACCGAGCTTGATGATGCCTTTACCTGCCACTTTGGCTGTGATCTTGCCGGCGATGGCACCGGTGATGGCGCCGGCGGTACCAATGCCGCCGGAAATCAGCATACGATTTTCCAGATTGACGATGACACTGTGCGCCGGCGGTTCTTTGAGCGCATTCAATGACGCATGCCTGACGATTTCCAGCTGTGAGTTATCGGCGGGTTGGATGCGATTTTCGGTCAATATTTGTTCTACTTTTTGCACATGCTCGGTACGCAGTTGTTGATTATTCTGCAATACGCTTTCGATGGATTGCTGCACAGGACCGAATACATTACCTTTCATCAGATAATTTTGTAGTTTTTCTGCCATCCAATTTTCCAGTACGCCCGTGGCTAATGCCACAATCCGTTCATATTCGCCCGGCAGGCTGTAGTACCAATCCAGGTAGTCATCAACATTTTCGGTCATTTGCCTAAAGCCGGTATCGGTGGCCTCGCGCAATTTTTCCAGCGATGTTTCCAGCTTGCCGAGGCTATCGAGATACGCTAGCTCAATTTGCTCCGTTGTGCCAGGTTTGTAGTAATTGTCGCCGATCATTTCCACCGTTTCGACCACAGTTTGTTGTGAGGTGTGAATCTCTCTGAGAGTTTCCGGATTAGAACGTAACCAGGCATCTACGTACACTGTCGAAGGTACATAAATGAACAAGACAAAGAGAGTAGCGAACGCCGATGTAAGCGCCCAAGCCCATGGGGAAACTGCAGGTGGTTGGTCGCTATCCTGGATGGGGCCAAATACGCGACGGTATTCGGATAGCGATACCATGAAACTGGAAATTCCAAGCGCTACATTATAAAAAAACAGCAAACTGCCTAAGAAAAGAGCACCCAAATATAGCGTGTCATTGAATGAATGCAAACTGCCTAGCGCGTAACGTTTCAATCCTTCAATAAAACCCAGTAGGCGATTGGTTTCAAGAATGAGAATGCTGCTGGAAGCACCAGTCAATTTTTGACTTTCGGTCGCGATGGCTTCTGTCAACGAGGTATATTGACGGTTTATATCCGTATTATTGACGAACACAACAAAAAACACGGCCATTGCCAACGCGGTGATCCAGCGTGACCAGGTTAAAGATTTGTGTACAGCGATGTAAGGTTTGTATTCACGCGCTGCGATGGGGAAACAAATAGCATAAATGACAGCGAATACTGGAATGGCCGCGAAGAAGGTAAACCACTCCTGTTTTTCAGCCGCACCGAGATAAAATAGCAGCAGAAATGCAAAAATAACCGACCATAGCAGCCACCAGATATAGGCCAGAATCCGACGCGTAAGCAGCCAATGTAGAATGCCCAGTTTTTTGAATTGACTGGAGAGATAAATTCTTTGTATGGTTGCCGCATAAATGGCAGCAAAATAAATGGGCAATCCAAACAGAAATGTTACCAGCAACGCAAACCATAATTGCTGATCGGGAATCAGCCGCCCACAATAGTAAGCAAAACCCAGCCAACTGGCAGAAAACGCCAGATAGCTAAGTGTTCTTACGAAACTAAAGTTTTTAAGCGCTGAAAACACAACAGTGATTCCTTCAGGGTGAGCGGTCGGGGGTAAGTACAGGCGACAGCAGGATGGAAAAGTAAACTAAAGTAGCTGGCTAGTAGTAGACTGCATCCGGCTATTGACTGTCAAGAGAGTGATGGATGGTATTTTAACAGGCCGCTGAAAAACTATTTGTGTTGCTGTTGCGGTGTTAAAAATCGGGTTCAAAATGTTCATTGATTACGTATAAACTGCGCTTTCCCGCTTGTTTTTGCCTGGTGTTATTGCAAATGTATAGAACACCTGAGGTATTTTTGCGCTAATGTGTTTACGTTACGTACAATATGCAACTTGCAGTGTTTTTGATTTGAAGGTTGAGAGGTTTGCATGAAGCATGGAATGTTAACGCATTGTATTTATTGCTTAATGATGTCTGCGACAATGACGGGCTGCGTATCTGCAACTGTCACTGCAGTGAACCTTGGCTTCTCAAATGCTTTCATCAGCGAATGGCTTTATTCGTGGGGCATTGCTTTTCCAATCGGTTTCGCTCTTTTGCTGTTGTTGTCACCATTATTCAGACGTATTGTGGATTCAATGATCCGCTAGTTCTAGAAATCAACCAGGTTTCTTGCAAATTCAGTCTACAACTCAACGAGAAAAATTTGATTTTAGTGTCGATGGTATCCAGCTTTAATAAGTACCGGCATATTCGCGGCAAAATCTGGTTTCCCGAAAAGTAATTTATAAGCTGAGTAAATCCATTATGCAACCAATGAATCCTACCGAGTCGGTCCGATGGCAAAAGAATACAAGGCTCACAACGAGTGATAGCATCGATGCGGCCAGTAGTGCAACTGGCATTTTCAGATTTTTCTGCTTATATTTCGCTTTAATGACATTGGCAATGTCCGCATAGGACGATTCAGCTACTTTTATTCTTTTCCTGAGCGCATTCGGAGCTTCATTGGTTGCAGCATGGGCACTTTGTTTTGTTTTTATGCTGGCGGGAGAGGGAGAAACAGATTGTTGTTCCGTGCTAGGTGGTGGTACTTTAGATGGCGATGCTTTAGTTGACGTTGTTGCAGGAGCATTTTGCTGTGCTGCTGTATGCATTTCCTGAGTTTTTCTTTCTTGGTTCTTCAACGAAACAATATAATGGAAAACGTCGGTTCTCAATCCTAAGCGTTGTGTGGCTTCGTAGATATCGTGTGCATCAACAATAGGCTTTTCCCGTTCAAATGCAACACTCAGTGATCTGTCGCATAATGAGTTGATCGTCCGAGGTGTTCCACCCCCTTGAAATGCAATGGAAAGAGCTTCCCATCCTGTATCCGCTATGAGATCGGGGGTGCCGCCAGCAACCTTGATACGATGCGAGATATACCTTTTGACTGCATCAGCATTCATCCTTCCCAGTGTTTCAAGCGTGGCAATCCGCTGTTTAAAGGGCTCCATCGCTGGTCTATTAATCATTTCCAATAATTCTTCCTGACCGAGGAGCAGCAATTGGATGAGCTTAATGGACCCTTCTTCAAGATTATTGAGCAAGCGGACGCCATTGATTACATCATCTGACATCAAATGCGATTCATCGATGATGATCAAACATTTCTCTCCTTCAGAATTAATCTTTAAGAGTGCATTGCGGATATCCCGCATCACAAAGGTTTTTTCGGATGAAGAAAGCTGTAATCCTAATTCTTGAGCCAGAAACAAATAGAGGTCGCTACCATTTGCAGGTGGTTCTGCCATCCATATTAATTTGATGTTTTTAGGAAAATCAGCTTTTATCATCTGACTGAGCGTCGTTTTGCCGGAACCGATTGGCCCAGTTACAACGATTAATCCTCGCCCGCTTTGTAGAGACCCGGATATCTGCTTGCGAATACGCGCATAGTCGCCCTGGTCGTAAAAAAACAGTGGGTCCGGCACATTCTCGAATGGAAGTGTATTGAGGTTGAAGTGTTGGGCGTATATGTGCATTAATTTCCCCCTTCTTTAAGCATTAGCTTTATTTCGACTCTGCGGTTTGCTGCTCTACCTTCTTCGGTATTATTGGTGTCTATAGGACGGGTGTCGCCATACCCAATGACGGAAATCCGTTCTTGCGGTATGCCACGAGAAATCAATATATTCGCAATCGCTTTCGCCCTGCTTACTGATAAATCCATGTTGCTCTTATGTAATTTACCCGTTGGTATATTATCGGTATGTCCTTCTATGATAAGGAGGCTGTTTGGAAATACTGATACTTCATTGATTAATTTCTCAATCTTAGGAGCGGCAGTGTCATCGATAATATCCCGACCAGAGCGAAATGTTTGGCCGCCAAAGACTGTCAGGATACGTGGATGAATTGCGAAATCTGTGGCATTAATGCCTTCAACGGTGTTTTTTGTTGTTATTGGTTTGTTTTCAGGTTCTTTGCTGGTTGTTTCCAAGTCTGTAGTAATAGCACTGTTGTCGGCATCTTGGTGTTCAGTTGAGTTTTGGACTGGGGGATCGGATTCCACGGGGGCCCCGTTGGGATGATCCGGATAAACAGGTGTGTAAGCTGGTGGCGTGTTGACCAAAGGCAAATCCGCTAAAGGGATATTGGCCAAAGGTGTCTGAACCGGGAGTTCCGATGCCCTGAACGTGATGAAGGCGGATAAGGTAAAAAACATCAGGGATAGTCCAATCATAATGGAGCGCATAATAAAGTACTCGATCTATATGTTTTAAACGAAGACGTGTATCAACGGACTTAAGTCGGAATATTTTAGCGTATTAAGCGGTGTTTTGCTGATATGAATGAGTTATCAGGGGTTTTAAAATTAATTGTAAACTTTCAACTGCAATTGAATTCGCATTTCCAGAAATCACGCGAACTGCTGGATTAAAGTTTGCAAATTTAAAAGGAGAATGATTTTGAATCAGAGATCAAGCAGTAATGCCATTGGCACCAACGAACAAATCATTCGCGGTGCCAACGGTTGGATCATGTTAATGCTACTGTTGCCGACGCTCTTGTCTGCAGTTTTCCTCGTTGCTACGCCGGGTAGTCCCATTAAACTGATTGGTGGAGCAGTGTTGCTGGTAGTGGCGCTATTTTGTTGCAAAGGCCTGTTTACGCTTGAGCCTAATCAGGCGGCAGTAATGATTTTTTTTGGTAGCTACGCCGGAACTGTATGTGAAAGCGGTTTTTTCTGGGTTAATCCATTTTATCGTAGAATGCGAGTGTCACTGCGTATCAACAATTGGAATACCCCGGTACTTAAAGTCAACGATGAACGCGGCAATCCGATTGAAATTGCGGCGGTGATCGCATGGCGCGTGCAGGATACCGCCCGAGCGGTTTTTGATGTCGAGAGCACACTGAATTATCTACAAATTCAAAGTGAGTCGGCGGTACGTCAGGTTGCCAGCAGTCATGCCTACGATGATACTGAAATAATCGAAGGAGAGCGCAAGAAGAGTTTGCGCACTGATTTGGATGCGATTGCCGGATTGTTGTGTGAATCCATTCAGCAGCATGTCGATGTGGCGGGTATCGTGATCGAAGAAGCCAAAATCGCCCATCTTGCCTATGCACCGGAGATTGCCAGTGCCATGCTGCGGCGGCAACAAGCGGAAGCGGTCGTGATGGCGCGCCAGAAACTGGTTGACGGTGCAGTCGGTATGGTTGAGGTGGCGCTGAAAAACCTCGAGGACAAAAAAATCGTATCGTTGACTTCTGATCAGCGCGCAGTACTGGTTACCAACATGATGACCGTATTGTTGTCGGAAACTGGTGCGCAACCGGTAATTCAGATGGCACAAACGGCGCATTGATGACACGTATGGCTTCGCGCTCATCCACCGCTTGAGCAGCATGATATGATGTTTTTAACACACGATCCACGCTGGGAAAATGATTCTTGTTGTTCGAAAATAAACTATTCGGCTTTGTTGCAATTGTCGTGAGGAGGGATCGATGAAATTCACTTCGCTTACGCAGCGTTTCGCTGTCTGGTTTACGTTGGTTTCCTTGTTGCCAATATTGGTCATTGGCAATAGCCTGTTGCATACCTTCGAAAAGGAAATTAAAAATTCCGCAATTCGTAATGTTTCTGCGATTGCCGATAAAAAGATTGAGCAGATTGATAGCTATTTGAAGGAACGCTTTCTTGATTCCAGTCTGGTGCGTGATTCCAGTACAACGCATGCAGCTCTTATGGAGTTTTCCAGAATCTATGATCAGAGCGGCGTGGAGTCCTATGATTACCTTCAAATGGATGCGGTTTATCGTGAAAATTTTAAACGTTTTGTTGAAGAAGCAAAGTATTACGATATTTTTCTGATTTCCACTAAAGGCGAGATCGTTTACACGCAAGCACATGAATCCGATTTTGCAACCAACTTGCTCACAGGTCCTTATCGCGATACCGGGCTTGCTAAAGTTACCCGCTACGCACTGGATAATTTAAAAAGCAGTATCTCCGACTTTGAACGCTATGAGCCATCCAAGGGTGCCATCGCGGCATTTGTTGCAACCCCGGTAATTATAAATGGAGAAATCAAGGGGGTATTGGCGCTGCAAATCTTTAGTGAACGTGTATTTGAAGTGATAGCCAATAACGTTGGGCTTAGTAGTAGCGGTGAAACTGTTGTGGCACGATTTGATGATGGCGATCCTACTTCTGCTTTAGTCATGGCACCATTAAAGTACGATCCTGATGCTGCTTTGAAACGCAGGATTCCGCTCAACACACCGACTGCTGAGGCGATGCAAAATGCCTTGAACGGTAACTCAGGCAGCGCGCTGACGCTTGATTATCGTGATAAAGAGGTTGTCGCCGCATGGGGCTACTTACCGCTCATGAAGTGGGGCATTGTAGTGCATATCGATGCGGATGAAGCGTTCGCTTCTGTACGCGAGTTGCATTTCGTCGGATTGGTGATCTTGGTACTGACACTGCTCGTGGCACTATTGGGTGCGGTGTTATTTAATCGACGTGTTGTCGATCCATTAAAGCATTTGAATCAGAGCGCTTTGGAAATTTCCGAAGGCAATTTATGTCAACGTGCTGCGATTGAAGGTTGGGATGAAATGAGGCAACTCGCAGACACGTTCAACAATATGGTGGAACGATTGGATGCCAGTAATCAGCAGCGCAACAAAGCCGAAGAAAATCTGCTGCAACTGAATCAAGAATTGGAATGCAGGGTTGCCGCGCGTACTGACGATTTACAGCGCGCAAATACCGCTTTAGCCATTAAAGAAGAAGAAATGCGCTCTGTCGTTGAGCACATGGTGGATTGCGTGGTGACTACTGATGAAATAGGCACGATTCTTTCCGCTAACCTGGTGATGGGAAAGCTGTTTGGTTACAACCATGATGAAATGATCGGGCAGAATATCTCGATCATCGTGCCAGAACCGGATCGTAGTAAGCATATCGGTTATATGGAAAATTATTGCCGCAGCGGGCATGGTCAGGAGTATGTCGGTCGCCCCTATTTATCCGGTACGCATGGTATTGGCCGCGGCCGTGAAGTTGAAGGCGTGCGCAAGGATGGAGAGCGCATTGAATTGTATCTGGCTGTCAGCGAATACTTTGTTGGCGGCAAGCGGCATTTTACTGGTGTGATACGCGATATCCGCGAGTATGTGCGCATCATGAAAGATTTAAGGCAGGCTAGAGTTGAAGCCGAACAAGCTAATAAAGCTAAATCTGTTTTTCTTGCCGCCATGAGTCATGAAATTCGTACGCCCATGAATGGCGTGATTGGAATGGTCGATGTGCTAAGGCAAACCAGCTTGAGTGGTTATCAGATGGAGATGGCTAATTTAATACGGGATTCAGCGTATGCCTTGCTGGCCATTATTGAAGATATTCTTGATTTTTCTAAGATTGAAGCAGGCAAGCTGGAAATAGAAAAGATTCCCATGCGCCTGGCCAGTGTTGTGGAAAATGCCTGTGGCATGCTGGCACATCTGGCACTGACTAAGAACGTGGAGTTAACTTTATTCATCGACCCTGCAATTCCGGAAAATGTATTGGGGGATCCGTTACGTTTGCGCCAAGTGCTCATCAATATTGTCAACAATGCAATCAAGTTTTCCAGTAGACCGGAAAAAAATGGCAAGGTATCGGTGCGTGTGTTATTGGCCGAATCTCATCCTGATCAGGTCATCATTACATTTCAGGTGAGCGATAACGGTATCGGTATGGATAAGGAAACGCAGGAAAAGCTTTTCAAATCCTTTTCACAAGGTGACGCTTCGACCACAAGACGCTTCGGCGGCACCGGACTCGGATTGGCTATTTCTCATCGTCTGGCGGAATTGATGGATGCTGAAATAGCGGTACAAAGCGAGCCGCAGCAAGGCTCCACATTTATGATACAAATGCCATTTAAGCCGTTGCCGGCCACTTCGGTCACCGACAGCAAGGTTGGCGACCTAACTGGCTTGAATTGCCTGATATTAGGCGACATGAATGGCTTAAACAGTGATCTGGCTGTTTATCTGAAAAGCGCCGGTGCAACCGTCGAACAGGTGGCTAACCTGGATTCGGTGCGCCAGCTTATCCAAAGCTTGGCTCCCGGTTTGTGGCTCATTGTGATCGATGCCGGACAACAAGCACCGTCGATTGAGGAATTACGTAAGATATTTGCTACTCGTTCCAATGCGTCGAAACGCACAGTAGCCGCTAAATCTGCCGCGATACAGTCTGGCATAGAGCCGCACTTTATCATTATCAAGCGCGGCCGGCGTCGGCAAGCGCGCATTGAAGATATCGATATCGTCACACTGGATGGCGATGTGATGTATCGTCAATCCTTACTTCGCGCAATGGCCATTGCGGCGGGAAGAATTGGATTAAGTGAGGGAAAAACACCGCCCTCCGATGCGCTCAGCAAATCCGGACCTGCACCCGTTTTACGCGAAGATGCTCTGCGTCAAGGTAAACTGATTCTGGTGGCTGAGGATAACGATATTAACCAGAAAGTGATTAAACAACAGCTTAACTTACTCGGTTATGCCGCAGATATTGCAAATGATGGCAGTGAGGCATTAAAGCGTCTGCAGAAAGAGAATTACGGATTATTGCTGACAGATTTGCATATGCCGGAAATGGATGGTTTTGAATTGACAAAGAATATTCGCGCGCAAGAAGCCGGCCAGAAACATATTCCCATCATTGCATTGACTGCTAATGCGCTGAAAGGCGAAAGGGAACACTGCCTGAACACTGGTATGGATGATTATCTGAGTAAACCGGCACAACTTGAAGATTTACGATCAATCTTGGAAAAATACTTATCCGGCAATAAAGCTGCTGCAGATGCAAAGCCAGCATCCCAATCTGCCGCGACCGCTTCCGAAGCTGAATCAAGTACGGTTCCGGTGGATATCCATGTTCTTGAACAACTGGTAGGTGATGACCCGGAAATGATTAAAGACATGCTGCAGGATTATCGCGCCAGCGCGAAAAAAACAGCTGCAGAACTACGAACTGCTTATCAAGCAGAGCAATGGAAGACAGTTGGCGCACTCGCACACAAACTCAAATCTTCATCGCGTTCAGTGGGGGCGCTGGCACTGGGTGAACTATGCGCAAGCATGGAACAGGCGGGTAAAAGTAACAACGCAAAGGTATTGGCAGAATTGCTACCAAGTTTTGACGCAGAGATGGCTACGGTTCAGACATATTTGGCTTCGTTGCACGAAGAAGATGTGTGAGGTCGTTGGGAAACGATCTGCGTTGCCGCTACGCATGAATCTTTTGGTAATAATCGACCCATAAAGACTACACGGAATCAGCTAGTAATCCATTGCGTATTCTGTTTTTCCATTCTTCTGTCCAAGTGGAAAAATCGGCAGCCTGTAGTGGTTTTGAAACAAAATTGCCTTGTGCCAAATCACATCCCGTTTGACGTAAGAGCTCCCAATCATGCTGATCTTCCACGCCTTCCGCCACAGTTTCCATGCCTAGTTGTTTCGCCACGGATAAACTGGCGTCGTATATGGCGCGCAGCGTGTCATCCGTCCATGCGCGGTGGACAAAACTTTGATCAATCTTGAGTTCGTCAAATGGAATATCCCGCAATTGGGCTAATGATGAGTGCCCGGTACCGAAATCATCAATCGATAAATGAAATCGTTTGAGACGTAATCGCGTCAGAATTTCGAGCGGAACCCGTGCATCAGCACCCATCACCTGGCTTTCGGTTATCTCCAATACAATGCCTTGCGGTGACAGGCCTGCCTGAGTAACCAGATTGACTACAAGATCCTGAAAATCCAGCGACGCCAGGTTATCCATGGAAACATTAATCGCCACGCGCAGATTCAATCCCTTTTCTTGCCACATTTTGGCTTGCGTCAAAGCATTGGTTAGGACGCAGGTGGTCAGTTCATTAATCAGATGATTTTTTTCTGCAATATCGATAAAGTAATCGGGAGATACTAGGCCATCGGTTGGGTGGTGCCAGCGCACCAGTGTTTCGACACCAATCACTTCACCGGTCTCCACAGATACTTTCGGCTGATAGTAATTCACTAATTCATGATTGGAAATGGCAGACTGTAATTCTTCCGCGCTATAAATTTTTTTATTGGACTGCAGGTTGTTTTCTAAAGAATGCGGTTCCCAATGACTCATTATTTCAGATAATTTGTCGGAATTAACGGGTTTATGCAGATAGCCAAGCATCGGTATTTTATGCGCATGAACCAATTTTTCGGCAGTTTTCAGCATACGCTCGTCTTCACCGCTGACCAGAATAAGATCGCCGCGATATTGCCGGTCAACCAAATATCGCACAAATTCGATGCCATCCATATCTGGCATGTTGAGATCGAGCAGAATCAAATCAGGGCGGGTATCGGCATCATCAATTTTTGTGAGTGCATCACGGCCATTGTCGCAAGAACTGACAGCGGTATAACCTTGTTTAGCAAGCATTTGAGTCAATAGCTTGAGCATAAAAGTATCGTCGTCAAGGATCAGGATCTTAATAGTGGATGTGCTGTTCATGACTGTTTTCGAGTAAATAATAGAGTAGGAATACGATACGAAACTTTTCGCAGATCATACACTGTGTTTCTATAAAGAGGGTAGCGGCTCAGTAGCATGGGTGCGCAAGACCGTAGTTATTGTCATCAGATTTCAGCATTTCGGTGTTTTTTCCTGGGTTTGATTGATAGCTGCTGTACGTTTCTGTCGGTACTTCAATGCTTGCCATGCTGTTCTGACGTCCACCAATTCGTGCGGGATCAACAGTGTAATCGTGATTTCTTCAATGGCTGCATACAGGCAAAATAAAGCAGCGAATCGGAAAAGCCAGTCGGATAGGCCGGTAAAAAGCAGGAGATAACCTGCCACAGTGACTGCGACAGCGAGTTTTACACTCCACGTGTGATAGCTGCTGACAGTATGAAATTTAATGAGGCCGATACAAACCGGCAGTGTGAAGCTCAAGACAATGATAATGAAATAAAGCTGCTCCCGTAGTATGATGTCCGGCCATAATACCCAGGCGCAGACTGCCATTGTTGAATAAATGATGAAATCACCCCAACTATCAAGGTGCGAACCCATCGGGGTGATCTGATTCAATATCCTGGCAAGAAAACCATCCAGTACATCGGTAAATACTGCAAATACTAATACACCAATGAACCAATACGGCTGCTGAGTGAATGCAAAATAAAATAACACCGGTGCCATGAATATCCGTATCAGGCTTACCAGGTTGGGCAAATTAATTCTTTGATCTTTGGTGTAGCTTAGCATGATCTGCAGGACTAAAATTCAATGGTTGCTGCGCAATCGGGAAGAAATAGCGCATAAGAAATCCATGGATAGTATGACTTGTAAAAAACGCAAAAATTCTGAAACGGCAATGCCCGATACATCGATAAAAGTGCTGACTTACAATATTCACAAGGGATTCAGCGCAACTAACCTGCGCTTTATCCTGCATGAGATAAAAAACTCATTACGCCGTATTGATGCGGATATTGTTTTTCTACAAGAAGTGCATGGTGAGCGCAATATATCCAAGAGCCGCTTTGACGACTGGCCCAATAACCGGCAATTTGAATATCTGGCTGACCAGGTTTGGCATCATCATGCTTATGGAAAGAACGCGATTTATGAGTCAGGGCATCATGGTAATGCAATTTTGAGCAAGTATCCTTTTATTGAATGGGAGAATATCAATGTTTCTATGTTGCGATTGGCCAGCCGCAGCTTATTACATGGAACAATTCAGATCCCGGAGAACGGTCGGAGAATTCATATTATTTGCGTTCATCTGGGTTTGTTTGAACTTGAAAGAGAACGTCAGTTTTCACTACTGGCCAAGCGCATCAAATCTCATGTTCCAGCGGATGAGCCGCTGATTATTGCCGGTGATTTTAATGACTGGCGCGGTCGCGCCGAATATTACCTGCACCAGGATCTGGGTGTTCAGGAAGTTTTTAAAAATACCCACGGTTCTTATGCCCGCACCTTTCCAGCCTGGTTGCCTGTATTGTCGATGGATCGTATTTATTTTCGCGGTTTTGAGGTAATTGATTGTATGCATTTGCGAGGCCAGCCATGGTGCCGTTTGTCTGATCATATCCCATTGCTGGCTGAATTCAGATTGATTTAGTTGTATAGCCAAGACCAAGAAAAATACAGAGGGTTGTAAGGGATAGGCGTGATGCGGAGCGACTATTTCGAGGATGAATGATACTTGTCGGCAGGATATCTATTAGATTGACCCTCGGCTTAGCCGAGGGAGTATTTAACAGGCCGTTAATGGCTTGGATTAATGCTTGGATTCGCGCATATGTTGCATCGCTTCTTCGGTATGCTTAGCTGATTCAGTACCGTGTCCCATCTCTGCGTGTTTAATCGATTCTTCCAAGTGCTTAACAGCTTCATCCATATGCGTATGCGCATCGGCGTGCCCTTTACTTGCTTCTTTAGCATGCGTCAGACTGTCTTTTGCGTGTTGAAGCGCTTCTTTCGCATGCCCCATTTCGCCATGTGCTTGAGCTTTTCCGGCGTGTTCCATCGCTTCTGAAGTATGTCCGGCATCAGTTGCCCAAACTTGAGTGCTCATAAACAATACTAATGTTCCTGCTGCAATCGTTGCTGATATAGCTCGCATGACAATGACTCCTTTTTTACATTGATATATTAAAAATGTGAATACTTGCTGCAAACTGTACCGATCAATCCAACGGGAGAAGGCATATCACTTACCCAGCAATCCTTTCTCCATTGACCAGCACATGACTTACTTATATCACAGATCGTGGAAAAAATAATAGTAGAAGATGCCACTAAATTTCGCATGAACAGTAACAGGCTACAGTACTATGTGACGGCGTCAGTGCACGATTCTATCTTTAGTATCTGATGAAAAAGAGGTTATGCTTTTTTCCTGCCATGGATTTTCGATATCCCAAGCGTGTACTTGCTTGAGAATTTCCCCGATTAATTTATGCAGTTGTGCTGCATTGAGTACAAAGATGATTTCGGTGGCTTTGCTTGAATCCAGGAATTCAAGTTTGATTTTCTGGTTGTTATCGGTCGATTCACCTTTCGTTAAATTGACGGTGTGAATTAGAAAAGATTCGACCTGATAATTGGACTGTATTTTTCCATACGTAACGGCTACGTTCTGCTGCGATATTTGGTGATGCAGGTGATTGATTTCCCACTGCTGTTCGGATGTCTTGGGCATGGCAACAGTATATTGTTGAGAAAGCCAGTTAGGCAGTTGAATTAAAAAGCCCTTAAAAAACTGACGTGTCATGAGGCCCAGCAGCTGTTTCTTATCTTTACCGCTGAATATTAAGCTAAGCCTGTCCTGCTCTTTGTCATAAAAAGCTGTAATGGAGTCTGCGATAAATGCCATAAGGATTTTCGTTTATGTAATGTATGTTATTTTACTATTTAATTCGGGGATATCGAAGCAATAGAAGGGGCAGTATTGAGAATTTATATTGCTGTGGGTGGTTTCAATCGGACCACTACTAATCCGGGCCGCTCATTCTCGTTTTGTGGCGATCGCTCCAGAAGAAGTGGCTTCGCAAATTCGGACAGTCGGATAAGTGGTAATCTTGCTCAACCCAAGCCTAATAGACGGCAAAAAAAGGAGCGAGCATATAGATAAGAAAGAGAAGGAATCACGCAGCGGGATTCAAAGCCAAGGTGGCAATAGCTGCGATCAAGGGTGATAAGACACTGATTGAGTGTAAGCGTCCAACGCCACCATCTATCGCTATCAACTTGCGATTCCCCGTGGTCTTGCCACGGGGATCTAATTAGGCATTAGAGTG
>CAZYHY010000047.1:0-20495 GCA_964647635.1 uncultured Nitrosomonas sp.
TAACCGTCAAGGTAACCACCAGCAGCACAATAGCAGTCAAGCGTGGGCTATATAGCGTTCCTTCAAGGCTGATCGGCGAAAATATTCGTGTTCATCTCTATCATGATCGCCTGGAATGCTTTGTCGGTCAAACACTGGTTATCACGTTACCTCGCGTGTATCCGAAAACACCTGAAGGTCGTGCCAGACGAATTGATTACCGGCACGTGATCCATGCACTAGCGGCAAAACCCCAGGCCTTTCGTTTTTCTCAAATACGCGATGATTTGCTGCCAACGTCACAGTATCACCAATTATGGCAGCGAGCAGAGCAACAGTTTGATCCACAGCAGGCCTGCAAATGGATGGTATCCGTCCTACGGTTTGCTTATGATCATGATTGTGAAACTCCGTTGGCTGCTGAATTGTTGCAACAAAACCCGTTGCCTGAACTGAAAGCGCTGCAAAAACGGTTTATCCGGCGTCATGCGACACAACCGGACATATCAGCAAAGCAACACACCATCGACGCGTATGATCAATTACTCAGCGGAAGTTGGATAACGCAGGAGATGGTTTATGTCTGAAGCGCTGCCACTGATGCTCAAAGAACTCAGATTGCCCACCTTCGGGCAATATTACCAGGACTATCAAGACCGGGCCTCTGAACATGCCTGGAGTTACAGCCAGTATCTTGCTGCACTTTGTGAACAAGAAATAGCTCAGCGTTTCCAAAGTAGAATCAGCAGTTGGACACGCGAAGCCAAGCTGCCACGTGGCAAAAGCTTTGCCACACTTGCATTCAATGACCTCCCCCAGGCAGTTCAGAAAAAAATTATTGCGCTTCGCGATAATACCCAGTGGGCACATCAAGCGGATAATATCTTGCTGATTGGCCCTTCCGGCGTGGGTAAATCACATATTGCCGCAGCACTGGGGCTGCATCTGATTGAACGGGGTATTAGAGTCAAATGGATGCCGGCAACGGCGCTGGTTCAGCACTTGCAACAAGCCAAAAAAGAGTTGGATCTGATGACCGCCATGACCCGATTGGACAAGTATCGTGTACTGATTATTGATGATATCGGTTATGTCAAAAAAACGGACTCAGAAACACAAGCTTTGTTTGAATTTATTGCGCACCGGTATGAAAGCGCAAGCCTAATCATTACCTCGAACCAGCCTTTCAGCCAATGGGACCAGATCTTTCCCGACACCATGATGACTGTTGCTGCGATCGACCGAATCATCCATCACGCAGCTATCATTGAAATCGACAGTGAAAGCTATAGGAGAAAAAACCAGAAAAAATCATGACGTAATAAATAAACTCAACCGGCCATCATAATTGTCGTGTAATCGGCCATCATAATTGACGCGAGACAATATACTCAGGTTTTTTTAATAGAATATGATAATGAGGTTGAAATAAAGGATCTTCTTCAATAACAATCCCCTGTAATGATTCAAATCTCTTATGCTTACCAAATACATATTTATTAACCAATTTGATAATCTTATCTATAACAGGCTCTAAATTATTTCCATTAGCTAATAATCTATGTATTCTTACATGAGGCTCACTAATAGTAAGCATAAGTGAATTATCTTCAGTAAATTCTTCAATCCATTCTTTAAGTATTACTTTTCTTATTTCTATATTAATCATTCATTACTTTTTTTATTAATAGATAATTAAACCATGTCTTAAAAGAATCAAACATGGTCACATTTCATTACTTTCTCTTCGTGAATCCCAGGTTGCTATCTGAGATCCATTAAGAAAAAGAAATAGTATTGATGTCCAAATACACGATTCATCCCTTGGATGCCAAAATCAATGTATTTAGTTGTTGCTTATTGGGTTTATTGCTTAACTGCTTTTTTTATCTTTTGGGAGGCGGTATGGAAATGGCAATGATTGGACTAAATTTTTTTTGAGGTTGACTTGATATCAACGAAGCCTTAGCGCTCAAACTTGATACAAGTTTTTCAGCTATGGAATATTGAGGGAAAGGAAAGAAATTAAATGTAATGGGTTTTATCAACGAAGAAGTTATATTCATCATCACCTCTTTTATTGATAACTTTTTTGCAGACGTAAATCTTTTTGCTGTGCAACTAGATCTTTAATTTCTTGTTCGGTTTTTTCTGCTATTCGAGCAAAATTAACTTCTAAAATTTCATTTTCTACCCAAGCAACACAGCGTTCGCCGAGTCTGATTTGAGAGGGGAATATTCCTTGAGATATATAGTTATAAATAGTTGAGCGTTTCAAGCCACTAATTTCTATAACTTCTTTAAGACGAATGAGTTTTGACTTATTATTAGGCAGCATATATTAATACCTTTTAAATATGCCGCTAATTACAACTTATCTTATGTTTTTATGTAGTTATATACATAATAAAGATGCAGCTTCAAATTAACTTCTCATGTTCATATGAACACATTCACAAACACACACTTCGATTGCAATTAACGAGATTGATTAATAAATTTTGTTTTATGGAAAAGCAATAAAACAAAACAACAATTATATATATTCAGTTAATAGGAACAACTCTTCCAAACTTGCTGAACATTTATTTGGCAAGTCATCATTTAAAAACTTCATAAGTTTCAGTTGATTTTTTAGAAGTAGTATTAAGTTATACAAATTGAATTAAGTGAGTTAATGACGCTTTTCGTCCAAGGCCATTCAAAAATATCTTAATTGAGCCAAGAAGCTAACTGGGACTAATACTGGGACTAAAATTGATACTGGGCGGCTAATGAAGGTAATTATTCTGGTGATATCACATTAACCTATTGATTTAAATGGTGCTGTTGAGAGGAGTCGAACCTCCGACCTACTGATTACGAATCAGTTGCTCTACCAACTGAGCTACAACAGCCAAAACTTTAAATGAGGCCTTGCATTATAGATGCTTGGGGGGCTACGGGCAAATTATAAAGAACCCGGTCAGGGCAATCGGGCTAAAAGAGTCTTGAAAACAGAAAGAAGATGAGGTATTAGGTTTATCATTTTGATTTCAAATGATAGAGAAACCGATAGCGTCAATTATCCATCACTTTTCAAGCATTGAAGATCCGAGAGTAGACAGGCAAAAGAAACACCAGTTACAGGATATATTTTTTATCGACCTATGCGCTGTTATCTGTGGGGTGGACAATTGGGTGGCTATTGAAGAATTTGGCAAAGCCAAGATAAGACTGGTTCACTAAATTGCTTGGTTTGCAGCATGGGATACCCGCACGTGATACCTTTTGAGATGTTTTTGCAGCGATAGATAATGAACAGTTTGGCGAGTGTTTTTCCAACTGGGTGTCTGACTTAGCCAGTCTGACTGAAGGAGAAGTCATTGCAATTGATGGCAAATGCTTAAGGCGTAGCCTTGATAAGGCTTCAAGAAAGGCAACTATCCATATGGTCAGTGCATGGGTGCGGCACAATAGCCTGCAGGTTAAAGTGGACAATAAATCCAATGAAATTACGGCCATTCCCAAGCTGTTATCGCGATTGAATATTGTAGGAAGTGTGATTACAGTTGATGCCATGGGTTGCCAGAAAAGAATCGCTCAGCAGATTATTCAACAAGGTGGCGATTATGTCTTGAGCTTAAAGGGCAACCAGGGTAACTATGTTGCCACGTATTTTACCTCGCAGTTATCGCCTGAAGCCGCCATGGTGACTGTTGATGGTGGTCATGGACGCATTGAAACACGTGCTATCTGTGTGACAGATGAGATCGCGTGATTAAAAGAATGTCATGCTTGGGCAGGACTACAAAGTATCATTGCGGTTACAGCAACAAGAGAATCGATCAATAAAATTACCGGGGAAACGCGTTATTTCATCAGTAGTCTGAGCGCCAATAATCCGGCTAAATTGGAACATGTTGTTCGCGCTCATTGGGCTATCGAGAACAATTTACATTGGGTGCTTGATATTACTTTTGATGAAGATAGCAACCGGACACGCAAAGGCTATAGTGTAGCCAATCTTGCCACTATCAGACATATTGCTTTAAACCTGATAAATAAAGAAAAAATATCAAAGGTCGGTGTAAAAATAAAACGATTAAAGGCCGGTTGGGATAATGATTATTTGCTCCGCATTATTGGAGTAATTTAAGCCCGATTGCCCTGAGAATCCGGTTCATTTATTTGCGGTTTGGCTGTCATTTGTTTTTTGAAGTGATTCAGAAGTAATTCTTGAGCGATCAAATTCAATATTTTTTCAATAACTTTCGCTTAAGTTCGGCGAAATTCGTCAAAAATCTGTACATTTTTAGGATAACAGTCCATAATTATTGAATGAATGCGGAAAATGCAAATACTAAGAATATCTTGATTATTCATGGTCCCAATTTGAATCTGCTGGGGATTCGTGAGCCGCAGATTTATGGTGGTAATACACTGCAAGATATTAACAGAGATTTAAGTAAATTAACTGAAAGTACTGGCGTTGGACTGGATTTTTTTCAGAGTAATGCTGAGTCCGCTTTGATAGATAGAGTTCAGCGAACGATGCATGATGGAACAGATTTTATCATTATCAATCCGGCGGCTTATACGCATACCAGTATTGCGTTACGTGATGCGCTTGCGGCGGTAAAATTACCTTTTATCGAAGTACATTTATCGAATATCTATTCTCGTGAATCTTTTCGGCAGCACTCTTATTTTTCGGATCTGGCGGTTGGCATTATCAGTGGCCTAGGCGCTAAAGGATACGAACTGGCGCTGAGATATGCGATGGCGTCCGGTTGACGGAGTGTCAGCTATAAATACTTTTAAGCTTTAATTCTTATGGCAATGTGATCTTATTGGGTGCATTTTTACGTTAAAGTAGTATCGGTTGTTTCTAGTTATAAAACTACCTTAAAGCGAGGCAATGTCTCGGGAGATTGGATATGGATTTAAGAAAGCTTAAGAAGCTCATCGAGCTGGTTGAAGAATCGAGTATTGCAGAACTGGAAATTACGGAAGGTGAGGAAAAGGTTCGCATCAGTAAATCTGGTTCCGGGATGCAGAATTATGCATTTCTGCCGCCTGCCATGCAGCCGATGATGCCTCCTGTCCAACAGCCAGCATCGGTATCCGTTTCGGAAGCCGATAAGATTTCTGAAACTCCGGATGCAAATAAAAATTTATTGCCTGATGGCCATGTTGTTAAATCTCCCATGGTTGGGACCTTCTATCGGGCAGCCTCGCCAGGAGCGAACCCATTCGTGGAAATCGGACAGAGCGTCAAGGTGGGCGATACGTTGTGTATTATTGAAGCGATGAAATTGCTGAATGAAATTGAAGCCGATAAAAATGGTGTTATCAAAGCGATTTTGCTAGAGAATGGGCAGCCGGTTGAATATGGTGAGCCTTTATTCGTCATTCAATGATTGCCGAATAGAGATCAGATAATTATGTTTGGAAAAATTCTGATAGCAAATCGCGGCGAAATTGCCTTGCGGATTCAGCGTGCTTGTCGTGCGATGGGCATCAAAACCGTGGCGGTGCATTCTGAAGCCGATGCGGAAGCAAAATATGTTAAGTTGGCCGACGAGTCGGTGTGTATCGGCCCAGCGCCAGTGGCGCAGAGCTATCTTAATGTCCCAGCGATTATCAGTGCGGCGGAAGTAACTGACTCAGAAGCGATTCATCCCGGCTACGGATTTCTGTCAGAAAATGCGGATTTTGCCGAGCGGGTAGAGAAGAGCGGCTTTGTATTTATTGGTCCGCGGCCGGAAACGATTCGCTTAATGGGTGACAAGGTCAGCGCTAAAAATGCCATGAAAAAGGCCGGCGTGCCCTGTGTGCCGGGATCCGATGGTGCGTTACCTGAACACATCGATGAGATTAAGAAAATTGCGCGAGAGATTGGTTACCCTATCATCATTAAGGCTGCCGGTGGTGGTGGCGGGCGCGGTATGCGGGTTGTGCACACAGAAGCTGCTTTATCCAACGCAGTGATCATGACGCGCAATGAAGCGCAAGCAGCATTTGGCAACCCGATCGTTTATGCAGAGAAATTTCTGGAAAATCCTCGTCATATTGAATTTCAGCTATTGATTGACGAACATGGCAACGCTGTTCACCTAGGGGAAAGAGATTGCTCCATGCAGCGTCGCCACCAGAAAATTCTCGAAGAAGCACCCGCGCCCGGCATTTCTGAAAAATTGCGCAATAAAATCGGCGAGCGTTGTGCGGATGCCTGCCGCCGGATTAAATATCGCGGTGTGGGCACGTTTGAATTTCTATTTGAGAACAATGAGTTTTACTTCATTGAAATGAATACTCGCTTGCAGGTGGAGCACCCGGTGACGGAAGCCATTACCGGCATCGATCTGGTACAGGCGCAAATCAATGTTGCCGCCGGCCATGTATTGCCGTTCGGTCAAAAGGATATCGTATTCAAAGGGTATGCGATCGAGTGCCGCATCAATGCTGAGGATGCTTATAAGCTGACACCTTCCGCTGGACGTATTACGCAGTATCATGCACCGGGTGGTCCGGGGGTGCGAGTTGACTCGCATGTCTATCATAATTACATGGTGCCGCCTTATTATGATTCCATGATCGGCAAGATCATTACTTATGGGGATACGCGTGAACAAGCGATTGCACGCATGCGCATCGCCTTATCCGAAATGGTGGTAACCGGTATAAAAACCAATATTCCGCTGCACCGCGATTTGTTGACTGACGCGTCCTTTCTGCGCGGCGGAGCTTCCATTCATTACCTGGAACAAAAGCTTGCGCTGCACAACAAAGCGGATTGACAGGCAGACGAGTAACTCATTCGAATCGACTACCACTAACGGTGACGTGATATATGTCCTGGATTACGCTCATCATCAAAACTGACTCGGCTCATGCGGAGCGATTGAGCGATGCGCTGATGGAGCAGGGCGCGTTGTCAGTAGATATTCATGATGCCGCCGCCGATACGCAAGATGAGCAAATGCTGTTTGGAGAACCTGGAGAACCAAGCGGCGAGATCTGGCAGAATGCCGAAGTGTCTGCGCTGTTTAATCAGGATGCAGATATTGATGAAGTTCTGCGCAATATAATGCGCACTGTGCAACCCGACAGCCAACCTGACTGCCGTCTGGAGCGTGTTGAAGAGCAGGATTGGGTGCGTTTGACCCAATCACAGTTTGATCCGATCCGGATATCCCAACGCTTATGGATTGTGCCGACCTGGCATCAATCGCCCGATCCGGCCGCGATCAATCTGATACTCGATCCCGGACTGGCTTTTGGTACGGGCAGCCATCCTACCACGCAACTTTGCCTTGGTTGGCTGGACCGGAATCTGCGACCTGGAGACAAAGTCATTGACTATGGCTGCGGTTCCGGGATATTGGCTATTGCAGCGCTGAAGTTGGGGGCGGATTATGTCGCCGGGATTGATATCGATCTCCAGGCGATCGAAGCCAGTCAGCAAAATGCTGCGCGCAATCAGTGCGATCCGTCAAAGTTCATTTTTGCGACAACGCACCAAACCGCTCAGCAAGGTTTGCAACCGGACGAATACGTGGATGTCGTGGTTGCTAATATTCTGGCGAATCCTTTAATCCTATTGGCGCCGATTCTTGCACAAACAGTCCGGCAACATGGTCATATCGTATTGTCGGGGATTCTCAAAGAACAGGCCGAAGAAGTTCGAGATGTGTATCAACAATGGTTTGATATGTGCATCGCCAATGAACAGGAAGCCTGGGTGCTGTTAACCGGCATCAAAAGATGAAATAATCGTCACTTTAGCAGGTCGTTGAAAAACTTTCTCGTGGCGACCAATTCATTAACGGGTTGTTGGTATTCAATGCGGTCAAATACAGGGAATAGCGTATGGCGCTCGTGACACTCTGTCCTGGTTGTGACACTACTTTCCGTGTCAGTGCTGTGCAATTACAGGCGCATAGCGGTGATGTGCGTTGCGGACATTGCCGGCAGGTATTCAATGGTTTTGCCACCTTGATTACTGTCAGTGAATCGGTCATTGGATACCCACCTGAGCTTGAATTGCCGTCAATCAGCGAGCCTGAAGCATCCGCGGAACCCGTAGTGCCCGTAGTGCCCGTAGTGCCCATAGTACCAACAGTACCGGCAGAAAGCTTTGCAGTCGCCGCAACTTCAGATGATGTTATGGATTTGCCGTTTTCTGCGGATTCGAGTCAGGCGGTAGTTGCAATTTCGGATAATTTCTTAAGTACTGAAAAAACATCCAAACAACCACAAAATAGGTGGAGAGCAGCGAATGTTTTTTTACTGCTTCTGCTGATCGGGCAAATAGTGTATATCAATCGCACCGAACTGACGATCACTGCGCCCGGCGTCAGGCCGTATTTAGAGCGATACTGCGCGATTATGGCCTGCACCGTGCCCTATCCACAAGACATCAAGCAATGGGGTATCGAAGCATCGGATTTGCAGAAAAATATCCTGCGGCAACCGGAAGTCACGACGCTGTCGGCAACCATTCGCAATCACGCGCCTTTTTCGCAAGCATTGCCAGCACTGCAACTTTCTTTATTGGATGAACACGACCAGTTAATTGTGAATCGTATTTTTACAGCACAGGATTACTTGCAGGAAGAAGATAAATCGCTGCAATTTATTGAATCCCAGCATGAAATTGAGATACGGCTGGATTTTGACAGCAGCGATTTGGATATCTCGGGTTACCGCTTGTTGTTGCTTTATCTTTAGCCGCTGAGAAGCTATCTACGTTGCCGCCGCGGTGTTAGAAACAAGCACTAGGTTGCTTATATTACGAATAAGCTGTGTTTTTTCGCTCGTTCATCGACTCTCACAGTCGCGAGCGGAAGCTAAGGTATAATGACACATTCATCTCCTTTTACACATGCTTTCATCAATGTCAATGAATAAAAATCCCCGCACAGCGTTACTGGAAAGCTTATTTGCGCAGCGTATCCTGATTTTGGATGGTGCGATGGGCACGATGATTCAAACCTTCAAGCTTACCGAAGCGGATTTTCGTAGTCAGCGGTTTGCCGATTTTCCGCATGACCTGAGAGGGAATAATGATTTGCTGACCCTCACACAGCCGGAAATTATTCGGTCGATTCATAGCGGTTATCTGGAAGCGGGCGCGGATATCATCGAGACCAACACATTCAATTCCAACGCGGCTTCGATGGCCGATTACCACATGCAGGATTTGGTGTACGAATTGAATTTCGCCGCGGCAAAATTGGCGCGCGAGGCAGCGCAATCCTTTGAAGCAAAAACACCGGAAAAGCCACGTTTTGTCGCCGGTGTGATCGGACCTACCACCAAAACCGCATCCATTTCTCCGGATGTTAATGATCCCGGTTTTCGCGGCATTACTTTTGATCAATTGGTCGCCGATTATACGGAATCCATTTGCGGACTGGTCGATGGCGGGGCGGATATTCTGCTGGTTGAAACCATTTTCGATTCGCTCAATGCCAAAGCTGCGTTGTTTGCCATTGATCAATACTTTGAAGATCACGACATACGTTTACCGGTCATGATTTCAGTCACCATTACCGATGCCTCAGGCCGTACGCTGTCCGGGCAAACACCGGAAGCATTCTGGAACTCGGTGAGCCATACCCGGCCGTTATCGGTTGGGATCAATTGTGCGTTGGGCGCCGAGTTGATGCGTCCTTATGTTGAAGAACTGGCGGGCGTGGCGAATGTGTATACCAGCGTGCATCCCAATGCTGGCTTGCCAAATCCCTTATCGGAAACGGGCTACGATGAATCGCCGGAATATACCGCGAGTCAGATCAAAGGGTTCGCGCAATCGGGCTTTGTAAATATTGTCGGAGGGTGTTGCGGTACTACACCGGCGCATATCAAGGCGATTGCGCAAGCCGTTAGCGATATCGCGCCGCGTAAAATACCCGAGATTCCCAAGAAGTTACGTTTGTCCGGCCTGGAGCCATTGAATATCGGGGACGATTCATTGTTTGTCAATGTCGGCGAGCGTACCAATGTGACAGGTTCCAAAGCGTTTGCTCGCTTGATATTGAACGATGATTATGCAGAAGCGCTGAGTGTGGCGCGTAGCCAAGTGGAAAACGGTGCGCAGATTATCGATATCAACATGGATGAAGCCATGCTGGATTCGCAAAAAGCCATGGTGACTTTTTTGAATCTGTTGGCGGCTGAGCCGGATATTTGCAAAGTCCCGATTATGCTCGATTCCAGTAAATGGACGGTAATTGAAGCAGGTCTGAAATGCGTACAAGGTAAACCCGTCATCAATTCCATCAGCATGAAAGAAGGCGAAGCCGAATTTATTCATCATGCCAAATTGGCCCGTCGCTATGGTGCGGCGGTAATCGTGATGGCGTTCGATGAACAGGGGCAGGCCGATACGCTGAAGCGCAAGATTGATATCTGCACACGCAGCTATCGGTTGCTGGTTGATCAAATAGGTTTCCCACCCGAAGATATCATTTTTGATCCGAATATTTTCGCCATCGCGACAGGTATTGAAGAGCACAATAACTATGGCGTCGATTTTATCGAGGCAACCCGCATCATTAAACAAACCCTGCCGTATGCGAAAATAAGCGGCGGGGTGTCGAATGTGTCGTTCTCCTTCCGTGGCAATGAGCCAATTCGAGAAGCGATTCACACCGCTTTCTTGTATCACGCGATTAAGGAAGGCATGACGATGGGCATCGTCAATGCCGGGCAACTGGGGGTTTATTCGGATATTCCCGCAGAGCTGCTGGAAAAAGTCGAAGATGTCATATTGAATCGGCGGGCGGATGCAACCGAGCATTTGGTTGAGTATGCAGAAAACTTCAAAGGTAAGAAAAAAGAACAAGTTGAGGACTTGGCCTGGCGTGATGAGCCGCTGCAACAACGGTTGACGCATGCTCTAGTTAGAGGCATTTCCACGTTTATTGTGGAAGATACCGAAGCGATGCGCGTGGAAATCGACAAGCGAGGGGGGCGCCCGATCCAAGTGATCGAAGGGCCACTGATGGAAGGCATGGGTGTCGTCGGTGATTTGTTTGGCGCGGGCAAAATGTTTTTGCCGCAGGTGGTTAAGTCCGCGCGTGTCATGAAGCAGGCAGTCGCTCATTTGTTACCTTTTATCGAAGCCGAGAAGAAGTTATCGGGCGATAACAAACCGAAGGGGAAAATTGTCGTCGCCACCGTCAAGGGCGATGTGCACGATATTGGCAAGAATATCGTCACCGTGGTTTTGCAATGTAACAACTACGAAGTGATCAATATGGGTGTGATGGTGCCGAGTGCGCAGATCCTGGATATGGCGCGGCGTGAGAAAGCCGACATCATCGGTCTGTCCGGATTGATCACACCATCGCTGGAAGAAATGGCGCATGTCGCCAAAGAAATGCAACGCGAGGGATTTATCATTCCATTGCTGATCGGTGGCGCGACCACTTCCCGGGTACATACCGCGGTTAAAATTGCGCCGCACTATGAAGGTCCGACCGTATGGGTGCCCGATGCCAGCCGTGCGGTCGGCGTGTGCAGTAATTTGCTGTCTCAGGATTTGCGGGCGAATTATGTGCAAGAGGTCAAGGACGAATATGAGAAAGTGCGGACACAGCATAAAAACAAGAAAGGGCCGGCGAAACTGCTGACGCTGGCCGAAGCGCGCGCCAATGCGTATAAGACCGATTGGGAAAATTATCAACCGTATCAACCTGAACTGATCGGTATTCGCACGCTGAATAATTACCCGTTGGAAAAGATTGTCCCGTATATCGACTGGACGCCTTTTTTCCAAGCCTGGGAACTCGCCGGACGTTATCCGGATATTTTACAGGATGAAGTAGTTGGAGAAACCGCGAGCCAGCTATTTCGCGATGCGCAGACGATGCTGAAGAAAATCGTCGAACAAAAATGGCTGAGCGCCAACGCGGTAATTGGTCTATTTCCGGCTAATGCTGTCGGCGACGATGTCGAGATTTATACCGATCAAACGCGCAGTAAGTTGGCTATGACGTACCACTGCCTGCGCCAGCAAGATCAAAAACCTACAGGCAAGCCCAATCGTTGTTTGTCCGACTTTATTGCACCGAAGGAAACCGGCATCAAGGATACCATTGGTTTGTTCGCCGTGGGGGCCGGGTTTGGCATTGATGAACGCGTCAAAGCCTTTGAAGATGCCAACGATGATTACAGCGCAATTATACTCAAGGCGCTGGCGGATCGTCTGGCTGAGGCCTTTGCCGAGCACATGCACTCACGGGTGCGGCGTGAATTCTGGGGCTATGCCAAGGATGAGACTTTAACCAATGAACAATTGATTAACGAAGAATATCGCGGCATTCGCCCTGCGCCGGGTTATCCCGCTTGCCCGGATCATACCGAGAAAGGTCCGTTGTTCGCAGTGCTGAATGCAACTGAGAATGCCGGCATCATTATTACAGAATCGTTTGCCATGGTGCCGACCGCGGCAGTATCCGGTTTTTATTTTGCACATCCTGATTCAACTTTCTTTGCCGTTGGGAAAATCGGTAAAGATCAAGTGGAAGACTATGCAAAACGGAAAGGCTGGGCAGTGGAGGAAGCGGAACGATGGCTGGCACCCGTACTGGCGTATGAGCGATAAAAGGCTGCCTGAATGCCTGCCCGGTAACCTGTTAGTCAAAACTGATCAAAGTAAATTGATACGATTGTGGATTGGTCAATTGCATCAGTACATTATGCACAACTGTAGACGCATCGATCATTACCGACGGAATGCGTAATTCGTTGCTCTGATTAGAGAAAGTTGCGATATCGATTGGTTTTTTCGACAATGTCGTGATAGTGGCTTGGTCAAGCTCAAATATGTAGCTCGGGCTGTCTTCGATCAACCGTAAACTGACTTCGAGTGCTTGATCCGTGCCAATATCAACCGCAAAGCTTACAATGCCTTCACTGAATACACCTGTTGCATTGGTTACTTCAACGTGGTTAGTCTGTACGAAGTTGCTAACTAGCACTTGTACACCATCGAAATTTGTCAACGGCACGGGCGTGGAGCTACCGCCAAGATTAAGTTTGGTAGGCGGCAAAGCTGCAATGGCATCAAAGATTGTCATGCCGCCGAAGATAACACGGCCGAATACAGTAAAACCGCCATTCTGATTATCCAGATTCTGGGAATTGTCAGCCAAGTTGACAAACCATTGGCTGGTGGCACTGTTTGGATTATTGGCGAGTTTTGCCATGGCGATGGTGCCGCGCGTATTGGAAATTTTGAACTCATTGGTAATCGGAGGAAGTGTAGCAACGGGAGCGAGGGTTTTTCCATTGCTACCATCAACAAGCTTGTAGCCGCCGCCTTGAATGATAAAACCAGGAACGCTACGATGAAAGATACCATTGGTGTAAGCGCCGCTGTCGATGTAACTGAGAAAATTAGCGGTCGTCAGCGGTGTTTGTGTTTCCAGAAGCTCGATACAAAACTGCCCCATATTGGTACTGAAACAAGCGACCGGATTTGCTTTTGTGATGATTGGTGACAGCAACAGGCAAGCAAATAATGCGGCTTTATAATACTTTTGAATAAAATACATAATGGTCGCCCGTTAAAGTTAAAAGTGAATTCTACGCACAGGAATCCACGAGAAGCAATTGTTTTATGATCGGTAAACTTCAGAGATACAAGCTGTTGGGGTATAAAAATAAACGGTTCTAGGCAATAGCAATAAAACTGATCAGCAGCTCAGTGGTTCTGATGATGGCGTTGTTTATTAGAATTCTGTTAAAATACGAAATTCTATAAAAGTGTCAAGCAAGGAATCGTTGTCATGGCTTATGTGGTAACTGAAAATTGTATTAAATGTAAATATACCGATTGCGTGGATGTATGTCCGGTAGATTGCTTTCGCGAAGGCCCCAATTTCTTAGTGATCGATCCGGATGAATGTATTGATTGCACGCTCTGTGTCGCAGAATGTCCAGTGGAAGCAATCTATGCAGAGGATGATGTGCCTGATGAGCAATTGGATTTTATTGGGCTGAATGCTGAATTATCTAAAAAATGGCGTCCAATTATTGAGAAAAAAGATGCACTGCCTGATGCGGATGATTGGGCCAGTGTTAAAGACAAATTGGATCAACTGCAACGCTAAGTAGAAATGGCGGTAATCTGAATACCGCATGTCTTACTCTTCACAATTTCCGCAAATCCCCTTTGACGAGGTTTTTAAGCGCGTAAATGCCGACGCTACGGTTATGACACCTAACCGCAGGCTTGCATTGGCGCTTAAAGTAAGATTCAACCAAGAACAAGTCAATGGTAAAGCGGCGGCTTGGTATACAGCCGACATCCTGCCGCTGACAGCTTTAATTGAGCGTATTTATTTCAATGCGCTTTATTCAAAGCAGGCATTAACGCTACCTCTGTTACTCTCTTCGCCACAGGAGCAAATGCTGTGGGAATCGGTCATTCAATCCTCGGCGGCGGGAAAATCGTTACTGCAGATTCCACAAACAGCGCAATCGGCTCGAGAGGCGTGGCAACTCGTACATGCATGGCAGCTTAAGCGTCGTCTCCGCGATTTTTATCCGCATGAAGATGTTAAGGCATTTCTGGATTGGGCGGAATCCTATCAACATATCACTGAGCGCAACGGACAGACAGATCAAGCGCGTATTGGTGATCTGCTCATAGAGCGCTATGAATCTCTCACTATAAAAAAACCATTGTCACTGATTTGTTATGGTTTTGACGTGATTGCGCCACAATCGATGACCTTTTTAAGCAAGCTGGCTGCTACGGGATGTGAAGTTGTAATTGCCGCACCGACAATGAGCCGAACACAGTTTTCAAATAATGTTCAGCGTGTTGAAAATATCAACAGTCGTGATGAGATTTATCAGGCGGCTGTATGGGCACGGGTTAAAGTAGAAGCGAATCATGCAGCTCGTATCGGTATCGTGGTGCCGGCACTAGCCAACTACCGCAGTGCACTGATGCGGATTTTTACTACCGTCATGCAACCGGATGTCAAGCTTGCGTTGCCGGGTGCTACACATCCGGTGGTCCCTTTCAATATTTCATTGGGCTTGGCATTAACGTCTTATCCATTGATTGAGACAGCGTTGGTGATACTGGCTCTGTTGGATCAAGAAGTGGAATTTAGTCGCGTGAGTCATTGGCTGCGTTCCCCATTTCTTGCCGGAGCGGAAACGGAGATGGGGCAGCGTGCTTTGTTGGATATGCGTATACGCCGATATGCGGAGCCTGTGATTACCTTGGAGAGATTACTTGCGCTCGTACAGCAAGCAGGCGGTCAAATAGATTGCCCGGTTTTACTGCAGCGCTTGTCGGCATTAGCTGCCTTTCGCCAGACACAGTTACCCAAATTGGAGAGCCACACTGTGTTTGCAAGAATCATCCCGGAAGTATTACAGATTGTTGGCTTTCCCGGAGAGCGCGGTTTGGATTCCACGGAATATCAAACAGTGAATAAATGGCAAACGCTCATTGCGGATTTTGCGACGCTCGATCATGTGATTGCAAAAACCAGCTATCACCAAGCCATTAGTCGTTTGAGAAGAATAGCCGGTGATACGTTGTTTCAGCCCGAAACACCGGAACTACCCATTCAAATTCTCGGGGTGCTGGAAGCTGCCGGGATGGAATTTGATCATCTATGGGTCATGGGATTATCGGATGAACAGTGGCCTTTGCGTGCTCGCCCCAATCCGTTTCTGCCGCCGGAGTTGCAACGTAAGGCAAAGCTGCCATTGGGTTCTACGCTGGAGTCAGCGGCTTACTGTCAACGCTTGACGGCTGGATGGCTATCCAGTGCCAAGGAAGTTATTTTAAGTTACCCAAAATATAGTGACGATCGTGATGGGCATGCGTTAAAACCCAGTCCGCTGATTCAATCGGTACCGCAAGGAGAGTTCACGCTCCCTGTGATTGTGCGGCACCGCGATCTCATCATTCAATCCTGTCAATTGGAACGAATCGAAGACAGTCAGGCGCCGCCGCTGGATACAGCAGCGATGGCGCAAGGGATCAAAGGCGGTACGTCTGTCATCAAGGATTTCGCCGCATGCCCATTTCGTGCTTGGGCCAAGCATCATTTACAGATTAAAAATCAGGATGTGCCGCACGTCGGTTTAAATGCGATGGAGCGGGGCTCATTGGTGCATCAGGTATTGGCGCAGTTATGGCGTCAGCTGCAAACCAAGGACGCGCTCGATGCCATCAGCGATGACGATCTTGAGAATATGTTGATCAGCGCTGCCAACAGTGCGGTTTTACAGATGCGGCAGTATCGGCCGGTTGCGCTTTCAGGTCGTTTCGCGCAAGTTGAGCAGCGACGCCTGGTGCGTTTGGTGCGTGAATGGCTGACTGAAGAAAAGAAGCGCGGCCATTTTACGGTGATCGCAACGGAGGAGAAGCGCACCATCCGGATTGGTGATTTGGTGTTGAGCGCGCGCCTGGATCGCGTCGATGAATTGGAAGGCGGACAGCACATCGTGATTGATTATAAAACCAGCAAACAATCCATTCAGACAATGCTCGGGGAGCGTCCGGATGAACCCCAGCTTCCCTTGTATCTGGTCATGACCGAAGAAACACAACAGCAGGCCGCCGGCGTTGCATTTGCTGCTATCAAGCGAGGTGACATGGGATTTGCGGCGATTGTGCGGGATGCGGATTTGCTGCCGGGCGTGAAAGCTTTTTCCCAATTGAATGCATGCAAACAATTTGACGCCTGGGAAGACCTGATTGCGGCATGGCGGCAGCATTTGACAAATCTGGCGATGGGATTTTGCAGCGGCGATGCCAGAGTAAATCCAAAAAATTTTCCGGCAACCTGTGAATACTGCGATATGCAATTGTTTTGCCGGATTCATGAGCGAATTGGCGACAATTCGAATGAGCGGGATGGTGAGAGTGTCTGATACGGCGCCGATTCCGGATGCAAATGAGCGCTATCGGGCGCTTGATCCTACGCAATCTTTTATCGTACAGGCGCCGGCTGGGTCCGGCAAAACAGCACTGCTGATTCAGCGTTATTTGCGCTTATTGGCTTGTGTTGATGCGCCGGAAGAAATTGTGGCGATTACTTTTACGCGAAAAGCTGCAGCGGAAATGCGTGCACGTGTGTTAGCCGCGCTGGAAATTGAAAACAAGCCTGCTGATGCCGAAACTGCTTATGAAAAACTGAATCGTGAGCTATCGGCTGCTGTTTTGCTGCGAGACCGACAGGCTGGCTGGCATATCGCTGAGAATCCGGAGCGCTTGCGAATACAAACAATCGATTCGTTATGTGCGGCATTAACACGGCAAATGCCCATGTTGTCAAAATTCGGCGCACAGCCTGAGACGGCTGAAGATGCTGCAGATTTTTATCTGGAAGCGGCGCGAGCTACCTTGGAATTGGTGGAACAGGACCATGCCATTGCGCATGATGTGGAGCGTTTGCTCGAACATCTGGATAACGACATGGCGCGCATTGAAGCATTGCTCGCCGAGATGCTGGCAAAGCGCGATCATTGGCTGCGCCATCTGCATGACAGAAATCGAGAAGAACTGGAAGCATCCTTGCAAAACTCGCGCCGTAATGCATTGCAGTTTGTTTCCCAGTCATTTCCAGAGACAATGCACAATGAGCTGTTGAAACTGCTGCGTTATGCGGCTGCAAATCTTATTGCTGAAAATAAATCTTCAGCAATAACCCTCTGTGAGCAACTGGAAACAGTGTCGGAGGCGGATATTGCGCATTGGCATGGAATCGCTGAGTTGCTACTGACGAAGGAGGGCGATTGGCGAAAAAGAATTTCTGTTAAGGAAGGCTTTCCATCTGGCAACACCAAGGCTGAAAAGGATGCGGCAAAAGCATGGAAGAACCGGTTGGAGATTCTGATTGATTCGCTGAATCCGGAAGATACGCTTCGACAAGCGCTGCATGAATTGCGCCAATTACCGCCACCCTGTTATTCCGATAAACAATGGGAAATACTGGGGGCAATTACCCGGTTGTTGCCCTATGCCGTGGCGCAACTCAAAGTCATTTTTCAGGCTAGCGGCAAAGTTGATTTCTCAGAAGTTTCTCAACGCGCATTGCTTGCATTGGGCGACCCTGAAGCGCCGACTGATTTGGCGTTGGCACTCGATTATCGTATCAGGCATTTAATGATTGATGAATTTCAGGATACGTCAATCAGTCAGTTTAAGTTGATCGAGAAGCTCGTTGCAGGTTGGGAAGCAGGGGATGGACGCAGTTTATTTGCGGTGGGTGATCCGATGCAATCTATCTATCGCTTTCGTGAAGCGGAAGTAGGGCTTTTTTTACAAGCACGCAACACAGGAATTGGTCAATTGGTTTTGCAGCCGATTACGCTCAGCGCAAATTTCCGCTCGCAGCAAGGTATCATCGATTGGGTTAATACGGCTTTTACGCAAATCATGCCCGATCATGAAGATGTAGTAACAGGTGCGGTGGCCTATACGCCTTCTATTGCAACACATCCCATGTTAGCGGGCGACGCGGTGAAGGTGTATCCTTTGCTTGAACGAAATGATGCGGAAGAAGCGCGGCAACTGGTGGAAATTATCATGCAAACGCAGCGCGATGATCCAACCGGTACGATTGCGATTTTGGTACGTAATCGTAGTCATTTAAGCGAGATTGTTGCGCAAATAAAGGCAGCTGGTCTACGGTTTCGCGCCATTGATATTGAATTGTTGCATCATAAACCTGTGGTGCAGGATTTGCTGACGCTTACCCGTGCGCTAATAAATCCTGCTGATCGTCTTGCCTGGTTTGCATTATTGCGCGCACCCTGGTGTGGTCTTTTACTTAGCGACATTGATGCGCTGACAGGAGTTGAGGATAAAGCAAATAATCGCACTGCCATTACTAAAGAAACGATGGTGTGGGAATTGATGTGCGATGAAAGCCACTGGCAGGCTGTTTCCGCTGATGCAAGGATTCGTATACAGCGCATCCGAGAAATACTGAAACTGTGCATGGATTATCGGCAGCGTCAGTCGCTCCGCACGACAGTGGAAGCGGTTTGGCAAGCACTGGGTGGTCCGGGCTGCACAAATTCAATGGTAACCAATAATAACCACATCGAAAATAATCAGAGTGACGCCGAGGTCTTTCTGGATTATCTTGAACATCAAGAAATGGCTGGAGATATCCACGATTTGGCAAAGTTCGAAGCAGGGTTGAGTGCGCTTTATGCCTTACCGGATTTGAGTGCGGATGATACCTTGCAGATTATGACAATTCATAAAGCCAAGGGACTTGAGTTTGATACAGTGATTGTACCCGGACTTGGTCGAGCGCCGCGCAATAGTGATAAATGGCTGCTCAAGTGGATGGAGCAGCCGAATAATGAATCTGCAGATGAGAAAAAACAATCGACGGTTGATTTATTGCTCGCGCCTATTCAGGAAACGGGAACAGAGAAAGATCTAATTTATCGATGGTTGGAAAAATTGGATCGGGGCAAGGCGCAGTTTGAAGCGGATCGCTTGCTGTATGTCGCGGCAACGCGTGCAAAAAAATTTTTGCATTTGTTGGGCCATGCGGGTTTAGAGTCAGACAAAAATATACCTAAGAAACCGATGATTGACTCATTGCTGCACAGGCTCTGGACAGTTGTGCAACCAATTTTTAGCGATGCAGCGGAACACCATGGTACATCATGGAATTGTCAGTCAGACGACAATGGCGATGATGCGGCTATCAGGAATATAAACAATCAAGGTATCTATCGGTTAAAGGCAGAATGGGAATTGCCGGATGCTCCAAAATCAATGGTCTGGCAAGAGCCTTATAACAATCAAAAAATACACGAAGAAATAGAGTTCTCTTGGGTAAGTGAAATGGCCCGCCATGTGGGTAATGTGGTGCATCGATGGTTACAGCAAATTGCAGAAGATGAAATGAACGATTGGAATGCAGCACGCATACAAACGCTGCAATATCAATTCAAGCAGAATTTGCTGGCTGATGGGATGAGTGGAAGTAAAGAAGAAATGGAATATGCAATCGAGCGCATCATGCTAGCGCTGACAAGTGCGCTTAACGATGCGCGTGGACAGTGGATTTTGGGGCCTCAACAGTTAGCGCAGAATGAATTAAAGGTCACTGGCATCGTTGATAATGTGCCAATGAGCTGGGTAATCGATAGGACTTTTTGCGACTCCGATGGAATTCGATGGATAATAGATTATAAAACGAGTAGTCACGAAGGCGCTGATGTACAAGGATTTTTGGATCGAGAGCAAGCCCGCTATCATCGCCAACTTAACTACTATGCAAAACTCATGCAGCAATTAGATGCACGACCAATAAAACTGGGAATTTATTTTCCATTGATTCGTGGCTGGCGAGAATGGTGAGCAATGCGACGGCAGTTTTATTTTTTTGGTTAGTGTTGTTGACAAGATATTTTTGGATGGCATAAGTAAAAAAATACAAATTTTTTGTGAAATAGCTTCATTTTTTTTAGTCCTTGTAGGGAAAAGGGAAAAATGATGAGGAGGCGTAAAAATTCCT
>CAZYHY010000048.1:0-18062 GCA_964647635.1 uncultured Nitrosomonas sp.
ATCATTTGCGCTATATTTCAGTTGGTTGAATGTATTTCAGGGGCGACTAATTACTATTAAAACATGATGATAGATAATATTCTCTGTGATTACACGACATTCTCGACAGGATTATTGGACAAAATGTCTTATATATTACGCTAGGCCAATGCTTATTGAGCTATCTGCCCATCCATTCGGATTAACCGAACCGCCTTCAAAAGAATCAAACAAGCAGAAATGTTGAAACGAGTAAACGTCCAGTCGCTATTACAAGCAAAAGACTCATTGAAAGAAGACGGTTTCAAGGGGTTCTTAAAACACTATGGCATAGAAATCAAAGACGCAGAAATTGAAGATCTAAGAAGTCTAGCCAAGGCCCTGAGCGATATTGGATGCGGCATGGGAACCTTAGACAGGTTTTATGTGGGTTACAAAATTCCGCAGATAGGCAAAGAGTTTGACTTGCTGCGCTTTGGCCGAAAGTGCATCATAAACGTAGAAATCAAGAATAACTCTCCGGAAGACAAAATTAAGAAGCAATTAATACGAAACAAATACTACCTGAGCTTCATTGGAAGAAAAGTTTGCGCCTTCACATTTGTGTCTGAATCCCAAGAGCTGTACTTCCTGCAAGATGACGAAAAACTAGAAAAAATCAAAGTTATCCATTTAGCGGAATTACTCACCAAGCAGGAGATAGATGATGCGGAAGTTCCGGACACACTATTCAATCCATCAGATTACCTAGTTTCACCTTTCAATTCCACAAAAAAATTCTTGGCTGGAGAATATTTCCTAACACATCAGCAAGAAGACGTGAAAAATCAAATCATTGATTCCCTGAAACCACCCAAAGCAGCGAAATTCATTTCAATCATAGGGAGCGCAGGAACAGGAAAGACTCTACTAACATACGATATCGCAAAGCATCTTATAGACAGCAAGAGAAGTCCGCTCATCATCCACTGCGGACAACTAAATGACGGCCACGCAGAGTTGATAAAAAATGGCTGGGCGATTACTCCAATAAAAAAGTACAGCAGCTACGATCTTACAAATTATGATTTAGTTATCATCGATGAGGCTCAACGACTCTTACTCGAACAACTAGACACTATCATCGAGAAAGCAAGGCTAGCAGAGTGCTGCTGCATCTTTTCCCACGACAAATTTCAAACGCTAGCAAACCGGGAAGAAAAAAGAGAGATAAGCGCAAAGATTAACTCAATCAACCCAATCACCCAACACAAACTATCGGAGAAGATAAGAACCAACAAAGAAATAGCCGCATTCATAAAAATGCTCTTCAACAACAAGAGAACTCTACCCATATCAAGCAATAGCAACGTCGAAATAAATTATTTCAACACCACCGAAGACGCAAAAAGTTACCTCGACGCACTAGATAAAAGCAAATGGGAAATCTTGCGATTCACCCCATCACAGTACAATAATGAACATCACGAGATATACTCGGAAGTATCCAATAGAACATCACACCAAGTAATCGGGCAAGAATTTGACGGCGTAGCTGTAACGATTGATAAGTTCTTCTCTTACGACAACAATGGCGATCTGATTTATAGAGGTGGAGTGTACTATGACCCACCCAAGATGCTATTCCAAAACATTACAAGATGCAGAAAGAGATTGAATTTAGTAATCATAGGCAATGAAGAATTACTAAATAGATGTATCGCCATCCTGCAATAGCCATTTAGCAGACTTTTACAGATGAACGGCCAGCACACCAACCGATATCGCAGAAATGCTTGCTTACTATGTCAAGAACCGAGAGTCTGCGACCTAGCCCATCATTCCACCGGACTTGCACGAAAAGCTGCGCAAGTCGGTGAATTCAAAAGCTATGCCCGGACATGTGCGAATGACATTTTACGTCTGATCAATCGGCTGCAGCGTGATGGCTGGCAAGTGGAATTGATCTATCTTGCCTTGCCAAATGTCGGGATGTCGAAAATGCGCGTGGCGGAACGGGTAGTACACGGTGGCCACAATATCCCGTTGCGCGACATCGAGCGACGTTTCTCGCGCAGCCTTGGCAATTTGTTCCATATATTCAGTCACAAGGTTGATCATTGCATTTGTTTCATGAATGATGGCGAAAAACCGATTCTAGTGTTTGAACAAAAAGGCAATAGTCGTGATATTCTCCACGAAGTTTATTATCAACAGTTAATAGAGTAGTCACACAATGAAAATCACTATGAAAACAGAGCCATCCGAAAAAGGTCAGATGATGCTGGATTCGTTACAAAAAGCCGTAACGCAGGCACTTGAAAAGAAACGCCGCCTGGGCCAGTACGCCGTGGTCTGGCGGGACGGCAAGCCGGTGATGATCGGCGAGGATGCGCCGAAGGTATCAGAAAATCCTGTCAGCTAGAATTGCGCGGCATGGCTGAAGCAGATCAGTGCGCTGATGCTAAATGCGAACAATCGATATTTTCTTCAACCTCCGGTAACGGGCACGCCTTAGTCCGTGGAACTGCTTCATCTTGTTGATAAAAGTTCTGGTTTCTTGGCGTGCACGAACCTTGTCCAATTCATGCTGATGTGGTTTTCGATAAACGAATCGAGCTCTGCTTTCGGCTGATCCAGGTAACTGGGTCTGAGCCGTACATCCCATGAATTCTCATTTTCTTCAGAAATATTTAAATCTTCCGACAAGTCCGCAATGGAAAAACACCTGTGGAAAGAATGCATATTTCTTAGTGTGTAGTGGTATAGGATACTCGCCAAACTATATTGCCTACATCGTCAGCCACAAGTAATGCGCCTGTTTTGTCAAAAGCTACCCCTACAGGGCGACCCTGCGCTTTGCCATCTTCGCTAAGAAAACCAGTTAAAAAATCCACAGGCATCCCACTCGGTTTGCCATCGCTGAATGGAACAAATACTACCTTGTATCCAGATGGCGGATTGCGGTTCCATGATCCATGTTCTCCGATAAAGGCTCCGTTTGCAAAAGCTGGTGGCATTGCGTGTTTATTCGAAAATACCAGCCCCAGAGGTGCGACATGGCTGCCTAGCGCATAATCAGGCGCAATTGCTTTGGCTACCATATCAGGTCGGGGAGGTTTAACTCTGGCATCAACATGGGCGCCGAAGTAACTCCAAGGCCAGCCATAGAATGCTCCGTCACTAACAGCGGTTAAATAATCCGGAACGAGATCATTGCCAATTTCGTCTCGTTCGTTGACGACTGTCCACAGTGTGCCAGTCTCAGGTTCCCAATCCAGACCATTAGGGTTACGCAGCCCACTAGCATAAATACGTTTCTCTCCGGTTTGTATGTCCACTTCCCAGATGGCTGCCCTACCTTCTTCAATCTCTAAGCCATTCTCACCAATATTACTATTAGAGCCCACAGTAACGTAGAGCTTTTTACCGTCGAGATTGGCGATCAAATTCTTTGTCCAGTGGTGATTAATGCCAGCAGGAAGATCTGTAACTTTGACAGGCACCGCATCGATTTCAGTCTGACCGTCTATGTACGGAACCTTTACAATAGCATTTGCATTAGCGATGAAAAGCTCATTGCCCACTAATGCCAGGCCAAAAGGAGACATTAAGTCTTTCATAAACACAGTCCGCTGCTTCGCAGTTCCATCAGGCCCAATATCACGTAAAAGAGTAATTCGGTTAGCACTGGGTGCATTTGCCCCGGCGTGTTCCATCAAAAACGATGCAGCTTTTTCTCGAATCGAAGCGACAAAGCCTTTATTAATGTTGTCGCTATCTGCTGATTTTGTAGGCTTATTGCTTTCAACTACAAGAATATCACCGTTAGGCAAAGTGTAGAGCCAGCGAGGATGCTCCAAATTACGTGCTAACGCAGTGACTTGAAAGCCTGACGGGGCCGTAGGCATAGTCGTGTCCGCCCATCCTATCGCTTTGGCAACTTTAACGGTAGGAATCAATGCTGTTGTTGGCGGTGGCAATTCTGGGTTGGGTCCGACTCCGGCTTCGAACGGTATTTTGGAAGACTCTGCACAAGCGGTTAGTAGGCTTAAGAAAAGCGCTATCACTATCATTGAAATTTTATATTTTTTAATATCCATGTCACTTTAATTCCTTATAATTAATGAATTATTATTTTAAATAACTTCCTCCTTGTCATTTTGAAGCGCGAGTGAGACTGCTAATTTATATCATATTTTTTTAGGATTTTACATTCAGCAAAATAACTGAATATTCATTTGAGGTATGCTGATCTTCATGGAATCCGAAGTTTCATAAAATGAAGGGATGAAATGGAGAATAGCGACGGAACTACCGCGCAGCCAACGCAACGCTACCGCTTGACTCATAGAGGCAGGCATGGGTTACAACAGCGGAAAAATTGAAAACAGGAAACCGGACCAAGCAATCCAGCTATGCTTTGAATACCCCGACCGCCGTCAGTTTCCCCTGATTCTGATATTGATTTCCGGTGCGCTGCGTTGCGTCGGCGGGAGTATGCGATTTAGCCCCAGCACCGTGATACGGTGCGCGGCATTAAAGCTGGGCGCGCCGTCCTGGTCGCGCAGGATCGACGATACTTTGTACTCCATGGTGCTGGAACCGGGATCAAAACGGATGTCATGGATCCAGATACCTGCTCGTTGCACCTGCTGATTTCCGCATTCGTAGGAAAGATCCCAACCCGTCAGCATCGGTACCGCATAATCGTAGGGTAAGTCATTGATGCGAAATGTTTGGGTGCGGACGATGCCGTCAGAATTTTTGCGGCAGTCGCCGGTATTTGCTGAACGCGGATTCAGCGCCAGAAAATCCGGGCGCAACTTGACACTGCTGCCTCGAATCAGTGCAGTACGTGTTTTAACTCGATGTGTGCGTATGGCGTTATCCTTGAAAATGGTCTGGGCAACCCAGTGCGGACTGCCGTCCGGATTGGGTGAAGCGCCGGTTTGAGACAGGCTGTAAGCAGCCTGCAACAAGCGATAATCGGCACGATCCGTCCATTTGCAGGGAGGGAAGCGCCATTCACATTCAAAGATATCATCGAATTGAAAATCAAATCCGCGCGGCATGATCGCGATCGTATCATTGCCTTTGAGCGTACCTTTGTTTCCGGTATTTTCCAGCGTGGCAACTGCACCTTGGTTTTTATTTTGCAGTATCGAGGTGTCAATACCGTTGTAATCGCTCTCTACCGTGGCATCAAACCAGGCTGAGTGATAACCGAATGCACTATAAAACACACAAAATTCGTACGCGTCCTTACGGTTTTGATCGTCCAGTTTGCCTTGCACTTCAAACATCAGCATGGCAGACCCCGTATTTTTCACCAGCTTGCTGTGCGTGATGTCAGCACGCATCGAATTGACTTCACGTTCGCTTTGCAGATAACGTAAATCCCAGCCATTTAGCACGACCGTGCCATTATCCACGTAACCGGGCATTTCGACCCACTGCAGAATAGTTGCGGCCTCCGCGCCATTTTCGCGTTGCATGCACTTGCTGCCTTCAATCAGGATGAACTTGCCGACATCTTCAAGCACCGTTTTTCCCGATGTTTTCAAGGATAGCTGCTCGAACGGTGTGACAATTTTTGATCCGGCCGCTGAATCTACAGGTTTCTTCTCCTGAGTTTTAGATGCGCATGCAACCAGTAGTAGCAGAATGCTTAGTGCAAATAATATCAGTGTATGACGAATCATTCATTCTCTCCAAAAATCAGTGTCGTATGACAAAAAAACGCCTGCAAATTGATTCCACACCGCCGCAAACAGGCCTGCTCAATCAGCTTTTAATCCGGATGATTCTGGCAACATCTTTGATGCGTCTCAGGCTACGCAGAATTTGTGCGAGATGATGCCGACTATTCACTTGTAAAATAAAGTGCATTTGTGTGTAATCCCCATCACTTTCCATCGCAATGTCATCGATATTCGATTCCGCTTTGGCTATTTCGGCGGCAACCCGGGCTAACACCCCCTGCTTGTTTGCTGCCGTTACTTTAATGTTGGCTTCAAAAGTTCTGGCGACATCTTTCCCCCATGCCACATCCAGATAATTCTCCGAGCTTTTCTGGCTATTGGCGATGACTGCGCAATCATGCGCATGAATGACGAGACCGTGGTCCTTTTTAATTATCCCCATAATGACATCGCCGGGAATGGGGCGACAGCACTTGGCAAATTGCACCGTTAATCCTTCAGTTCCCAATATCGTAATCGGACCTGCTGTTTGCTCGCTGGATTCTGATTCCAGCGGCATGGTCAGGCGTTTTGCAACCACGGCAGGAAACTGCTTGCCCAGAACCATCTCAGCCAATAATTCATCTTTCGATTTGACGCCACTGTCGCGTACTAATTTTTCCCACTGCGCGTCATTAATCGTGTCCGGATTGATATTAAAAGACAGTAGCGCCTGATTGAGCATGCGTTCACCCAACTTGACCGATTCGTCGTATTGAATATTTTTCAGGAAGTAGCGAATATGCGAACGCGCCCTCCCCGTTGCCACATAACTGAGCCACGAAGGATTGGGTTTGGCGTAAGGTGCGGTGACGATTTCCACTCGGTCGCCTGTTTTTAATTGGGTGCGCAATGGTGCGTTCTCACCGTTGATCTTCGCAGCCACACAGCAATTACCTACATCGGAATGCACGGCATAAGCAAAATCGACTGCCGTTGATCCTCTTGGCAACGTCAGGATTTTTCCCTGCGGCGTGAACACATACACATCACCGGGAAACAAATCGATTTTAAGGTGCTCCAGAAATTCCAAAGAATCTGTCGAGCCGCTTAACGCTTCCACTAAGCTCTGCAGCCATTGGCCGGTTTCCGGATGCAGATCATTAAAATCGTCGTCCGAGTTTTTATACAGCCAATGCGAAGCCACGCCGTTTTCAGCAATCCGGTGCATCTCGGTGGTACGGATCTGCATTTCTATCGGTATGCCGAACGGCCCTAGCAAAGTGTTGTGCAGCGACTGATAACCATTGTTCTTAGGGATGGCAATGTAGTCCTTGAATTTTCCCGGAATCGGCCTGTACAAACTATGCAGCATGCCTAACGCGATGTAACATGAAGTAATATCTTTGACAATGACACGAAATCCATAAATATCCAGCACTTCTGAGAATGATAAATGCTTATCCACCATCTTCATGTAAATGCTGTACAAATGTTTTTCACGTCCGGTCACTTCCGCATCCAGTCCCACCTCTTTTAATTTGAGATTAATGGCGTCAAGAATCTTGCCAACGATCTCACGACGATTACCGCGCGCTGCTTTGGTCGCTTTCACCAGTACTTTATACCGCAGGGGATAGGAATATCGAAAACCCAGCTCTTGCAATTCCTGGTAAATATTATTCAATCCTAGGCGGTGCGCAATGGGTGCATAAATTTCCAGCGTTTCACGGGCAATGCGGCGTTGTTTTACTTGATTCATCACGCCAAGCGTGCGCATATTGTGCAATCGATCAGCCAGCTTGATGAGTATCACGCGAACATCTCGCGCCATCGCTAGCAGCATCTTGCGGAAATTCTCAGCCTGAGCTTCTTCCTGCGTCTGGAATTCAATTTTGGTCAGTTTGGAGACGCCATCCACCAGTTCCGCCACGGGCTCACCAAACCGTTCGCTAATTTCGGCTCTGGAAATGTGCGTGTCTTCTACGACGTCATGCAATAAAGCAGCTGTCAGGGTAGGTGCATCCAAATGTAAGGTGCCAAGAATCCTGGCTACGGCTAAAGGATGTGAGATATAAGGTTCGCCCGATTTGCGGAACTGCCCGGAATGCGCGCCTTGGCCAAATAAATAGGCATTTCTAAGCTGAGCAACATCTTCGGATTTAAGATATTGGGATGTCTCGGAAAATAGCAGTTCTGCTTCAGGCATAGACTTTGATGTGCTGTCAGTATTTTTCAATGTGGATCACAAACCAGAGATCAGTTTTAGAAAAACGCTAAACTTTCTTTCTTAAACTGAACGCTGATGTGGATTATATGCCGGGATTTACTTGGAATGAAAGCAAGTAATTTTTGCTTATTTCTGAAACCAGGTTCTAGTAGTGCGGTGTGGTGATACGACGCATCGAATAACTTGATTGATACTCAGCGCTATCAGTCAAAGCATCGATCAAATCAATGCATACCCTATTCAAAAATTCTGAATGCGCAATTACATGTTTTTCGGATTGAGAATATCCAACCCTATTTTGCCTTGTGACAGTTCACGCAGTGCGATAACTGTCGGTTTATCGCGTGCGGGCTCGACCAAAGGCGCTGAGCCGATAGCCAATTGCCTGGCGCGCGTAGTGGCAACCAACGTCATATCAAAGCGATTAGGAATTCTCTTTAAACAATCATCTACAGTAATTCGTGCCATGGTTTTTATCTCGGATAAGGATATAGGAATAACAATTGGATCTTACAATAAAGAATTAGCAAACTGCGCCATGCTTTATAAAAACTTACAATAGCTGGGTAATGAGCGATTGATGCTTTACCACTTGCCGCTCTCTACTTAAGCGCTCTGCCTTGATGATGCAAATCAGATCATCCAGCGCTTCTTTTAGTCTGCCGTTAATAATAACATAATCGAACTCACCGATATGACCGACTTCTTCGCGCGCTGCAACAAGCCGTTTCCGAATCACTTCCGAATTATCTTGTGCCCGCGCCTCTAAGCGCACAGCCAGAGCATCGATTGATGGGGGAAGAATGAAGATAGCTATGGATTGAGGAAAAATCTGGCGCACTTGTTTTGCGCCCTGACAATCTATTTCAAGCAAGATATCCTGCCCGGATGTGATAGCTTCGTTGATCCATTGTTGTGAGGTGCCATACAGATTGCCATACACTTCCGCGCTTTCCAGAAACTCTCCATTGAACAACATCTTCCGAAATGTATCGCTATCCACAAAATGATAGTCTTTACCATCCACCTCTTCCGAGCGGGGCGGGCGCGTGGTGTGCGAAACCGACAGGCTAAGTTGGAAATCCGATTGAAGCAATGCCCTGACCAGACTGGTTTTTCCGGTACCGGAAGGCGCACTAATAATGAATAAACAACCTGCAGTTTTAATCATTTTGTATCGATATCAAATCAGTATTTATTTCAAGTTTAAGGCTGTCAATATTTGCCCTTTCAGCGTCTTGATGAGCCTTGTTTCTTCAGGTGTTATCCCTTCGGGTGCTGCAAATTCACGATCAGCATAAACGAATCCAATCGGTTTTTTATTGAAAACCAAGGGAAGCACGATAAAGCTACGCGCATCCGACAATAAATTTTGGTGCCAATGCGGCAGTAATTCACGAACCTTGGGTGCTGCAGCATTTGAAATAAATAAATCAGTGTCTCTCGCCATCGCAAGATAAAACAAATCCGTTGACAGCATCGCCGGGAAACAGAAGGCATTCAGATACTCAGGATCATTCCTCCCTACGGAGCTACGTGCCCGGTATTGTTGCTTCTGCTCGTCCCTTAAACAGAGCGTAGCCAAGCGAAAACCCAGACTAGTATAGCAATGCTCAAGAATCAGCATGATCAACTCGCTGAGCTTGTAATTATTGACAGCCATCATTTCTGCAGCATCCTGAACCGCTATCGACAATAATACAGAGGCATTATACGGTTTACCACTGGGATAGCGCTGAACAATCTGAACATCATCGGCAGTGGCATCCATAAGTATCAGTTCAGTTAGCACATCTTCATCAGCATGCAAATGCAGTTCTGCATCTTTCATATCTGCGCTGATTTTGTCTTTTTTCACAGCCGGCAGCAGATTTGCATTGACTTGTAACGCCGCAGTTTCTTCCGTCGCACCGTTGATCAATAAGTCCAGCTTCGGTTTACTGAGATCAAGTGCTCTACCAAACCGGGCAAGTAGCCTATCCTCTAACATCAAATTTCCTGATGCGCCGGCTTTAATGACCAACGGTACTGCTTTGTCGCTCAATTCAGTAGCTTGTTGCATCCATTCCTGCTTATTCTTCGGGGCGTTTAAGATGCCCGCGGATTTATTCTTAGTTGCCTGAATAATGCTGGTCGGGATGTTCCATTTTTCCAAAATCGTTTCTGTAAAATCATTAATACTAAAACCCAGTACTTGCATCGATGCTTGTTCTGGCGTGTGTGTACCTTGTTCGATGCAAGCCATCATTGCTGCGTACTTATCGTGATCATGTGCGGCAAGTAGTAGACGGCCGGTATTTTTAAATAGCGCAGCCACGGCAATTTCTTCGCCATCCTTAAATTGACTATGCCTGGCAAGACCCCAGCCTATCATACTGGCCGCCAGCGCATGGATCAATTCGGCACGTACATATTCTGCGCGCTTACCCGACATCATACCATCAACCAGTAATATGGCTAACGCACACGTCCTGACAGTGTCAAAGCCTAGCAGAAAGATTGCCTTAGTGATACTGGTAACCGCTTGCGTAGAACTGGTACGAAAAGTAATCGAATTGGACAGGCTTAAAATTTTCTGCGCCAGCGAAACATCCGACAATATAAAGTGCGACAATTGTCTTATTGATTCGTCTTCCGACGAAGATAATTGAATAATATAAGAAATGGATCCACCCAGTGACGGAAGATTTGGGTCGTCGCTAATCGCATTTAACAGACTTTCTTTGGTGGAAGTTGTCGGCTCTTTTTTTGTCAATGCAGCATCACCAGTGCGCGACGAATCCTTTTTATGTCGTAATTCTGTAGCCATAATCATCTATGAAAGAAAGTGGTCATATATGCCGCACAGAGTTCCATCATCTTCAATACAAAACAATCAGTTACGTCTATTATTCGGTAAAAAACCCCTACCAGTGCCGCAAAAATATTATCATCGGCACGGCCAATATTAATTGACCGGCGGTTAGCCTATACCGCGCTTCTTAAAATAATTCTGATGATATGCTTCAGCCACGTAAAATCGAGTGGTCGGTAAAATTTGAGTGACCACCGGACGCTGCCAGCGACCACTGGCTTGCAGCCTATTCTTGGATTCTTCAGCGATCAGTGCCTGTTCCGATGTGAAACAGAAGATAACCGAACGGTATTGTGAACCCCGATCAGGGCCTTGACGATCCTGCGTAGTCGGATCGTGGCAATTCCAGAAACATTCCAGCAGCACTTCAAAGCCAACTTCTGCCGGGTCATATTCCACCAGAACCACTTCAATATGGCCGGTAGTATTGGTGCACACCGCTTCATACGTTGGATTGTCAGTGTGTCCGCCCGAATATCCGCAAGTGGCATTGACGACCCCTTTAATATTGCGAAAGGCTGCCTCAACGCCCCAGAAGCAGCCTGCTCCAAAAATGATTTTATCCGTTGCCATTAGCGCCTTATTCGACCCGTCCAATCAATATATTCTATCTGCTTATTTTTCTTTGCGCGCTTTCTCAATCAGTAGTTCCAGAGTTTTGATCGTATCTTGTTGCGTACCGCCCATTCTTCCACTAGTCAGGTATTTCCCATTCACAACCAAGGCAGGAACACCACTCAGCTGATACTGTCGGGTCATCTGCGTTGATCTTGCTACCTGATTCTGTATACCGAAGGACTTATAAGTGGCTTCAAACTTCTTCCTATCGACACCCTGCTTCTCAATCCAATCAAACAACACGGATTCATTATTCAAATCAATTTTGTCACGATGAATAGCGTCATAGACTTTATCGTGTAACGTATCCGCCACTCCCATCGCTTCAATCACATAATATATTTTTGCACCCATTACCCAGTTGGGACGAAAAATCGCCGGAACATACCGAAAACTGACATCGCCAGGAACGTTCAACAACCAGGTTTTAATATGCGGATGCAAGCTATAACAATGTGGGCAGCCATACCAGAAAAACTCCAACACCTCGATCTTGTTAGCATCCTGCGTCGGCTGAGGATTAGCCAGAACCGTATAATCCTTACCCTCAACAATATCAGCACGTGCGCTCAAGCTATTGATCAAACCAAAGCTCAACAATAAAAAGAAAACTGCAAACGATTGACGATAATTCATCTTAACTCCTTAAATAAATGACTTAATTGACTATCTCACATCGACTGATATGAATTTCCGGAAAACCATAAACCGATAAGTGTTCTGAGTGATTAGCAGGCCTGTTAGGGTGTTTTAATAAATTGCGTGGCGATTCCGTTTTCTCTTAAGGAAGCGCTGGTTTGATCGACATCCTCTTTTTTAACAAAAGGCCCGACACGCACTCTATACCAAACTCCTTTATCTGCCAAATCAATTGGTTGCACGGATGCCAATACGCCCAGCAATGCAAGTCTTGCTTTCAGGTCTTCTGCATCATCATTTTTCTTGAATGATCCAGCCTGTAGAAAGTATTTCTCTGTCGATTTAACTTGCTTGACTTGTGGCGGCGCTACCGGTTGTTGCACAGTTTCTGCCGGGAAACTGCGCGGATGAACTGACGCAGTTTGTTGTTTGGCCTCAGTCGGCGTGATGGCGGGAGGTGTTGGGGCGGGTTGCCGCACAATTTCAGCCGGCTTACTGCTACTTTCCGGGATTTTAGCGGTCACCGGTGGCTGAACAGGCCGCCCAGCAGCTTGCCTGCTCGCTTGATCGACTTCCGGCTCATCAATGCCTGGCAGTATCTTATAAAAATCAAAACGGGGTTTTTCTTCGACTGCAATTAGCGGCTCTTCTTGAACGGGTTTTGCGGGCGTTTTAAGTTGCTCAGCAGGTACTGCTTGCGGCTCACTTTTTGCAGATGAGCTCGCAACTTTCTCGGTAGATAAAAAAGGACTGGGCGCATAGTTAAGATACAACCATATGCCGATCGCACTCATAAGACCTAACGCATAACCAACGAATCCTCCAAAAAATGCTGAGCCGCCTTTTTCATTCGCGGATTTTGAAGATTTTCGGGTTTTGTAATCTCGACTCATGAATGTCCTTGTGTGTTAACTCGACTACATTTTATCAGGTGCGCTAACACCCAGTAACCCAAGACCATTATTCAGTATCTGCCGAACAGATGCAATCAGTGCCAAGCGTGCATGCAGCAGTGGAATTTCAGGCACCAGGAAACGGGTTGAATTATAATAACTATGAAACTCACTGGCCAGTTCTCTGAGATAAAAAGCGATCAGATGCGGTGAGAATTCCTTGGCAGCCATTTCCACAGTATCCTGGAAATCAATCAATTTCTGCAACAAAGCCAGTTCAACCGGGTTGGACAATGCTTCCATGTCAGCTTCAGCCAGATCGTCCACAGCGCCATCCCATTGCGCCAGAACGCTGCACACGCGAGCATGTGCGTACTGAACATAATAAACCGGGTTGTCGTTGCTTTGCGATTTAGCCAGATCCAAATCAAAATCCAAATGCTGGTCGCTTTTACGCATCACATAAAAAAATCGTGCGGCATCCTTGCCGACTTCCTGGCGCAATTCCCGCAGTGTGACAAATTCACCGGAGCGCGTCGACATGGACGCTTTTTTGCCGTCCCGATAGAGTACCGCAAATTGCACCAGCGCGATTTCCAGTCTCGCAGGATCCAATGCCAGCGCCTGCAAAGCACCTTTTACCCGCGCAATATAACCATGATGATCGGCGCCCCAGATATTGATAACCTGATCAAAGCCCCGTTCAAATTTATTCAGATGGTAAGCAATGTCCGAAGCAAAATAAGTAAACTGCCCGTTTTCCCGTTGCACAACCCGGTCTTTTTCATCGCCGAAATCCGTTGAACGAAACCAGTTGGCGCCATCCTGCTGATACAGATAATGCTTCTTCTCAAGTAATTGAATGGTATGCGCGACAAGACCATTATCAAACAATGATTGTTCCGAGAACCAAGTATCGAATTCCACACCGAATTCCATTAAATCATTGCGACAATCCCCTAACTGCTCCGTCAGGACGAAATTGTGCAAATACGCATAATCCTGCCCAAGAATTTTTTTTGCATTGGCAATCAGTTGATCCAAATGCTCGTCGGTATCGACCGCCGTAGTGTGAGCCATTTCCGGCAAACCATCCAACAATGAAGCCGATTGATGCACGTAGCGATCCGTATGTGCCTGGAAGATCAGTTGCGCCATGGTTTTCACATACTCACCCTGATAAGCATTCGCCGGGAAAGGCATATGCACATGATTCAGTTCCAGATATCGCAACCAAGTGGACAGCGTCAGGATATCCATCTGCCGCCCCGCATCATTGACGTAAAATTCACGCGACACATTGAAGCCCGCTGCTGTCAATATATTCGAAAGGCTGGCGCCGATGGCCGCGCCGCGCCCATGACCGACATGCAGCGGTCCGGTCGGATTGGCTGAAACAAATTCCACCTGAATCTTTTTCCCCTGACCAAAGCCGCTATGGCCGAACGCATTTTTGCTTTGCAAAACGTGATGTAAATATTGCTGCTTGGCAGAATTTTTCAGAAACAGATTGATAAACCCTGCGCCGGCTATCTCCACTTTCTCCAAATAAGGCGAAGGCGGCAGCGCAGCAATGAGCAAATTGGCGATCTCGCGCGGATTCTTATGCAAGGGTTTGGCAAGCTGCATGGCCAGATTGCACGAATAATCCCCATGACTGGCTTGCTTGGTGCGCGTCAGTTCAATACGAAGCGTGTCATCCAGTGTCGTGATGGCGACGGATGCCGCACGGAGAAGTTCGACAAAATGTGCTTTAAAATTTGGGTAATCAGATGAAGTCATGGTTGAAAATAAGTGATTCAGTGGTTTAATTGCGCTGAATTACAGCATATATAGGGATTGCCATCGCTTAAAAATTCGATGCATTTTACCAGGAACACAGATCAGGCCGAAGATTGCTGACGATGCGTTTCAAAAAGACAAATTCCCGCACTGACAGCAACATTTAAACTTTCAATGCTGCCTTGCATCGGAATTCGCACCAATTGGTCGCAGCTCTCGCGAGTCAAGCGCCGCAATCCTTTTTCTTCGGAACCAAACACCCAGGCGACAGCACCTTTGATCTGAAAGTGCGTCAGATCGTATTCGGCATCTTCCGCGGTGCCAAAAATCCACACGCCCTGCTCTTTCAATTGCTGCAGCGTACGTGCCAAATTGGTGACAGCGATGTAAGGCACCGTGTCCGCGGCACCGCTGGCAACTTTATACACCGCCGCAGTCAATCCGACCGCTCGGTCTTTCGGCGCAATCACGGCATGCACGCCAAACGCATCGGCGACGCGCAAACAAGCGCCTAAATTGTGCGGATCCTGGATTCCGTCCAATACCAACAGCCGCGCAGGTTCGGTCAATGTATCCAGCACGTCGTTGATATCGACGTAACTGCGGGTACTATCGATATTGGCCACGACCCCTTGATGACGGTCGCCACCGGCCATATTGGTGAGTTTTGTCCCATCACAGGAAATCCAACGGATTTCCCGACTCTCGGCGAGCTTGATCAAATCGCGTGCGCGTTGGTCACCACGCATGGCATCGATAAATATCTCTTTGATACTATCCGGATTCTGCCGCAAGCGGCTGGTAACCGCATGAAAACCAAAAATAAGGCGAGTGCTGGACATAATCCTTTCTTAACAAACCTGGGAACTCTGCTAAACAATGCTTCCTGACTGCGTATTGTAAAACAATTTAGACACGAGCAGGCTGCTGAAAAACGCTTTCAAGGCAGCGAACTATGCGCTTCAAAATCGAGAAAATCCGCGCTCATTCTTTCACTTGCTCGCTGCGATTGCTTAAGTCCGACAGACGCCTAGTGCGATTTCTTGCTTTTGGGCGAAGCCTTGGTTTTGGACGAAGCCTTGGTTTTGGATGAAGCCTGCGCTTTCGATCGAAGCGGTTTTTTATCCGGATCAGCTAACACAAAATCGATTTTGCTGGTTTCCAGATCGACACGAACCAATTTGACGCGCAACCGGTCGCCAAGGCGATATTGTTTGCCGCCACGTTCGCCCAGCAGGCTATGCTTGGTGGCGTCGAAATGAAAATAATCGCTCGGCAGTTCTGAAATGTGTACCAGCCCTTCCACATACACATTATCCAAGGCCACGAACAAACCAAATCCCGTTACGCTGCTGATCACACCATCGAAACATTCACCGATTTTATCCTGCATATAAAAACACTTGAGCCAGGATTCGACATCGCGCGTTGCATCATCGGCACGCCGTTCGGTCATGGAACAATGCTTGCCCAATTCCGACCAATCTCCAGGCTGATAGATTTCGCCGGCGAGCACCGCTTTAATCGCGCGATGCACCAGTAAATCAGGATAACGACGGATCGGCGAAGTGAAATGTGTGTAGGATTCATAAGCAAGCCCGAAATGTCCGGTGACCTCGGGACTATAAACAGCCTGCTTCAAAGATCTCAGCATGACGGTTTGCAGCAATTGCGCATCCGGCCTGCCGCATATTTTAAGCAACGTTTGTGCATAATCCTTGGCACTGGGTTTAGTTTTCCCGCCCAATTGAATACCGAATTCCTTGAGAAAATTACGCAAGGCGACAACCTTCTCGGGCGTTGGATCTTCATGAATGCGATACAGCGTCGTCTGACCGTGTTTCTGCAAAAAATCTGCGGCGCACACATTGGCTGCCAACATGCATTCTTCAATCAGTCGATGCGCTTCGGTGCGCTGTACCGGCTCAATCTTTTCGATTTTTCCGTGCTCATTGAAAAACATTTGCGTTTCAACGGTTTCAAAATCAATCGCCCCGCGTTTCTTACGCGCTTTCAGTAATGCCTTGAACAGCTTATAGATGAGTTGCAAATGCGGCAACAGCGTCGCACGTTCCTTGGCTTCCGCGCCTTTGGGATCGGCCAGGATTGCCGCTACTTTGGTATAGGTCAGCCGTGCGTGCGAGCACATCACCGCCGAATAAAATGAATAATCCAGTATGTCACCACTCGCCCCGAATTGAATTTCACACACCATGCACAGGCGTTTTTTATCCGGATTAAGCGAACATAACTCGTTCGACAAAACCTCGGGCAGCATCGGAATGACACGGCGTGGAAAATAAACGGAATTGCCGCGATTCAGCGCTTCCTTATCAATCACGTCATGCGGTTTGACATAGTGGCTGACGTCCGCAATCGCCACATACAGCCGGTATCCCTTGTCGTCTTTTTCGCAAAAAACAGCATCGTCAAAATCCCGCGCAGTCTCGCCGTCAATGGTCACCAGCGGTAGATGGCAGATATCTTTGCGTCCCGCCGATTCTTTTTTTAGCACACTCTTGGGAAATTTAGCCGAGAGCTTCTCAAGTTCGTCAGAAAACACATGCGGGAGATCGTGTTTACGCAGCGCAATTTCAATCTCCATGCCAGGCGCCGTGTAATCGCCAAGAATTTCAATAATCCTACCGATGGGCTGTGTTTGCTTGTTGGGCTGCTGGATAATTTCCACCATGACAACCTGGCCCGCTTTGGCTTTGAGCGAATGTTCCTGGGCGATCAGAATATCCTGGCTGATGCGTTTGTTTTCCGCCTCCACAAACAGAATACCGTGATCGATATGCAACCGCCCTACCAACTGGGTATTGGTAGATTCCAACACTTCCACAATGGTGGCTTCCCGGCGTCCGCGTCGGTCCAATCCGATTTCGCGCACTAACACCCGGTCACCGTGCAACGCTTTGTGCATCTCCTTGGCGCTCAGATACAGGTCCGGGCTACCGTCATCCGGAATCAGGAAGCCAAACTCGTCGGCATGACCCTGGATTCTACCCTTGATCAAATCCAGTTTTTCCATGACGCAAATATCACCTTTGCGATTGCGGAAAATCTGACCTTCGCGAATCATCGCCGTCAACCGGCGATTGAATAACGCACCTTCTTCTTGAGTAATCGCCAGTAATTTCTGTAGCGCGTGCTCGGTAGTCGGGATCCCTTGCTGCTGCAGAATCTGCAAAATATATTCCCGGCTTGGCAATGGATGTTCATAGCGCTCTTTTTCGCGCTGATAATGCGGATCCAAATCCCGCAGCTTTTGCTTCTTCTTATTTGACAAAACAGTGATTTCCTATAGAATTACGCGTTCTTTCGCAGCCTGACCAGGCTGCTGCATCGCCCAGATGGCGGAATTGGTAGACGCGCATGGTTCAGGTCCATGTGCCTTCGGG
>CAZYHY010000049.1:0-15403 GCA_964647635.1 uncultured Nitrosomonas sp.
AAGAATCACGATATCCAGATCAGCATGGATGGAAAGGGTTGCTACCATAATAATATTTTTGTTGAACGGCTATATGGTATGAACTTTTATACACCAGGGCATTCAGTGACTTAAAGGCGGTAAGGAAAAGTTTGATTCAATGGTTTGGCTGGTACAATCAGAAACGTTTTCATCAAAGTCTTGATAACCAAACTCCCAATGAGGTTTATTATCAATATCAAGGCTGCCTGAGCTTGATTAACTAACAATAGCAGAGCTTAACTTCGCCTACAGGTTGTACAGTTCATGGGAACCACTTCATAGCATGCGATGCACCTTTATAACTATTCTTTGGTGTGCTAGGATGGCGCATTAGAATTATATTTGACTTATAAATAGCTCATTGATATTTTAGTTTTAGTTTTAGTTTAAGAGTTTTGGGTACCGATTCCCCCCTTTCGGCACCAATAACATCGAGTTGTACCGATTCACCTCCTCTTCTCAAATCATCTTATCTCCAGAAAACCTGGGACGTTCATCTCTTCATACGAATTAACTAAATAGCATAATTATGAAGTATTTTCTGGTTGTATTTGCCGGTTCAATTATTTTTTTCGGATATGCACAATATATTTTCGCGGAGGAACCGCCTTTTGCGGAGAAACCGGACGCTGCGGAGAAACCGGGAAAGAAAGTAGAGTCGAAAAAATATGTCCTAGAATCCAGATTTGACTCTGGCATTTTTTTCTCCACACCAGATAAGAATTTTGAAGCTAAATTTGGAACGTTACTTCAAATTGATAGTATTTCTGTAAATACGAATAAAGCAATCCTTGATGAAGAATCAGGTATGCGTCGGTCTCGATTGATATTAGACATGCTTTTCTTCAAGAATTGGCAAATTATGACCATGTATGATGTTGCGGTTCGTCCGTTGAATCTTGGTGGTTTTCAGTATTTTTATATAGGTTATCTAGGCATTCCCAGAACGCGCTTTTCAGTGGGGAATCAACAGGAAACAGTTGGTCTTCAATGGAATACAAGCTCGCAAGAAATACCATTCTTAGAACGCTCTATAATGACTTCTCTTCTACCGCCAATGCACTTGGGGATTTTGGCGAATACTCACGGTGATTCATGGTCCTACGGATTGGGTGTTTTTGGCGGTAGAATAACGGAAGGCTTTCATTTTAAAAACAACTGGGGAGCAAGTTCTCGATTTACATATACCCCGATTCGTAATGACGACACTATTCTTCATTTGGGAATTTCCGGTGCATATCGGGATCAGCTTGGGATAGTTTCACCAGCAGAAGTAACTGCTGGTACTTCCAACGCGGAAGCAGCTCGTTTCAGTTCTTCTGAGAATCTGAGTTTTTATAATCAGCTTTTAGGTGCCGAAGTTGCGCTAAGAAAAGGATCTTTTGCAACGCAATTTGAATATTTGCGAAACTTTAAGAATACAGAACAAGGCATTCCAAGGGTTGAATATGATTCCTGGTACGTGCAAGGAGTTTGGGTTCTAACCGGAGAAGTACGCAACTACGTTTCGATGAACGGTACCTTTGGTTCTATTAATCCCATAAGAAAATCTAGTCGAGGATATAATATTGGAGCTTGGGAAATCGCAGTGCGTTATGCCGAAACCAATGTCACAAAAGGTGTAAGCATATTGGATTACGATAAAAGCAATATAACCATTGGGTTAAACTGGCACTTGAGCAAAAATGTACGCGTCATGACGAACTATATCCGAGTAGAATCAGCTCAATCTGAGATGTCGTCTCGTGGTAAAGAGTATGCCAATGCTGTTGGTACTCGTGTACAAATTAACTTTTAGTATGAAATATACTGCCAGAAATAAATCCACTGATTTAAATCACTAGAAGCTCTAAATAATTCGCTATACAGCAGAACCCAATGTGGACAATCGGGTGAGGTAGTGTTGATGCCGGTCGAATACTGGATGCGTCGGACAAGCGCTGCATCGACTCACACATCATTGCCACATTATCGAAACTGGCCACGACTTTCCGTTACAAACAGAGTACCGCGAGTACAAAGATGAGAATACAGCAGCGGGAAAAGAAAAATATTTGCCAGAAGAAAGTCTGGTCGATTTGTAGTCGATTACAACAAACTAAAACATCAACAGAAGACAAAATACCAACTTGGTTATTCTAACGCCAAGCGAATCGCTTCATGCCAAGCTTTGCATTTGTCATCCAATGACACCCGGGCATTGGCTGGGCTGGTAGAAGGCAGCCGTGCAAGTTTCATCCGACGCAGGTCATTTTCCGGTAACACATAGCGTTTAAAACAGGCTTCGGCTTTTCCGCCGTTAAAAAATACGTGCGTGATTTTCGCGTGCGCGGTGAAAAAGGATTGAAAATCATTGCTGATCTGGGTAGCGGTTTCGATGCTGGAATCCAGACTGCCTGAGCGTTTGCACGATTTGAGTACATCCCAAAGCGCGATGGGAGACGATTTCAGCGCTGTTATTTTTTCCTCGTAGGGCGCATTCGACTGGATTTGCAACAATTGTGCGATGATCGGCCAGAAAGCGTTGCGGGAGTGCGCGTAATACTGGTTGGCGGCCAGCGAGGCTGCACCCGGCATGCTACCGAGAATCAGGATTTTTGCATGATTGCCTGCAACGGGCGCAAAACTATAGAGTGTTGTCATGCTCAATCAGAGCAGGCTATCGCAGATTATCCACGTAATAATGCCGCATGGGGTTGAGTTGCTGATCCAGTTCGTACACCAATGGTCGGCCGGTAGCAAATTTTAATTGCATGACTTGTGCGGGAGTGAGCCGATCCAACAGCATCATCAGAACGCGCAGGGTGTTTCGGTGGGAAACGATGAGCACGTGTTTCCCATGCTGTATTTCCGGCTGTATGATTTCCTGCCAATAGGGCCTGACGCGCACAAGGGTTTGCTGCATGCTCTCTCCCGCCGGCAGCTCATTCTTATCGATACCGGCATAACCGGATTGATTTCCGGGAAAGCGGGGATCTTCCGTCGTCAGATAAGGAGGGGTTGCGTCAAACTTGATCTGACAGCCCAGGATAGGCCAGATGCCGAATTTCTTGATGGCTGGCCAACGCCCCATGCCTTCCAGTGCGCCATAGTGACGTTCATTCAAACGCCAGCTATCCGCTACCGGTATGTCCAAAGACATGGCGGACAATACGATCTGTGCCGTGGTTCTGGCGCGCTGCAATGCGGAGCAGAAGCATAGGTCGAATGTGAAATTTGCCTGCTGCAGTAAATATGCGGCTTGCTCTGCTTCCTTTTCACCTTTTGGGCTCAATGGGACATCGCTCCAGCCGGTAAATTTCTTGTCGCGATTCCAGATGCTTTGCCCATGCCGTAGTAATACGAGTTTGGTAATGCGCTGCTGTGAATGTTTTGCCGATGGGATGGCTTTCAGCATTAGTTGTTGTGTTGCTGAGAGGTGCCGGTAGCCTGAGAGGATTCGCGCCAGATGTGTGTCAGCGCATCCCATAATCCACTGCGTAGCGTTTTCAGATATTGGGTATTGTCTGTCAAACCGTTTACCAGACGGCGCTGCGCTTTGCCCAGATTATGATAAGGCATGCTCATGAACAGATGATGCGTGGCATGGTAACGCAACCCGACCGGTGCCCAGAGCGGTGTGACGAGGAAATTGCCCGGTATGTTGATGGAATCCAGATATTGTTCCGCCAGCGTCATTTTTTGCTCGCCGGGATTGCGATAGGCGTGCGCAGCCAGCGTGCGCAGTGAATTGAGAATGAAAACGGTCACTGCAATCAGGTACCAGAGCACCAATAGCGAATAAGGAAACACGCCCAACACGACCAAAGCGATGATGCTTGCGCCAAACAGGCAAGCAGCGATTTCCTGTTGGCGCCAGTTGAAATCGTTGCGAATGGCGTTTTCTGCACGACGGTAAGTGGGGTCGATCGTCAATGACGAGGCGCGCTCCCAGATAATCTTGCGCAGTGGCGGAATCAGGTACGATAATGGTGTCAGCACGACGAATCGCACGAGCAGAAAGATGGGTATGAGGAAAGACAGTAATACATAAACCACCATTTCTGCAGGCCGGCGCGTTGCAAAGGGGAGATATTCGCCGTCTGCACTGGTACCGTAGACATCCGGTTTGTGGTGGTCATTGTGCACGCCGTCATAAGTAAACGACGGGATCATAAACGGAATGCCGCACAGGGCGTTCCATGCCAGCCGGAAGTTTTTGAATGTGCCTTTTTTTAAGTGCGCTAATTCATGCACAAAAATAGCCGAGCGATACAGAGCCAGTACCGCAACTATAAACCCCGCCAGTTGCCACAGGGAAAACGGCGGAGAAAACAATGCCGTGAAAAAAGCCGCCCAGCCTAGTGTGACGTGAAACAGAAAATCAGTCCAATAGATCCACGGATTGGGCGTCATTAGGTCGCGCACCAGATGATGAGCCTCGCGCAACGGAAATTCTTTGACGTAAGGTGGTTTTTCTTCGTTCACTTGTTGTCTCGCATTGTTTTACTTAAGGCCAGCAAGATTGAATGTGATTCATAATGCGCTCATTGGTCGTCGCATCGGTTTTATTGATTTGACTCAAATTCGGCATGGCTGGCCAACCCGCATCGACGAATTCCAAACCGGCAAACTGCTTGGGCTGCGCGTAACGCGGCAGCACGTGGAAATGTACATCCGGATCAACCATCATCAACATCAAATAATTGATTTTGTCGTTTTGAAAGGCTTTTGTCAGCGTAGCTTCAATATGCCGGGTAATGTCGTGCAGTTCGGTAAAGCTTGCCGGACTCAGCTCTGAGAAGGCTTGGACGGGTTCGTGGGCGGCTAAAACCAGCGCACCAAGCGTCGCTTGCGCCGGACGCAGCAGCACAGACCAGCATTGGTACTGCCGGATAATGGTTTGCGGCGCACCAAATTTGCGCATGGTGGCATTCAAGTTGTGGCGCTCCGGAGATGCTGCAGGTTTATTCATGATGGGATAAGTCACTAAAAATCATGCCGGCTTTTGCCAAGTCTTCAATAAAATCAATCTCACACCAGCGATAGCCTTTGACTGAACAGGAATTGACCAAGTGCTGCTTTGCCAGTGTATCAATAATCGACAGATACCACGATTTTAATTCCGCCGGATGACGCAGTGCCGATTCCACGGTTTGCCTGAAAATTTGTGGACCTTGTTCACGAAAGTAAATCAGACCGATCGATTCCGCGTCAACCTGATGCGGCGGCACGATTTTGCTGACCTGTTGCACCCATCCATCCGCATTCAGTTGCACTTTCATATCGTCGGCGTCATACGCGTTTTTATAATCCACACTGAGTGTAATGGGCGCGGATTCCGAATTCAAGACCTTATTCAGTAGCGCGGATTCGATGACGGTATCGCCGTTTAGCAGCAGAAAGTCGCTGTCCATCACGGCGCGTGCGATCCAGCAGCTGGCAAGATTATCCGCCACTTCGTAAAAAGGGTTGAACAGTATTTTGATTGTGGGATAGCTGGTGTATTGCTGTTGTAACAGCGCTTCGATAAGACTGACCTGAAAGCCCGCGATAATCGTGATTTCTTCGATACCAGCCGCAAGCAGCGCGTCAATCTGCCATGCCAGTACAGGTTTGTCAGAAACCGGCAACAGACATTTGGGTGTACTTTCGGTCAACGGTAGTAATCGCCGTCCTTGTCCGGCGCTGAGAATGATGGCTTTGAGCGTGGTGTTATTGTTTTTCGTCATAAATGAATTGATTTTAGCTGGAAAGACTGCTGATTTGCTTCAATGCTGCAACAATGTGTTGCGTTGCGCGCAGAAAATCGTCAATTTGCGCCAAGGTGTTGCTGCTGCCCAGGCTGACGCGCACTGCACACCGCGCCAGCATCGGATCAACTTGCATGGCAGATAATACATGGCTTTGTCCCGGATTCACGCTGGAGCAGGCGGCGCCTGCAGCAACGGCAAAACCGGCTTTGTCCAATTTAACTACCAAGGTATCGCCTTCAATGTCCGGCAATGCAAAATAACAGGTGTTCGGTATACGCGCAGCGTTCGCGCCAAAAATTACCGCGCCCATTGCAACCAATCCTTTTTCCAGGTGATCGCGCAATTGCGCGACATGCCGCGCTGTTTCCGTTACGCGTGTTTGCGTTAATGCACAAGCCACGCCAAATCCGACAATCGCAGGCACATTTTCGGTACCGGAGCGTAGTCCGTTTTCATGCCCGCCACCGTAAATCAACGGTTTTAATAACAATCGCTTGTCCACGATTAGCGCCGCCGCGCCTTTCGGGCCATAGATCTTGTGTGAGGACAATGTCATGGCATGTACTTTAAGCGACGCAAAATCCACCGGAATTTTCCCCAGTCCCTGGATGGCGTCGGTATGCACATAAGCACCATACGATCGCGCCATGTCAGCGATACCGGCGACATCCTGGATGACGCCGGTTTCATTATTGGCGAGCATGACGGAAACCAGCCCCGGCTTGTTTGCGTGCATTGCTGCATTCGCAGCATCCAAATCCACTTGCCCCTGAGTATTCACGGCTAATTGTTGCATTGTCCATTGATCACAATTGCGACGCGTTAATGCTTGTGCCGGTTTCAGAACGCAGGGGTGCTCAATGGCGCTGATAAAAATATTTGCTGGCTTTAAACTATCCGCCGCACCGCGAATAAACAGGTTGTTGGCTTCCGAGCCACCGCTGGTGAAAATTACCTGCACCGGCTGTACGCCCACTGCGTCGGCGACTTGTTTGCGCGCTTTATCAATTGCCCGTCGGGCGGTTATGCCATAAGTATGGCGGCTGGATGCATTGCCGAATTCTTGCTGAAAAAACGGCAGCATGGCTGCCAGCACCGTATCATCAATGCGGGTGGTGGCGTTGTGGTCGAAATATACGAGGGTCATGGGCACAAGATGTCATTCGGTGGATGGTCATTTTAACTGTATTTCTTAGAAATCACATCACACAACTTATAAACTGGATTGCAGGAGGTCAACGTATCATCTTATTTGTCATAAGATTTTTATCATTATCCACAATTTCTGTGGATAACTTTGTGAATAACGTTTGTGTTTGAGCAGCTAACTTGTATATTCCTAAGGATTTTTCTTAGGTTGATTAATTATTTAACACCTAATTTATGTATTACTTATCAATTGGTTGTGTTTTGTGATGAGAATTGTGTAAATATATTCAAAACAACATTTACATCTTATCTAAACTGTGGATTATTTAAAGTGTCAAGGAAAAATATTGCGTGGATTGTAAAGAATGAGTGTATGAAAGTGACAAATTACAAACAATCTTTATTGAAATCATGGAGTGAGAGACTAGCCATTCAGTTTTATTCTTTTTCAAGAATTAACAAGCCGTTAATACTTGGTGCCTGCGACAGCTCTATTACGGGAGTGTGTTGCGGCGGCAATCTCAGCACGTATTCTTGCAGCGGCCGCGGCAGTTGCTTCCTTGTCAGCCTGGGAACGCGCAAATAGTGCTTCTTTTGCCATGACTTCAACGGCTTCACGTTCTGTAGCGGCTTCGAGTGCTTTAGATTCCAGTGCCAGGCGTTCCTGTATGGCGACGAGTGCCGCTGACTCGGTTCTGGCTTTTTCTAACGCGATTTTGGTGGCTGCTTTTTCTGCTTCCAGTTGGGCTTTCGCCTTATTGGTGGCGATAATTTTAGCTTGCGCTCTGGTTATCGCCAAGCCGGTAATTTTTTGTTCGATTTCAAGACGCTCGTCTACAGCTTGCTTTGCATCAATCATTGCCTTGGCACGAATTTCTGCGTCTTCTAATAAACGCTGTTCTAATTCGGCTTTAGCGTTTGTTTCTTGCGCGGTGAGCATATCCATCTGCGTTTTTGCTTCTGCTGTGGTCTTTAATCGTATTTCTGCGTCCGCTCTGTTTTCGGCCGCATTCTTGGCGGCTATTTCAGCTTCTGTGCGTGCTTCTGCTTCCTGAATGGCTATTTCTTCTGCTCTGATGCGTTTTTGATATTCTTTTGTCGCAGTGCTTTCAGCTTTTTTCCTGTCGTTGGCGATGAGCGTGGCTTCTTTTTCAGCGCGTAAAGCCGCTTTAGCGGTAATTGATGACTCAGCTTCGATTTGCATGCGTTGATTGACTTCATCAAGCAATTCGGATTCCGCGATAAGGCGGGTTTTAATGGCATCGGCGGCTGCATTTTCTTTGGCAACGATGGATTCGGCAATTTCCATGGCGACCTGCTCAGCATCGGCTCTGTCTCGTGCCGCGATGGTTGCCTGAGCATCCAATTCCGTTCTCTTTCTTGCTTGTTCGGCAGCCATCGTTTCAGCTTCGGTTTTTTCCATTGCTGCCTGTACGGCAGCGATTTCAGCCTGCATTCTATCGTCTTCCGCCGCTCTTGCTTGCTTTTCGATATCCAGGCGCTGGGTAGCTTGTGCCAAGGTTTGTGCTTCCAGTAGGGAACGGGCTTGTGCTTGTTCCAGCGCTTGTCTCTCAGCTTCCTCACGTGCTTGTGCCAAGGCAATGATTCTTTGTGATTCCTGAATTTTTGCCTGTGTGAGCATCAGTGCATTGGTTTCGGTCGTAATTGCGGCCAATGCAATCAGCCGGGTTTCTTCGGCTAGTTTGGCGTTGCGCATAGCCGCTTCAGCCGCTTCATGTTCTTTCAATGCAGTAGCATGAGCCTGATCTAGCGCTGCGGCTTCTTGTTCAACACGCTTTTCTATTTTCTCGACGATCGAAGCCTCGGCTTTGAGTTGGGCTTCCAATAGTGCACTTAGAGCTTTTTCCGCTTTGTACTTTTCGTCTGCGAGCTCCTTGGTTTTGATTTCCAATTCATAGCGAACGTGGGCTTCTTGAACCGCAAGCGTTTCTGCTTTTGCTCGGGCCCTGGCTTGCTCGGTTGCAGCTGTTTCAGCCTGAATTCTGGTTTCGGCTGCAACTCTGGCATTGGCTTCGGCCCTTGCTCTTGCTTCAGCTGCTACGCGCGCAATGCTTTCTGCTTCAATGCGCTTCTGTGCTTCCTTGATAGCCTGATCTTCCGCACTCAGACGATCACGATAAGCGTTTTCAAGCTGCTGTTTGAGATCATGGACGAGCGAAGACTGCTGGTCAGAATCAAATGCATCGCAGGATTGTGGCTCGCTATTAAGCGCGGCCGCTTCCTCGTCGCCGTGAGATTCCGGTGACGAAATTTTGCGTAATGAGCTGAGTAAGCGCGACTTAAAGGTCATAAATATTAATCAAACTAACGAGTACTTGAACTGATAATGCTAAAAATAGCTTAGGTAAGTGAGTTGATACTGTAGCAATTTTTGGCTAAAAGCTTATGCTGAAAAAGCGGGGGAAATAGCATCTGTTTATGCATTAATGGCCACAGTAGTTTAACAGGCCGCTGAAAAGCTATATGCACTGCCGCTGCGGCGTTAAAAACAGGCTCAAAATGCTTATTTATTAAGCATAAGCTGCGCTTTTTCTCTTGTTTTTGCTTTGCATCGGCTGCCTCGAATATGTTTCTCAGCGGCCTGCTAAAAGCAAATTTATGGCATATCGATTTTACTGACATTAAGAATTCCCATCATTAAACGTAAGCTGTCATGCACGAGATGCTCTAGAATCGGTGCATAAAAAGGCATGCTAAGTGCGAGCACGAGAAAACCTAGGGAAAGTGTCAACGGAAAACCCACTGCAAAAATATTTAATTGCGGCGCGGCGCGCGTCAGAATGCCCAAGGCAAGATTGGTGATAAGCAGTGCGGTTAAAACAGGTAGCGATAATTGCAGACCGGATTTGAAAATTTCACTTCCCCAGTTTGCAAGTGTGGTGAAGGTGGCGTCTGTGACGCCGTCAGGGCTAACCGGTAACGTGCTAAAACTTTGCGAAATCAGGGCGATCATTATCAGATGGCCGTCGATTGCTAAAAATGCCAAACTGGCGATGACGCCCAGGAAGCGGCCAATAATGTCTATCTGGCCAGAGTTTTGCGGATCAAAGAAAATTGCAAAACCAAGTCCCATTTGTAAACCAATGAGCTCACCAGCCATTTCTACTGCAACAAAAACAATACGCATGACAAATCCAATCGCAACACCGATCAGTATTTGCTGCAGCACGATGATTAAGCCCATACCTGTAGATGGATCAATCTGTGGTAATGATTTCTCAACGGTGGGTGCGACCAGAATGGTGATCATCAATGCCAATCCCAGTTTCACCTTGATCGGGATACTTGGATTGCCCAGGATAGGCGCTGCTGCTATCAATGCCAGAATTCTGCTGAGCGGCCAAATGAAGGTTGCCAGCAATGTATTGAGCTCTGCGGTGGTTATACTGATCATGATGCTAGATTCAGTTGCCCGATGAGCTGTGAATTGACGGCATATCGATGATCAGCATTGCTCATCCCGGTCTGGTCTTATTATGGCTGGCAATATTAACCAATTGCCAGCCAGGGAATGCTGGTAAACAGGCGCTGCATATAATCCGTCATTAGATTGATCATCCAAGGTCCGGCCAGTACCATGACCAGAAACATGACTAATAATTTGGGTATGAATGACAAGGTCATTTCATTGATCTGCGTTGCGGCTTGGAAGATGCTGACTAATAGGCCGGTCGCCAAAGCTGAGAGCAGCAGGGGGGCGGAAACCATAAAGGTGATTTCAAGCGCTTGTCGGCCGATTGTCATTGCACTTTCTGGAGTCATGATGGGTTTCCTTTCAGGTATAGAAGCTTTGTGTCAATGAGCCGATAATGAGATGCCAACCATCGACCAAAACAAACAGCATTAATTTAAAGGGCAGTGAAATGATCATCGGTGACAGCATCATCATACCCATGGCCATCAATACACTGGATACCACCAGGTCAATGATTAAGAATGGAATGAATATTACAAAGCCAATCTGGAATGCAGTTTTGAGTTCGCTGGTGATATACGCGGGAACCAGTATTTTCAGCGGTACATTGTCGCGGCTTTCGATTTCCTCGCTGCCTGAGATTTGTACGAATAGTGCTAAATCTGTTTCCCGGGTTTGGTGCAACATAAATGATTTTAACGGCACACTGGCTTTATCCGCCGCTTCCATGATACTTATTTTATCTTCAGAAAAAGGGACATAAGCCTCCGTGTAAATCCGGTCAATAACCGGTGACATGATAAAAAAGGTCAGAAATAACGCCAATCCGAGCAATACCTGGTTAGGCGGAGAGGATTGTGTGCCTAACGCCAATCTGAGCAGTGACAAGACGATGATGATACGGGTGAAACTTGACATCATGAGTACTACCGCAGGTAAAAATGTCAGTGATGTCAACAACAGCAATGTCTGCAGGTTCAACGCATACGTTGTACTGCCACCCGCGCCGGGTGAACTGGTGAACGCTGGAAAACCGGATTTTTGTGCAAATGCCGGAAGCGCGATGCAGCCTGCCAGGAAAAATAGTATCTTGAGCACGCTCAATTTAGTGTTTCGAATGGTCGGCGTACAATTGTTAGGCATTGTTTTTCTGAATGCTCTCGTTAAGCTGCACAGCAAATGCCTCAGTGGGCGGGCTATTTTGCGCTTTATCGGTAGTGCCGGGTGCGGGCTTTTCCATTGTATGCAGCTTGTTGACATGACCTGGTGCCACGCCAAGGACTAACCAAGTATTGTCAATTTCAACGACGACGACTCGTTCCCTTTGCCCTACTCCGGTTGCCGCAACCACTTTAAGTGTGCCTGTGGCGGTAGTGGGAATGAGTGCAAAGCGTTTGAGAAGCCATGTAACTCCCGCTATGAGTGCCAATACCAGTATTAATCCACCCATCATCTGCAGTGTACTTTCGGTGGATACCACGGAAGGCGGAGGCATATAGCTAGGTTTTGCCGTTTCAGCAAGCGCATGAAACGGGAGTACCCAGCCTAGAAGTATCCAGTAACGATTTAGCATAGATGGCTCTAGCGATTAAGTTTACGAATGCGCTCGCTGGGTGTGATGATATCCGTCAGCCGGATACCGAATTTATCATTGACGACCACTACTTCACCTTGGGCAATCAAGCAACCGTTGACCAGTACGTCCATCGGCTCACCAGCCATGCCATCCAATTCAACAACCGAGCCTTGCGCCAACTGCAGCAAGTTCTTAATGGCAATCTTAGTGCGCCCTAATTCAACCGTCAGCTGTACGGGGATATCGAGGATCATGTCGATATCATGGCGGGTAGTGTGTATTGCGCTATCTTTCGAGAATTCTTCGAATACTGAAGCCGTTTGCGCACCAGGCATCGTATTGCTGCTTTTTACTGTATCGGTCGATGCTGCTTGCTCGGCCATAGCGGCGGCCCAATCATCAGCTTCTGTTTCTTTTTCGGTCGAGTCATTTTGAGTGGATGCTGCTTGTTCGTTCATCGCTGCGGCCTGATCGCCGGCATCGGTTTGATTGCTTGCTGTGGACTCAGACATATTAGTCTCCAATAGATTATTCGGTTTCTGACGAGGAGATCATTGCATTGACCCTGAGTGCATACTGTCCATTTATGGTGCCATAGTGACAATCCATAACGGGTATGCCGTCGACATGTGCGGTAACGGTTTTAGGGATGTCTAGCGGGATGATGTCTCCTGCTTGCATGCTGAGAATTTGATCAAAGGTAACTTTCGTATGCCCAAAGTTGGCAATCAACTCTACTTCTGCGCCTTGTACCTGTTGCGACAGTAACTTGATCCAGCGCTTATCAACTTCTAGATGGTCGCCTTGCAAGGAGCTGTATAGCGTATCCCGTATGGGCTCGATCATGGAGTATGGAATGCAGACATGTAATGCACCGCCTTTATTGCCCATATCAATATCGAAATTAACTGTAACGACTACTTCATTGGGGGTGGCGATCGTCGCAAACTGCGGATTCATTTCGGAGCGGATATACTCGAATTTGACGGGATAAACCGATTTCCATGATTTTTCGTAATCTTCAAATATCACATTGAGCAAGCGCTGAATAATGCGCTGTTCGGTTTGCGTAAAGTCCCTGCCTTCAACACGGGTGTGATACCGGCCATCGCCGCCAAACAAATTATCTACAATCAGAAAAATCAGATTAGGATCAAAAACAAGTAACGCGACACCTCGAAGCGGTTTCATATGAACCATGTTCAGATTGGTTGGTACCACCAGATTGCGTACGAACTCACTGAACTTGATGACTTTAACGGGACCCACTGAAATATCCACTGTACGACGCATGAAATTGAATAAACCAATACGTAATGAACGTGCAAATCGTTCATTGATAATTTCATACGTGGGCATTCGTCCACGAACAATGCGTTCTTGCGTAGCAATGTTATAGGCTCGAACGCCTCCCTTCTCTTCTTCATTCTGAGCTTCATCGCTTTCGCCAGTGGCGCCCTTGAGAAGTGCGTCAACCTCGTCTTGTGAGAGAAAGTCTTCGGCCATTTGAGGTTTACTGAATCACAAATGATGTAAATAACACTTCCAGTACATCTTCTTGCAGCTCTGCCGGACCTAAGGATTGTTTGATTTCATCAACAATCTGCTGACTGAGTTGTTGTTTTCCTGCAATATCTGCGATATCCGCAGCTTTTTTGCTGGAAAGTAGCATTAGGATGCGATTGCGGATTTCTGGCATTTGTTTCTTGATTTCAGCTACGACAGGCGTTTCTCTGGCTTTTGCTGTGAGCCCAACCTGCAAATATTGACCATTTCCTTCCGGCTGAAGATTAACCGTAAAAGTTTCAAGATCTACAAATGTAGTAGGCTTTTCCTTGGGTTTCTCAGGTTCTGATTCTCCACCACCTAACGTCTTCATCGCATACCATGTACCGCCGGCACCTGCGCCGATAGCGATAATTGCTATCAAGATGATGATTATCAGGCTTTTTTTATTTTTTTTCCCATCTGTTCCTGAGGGCGCTTCAGTAGTTTTCGACATTTTGCTCAACTCCTTATTGGATGAGCTCAATTATCTTAGACGGCAAAGTAAACTGATATGACAAATAGCAATGAAATTACGTCGCTATTTTCAAGTACGAGAGTAAGTCAATGTCTGGTTCTGTTGCAAAAATTTTCCTTTCTACAAGATATAGTACTTTGTTCCAGATTAAAGCATCAATATTTAGTAGTTCAAAATATTTTTGCAACAGAGCCGTGCGTTACGTACCTTTATGCAGAACAACCCTATCTTGAAATCAATCTATCAATGCTGCGACAAAATGACGTGCGGCATTTTGTCGCATTGTTATTTCCTTGATTGACTAAGATAATATTTCTTAGAGTTAGCTGCAAAATTGATTGATTTGAATCATCGTCTCATCCGCGATAACAAATCACACTCTATATTGGTTAACTCTGTAATTCCAAAATGAGAATAATTCTTTTAACTTGTCAAATAGGGTAATAATAATAATGATTAAAAAACTATGCCAATTTTGTGTAGTTGCCGCGTGTATGTCATTAATAGGTTTTGCTTCAGCACACGAAATGCGGCATGTCTGTGCTGGAGGAAGCCAAGTTGGCGTAGCTTGCGAAAACCAACCTGACACCTTGATGTTTCATGTTGGGTTTGCAAACGAGCCCGCCTGGACTACAGATTCAAATGGTGTAAATATCAACATTTCCTGGCATCCGGATCAAGCGCATAATTCTACGCTGACTCAAAATGTGGATACTTCAGCAGGCGACGTAGTTAAACTAAGTTCTGTGACTGTACAATATTTTGGAAGTGAAGATAAGTACTCTCCTGGTATGAAGCCTAAAAAATCAATGATCGTATACTCAGACGGTAATGGCTCTCCTGTTATTCCTCAAAATACTCCGGATAAGAATGGCAACATTCGCCTGAAATTCGGGACACATAATGTTTACAATGCTTATTTTCGCCCCTCAAAAGCAGGTGTATACGGGTTTGTGATAAAGGGAATGGTGAGCCATACAAATAAGCTAGATAATACTGTTCACAGTTTCGACTTTAGCAAGGGTCTGTCTTTTATCTGCGGAGTCCAGGGGACCCAGGATACTTCTTTGACCAACACAAAGTTCGGTTGTGTACAAGATGAGCTTGCCCTCCCAAGCGGATCAAAAAATGATGAACATGAATAAACAGCATTAAACGAATGCACTAGCCGGAGCGAACGGTCGGCGTGATGGAGAGTGTCTTAGATTTTGTGTGAATGGTAGTTAAAGTTTACTTAAAAATCATAACCATCTGATTAAATTGCGCAATAATATATTTTCTGGCAAAATAGTGCACGTAAATACGTGAATTAACACCAAAAACCGTGCACTATGATTCATTATGTCAGCCAAAAAACTGCCCCTCGAAGGATTGATGTGTCAACACTTTTCTGGACACAAGGTTAAGTAGCATTTTGCAGTAACTCGAAGTCAACGGGCGATATATATCCATTAGCCGAATGT
>CAZYHY010000050.1:0-14572 GCA_964647635.1 uncultured Nitrosomonas sp.
TCGGGTTTACATTTCCAAATAGCCATCTGGAGCGCATCGTTGACTAACTGGGTTTTCATATACGCGGCCATTGACCAACCCACGACCTGACGGGAGAACAGGTCGATCACGACCGCCAGATACAACCAGCCTTCCAGGGTATGAATATAAGTGATATCGCCCGCATACACCTGATTTATCTGATCGATGGAAAACTGACGATCCCAATAAGTAGGCGCAATCGGCAGTTTATGCTTTGAATGGGTGGTAGCTTTAAATCGGCGTTTGGTTTTACAGGCCAATCCGGCTTCCTTCATTAGGCAGCCTATGCGCCGCCGCCCCACGGATCGGCCTTGGTGGGACATGGCTATTTTGAATCGCCCCGGGTTTTGATGAAGCTGTAATTAAAATTCCTCCCACTCATCTCCCCCGCCACCTGTTGCGACTTTGCGCGGTTGTACCGATGCAGATGCAGAACTTGCAGTTGAATTTACCACAAGCTTCTTAGTTGCAGAACCGCGATTGGGTAGTCTAGCAACAGAAGATGAGCGGTTATTTCGTTTAACCGGAGTCGCGGCAGAGTGGTTACCGTTAGACAATTTAAAAATCGTTACCGCTTGTGTGAGCGCTTGTGCTTGATCCTGCATGGATTCAGCCGCTGCCGCAGCTTCTTCCACTAGTGCTGCATTTTGTTGTGTCACTTCATCCATTTGTGTCACGGCCTGATTAACCTGTTCAATACCTGAGCTCTGCTCCTGTGAGGCTGCAGAAATCTCGCTCATAATATCGGTTACTCGTTTAACAGCACTGACAATTTCATCCATAGTTGCACCAGCTTCATCAACCAGTCGAGTACCGTCTGCAACTTTACTGACAGAATCACTAATCAATTCCTTGATTTCTTTGGCGGCAGCTGCAGAGCGTTGTGCCAGTGTACGCACTTCTGTTGCAACTACTGCGAAACCACGCCCTTGCTCACCGGCCCGTGCAGCTTCTACAGCCGCATTTAATGCCAAAATGTTGGTCTGGAATGCGATACCATCAATAACGCTAATAATATCAACAATCTTCTTCGAGCTCTCGTTAATAGAATTCATAGTCTGTACTACTTGTCCAACCACTGCGCCGCCTTTTACCGCAACTTCAGATGCACCGGCTGCCAGCTGACTAGCTTGACGAGCATTATCTGCATTTTGTCGTACAGTTGAAGTAAGCTCTTCCATGGAAGATGCGGTTTCTTCCAAGCTGGAGGCTTGCTCTTCAGTACGCTGACTTAGATCTAAATTACCTGAAGCAATTTCACCTGAAGCCGTTGCAATTTGATCTGTACCCACACGCACTTTACTCACTAGGTCAACCAGATTGTCATTCATAATTTTCAGTGCTAGCAACAAGCGACCGGTTTCATTAGCTGAGTTTGCGTCAATATGGCTAGTTAGATCACCGGATGCCACTGCGTTGGCTACAGCAATTGCTTCATTCAACGGTATAACAATTGCACGTATCAATAAAAAGCCGATAATTGTCGCAAAAGCTATACCTAGTACGATGATAGTAACGCTTGCCATGAAAACATTTTCATAATCCTGCTGAGCACCCGCATATTCTTTTGCACCTTCATCACGTTGCAGCTCAAGCAACTTGAACAAAGTGATATGCGCTTCACCAAATTTTGGTGTTGCTGCCATAGCATTTGTAATCGCCGCATCGTAATCCCCTTTGGCTGCTAAAGCCATTGTATGATTACGCGCTTCGATATAAGCTTTCCATTGCTGATTAAAATTCTCAATCAGTATTGCTTCTTCGGGAGTTAAGTTAGTAGCTATATATTTTTGCCAAGTCTTCGCAACTTCAACATCTAGCTGATCATTCATCGACTGTCGTTCTCTAACTACTTCAGGATTCTTAGCATAAGCAGACATAACTGCATTTAGTCGCATGCGTTGCATACGATCCAGAACTAAACCTAAGTCTCCTAAGGGAATAGCACGATCCTCATAAACTCCTCTGAAGGAATCATTTGTCTGGCTCAAACCATATACACCTAAACCGCCTACACCAACCAATAGCAGTGATAGCAAGCCAATTACGAATACCAGTCGCGATTTGATCGTCATATTATTGAACATCACATTCTCCTTTAAGCCTTTTTTATCCAAAAAATAAACGCTTTCGTTAATTAATATCCGAATCAATCAAGCCCATATCACCGCTACTTATCAGTTTCTCTATATCAATCAATATCAACATACGCTCATCAACTGTTCCCAATCCCATGATATATTCCGTATCAATCACTGAACCAAATCCTGGTGTGGGACGCATCTGTTCGGCTCCCAGACTGATTACATCAGATACGCCATCCACTACGATACCCATAATTCGATCAGCCACGTTCAAAATAATAACGACGGTAAACTGGTTATATTCTGCATTCCCCAATCCAAACTTGATCCTTAGATCGATAATCGGCACGATGACCCCGCGTAGATTAACCACACCTTTGATAAATTCCGGTGCATTGGCAATTTGTGTAATGGAGTCATAGCCACGAATCTCTTGTACTTTTAGTATCTCAATTCCATATTCTTCCCTTCCCAAGCGAAAGGTCAAGAACTCATTCGCCATGCGGTTAGACACTACGCTTGATGACTCAGTAGCTATACCTGTTGCTTGTTCCTGCAGCATGATTGAAGCTCCTTTTGCTTGTTGTTATATAAAAACCTCATCAACTTTAACCCATGCGCAATCGATTTCTTTACTGGAGGCTAATAAAAACATTGGATTATCGTGCTATGCGTCTTGGAGATGTATAGTTGAGATAATTTCAACGTCAATATTCATCTTTATGAGAACCATCTTAATGACTGATTTATCTCATACACTATACTTTTAAGATTGTGCTGAAGTGAAGGATGTTTCTACGGAACACAAGAAAATATATTATGTCGTCCCATTCCTATTTTTAAACAGAAAAGCAAGAATTCAAGTAGTAGGAATTATATTGCAACGAAGCACAGCTTCGTTTATCTGTTTGCCGTAATCGACTGGGCAAGCCGTCGGGTGCTGTCATGGCGATTGTCGACTGCCGACTTCTGTATTGAGGCTGTATAAGCAGCCGTAAACTGTGATTTTCATTGGCGTTGTCTACATCCTCTCAAAAAGTTGTAAACAACACTAATGAAAATCACACCCCGCCTAAGATACGTTGCATCATTTATACAACCAATGCGATTGAATCAGTCAATATGAGTCTACGCAAAGTCAGCAAAATCGGAGATTATTCCCTAACGATGAAGCTGCCATCAAATTGTTCTATTTGGCACTCAACAATATCGCCAAAAAATGGTTTATGCCGCTAAAAGATTGGAAGCCTGCATTAAACAGGTTTACCATTCAACTTCAGGATAGAATGCCTCAGCATTATTAAACACCGTTTACACAAATCTAGGACAACCTCAGGAGAAAAAATGTATGTTGGCCACTTTGCCATTGGAATGGCACTTAAAGCACGTAACCCCGATATTCCTGCTTTCCCTATCCTGTTAGGAGTCGTTTTTTTAGATATTCTGGCAGGGATTTTCATCGTCTTGGGTTGGAATCAAGTCACACCCAACTTGCAAGCTTTGCCTTATCTCTATTTTGATTTGACTTTTATTGACTGGGATCACTCACTCCTGGCGGCGATTTTTTGGTCAATTGTATGGGCAGCACTTTTCATAAAGCACAAGCGCGTCGCATTGATTGCAGCTATCGCCAGCTTCTCGCATTTCTTGGCTGACTGGCCTATGCACAACAATGATTTAGCACTTTTCCCATATTCAGATTACCATCTCGGCATGGGACTTTGGAGTCAATTTGGAATTGGTTCCTGGTTACTCGAAGGAGCATTTGCTACCGTTCTTCTGATTTATGCCTCCAACTTGCTACGCAAGCGAGGAGTCGATTTAATGTGGCCATGTATCTTTCTCAGCATATGCTTTTTGCAATTATCGCCATGGCTCTCGCCCATGCAATTAATTGCAACTCTTCCAGAACCAACTGCACACCTAGCACTTGGAGCCGTGATTACAATCAGCTTTCTTGCTACCGGTCTTATTCTTACGGCATTGATTAATCGCGCGGAACGAAGAGCGCACACTTGACAATTCATGTTCGGGGAGAAGTGGCCTCACTTGATAGCGACTTATTTTTTTATCTTACTGGGGCTACTTGTGGTGACCACTGTGTATTCAAACCCACCTTCGTCCGACTTACACTTTCCAGCGGATGCGGAAATTTCCAGAATTATTTCGGAACGAATAGAAATTCATCAGCAAAGTGTCGGTATCGTTGCCGGAATTGTTGGAGCGGAAGGCCGCCGCATTGTTTCTCACGGCCATTTCGGTATACGTGACCTTCGTCCTGTCAACGCAGATACAATTTTTGAAATCGGTTCAGTCACCAAAGTTTTCACGGCGCTGCTGCTTGCCGATATGGTTCAGCGCACCGATATGGAGTTGACGGATTCCATTGCAAAATATCTCCCTGAACAAGTCGCTGTTCCGCGACGTAATGGCAGAATGATTACCTTGATGGATCTGGCGACACACACATCAGGCCTGCCCAGAATGCCTGATAATTTCGCGCCGACCAATCCGGACAATCCCTACGCCGATTATTCTGTAGAACAGCTATATCAATTTCTTTCAAATCATCAGTTGACTCGGGATATCGGTGTGCAGTGGGAGTACTCCAATCTTGGCTATGGACTCCTGGGTCATGTGCTTGCGCAGCGTGCTGGTGTTGATTACGAAAACTTGGTTCGCGACCGTATTCTCGCTCCGCTTGAAATGAACAGTACAGCCATTACGCTTTCTTCCGAGATGAAAAACAGGCTCGCAATTGGACATAACGCAGCCTTGGAAGCTGTCCAAAACTGGGATTTGCCTACACTTGCTGGCGCCTGCATTGGCTTTGACACTTTCTTCACGGCGACCCACTGGCGTGTTTGATAATGAAATGGGGATTGGCTGGGGCATTATGAAAGTCGAAGATGACGAGATGGTCTGGCATGAAGGCGGTACTGGTGGATATACGGCTTTCATCGGCTTTCTTGTGAAAAAGAAAGTAGGTGTCGCGTTACTTTCAAATTCGTACGTCGACGTTGGCGTTGCTGACATTGGAATGCACCTGCTTAATCCTGCGATACCCCTGGCCTTCCCCAGTATTCCCGCGCGTTGAAGTACAAATTTTGGTGGCGAAATGATGATCGATCAATCATTTTTGAGCGCGCGCCCAACGTTTTCTTTGCCAGATGATCACGCCCGTCACCGATAGCATTGCGACCAGTAATCCGAGTATAGAGATCATAATGCGTCCGGGCAGGCCGAGAATGCGTCCGGAATGTAGTGGAAACTGGGCGTCCAGAAAGATGTCGCCGGCGCTGCCGCTGCCCGGAATTCTGTCGCCTAAATAGCTGCCGTCCTGTCCGTCGAAATAAAGCCACGGATTACCGAGACCAAACTCAGCGTGATCGTGTCCCAGTTCGTGAAATGTAACGCCATAAATCCCATATTCCGGTTCGTAAAACATGCCGCCGAGCGGTGTCTGCCAATTTCTTCTTTGGGCTTCCGCGCTGGCGAGCCGAATGATCTCGTGTCGCCCGATGCCGGGCTCAATCGGTTCATCATGCGGATTCGGTGTGCGCATTGCAAAAGGATCAGGGGCCAGTTCGGAGAAGATCGACACAATAGGGCGGGTGATTTCAAATTTGAGATTCATTGATACCGCAGTGACGGCAAGTATTAATAATAAGCCCCATAGCCATACCCCACCTGAGCGATGCAAATCAAAGTTTAACTTGTAACTGCCTTGCTGCCAGCGGAAAGCAAACGATTTGCGCCAGGTTTGTAAGTTCGGGAACGATATCCATAGCGCGATGAAGCAATCGATGCACCATACGACCGCCAGAATGCCCATGAACATGATGCCTAATTCGATATCGAATGCATCCGGAATGTGCATGCTGAAGTGCAATTTGTACAGAAAAGATAGGATGTCTTCCCGGTTGAGCGAAATTTTTCCCCACATGCGCGAACCACGTATTTCTTCATTAACCGGATCCAATGCAATTTGATTGAAGCCTAAATCAAACGCTTTGCCGGTCGTGGGATCAATGCGCCCAATGACACCTAATCCCAGATTTTGATCGGGTTCGATGGATAGCGGTAGCCACGTGATGAGTATTTTTGGATTGGATGCTTCAAATTGATCAGCGAGTACTAAAGGAGGAAGCGGTTCTCCTTGGCTTTGTCTTTCGAATAATTGCGGATTTAGCCATTCATCGAGCTCATGGTCCCAGGAGATGATCGCGCCGGTCAGGCCCGAAATAAACAGGAAGACGGCCAGGAAAAGGCCGGCCCAGCGATGTAACAGTGCAAGAATTTGACGGCTTGTTCTGGATTTTGCTACGTGTTTTTCCTGTTGTTGAATTTCAGTGGATATTGCAGATTCAATAATTTTTTTCATAACACTAAGCTACGTTATTTGCTGTTATCAATGTCGTGATGGTTGCATCAACTTCGGTTTTTGATGGCTTGGCGTTAGCATAAGTCAAACGACCGTTTTCCATGCGCACGAGACGGTCGGCTAGGTGAAAATAGCGATCATCGTGCGAAATGACTAAAATTGTTTTGCCCATCGCACGTAACTCGGGAAGCAATTCATGATAGAAGATTTCTTTAAAAACAGGGTCCTGATCAGCGGCCCATTCATCAAATACCAGGAAGGGGCGATTTTCGAGATAGGCAACAACCAAAGCTAGCCGCTTGCGTTGCCCTTGCGATAGCGTTAGCGTAGTAAAAGCGCCATCCTGGACTTTCACTTTATTTTGTAGATGAAGTTTGGCTAAAAGCGCATTCCCTCTTTGATCCAGATCCTTGCCATGGTTCGTTTCAAGCAATTGATCGAAAAGATGGAAGTCAGAAAATATTGTCGTGAAGAACTGTCGGTAGTAATCACGATTAGTATCGTTTATGACTGCGCCATTGAGCGTGATTTTTCCTTCCTCCGGAGGGTAGAGTCCTACCAGCAATTTTGCCAGGGTTGTTTTGCCGCTGCCATTGCCGCCGACCAGGAAGGTAATTTCTCCAGGAGAGAATTGCAAATCAACCGGACCTAACGTAAACATCTCATCTTTCTGTTCATGATAATAGCGATGTAATACGCCTTGCAGTGTGATGGATTGCAGCGGCGGCAAATCGATTTTATTGCTTTGCGATTCTGAAGAGAACATGGAGCGCGTCACTTCATCGATTCGATCAGCCGATACTTGTGCCAGATTGGCGCGAGGAATATTCAATAGCAGCGCTTCGAGCGGTCCCAGCATATAAACAAATACCAAAGCATATCCCGTCATGATCAATGTTCGATCGGGCACATCACCGACCAGCATGAATAGCACCATGCCGATGAATGCATAAATCAGAAAATTCCCCCAGCTTGCTGAAGCTACAAAGATGGACATGCCAAGTGTCCGCTCTTTACGTACTTTTTCGATCGACTGTCCGAGTACTTCATCGTAGAAGGCGGTGCGCTTATCCCGATTAAGGCGTAATTCCTTTGCACCGTCTGTGAGTGAACGAAAATAAGCAAATAAATTATCCTGCTCCTGAGCGGCAATATCGAGGTGCCGTATGGCACGAAGATGGGCGAGATGATATCCAAGTGAGCCGAATCCAATGACCAGGATTGCGAGTAAAAAAACTTGCCATGACAGAAAAGCCATGTAGATCAGACAGCCAATGACCACGACGGCATTTGTCAGAATTACCGGGAAACTAACAAAAAATTCGGCTACACGCGTGCAATGTTCGGAAAGAGCGGATTGGATGCGCGCAGCACCCAGCGATTCGAGTTGCCGGTAATCGGCAGCAATTACACGTTTTGCGATAAAGCTGCGTAGTTCGGCGTGCGCGCGTTGTCCTAGCCGTTCAAATAAAATGGCTGCCGCCATATAGCTAAACATGACACAAAGCGCGGTTGCTGCGAACGCTAGCGCCATTTCTCCGTTATTTGCTTCGGTGGTTGTCAGCGCAGCGCTGATTTGCGCAAGCAGAAGGACACTGCAAATCCCGTGCACTATGCTGGCAATGGACGCGCTTAAAAGTAGGGGTTTGGATTGTTTAATAAGATACTTCAGCATGGTTTATCCATTCGAGAGAGATATACCTAGTGACGAATGGTGAAGATAAATGTTTACTCTGTAGAGGCAGCATCTAAGGTATTTTTCAGTAGATAAGCAATCTATTTCCCAAAATTTTATAACCGGGTGTTCGGCGTGATTTCCCAATAGCACAGCCACTTTCGCATTCCAATTTAGCATTCTACAGCTAGCCAAAATTCTTCAATAAAATAAATAATAATACTTCTCATTCGTCTTCAAGAAATAGATAAAATAATTACTAAAATTAATTTTTTGGAGAAGAATGGAGTCACACCAATTAAATGATCCATCTTGTGAGCTGCTGACGGAGCAATCGGTGCTTCCAACGCGCTTGTTATCCCGTCCGGATCAAGTTTGCTATGGCGTTACGTATGCAGCTAAGGCGTTGCGCGTCACAAATAGTAAAAATGGCAAGGAAACGATATGGCATTTGTCGATGCAATCCGATCAATTGAGATTGCAATGGATCGACTCTTCTTCAGCGCAACCTGAAGTGACTGAATTACTGGCGGCGGTGGAAGCTGCATTTGCCAATTATCCGCATCAGAAAAAATTATATCTATCAGCTCCAAGTAAGCAGTTTGCCGAGTTATTTGATTCGGGTGTTTTGGTTCGGACTGAAGATAATCAGTGCATTGTTTATGCAGAGATGTTCTGGCAGCAAGCCAGAGTCTGGCATTCCCCGATTCGCCATCAGATATTCCCAATTCATTATATTTTTAGCCATGGGCGCCGCCACCCGCTGCGACCGCCAAAACCTCAAGGAACTGTTTATCAACGCTACATCACGTGGCTGGGCGGTACCTTAACATTTCGAGCAATCGATCCGGTTACCGATCTTGAATGCTTCAATCGCTGGATGAATGATCCGGTTGTAGTGGAGTTCTGGCAGGAAGCAGGCGATTTAACGAAACACCATATTTATCTCGCAGCCATTGAAGCTGATCCACATGTCATTAGCCTGATTGGTTGTCTGGATGATGAACCATTTGGTTATTTCGAAATTTATTGGGCGAAGGAAAACCGTATCGCGCCCTATTACGATGTGGATGATTTCGATCGCGGCTGGCACGTATTGATCGGAGAGCCGCATATGCGCGGCAAGCGTTTTGTGACCGCCTGGTTGCCGTCGATTTCGCATTATCTGTTTCTTGATGATGACAGAACGCAGCGAGTCGTCATTGAACCTCGCGCTGACAATCACAAGATGATTCGTAGCCTGGCGCTGTGCGGATACGCAAACACCAAGGAATTTGATTTTCCGCACAAGCGCGCGATGCTCGGTATGTTATCGCGCGAGCGCTTTTTTTCTGAACAACTATGGGTGCCGCGCGGTACTACGCCACCTCATTCTGTATTCTCATCTTAAGGGTTTCTCATGAAAATTTATGATTTGATCGGCATTGGTTTTGGTCCTTCCAATATCGCACTGGCTATTGCGCTCGAAGAGAAAAAGCAGATTGATCATCATGTTGAGTCTTTTTTTATTGAAAAACAGCCCGGTTTTGCTTGGCATGCCAACATGATGCTGGATAGCGCGCATATGCAAGTCTCTTTCCTCAAGGATTTGGTCACCATGCGTAATCCGGCGAGCCGTTTTACGTTTATCAATTATCTGCACGAAAAGAACCGGTTACAGGATTTTATCAACCTCAAGACTTTTTTTCCGAGTCGTCATGAATTTAATGATTATCTGGCATGGGCAGCAGCACATTTTGATCATTGTTGTGCCTATGGTGAGGAAGTGATTGAAGTGCTTCCGGAAAAACTGGGTAATGAAATTGCACTGCTGCGAGTTCGCTCACGTGATAGCGCACAAGTCATTCATGAAAGACTCACGCGAAGTTTGGTAATTAGTATTGGTGGCCAACCCCGAATTCCGGATTGTTTCTCATCATTAAGGGGAGATGCTCGCGTTTTTCATTCAAACAGTTATCTGAAGGAAATTAAGCAGCACGATTATGCTGGAAAAATTGCCGTGGTGGGCGGAGGGCAGAGCGCATCCGAAATTTTTATGGATCTGCATCATCGTTCCAGTACGACACAAGTGGATCTGATTATGCGTGCTCGCTCGATCAAACCATCGGATGACAGTCCTTTTGTCAACGAGATCTTCAATACCGATTTTACCGATTATGTTTTTAATAGTCCGGAACAGGAGCGCAGCAAGATACTCGACGAGTTCTGGCATACCAATTACGCCGCACCGGATCTGGTTTTGATTGAACAGATCTTTAATGTGCTGTATCAGCAAAAAGTTTCCGGTATTGATCGTCATCGTTTTTTGCGGCGGCATGAAGTCAGAAAAGCAGTCGCGCAACCCAAGGGTATTCAATTCACCCTGCATGATTTAAACACCGATAGTGAGCGAACGGCGACCTACGACGCAGTAGTCCTTGCCACAGGCTATCACCGCGATCATTACAAATCTTTATTAGCCCCACTGACCCCTTATTTCGAAGACCTGGCAGTCGATCGCCAATATCGGGTATGCAGCGCACCGCATTTCAAACCGGCAGTTTTTCTTCAAGGTGCTTGCGAATCCAGCCATGGCCTAAGCGATACCTTGTTGTCCGTAACGGCTGTGCGCACCAGTGAAATTGCACAAGCGCTAGTGAATACGCTGAACCAATCAAAAGGAATACAAGCAAAGCGCAAGATGTCTTCTGCACTGGTTTAGCAGGCTGTTGAAAAGCGGGCAGCCAATTGCCGCGCAAAAATGGGCGAAAAGCGCAGTTTATGCTTAATAAATGAGCATTTTGAGCCTGTTTTTAACACCGCTGCGGCAACCCAGATGGTTTTTCAACGGCCTGTTAATGAGATTGTCTCGGCCTGAACAGCGCATTCTAAATTAATAATAATATTTACATTTCGTCATGAAGTTCTATAAAAAAATAAACAGGTTAAGAATTAACCTAAAACGCTCCCTATTTTTATTTACTTTGCAGTTGGCTATCCTTGTTCTATCGGTCAATAGCTATGCACAATCGCAACAACAAACCGTAAACAAGCCTGCTGAAGAAAAATCCCAGCAAACTCAACCTGCTGCAGCAAGTAATACAGAATCAAATAAATCCAGCCCTACGGTTTTTCCTGCGGTGACGGTTGAAGGTAAAGCATCCCAAGAGACTACCGGGTATACCGCCAAACGTAGTTCTACCGCAACCAAAACCGATACGCCGATTATTGAGATACCGCAATCCATTTCAGTGGTTACTCGTCGCGAGCTGGATATGCGCAGTGTGCAGAATTTTACCGAAGCCTTGCGTTATGTTCCTGGTGTTACGGTTGATCAATTCGGATTTGATGGTCGTGGTTTTGAGTATTTACTGATGCGCGGTTTCAACGGTAATCCGAATGCAAATTTCCGCGATGGATTAAGCAATGCTGCGCAAGGATTGTTTTTCGGTGGTTTTATCACGGATACTTATGGATTAGAGCGGGTTGATGTGTTACGCGGCCCCTCCTCAGTCATATTTGGCCGGGGTGATGCCGGCGGTATCGTCAATCGTATCTTCAAGCGACCCAATGCCACCCCGGTTCGTGAGCTTGAATTTCAATATGGTAATTTTGACCGCAAACGGATAGCTGCCGATATCGGTACTGTTAGTAAGGATGGAACAATAATGTTCCGGCTGGTTATGACCGCACTGGATAGTGGCACTCAAGTCAAACAATCCGATGGCGATCGCGCGAATCATGAACGTTTTTATATTGCGCCATCGATAACCTGGCGCCCTACGGTCGATACGACCATCACGTTGATGGGTGATGTACTCAATAATCGCAGCCAGGCGTCGCCATTTTACATTACTGCACCGGATGGTGGTTTTACAAAGGTATTGCAAGGCGATACGAAATTTTCAAAATACAACACGGATCAATCCTCGTTCAGCTATCAGATCGAACATCATTTCAACGAAATTTTTACGGTACGCCAGAATTTTCGTCAAGCGCAGCAGAATGGGCGGTTCAGGGACTTGTTCTCCATTGGATATAATACGCCGGACCAGCCGACATTGATGGATCGCGATGCCTATGGAACCAGAGAGCGGTTGCGCCAAACTGTGCTCGATACCCATTTGCAGGCAAAATTCGATACCGGTCCGCTGAATCACACCACGTTATTGGGTGTGGACTGGAATCACACCCTCGCTTCGATGAAATATTTCGAAGGGTACACAGATGGTTATATTGTGCCTGGCATCGATATTCTTAATCCGGTGTATTCGCAATCAATTCCCAGTCCAGATTTATTGATTAATAATGCCAAGCAGAAAATTGACCAGCTTGGGTTCTATATACAAGATCAAGTTCGTTATAATGAAAACTGGATTCTGACTTTAGGGGGTCGTTTTGACAGGGTTCATTCCAAGAATACGGATACTGTTAATTTATTCGATGATCCCGCGGCCAATTCACACGCCAAAAAAAATGCACTTACCGGACGTGTCGGTCTAACTTATCTTTTTCCCAATGGTATTGCTCCCTATGTAAGTTATGCACAGTCATTTTTACCGCAACCTGGCTTATCTTCCACTGGCCATGCGTTTAATCCAACGCGCGGCGCTCAGTATGAGGTGGGTATCAAATACCAGCCAGTAGGCGGCAAGAGCCTCTACACAGTGGCATTGTTTGATCTGACCAAAACCAATGTATTGACCCGTGACCCGCACGATGTTTCCGGTGTTCGCTTCGTGCAAACCGGCGAGGTAGGATCGCGCGGAGCTGAACTGGAAGCACGCGGGGAAGTGTTACGCGGATTGAATGCTGTCGGTACTTTTACTTACTACGAAATACACGTTAACAAAAGTAATGATGATAATGTCGGCAAGGTGCCGGTACAAGTGCCTAATACGCTAACATCCGCTTGGCTGGATTACTCCCTTGGGAGCTTGGGCATTCCCTGGCTGCAGGGATTTGGGATAGGTGGCGGCGTCCGCTATGTGGGAAGAGTTTTTAACGATGAGCAAAACACCAGCACTACCCCGGCATTTACATTATTTGACGCAACGCTTCGTTACGAAAATGGCCCCATATATTTTACAATCAATGCCAGTAATTTATTTGATAACAAATATATAGCATCTACTTTCTTTAACAGGAATTATCTTGGAACAGAACGAACGGTAGTCGGTACACTGGCATTCAGGTTCTAGGAGACATGATGCTGAATTTATATAGACACGTATTGGAGGATATCTGATGCCACTTGATCCGGATTTGGAGGCATTTCTTGAGCTTGCTGGAGCAGGCGAAAGGCCCGCGATGCACACACTGACGCCTGAAAGGGCACGAATGGAATATGACGCATCAACGCAGATATTGGATGCTCCCGGACCACCGGTCGGTAGTGTCACCACCATTAGTATTCCATGCCGTGACGGTGAATCCATCAATGCGCGACTCTATTCACCTATCGAATTTATGGAAAAGGCAGGGCCTTTTCCAGTATTGCTATATTTTCATGGTGGTGGATATTGCATCGGCGGTCTTGATTCTCATGATTCCTTGTGTCGGTCACTGGCAGCGTTGACACCTTGTTGCGTGTTAAATGTAGCTTATCGCTTAGCACCGGAATATCGATTCCCAACCGCCGTTAATGATGCGCAAGATGCCTATCAATGGGTGCTATCCAGCGGGGCTGAATATGATCTGGACGTCACCCGCCTGGCCGTTGGAGGAGATAGCGCCGGCGGAACATTGGCCACCGGATTGGCGATCACGGCGCGTGACGAGAAATGGCCGCAGCCGGTCTATCAGGTGCTGCTTTATCCTTGTACCAGTGTTTGGCAGGATACCCCATCACATCGCCGTTTTACGCAAGGCTATTTGCTGGAAGCGGATACGCTCCAATGGATGTTTGCGAATTATCTTTCCGCTGAAACAGATCGTGTAGATTGGCGGTTTGCGCCACTGCAAGCGGATAACCTGTGCCATCTGGCACCGGCATTCCTGGTTTTGGCTGAATACGATCCTTTACTGGACGAAGGCGTTGCCTATGGTTACAAGCTCAAAGCTGTCGATGTTCCTACGCTGGTCAGAATCTATTCCGGAATGACGCATGATTTTGCCCGCCTCGGCAACATCGTCAACGAAGCGCATCAAGTGCGTAAGGATATAGCCGGCGAGCTCGCCAATGCATTTTACCCACAATAAGTTGAATAATAGCTAGATGTGCTTTCAAGCTTCATTTATTATCAAGCATCCTGTTAATTGGAATTGGATGGACTTAGGTGATTAGGATTTTTATTGGGGTGGCGCTGTTTTTCATTCTGACAGGCTGTATGACGGCACCGCAGCGAGATGCTCAGGAAGTGGGCGCGGCATTGCCTGAGCAATGGGGAGAAGGTGAAGCATCTCATCAACCGATTCCGACGCAATGGG
>CAZYHY010000051.1:0-14559 GCA_964647635.1 uncultured Nitrosomonas sp.
GTAGCTTTAAATCGGCGTTTGGTTTTACAGGCCAATCCGGCTTCCTTCATTAGGCGGCCTATGCGCCGCCGACCTACGGATCGGCCTTGGTGAAACATGGCTATTTTGAGGCGGCGGGTGCCGTATGTATTCCGGCTTTTTTCAAATGCATTTTTTACAATACCGCTGAGCTGCCCATCTTCCAGCTCCCTGAATGAAGGAACTCGATGCAGCCAGCCATAGTAAGCACTCTGTGAGACCTGTAAAACCCGGCACATCGATATCCCTCGCGGTTTGGGCTATCGGTTTATCCGATTCAGTGACCAATTTTACCGATGACTCCCTAAATTCAGCTGTATAGACTTTGGGCTTTTCTTGGTTCATTTGGATACACTCCTTCTTACAGTTATTTTAAGGAATGTGTCCGGTTTAGTGTAGCCACATCATCCAAGCAGGGTATTTACATACCGCGGTAATCCGATTGCATGGACTAATACTCGTGCATGGAAAAAAGCATTAAAACGAGCAGGAATAGAAAATTTTCGATGGCATGATCTGCGCCATACATGGGCAAGTTGGTTGGCTCAACAAGGCACGCCTATGAATGTATTGCAAGAACTTGTTGGTTGGGAGTCTGAAGAGATGGTAAGTAGATATGCACACCTATCGAAACGCAACTCATGCAACATGCTGAATTAGTTTCAAATTTCCTTGTTCTTGATGACACAGTTTTGTCACACCAGAAAGAAAAAAGAGGCTAGAAATTAATCTAACCTCCTGATTTGTTGGTAGCGAATCCCAGATTCGAACTGGGGACCAACGGATTATGATTCCGCTGCTCTAACCACTGAGCTAATTCGCCATGCGCTATATCGCAAGAGGCAGCATTTTGCCTTTGGGGGGATGGCTTGTCAAGATCAAAAATGTGACTTGACAAGGGTTTATGCGTGTTTTCATGGAATTGAGCGCTGTTTGTTTGCGCTTTGAATGTGTGTTCAGAATTAATATTCATCAATTCAAATGCGAGCTCATCTGATGCACCAAACAATAAATCAAAAAGCATATTCACCGGGGATGCAGTTTGTATTACCCGTCCATTCCAAAGCGGCTGTATAATCAGCTTCATGAAATTCGATATTATCGTGATCGGCGGCGGACTGGTTGGTGCAAGCTTGGTAGCTGCACTGAAAGACAGCGGCCTAAAAATAGCATTGATAGAGCCGCATGAGGCTGCGCCGTTGCCGCAAGATGCGAGTTGGGATAGTCGGGTGTATGCGATCAGTCCTGGAAGCGCGGTTTTCTTGCAAAGTCTGGGAATCTGGCAGCTATTGGCTGACGAGCGTGTGGCGCCGGTTTATGAAATGGCGGTGTTCGGTGATGACAATAGCGCGCATATTAATTTCAGCGCGTACGAGATTGGCCTGTCCGAATTGGCTTTTATCGCTGAAAATCGCCAGTTGCAAGCAGCAGTCTGGGATGTGCTTAAATCTTCCAACGACAATATACAAATCCTCTGTCCTGCAAAATGCGTTTCGCTGACATGGCAGGAATCGTGTGTCGAAGTGCGGTTGGAGGACGGCAGCCAGCTTGAAGCGTCACTGGTGGTGGGCGCGGATGGCGTGAATTCCTGGGTGCGCAGGCAAGCGGATATCGCGGAATCGCGGCGGGCATATCACCAGATTGGCGTGGTCGCCAATTTCAGTGCGGAATTATCGCATCGTCACATCGCTTATCAGTGGTTTAGACGGGATGGTGTGCTGGCGTTGTTGCCGCTACCAGACAAGCGGGTGTCGATGGTGTGGTCTACCACGGAAGAGTATGCCGATGTGCTGCGTAATCTACCGGCGGAAGAACTTTGCCGGTGCGTGGAAGAAGCCTCTTCCTATACCCTGGGCGCGCTGCAATTGGTTACGTCGCCGGTGGGTTTTCCATTAAATTTCGTGCATGTGAATCAATTGGTGAAGCCGCGCTTGGTGTTGATCGGTGATGCGGCGCATGGCATTCATCCGCTTGCCGGTCAGGGGGTTAATTTGGGGTTGCGCGATACGCGCGAACTTGCAGCAATCCTCAGTGCGCGCGGCATGCAAACGGATTGCGGCGATTTTATGTTGTTGCGGCGTTATGAATTAGCACGTAAGGAAGATATTCTGGCATTGGAGCTGGTGACGGATGGGTTGCAAAAATTGTTCAACAATTCAAATCCGACACTCGCTCGCTTGCGCAATCTGGGGCTTGAAATAACCAATCACTTGCCACTGATTAAGAACCGATTGATGCAGCACGCATTGAATTAAATTTTATTTTTAAACTGGAGTCGTTATGGCGATACGCTTGAAGCTTTTCATTACAATCATGGCCTTAAGTTTTTTTTCCACAGCGGTGTGGGCAAATGAGGAAACCGTGCGGAAAGCCGTTCAACCGCATTTCGAAGGCCATAAAATTGATAGCGTGAAGAAAACATCTTATTTGGGGTTGTATGAGGTGATCGTGGGCGAAGAATTATTTTATACCGACGACAAAGCCAGCTATTTTTTCTTTGGCCATATCGTTGATACCAAAAACCGCACTAGCGTGACCAATGAACGTATTCAAGAGATCAAAGCGGCACGTCGCGTTCCACTGGATTCCCTGCCGCTGCAGTCGGCGATTAAGATCGTGAAGGGGGACGGCTCACGTCAGGTAGCGATTTTTACCGATCCTAATTGTCCGTACTGCAAGCAACTGGAAAAAGAACTGGTGAATGTTACCAATGTGACCATTTATACCTTGTTGTACCCGGTGCTCAACGGATCGATGGAGCTATCCAAGAAAATCTGGTGTTCCAGTAATCAAATCAAGGCGTGGGATGATTTTATGCTGAAAGGCGTGGCACCTACCGGCAAGGATTGTGAAACGCCGTTGGAAGTCGTGCTGAAGTCAGGCCGTGAAAACAAAGTGACGGGTACACCCACATTGATTTTTGCCGATGGCTCGGTGGTTGGCGGCATGATTCCCGCTACTGCCATCGAAGAAAAGCTAAGCGGCGCAGGTGACGCGGACGCAAAGGGAAAAGCTAAGCAATAAATCTGCACTGCGCCAGTTCGAGAAAGCCTGCTGAATAAACTCAGCAGGCTTTTTTATTGTCGCGCTAATCAGGTGCTGTATAGTTGCGCGGCATCAGTATCCACATTTTTCCGGATTGTTTCATTTTGCCCGCCTGGCTGCCGGCTTCCTGACCGAATCCCCAGAAGAAATCGGCGCGTACTCCGCCTTTGATGGCACTGCCGACATCCTGCGCTACCATCAGACGGTTGAGCGGTTTGTGGGTGTTGGGCCAGGTGGTTGCCAGGAATACCGGTGCGCCTTGCGGGATTGATAGCGGATCGATGGCGATACTTCTGCCTGCTGTTAGTGGCACACCCATGGCGCCGATTGGTCCCGACGAGTCGGCGGGTAGTTCACGGAAAAATACGTAACGCGCGTTTTGTTGCAGTAATTCGGGCAGCTTGGTTGGGTTTTTCTGACCCCATTGCTTGATTCCCTGCATAGATGCTTGTTCCAAGGCCAATTCGCCGCGTTGCACCAATACTTTGCCGATCGAGTTGTACGGGTGGCCGTTTTGATCGGCGAAGCCGATTTTGATCACTTCACCGTTGTCGAAAACAATTCGCCCCGATCCCTGAACGTGCAGGAAAAATAATTCCACTTCGTCTTCTACCCACAAGAACTCATAACCATTCAGTATGCTCGGGTTATTCATGATTTCTGCACGGGTGTAATAGGGGACAATCTTGCGTCCATTCAGGCGACCGCGTAAACGCAGATCTTTCAGTTCCGGATAGGTTGCGCCCAGGTCGATGGTCAGAAGTTCATTGGGGGCGGCATAAATCGGATGACGATAGCGTTGTGAAGGTTTGCGACTGCCTTTGAGCAAGGGTTCGTAATACCCCGTAATCAATCCTTCTTCAGAGTTATCGATATTGATGACCTGATAAGGAACGAAGTAGGTTTCAAAGAAATTTTTCAGTGCTGCGTTGGTGGGTTTTTGCAACGACGTGGCGGCTCTACAGGTTTCTTGCCAGAGCGATTGCTTGCTCAAAACCGTACAGCTTTTCAGAAAAGCCTGCCACGCGGGTAACAGATCATCATTTGCCCAATCGGTCAGCGCAGACCATTGTGCACGTTTATGGATTGATTTCTTGGCCGGCTTTTCGGGTGGTGGCGGCGTGACGGTTTCAGTGGGTTGGTCGGGCGCGGGAGTAGGACTGATTGTGCCGGTAGAACATGCGGTTAGTAGTGCAAGCAAAATGATCAGAATAAAACTTAATTGGTTTTTCATTGAATATTGGTTACAGTGGCAGCTTGATTTTTAATTTTACGGCAATCTTAAATTATGTGGTTACTTGCAGTTGAAGCGGCGGTGGTATTGGTTTTATTGTTTTTCATTATCTGGTGGACCATGTTCTCGGGTAAGAAAAAGAAGGACGATGAGAACAAAGACTAAGATAGTATCTACCTGTCATTATATCGTGTAGCGTCAATGTTGAGCCGTGACATCACACTGGGTTGTCGATATCGATAAACTGATGCCGGATACCGAATTTCTGTGCAATGTGATCTCCCAGTGCTTGCACGCCGTAGCGTTCGGTGGCGTGATGCCCCGCAGCGATGAATGCAACACCGGATTCACGTGCGGTATGCACCGATTGTTCTGAGATCTCGCCGGTAATAAATGCGTCAACCCCTTGTCGGATCGCTGCTTCAAAATAGCTTTGCGCAGCACCGGTACACCAGGCAATACGGCGAATGCTTTTGTTCCGGTCACCGATTATCATGGGTTTGCGCAACAAAGTCCGTGATATTTTTTCACCCAATGCATTCAAAGTGGTTGCTTGGGTGAATTCTCCCTGAACGGCAATATCCTGGTCACCAAAACGGCCTGTTTCAATCAATCCCAGTTTTTTTCCTAGCAACGCATTATTACCGAACTGCGGATGTACATCGAGTGGTAAGTGATAGGCAAATAAATTCACGGCATGGGTCATCAGCAACGCAATACGACGACTTTTTATACCGGTGATACGCATATCCTCACCGCGCCAGAAATAACCATGATGAACCAGAATGGCATCGGCCTTGGCTGTTATTGCCGCTTGCAGCAGATCAAGTGAAGCGGTGACACCACTGACGAGGGTGTGAATGGTATGATGCCCTTCCACTTGCAAGCCATTTGGGCAATAATCATGAAAGCGGGATATTTCCAATAATTGATTTAGATGGTTTTCAAGTTCATCTCGATGCATAGATCTTTCCTTTGGTTCTAGACGATTCAATAAGCGATATTGCCGCAGCTACTTTAATTGGGGAGTAAAACGTTTTCATGCACAAACTTTGGTTGATTTTTGCACAAACTGCGACAGTATTGCTGGCTATTTTTTTTGTAGTCTCTACATTACGGCCTGAGCTGTTGCCTTGGAAGCCGCGCGGGGAGATCGTGACGATTAAGGAAATTGCGCCGACGGTCGACACTGAAAGGTCCGACAGTTATGCCAAGGCGGCCGAGATCGCCATGCCATCGGTGGTTAATATATTTACCAGCAAAGAAATCAGCGAGCCTGCGCATCCGCTGTTGAATGATCCCGCATTGCGCAAATTTTTTGGCGAACAGTCGGAGACGCGGCCGCGGCGCACATCAAGCCTGGGTTCCGGTGTCATTGTCAGTTCGAGTGGGTATATATTGACCAATCATCATGTGATCGAAGCGGCGGATGAAGTGGAAGTGGCATTGGTCGACGGCAGGAAAGCCAAAGCCAGCATGATCGGCTCGGATCCTGAGTCTGACCTGGCGGTGTTGAAAATTCAGTTAAATGATCTGCCGGCGATTACGTTTGGTCAATCGCAACAAGTTAAAGTCGGCGACGTTGTGCTGGCCGTCGGCAATCCGTTCGGCGTCGGACAGAGCGTTACCATGGGAATAGTGAGTGCGCTGAGTAGAAGCCGGGTGGGAATCAACACCTTTGAAAATTTCATTCAAACCGATGCAGCGGTTAATCCGGGTAATTCCGGTGGCGCGTTGACGGATACGTCAGGCAATTTGATTGGCATCAATACGGCGATTTATTCTCGTACCGGCGGCTCATTGGGCATTGGTTTTGCCATTCCCACGCATGTGGCCAAACAGATTATGGAACAAATCATTCAGTCCGGCAGCGTGATCCGCGGTTGGCTGGGTGTCAGCATGCAGGATATGACGGAGGATCTGGCCGAATCATTCGGTCTGGACGATTTAACGGGGTCTCTGATCGCCGGTGTACTTAAAGATGGCCCGGCAGATCAAGCGGGCATCAAACCTGGCGATATCTTGATTGCTGTAGAAGGCAAGCCGGTTAAAAGCACATCGGAGTTGTTGAATTTGGTGGCGGCATTGCCGCCTGGCGACACAGTGACCGTGACTGTGATTCGCAGTAGGCAGGAAAAATCCATTCCAATTAAAGTGGGCGTGCGTCCCAGGCAGAAGTGAGCGATCCAACTTTGAATCATCGAATTGATAGTTTGAATAATCGCGGACGTTTTGTTGGAGATGGTGTGAATTCATGATGAAGAATCTACTATCAGCCAGCGGATTTCTATCCGCGATCGCCCAGTGGTTTAGCGCTAATATTCTTGCGCTAGGGCGGGAAATGCGGTTGTCTTATTTGCCGCCGCTCATGGTTTATGTCGCCGCGGGTATTTCGGGCCTGACGGGCATTGTGGGCACGTTCTACGTCAAAGAAAAATTGGGGCTTTCCGCCGAGTTTCTGGCCATGTTGGGATTCTGGATGATGTTGCCGTGGGCGCTGAAAATGCCATTGGGTCATCTGGTTGATCTGGTGTGGCGCTGGAAAGGTCTGATGGTGTATTTGGGCGCCAGTTTGATCATGTTGAGCTTGCTCATCATGATCGGATTGCTTGGACATACCGAGGCGATGGCAGCGATGGCGTCGATTGAAACCTGGTATGTACTATCAGCTCTGCTCGCGCCGATCGGTTATGTGCTGCAAGATGTGGTGGCGGATGCGATGACCGTTGAAGCGGTGCCGCGTGTCGACGAGAATGGCCAGAAGCTGGATGCGGAAAAACGCAAGCTCATGCATGTCACCATGCAAACCCTGGGGCGAGTCGCCATCATCGGCGGCGGGGTGCTGGTATCCGTGGCCAATGTTTTTTTACTGCGTGACGCGGGAACATTGCCGGAAGCTGAAAAAGAAGCAGTGTATTTACTGGTCTATGAACTGGCTTTGATTATTCCGCTCGTATCAATTTTCGGTGTGGTCTTTGCCACCTGGTTACAGCGGCGTGAACGCAAGCGTTTTTTGGTACAGGGGTACAGTCAACAAGAAGTCGATGCGTTACTCGGCATGCATGCAGAGTCACCTGCGATCAACTGGTGGATTCTGGGTGGCGGATTGGTTTTTACGGTTATTTCGTTGGGGGTCGGCGTAAGCCGTATATCGGGCGGAGAAGAGATTGTTTTCGTGATCTCGATGGCTATTGTCATATTCCTGATGTGGCGACTGACCGATGAACTTGAGCCGGACGCGCGCAACGTGCTGGTCGGAACGGCCGTACTGATATTTGTTTTTCGTGCGATTCCCGGACCTGGCGCCGGTTCCACTTGGTGGATGATCGACACATTGGGCTTTGATCAACAATTTCTCGCGATATTATCCTTAGTGGGTGCGGTATTGACGTTATTCGGCATGTTCATTTTCCGTCGCTTCATGGCGGAGCGCTCCATTGCTTATATCATCGGTTTTCTGACCATTGTGGGCACCTTCTTGTCGTTTCCCGTCATCGGTATGTACTTCGGCCTGCATGAATGGACCGCTGCAATGACGGGTGGTGTGGTCGATGCGCGCTTCATCGTGTTGATCGATACTGCATTGGAGTCTCCGTTAGGCCAGATTGCCATGATTCCGATGTTGGCATGGATTGCGAATTCCGCCCCGGAGAAACTCAAAGCTACCTTTTTTGCGGTGATGGCGTCTTTTACTAACTTGGCTTTATCGGCTTCGCAATTGGGAACCAAGTATCTGAATCAGGTGTATGAAGTCAAGCGTGAAGTAAAGGATGCTGTCGGCGAGGTGACAATGCCGGCGGATTATAGTGAGTTGGGGCATTTACTGATTACCGTCACCATCATTGGCTTTGTATTGCCGCTCATTACGATTTTGATCGTTAAGCATTCGCGTTTTCGTAATGCTTAATTCGATTATCCATCCGATGACTCTGCAATTTTATTAACAGCTTGCATCATTCGCGTGTATAAAAACAGGGATCACTTTGATCCTCAGCAATGAACCTTATTTCTATATTTTCACTTGACATTGCAAATAATCCACAATCCGGGAGGATTGTAAAAATCATTCTAGTCAGTCATCTCAAGAATGGTGAGTAAGATATAACTTGCTGATAAGTGACACATAATTAAAGTGTCAAATTTTTAAGCAACCTAAGTAACTCTTAGAAATACATAGATTAGTTGCATATACCAAACGGTTATTCACAAACTTATCCACAGAATTTGTGGATAACAAGAAAATTTCATTTGAAATAAAACGATAGACCGAAAACCCGCACAGTTGGTAAACAACGCTAGCAATTCCTCGCTGCGTTGTTTTATTATGACTGCAAGCAGCTTCTACACGACAGCACCATCATTCTCGAGCGGTTTCTTCTCTAGTTTGACAAGATCCTCTCGCTTCACACCCAGCAGCATAATAATTGAGCTGCCAACCATAATGGATGAGTAAATGCCAAACAAGATCCCGATGGTTAGTGCCAGTGCAAAATAGTGCAGCACTTCGCCACCAAATAGCAGCATCGCGATCACAACCATTTGAGTGCAGCCATGGGTAATGACTGTCCGCGACATAGTCCGCGTGATGGCATTATCGATCACCTGCGTCACCGATGCGCCCCGCATTTTGCGGAAATTTTCTCGAATACGGTCAAAAATAATGACGGATTCATTAACAGAATAACCCAGTATGGCCAATATGGCGGCTAATACGGTCAATGAAAATTCCCATTGAAAGAATGCAAAACAACCGACGATGATAACGACATCGTGCAAATTCGCGATGATGCCCGCTATGCCAAATTTCCACTCGAACCGCACAGCCAAGTAGGCGACTATGCCCAGCGAAACGAACAACAAGGCCAACGCGCCATTTTCAAGTAATTCCTCGCCAACCTGCGGACCGACAAATTCCACACGCTTCATTTCTACTGAGGAGTCCGCTTGCCTAAGCGCGTTCAAAACAATTTCTGATAGCTGTGCACTGGAAGTCTCCGGTTTAATGGGTAGCCGTATCAGCACATCCCGGGAAGTACCGAAGTTTTGCACGCTGGCGTCAGACATCTTGAGATCAGCCAGCACACTTCTTACTTTCTCGAGATCAGCTGTTTGGCTATAACTTACTTCCAGAACAGTTCCACCTGTGAAGTCCACATTAAAGTTTAATCCTTTGGTGGCAATAAAAAAAATAGAAAGAACAAATGTTGCGATCGAAACGACAGCTCCTGACCGTCTCCAGCTCATGAAAGGAATATCGCGATTAAATCTAAAAAATTCCATAGTTAGATCCTTATTAACCGATTATTGACTACTTGGATTGTTTAACACTTGATGACTTGCGCTTACTTTTTGCTTTGCCAGCAATCTTTTCATCGGGCTTGATCGGAGCGCTGCTGTCAGCCTGATGACTTGTGTCAATTTCGGCTGTAACTGAACCAACAGTGTCTGGCTCGCTATTTTCTGCTTTTATCGGACCTTTGATTTTTCTCGTGGTCTCGGTTTTAGTATCATCATCGTTGGATATCATTTTATCGATAACCGCAACCGGGCTTTGCTTGGGTATCCATACTTGCCCAATAGGAACGCGATCCAGTCTGCGACGGCTACCATAAACCAGGTTTACCATGCCTCTCGCTACAAAGGTTGCAGTGAATACTGAGGTTAAAATACCCAGACAAAGAACAACAGCAAATCCTTTAACCGGACCCGAACCAAAGGCGAACAAAGCAATGCCCGCGATTAAAGTGGTAATGTTGGAATCCACGATTGTACCGAAGGCTCGCTCAAAACCAGTGTAAATTGCAAGTTGAGGAGAGGCTCCCCCACGCAACTCATCGCGGATACGTTCATTAATCAGCACATTCGCATCGATAGCCATGCCCACGGTTAGCGCCAGTGCGGCCATTCCAGGGAGAGTCAGCGTGGCTTGCATGATGGATAACAAGCCGACCAGTAATAACAAATTTAGCGCCAGCGCAACGACCGAGATCATGCCGAATGCCGTGTAATAAATCGCGACGAAGATGGCAACAGCTAGGAATCCATAGAGTGTTGAATTAAAACCGCGCGCAATATTCTCAGCACCGAGGCTTGGACCGACTGTACGCTCTTCAATGATATCCATGGGTGCGGCCATTGCACCGGCACGTAGTAACAATGCCACATCGCGCGCCTCTATGTTGGTCATGCGGCCGCTGATCTGCACACGCCCGCCGCCTATTTCTTCACGAATAACCGGTGCGGTAACGACTTCAGCTTTATTTTTTTCAATCAAGAGAATTGCCATTCGTTTGCCGACATTATCACGTGTCAAATTTTTGAAAGTACGCGAGCCACTGCCATCCAGATTGATATGCACCGCCGGCTGATTGTCTTTATCGAAACCCGGCTGGGCATCGGTAATCCGTTCACCGGTCAGTAATACCTGCTTTTTAACCAATAGCGGACTGCCGCCACGTTCCGTATAAAGCTCGGTACCAAATGGCACTTTGCCGCGCATCGCGGCATCAAGATCGCGCTCGTCGTCGACCATGCGTATTTCCAGCGTGGCGGTTCGTCCCAATATATCCTTCGCCTTGGCGGTATCCTGTACGCCGGGCAATTGCACGATGACGCGATCCGCGCCGGCTTTTTGAATAATGGGTTCAGCCACGCCCAATTCATTGACACGATTGCGCAGGGTTGTGATGTTTTGCATCACGGCTGAATCCTGCATGCGTATTTGGGCTTCAGACTTGATCACAGTCACAAGGTGAAATCGGTTATCAACTTGTTCTTCGCTGAAACCGAGATCAGGGTAATTTGATTTCAATTCAGCTTGTGCTTTTGTACGCGATTCATTATCGCGAAATTTCAGGATCAGTTTTTTGCTTTGCTTCTCAAGTCCTGCATAGGAGATTTTTTGTTCGCGTAACGTATTGCGAATATCAGCGCTATAGCGATCCAGTGACTTCTCAAGCGCGCCATCCATATCCACTTCCAGCATGAAATGCACGCCGCCACGCAAATCAAGCCCCAGGTACATCGGCAACGCGCCAAGACTGGTCAACCATGCAGGGGAATTGGGTAACAGATTCAGTGCGACGACATAATCATTACCCAATGTTGATTCAAGCAGATCTTTTGCTTTGATTTGTACATCAGTATCAGCAAAACGTGCTTTGATGCTGTTTCCTTCCAGCAGGATGCCATTTGTTGTGATACCGGCCTGTTTCAATGCATCTTCAACGCGCTGCAACAAGGCGCTGTCGGCGGTTATGGAAGTGCGTAAGGGGGAGATCTGTACCGCGGGTGATTCACCGTAAAAATTGGGTAAGGTATACAGCAAGCCAAGAACAAGCGAAACCACAATAATCAGGTATTGCCAAAGTGCGTAGCGATTCATGAGATCAGTTAGGTATTAAATAAAAGAGGTAAGAAAGCATGCAAGATAGATGCTAGCGATAGCAATTTTTCTCTATGTCATGAACGATTATTTCTTTTCGACAGCTTTCTCGGCTTCAGCATCTGTGTTTTCTGAAACTTCGCTGACACCTGCGGCTGGATTGTTTTCTGCAGCGGTTGTTTTTGCTATTTTGGTTTTGGGTGTTTTTCCACCTTTGGGTTCAATGCTCTTCAGCGTTCCTTTGGGCAATAAGGTCTGCACTGAGGATCTTTGTAACGTGATTTCCACACCCGACGCAATTTCAACAATGACATAACCCTCACTGACATTAACGACCAAGCCCAATATACCGCCGTTAGTGATCACCTCATCACCGCGTTGCAGTGCTTCCACCATTTGTTTATGTTCTTTAGCACGCTTTGATTGTGGGCGGATCAGCAGAAAATAAAAAATAACGAGTATTCCGACCATCGGTAATAGACTCAGCCATTCTTGGCCAGCTTGTGCCGGCGCAGCAGCTTGAGCAAATGCGTCACTAATCAGCATAAAATTCTCCGGAAACGTTGATTAAAAAAAGCACATATTAGCATGATGACCGCTTATGCCTGAAATTCTTGTGCATATTCTTCAAATTGCTGGTTTTCGATGGCGGTGCGAATTTCCGCCATCAGCTGCTGGTAATAGAACAGATTATGCACAGTGTTCAATTGCGCACCGAGCATTTCGTTGATACGCTGCAAGTGATGCAAATAAGCGCGGCTAAAATGCCGACAAGTGTAGCAGCCGCACTGTTCATCGGGTGGCGATGTATCCAGGCGATACTGACTATTGCGCAATTTGATAATGCCATGGCGTGTATACAGCCACCCGTTGCGGGCATTGCGTGTCGGCAGTACACAGTCAAACATGTCTATACCCTGCGCCACCGCATTGACAATATCTGCCGGTGTGCCTACCCCCATTAAGTAACGCGGTTTATCAGCAGGCAACAGCGGTGCGGTATGTTTGAGAATACGCTGCATGTCAGCTTTGGGTTCTCCGACGGACAATCCGCCAATGGCATAGCCATCAAAGCCGATCTGCGTCAAGCCGGCAAATGATTGGTCGCGCAGATGCTCATACATACCGCCTTGCACGATACCGAACAACGCATTGGCATTATCGCCATGCGCGAGTTTAGACCGTTCCGCCCAGCGCAGACTGAGTTCCATGGAAATGCGGGCAACGGCTTCGTCCGCCGGATAAGGCGTACACTCATCAAATATCATCACGATATCGGAGTTGAGCGTACGCTGGATGCGCATCGATTCTTCCGGTGACAAAAAACAGTTATCGCCATTCACCGGCGACTTAAATTGCACGCCTTGCTCGGTGATTTTGCGCAACGCTCCCAGGCTATATACCTGAAATCCGCCCGAGTCGGTTAATATCGGTCCACACCAACCCATGAAATCGTGCAATCCGCCATGTGCCTGGATGACTTCCAGCCCTGGCCGCAGCCACAAGTGAAAGGTATTGCCCAAAATGATTTGTGCGTTCGTTGCTTGTAGTGCGGCAGGGGACATACTTTTAACCGCGCCATAAGTACCCACCGGCATAAAAACCGGTGTTTCGACTGTGCCGTGCGCCAAAGTCAACGTGCCGCGACGAGCGGCGTGATCGGTGGAGTGTAATTGAAACTTCATGGCTTTCTCTCAATAAGCATGGCATCCCCATAACTAAAAAAACGATAGCGTTCTGTCACGGCATGGTGATAAGTGCGCTGAATATTTCCCATGCCGGCAAATGCTGAGACCAGCATCAGCAATGTCGAGCAAGGCAAATGAAAATTGGTTAATAAGCGCTCGACCACCTGGAAACGATAACCTGGCGTAATAAAAATCCGCGTATCTCCAAAACCTGCAACTAACTGCCCATGATGCAGCGCTGCGCAGGCTTCCAGCGCACGCAATGAAGTTGTGCCTACTGCGAGAATGCGCCCGCCCGTCGTTTTAGCCTGGCGGATTGCATCAACGGTGGCTTGCGGTATGTGGTAGGTTTCACTATGCATGGTGTGATCGGCAATATTTTCCGCCCGGACCGGCTGAAATGTGCCTGCGCCGACATGTAACGTGACGTAAGCAATGATAACGCCCATGGCACGTAACCGTTCCATCATGTTGACATCGAAGTGCAATCCGGCAGTCGGTGCCGCTACAGCCCCTGAGTTCTTGGCGTAAACTGTTTGATAACGCGCTTCGTCAGCATCAGTAGCTGGCCGGGCAATATAGGGAGGCAGCGGTAATTGACCGTAGCACGCCAGTAATTCTGCGACGGTCTTTTCATGCTCGAAATGTAGCGTATAAAATTCCTGTTCGCGTGCGACCACGGTCACCGGAATCGCGTCAGCCAACAGCAACTTTGTTCCCGGCTTGGGTGCATGGCTCGCACGAATAGCCGCCAACACATGGCGGTCATCCAGCACTCGCTCCACCATGACTTCCACTTTGCCACCGCTGTTTTTTTTGCCAAACAAACGAGCCTTGATCACGTGTGTGTCGTTAAATACCATGACATCTCCGGCACGCAAATAATTTGGCAGATCGGAAAACAGCGTATCCTGCCAGCAATCATTAACACTATCCAGATAAAGCAAACGGCTACCAGTGCGCTGTTCGGCGGGGAATTGTGCGATCAGTTCGGCGGGCAGGTAAAAATCAAAATCCTGAGTTTTCATGCCACCTATTATACCGTCGCAACGTGTTTCCGCCCATGCAGCTTGCTGTACTGGCGGTTTTCAGTGATAATTGCGCCTTCTGTGGATCAGATATCAACAGATAATCTAGCCGGGATGGCGGAATTGGTAGACGCACGGGACTCAAAATCCCGCGAAGGCGAC
>CAZYHY010000052.1:0-14292 GCA_964647635.1 uncultured Nitrosomonas sp.
GGAAGAAGAAGATAGTGGTGGCGGGGATGATGAAGAGGAAGATGAAGAAAACGAGTCTGAATCATCTGATTTAGATTCCGATAGCGCTGAATCATCTGACGGCGATAGCGATGAAGAAGATGGGGATGGTAACAATGAAAGCGAGGAAGAAGGCGAAGAAAACGGCTTCAGTGAACCTATCAAAAAATAAATGATAATTGAGAAATAGAATTTTGTTTTGTGATAAGTTATTTGACTATCAACAAGTATTCTTTTAAATTAATTGATTGAGTTATTTTGAATAAAAAACCCGCTACTGCGGGTTTTTTATTCGTTTGATAACGACAAGCGAAATAGTATGTTCAATCATTTTCCAAAGCTTGATGTAAATTATCCGCATCGAAATCGAGACTATTTTATTGCAGGGTTTACATTTTTTTGTGTAGGTATAAGTCTGTTAATTGATGGTAGCGGTAGTTTTGAAATTCAAAACTTACTAGGAATCATTGCTTGGGTTTTTTTAATCGGATTGTTAGTCGGTGAAAATCGTGAAGTAAGAATGCAAGTAATCATAGCTGTTGCATTTGCAACAGCTGGAGAGCATTTTGCATCTATTTATATGGAAGGCTATACCTATCGTTTTGGTAATGTTCCTTTATACGTGCCGCCCGGTCACGGTATGGTCTACTTAACGGCTGTGGCACTTGGGCGTTCTAGATTCTTTTTAATACATGCAAAGAAAATAGCTGGATTTGTTTTTTTTACAGGCGGATTATGGTCTTTATGGGGAATTAGTGGCATACCAGAACAAGGCGATCAAGTTGGCGCATTTTTATTTTGTATTTTTGTACTTTGCATTTTTAAAGGACGATCGCCATTGGTATATTTAGGTGCCTTTTTTATTTGTACTTGGTTGGAGATTGTTGGAACGGCTGCTGGAACTTGGCGATGGGCATCAATTGAACCTATTTTCGACTGGACGCAAGGAAATCCGCCCAGTGGTGTGGCTGCTTGGTATTGTTTGGTTGATGCAGTAGCTATTGGTTTTGCTCCAAAATTTCTAAATGGTTTGCAAAAAATGAATAACTGGTATAAAACAATTGCTCATTGAAGAAAGATTTTTACTTCTTGCGAAGTAATTGATAAGACGATGTTTTGTTAAATAACTGTGAGACGGAAGGAATATTTGTGACTGTTGTTCGTTTGCCAGATGGTTCTGAGCGTGTTTTTGATCAGCCCGTAAGCGTTATGGATGTGGCTTCAGCAATTGGATCCGGTTTAGCTCGTGCAGCGATAGCGGGGAAGGTGAATGGTAAGCTGGTAGATGCTTACAGTCAAATTGACGGGAATTGTGATCTTGCCATTGTTACGGAAAAAGATGCTGAAGGATTGGAAATTATTCGGCATTCTTGTGCTCACTTGCTTGCTCACGCTGTCAAGGAGTTATTTCCCGATGCGCAAGTTACCATTGGGCCTGTAATTGATGATGGGTTTTATTATGATTTTTCTTATAAGCGTGCATTTACTCCTGAAGATTTGATTGCTATCGAGAAACGCATGCTTGAAATCAGCAAACGAGATTTAAAGATAGAACGAAAAGTATTGGAGCGTTCTGATGCGATTGACTTCTTTAAACAGCAGGGAGAGTACTACAAAGCACAGATTATTGAATCCATCCCAGGTGATGAGGATTTGTCGCTTTATTCTCAGGGTAATTTTACAGATCTTTGTCGAGGACCGCATGTTCCGACGACTTCAAAGATAAAAGTTTTTAAACTAATGAAGGTGGCAGGAGCCTATTGGCGAGGTGATTCCAATAATGAGATGCTGCAGCGTATTTATGGGACAGCCTGGACAAACAAGGATGATCAGAAAGACTACTTACATCGTTTAGAAGAAGCGGAAAAGCGAGACCATCGGAGACTTGGAAAGCAGCTTGATCTGTTTCACGTGCAAGATGAAGCACCGGGCATGGTATTCTGGCACCCGAAAGGGTGGACGCTATGGCAGCAAATCGAACAATATATGAGAAGTGTATTGAGTCAGAATGGCTATCAGGAAATACGAACACCGCAAATACTGGATAAAAACTTATGGGTACGCTCTGGGCATTGGGAAAATTTTCGTGAAAATATGTTTACCACGAATTCGGATGAGCGAGATTTTGCAATAAAACCAATGAACTGCCCTGGCCATGTTCAAATATTTAACCAAGGTTTGCGAAGCTATCGGGAATTACCGATAAGACTGGCTGAATTTGGTTCATGTCATCGGAATGAAGCATCTGGCGCACTACATGGTATTATGCGGGTGCGCGCGTTTACACAAGACGATGCGCATATTTTCTGTACAGAAGATCAGATACAGGGTGAAGTTGTAAGATTCATTGATTTGCTGAAATCTGTTTATGCTGATTTTGGTTTTAAAGGGCTTTTGGTTAAGCTTTCAACGCGCCCACAAAAGCGTGTGGGATCAGAAGCGCAGTGGGATAAATCGGAAGCAGCACTTGAGGCTGCTGTCAATGAGGCTAAGCTTGAATGGGAGTTGCAGCCTGGCGAGGGGGCGTTTTATGGGCCAAAAATTGAATTTTCTTTGAAGGATTGCATTGGGCGCGTATGGCAGTGCGGTACACTGCAATTGGACTTCTCTATGCCAGATCGTTTAGGTGCGGAATATGTGGCAGAAGATAATTCGCGCCAAGTGCCAGTGATGCTACATAGAGCTATTTTAGGGTCTCTAGAAAGATTTATTGGCATACTGATAGAAAACCATGCAGGTGCGTTTCCGTTATGGTTGTCACCCGAACAAGTCGTTGTATTAAATATTTCCCGGGGACAGGCTGATTATGCTCAAGAAGTAGCTACTCAACTGAAGCATCATGGAATTAGAGTTGGGTTAGACTTGAGAAATGAAAAAATAACCTATAAAATTCGCGAGCATAGTTTACAGAAACTTCCTTATCAGATTATTGTTGGAGATGAAGAAATACGAACAAATAAAGTTGCCGTTCGTAATCGTGCAGGTGAGGATCTTGGTCAAATGACATTACAAGCCTTCATAGAGCGCCTTAAAGAAGAGCTTTCCTCGAAAGTATAATTTCTTTTAATTTCTTCAGGACTTAATTATCTGCTTCTTGTGGAAGGAAGCTGATAGACAATTAGCAGCTTGAAAAGTGCTCTTTACCTCGCCGCTGAGTGAGGTGCTTTATTAAACTAAACTTAGGGGATTTACCATAGCTCAGGAAAAAACAGCGCGCGTCAATCAAGAAATAGACGTGCCAGAAGTACGTTTAATTGGTGTGAATGGGGAACAAGTAGGGATCGTTTCACTTGCTGATGCAAATGCATTAGCAGATGAAGCAGGCGTTGATCTGGTTGAGATCGCGCCGACAGCGCAACCTCCTGTTTGTCGCTTGATGGATTATGGTAAGTTTCGCTACCAGGAAAGCAAGAAAAAACATGATGCGAAGCTGAAACAGAAACAAGTTCAGATTAAAGAAATTAAATTTAGACCGAATACGGATGAAGGCGATTACAATATAAAGTTAAGAAATTTAACTAATTTCCTGAATGAAGGAGATAAAGTTAAAGTGACGCTACGTTTTCGAGGACGAGAGATGGCGCATCAGGAGTTTGGTATGCGACTATTGGAGCGTGTGAAGGATGACTTAGAGTCATTTGCGGTGGTGGAGCAGTTTCCTAAAATGGAAGGCCGGCAAATGGTTATGGTGTTATCGCCCAAGAAAAAAGAACCTAAGGCGAAGGCCGAAACTTCGACCACAGTGTCGTAGTTCTTATCTTAGTAATTTTCTGTTGTAAATGTAGTGAAATAATAAGTGATCACTAGGTTGGAAAAGTTTTTCAATAATGAAAACACCTAGTTTCATGTTAAATAGGGAGTATTTATGCCAAAAATGAAAACCAAGAGCGGCGCGGCGAAACGCTTTAAGTTTCGAGCAAGCGGAAGTATTAAGCGCTCACAAGCTTTTAAGCGTCATATTCTGACAAAAAAGACAACCAAAAATAAGCGTCAGTTGCGAGGTGTGGTTAGTGTTCATTCCACGAATGTAACCTCAGTGCGCGCTATGATGCCGTACGCATAAAGGAGAGCGATCATGCCAAGAGTTAAACGTGGTGTAACCGCTCATGCGCGGCATAAGAAAATATTAGATCTGGCTAAAGGGTACCGTGGGCGTCGCAAGAATGTCTATCGTATAGCTAAACAAGCTGTTATGAAGGCTGGCCAATATGCCTATAGAGACCGCCGTCAACGCAAAAGACAATTCCGGGCCTTATGGATCGCGCGTATTAATGCAGCTGCTCGTGAATGTGGCTTGTCGTATAGCGTATTTATGAATGGTCTTAAAAAGGCAAGTATTGAAGTAGATAGAAAGGTATTGGCTGATTTGGCTGTATTTGATAAGAAAGCTTTTGAGAGCATTGTGGAGCAAGCAAAAGCCAGTCTGGCCACATAATTAGCTGTAATGGAAAAGATATCGGGAGGTCGGGGTATAGCCTGAACCTCCCTTTTTCTTGTTAAATATAATGATCGTAATTCTGCTTGTTAACGCTAGATGTTGAATTGACATGAGAAACCTGGAAGAAATAATTAGTGAAGCAACCGATTTGCTGGAAGGTACTGAAGATCCTGTTGAGTTAGAAAATGTCAAGGCGCGTTATCTTGGTAAGGGCGGTGTATTGACAGAATTACTCAAAGGATTGGGAAAGCTATCTGCCGAAGAGCGTCCTGCTATGGGTAGTCGAATAAATCAAGCAAAAGATCAATTAGAGGCAACGCTTAAGTCTCGGCGAAATGCGATACAAGCAAGAGAACTGGAAGCCAAGTTGACAGAGGAAGCATTAGATGTCACTTTACCTGGCAGAGGACTGCGAGTGAGTGGCTTGCATCCAGTAACACGGACTTTGCAGCGTATTGAAACATTATTTCATTCAATAGGCTTTAATGTGGCTTCAGGTCCCGAAGTGGAAACAGATTTTTATAATTTCACTGCGCTGAATATTCCAGAGGACCATCCTGCGCGAGCAATGCATGATACTTTCTATATTGATAATGGCAATTTGCTGCGCACGCACACATCGCCAGTGCAGATTCACTATATGCAAAGTAATGAGCCCCCGATCAAGGTAATTGCACCCGGACGTGTCTATCGATGTGATTCTGACGTAACGCATACGCCAATGTTCCATCAGGTTGAAGGGTTATGGATTGATGAGAATGCAAATTTTGCTGCATTAAAAGGTGTTTTGGCTGATTTCATGGCGCGTTTTTTTGAACGTGACGACTTACCTGTAAGATTCCGACCATCCTTTTTCCCGTTTACTGAGCCTTCCGCTGAGATGGATATTGGTTGTGTGATGTGTGATGGAAAGGGGTGTCGTGTTTGTAGCCATACCGGTTGGCTGGAAGTCCTGGGCTGCGGAATGGTTCATCCTAATGTTCTCAAGCATGTTGCAATTGATAGTGAAAGATATATTGGATTTGCTTTTGGTATGGGGGTGGAACGCTTGGCCATGCTTCGATACGGCGTCAATGATCTAAGGTTATTTTTTGAAAACGATTTGCGTTTTCTTAAACAATTTAATTAAACCTGATTAACTTACTTATTTACTTATCTGTTGTAATTCATAGTAGATTCACATGAAATTTTCTGAAAACTGGCTACGCACCTTTGTTAATCCACCTTGCTCAAGTAATGAACTTGCACATGCGCTAACCATGGCTGGGATTGAGGTTGAGAGTATCCAACCGGTAGCGGCAATCTTTGATAAAGTGGTTGTGGCTGAAGTGCTTTCGGTCGAGAAACATCCCACCGCAGATCGGCTGAAAGTCTGCAATGTCAAGACAGGAAAAGCCGCAACAGACTTGCTGCAAATTGTCTGTGGCGCACCTAATGTTAGCGTCGGTGTGAAAGTACCTTGCGCACTGATAGGCGCGAGTTTGCCGGGTTTTACGATCAAAAAAACGAAGCTGCGTGGCATCGACTCTGCCGGTATGTTGTGTTCTGCCAAGGAATTGGGTATCGCTGATGCGGCTGATGGTTTATTACTGTTACCTGAAGATGCTGCGGTAGGTGAAGATTTTCGCAGTTATTACGGGCTTGATGATCATGTTTTTACGCTCAGTCTGACGCCCAATCGTGCTGATTGTCTTGGTGTGTTGGGTGTGGCGCGTGAGGTGGCTGCTATCACAGCTGCTGAGTTAACCTTGTTGACAATAGATCCAGTTCCTGGGGAGATTGAAGATACCCTGAATGTGAACGTGATGGCCCCCGAAGCCTGTCCTCTGTATTGTGGCCGGATAATGCGTGGCGTCAATCTCGATGTATTAACGCCACTATGGATAACGCAGCGGCTGGAACGTAGTGAGATACGATCTATCAATCCAATCGTCGATATCACTAACTATGTACTGCTGGAAACGGGTCAGCCCATGCATGCTTTTGATGTGGCCAAGATAACGGGCGCCATTCAAGTTCGTTACGCACTACCGCGTGAAAAGATGCAATTATTGAACGATAGCCAGATAAACTTAACTTCAGACATGCTGTTGATTGCTGATGAACATAAACCGCTCGCACTAGCCGGTATCATGGGTGGATTGGATAGTGGCGTGACGCAAGGTACAACAGATATTTTTTTAGAAAGTGCGTTCTTTAACCCGAGTGTGATCAGTGGCAAATCATTTCATCTTGGATTCAGTTCCGACTCTGCTTATCGTTTTGAGCGTGGTGTGGATTTCGCTGCAACCAGAGGTGCATTGGAACGCGCTACCTATCTGATACAAGCGATATGTGGCGGTAAAGCAGGGCCTGTGACCGAGGTGAAACATGCGTTGCCGCAAAGATCTTCTGTAAATGTACGTGTTGCTCGAGTAAAGCGAGTATTGGGCATTGATATGACGAAACAACAAATCAGCGACTACTTTGCGCGCTTGGGATTTGGGTTCTCGGTGAAAGAGGATATTTTTAATGTTGTGCCACCAAGCTATCGTTTCGATCTAGTGATTGAAGAAGATTTTATAGAAGAGCTGGCACGCATTTACGGATATGATCACATACCTATTCATTTTCCACACGCCGATATGGCAATGCTGCCGACACCGGAAGCCAAACACTCCACAGTAGAGATAAAGCAGTTACTCGTCGTTCGTGACTATCAAGAAGTGATTAATTATGCGTTTGTCGATGCGGAATGGGAACTTGATTTTGTGGATAATGGCAAAGCGATTGCACTAAAGAACCCGATTGCGAGCCAGATGAGCGTGATGCGCAGTACATTGATCGGTGGTTTGATATCCAACTTGCAATTTAATTTGAATCGTAAGCAAACCAGAGTGCGCTTATTTGAAATGGGGTGTTGTTTTGTCAGGAGCGATGCAAATGACTGTGAGCAGATAGAGAAACTTGCGGGGCTCTGTTATGGAGATATGGCGTTTGAGCAGTGGGGTATGCCGGCTAGAAACGTTGATTTCTATGATGTTAAAGCAGATATAGAAGCTTTGTATAGAAATCAGAACATTCAGTTCAAGAAATTTTCTCATCCGGCGTTGCACCCTGGAAAATCCGCACAAATCTATATTGAAGATCAGCCGGTTGGATGGTTGGGAGAGCTGCATCCACGCTGGCAGAAGAAATATAGTTTACAAAAGAATGCAATTTTATTTGAAGTGGGTTCGGAGAGTCTAATGCCGAAATCATTACCCGTTGCTAAGGAAATTTCTAAATTTCCGCCAGTGCGGCGCGATATTGCGATAATCGTTGACAATGAAGTCACGGTACACGCATTGTTAACCAGTATGTACGCAGAAAAATCAGCAATTGTGGCGGATATTTCATTGTTTGATATTTATCGTGGCAAAGGCATGGAAAACACCAAAAAAAGTCTTGCATTCCGTGTGTTGTTACAAGATACTGAGAAAACATTGACAGATGAAGAGGCTGATTTTGCAGTAACAAGCTTGATAAAAATTTTGGAAAATAAATTTTGTGCAACATTACGTAACTGATGATCATTGAAAAATTGTATCAGTGATATGGGTCAAATTTATTCTTTGCAAATCTAGTATGTGAGATGGGTGATTAATCAGTTTTTATTAAAAGTGTTGCTGTTTAATGAATTTAGCTATAAATGAATTGAAAGTTACAAAAATTGATGACTAAATGGAGTGAAGTATGGCGTTAACGAAAGCTGAGTTAGCAGATTTATTATTTGAGAATGTAGGGCTTAATAAGCGTGAAGCAAAGGACATGGTTGAGTCTTTTTATGAGGAAGTACGTAATGCTTTGCAAAATAACGAAGGTGTTAAGCTCTCAGGATTTGGTAACTTTCAATTACGAGAAAAACCCCAGCGTCCTGGTAGAAATCCTAAAACGGGAGAGGAAATTCCTATTACCGCACGCCGCGTGGTTACATTTCATGCCAGCCAGAAACTAAAAACCTTGGTTGAAAAGAATTATCATGGAAAACAAAAAACCAAGTGATGTATTGCTCCCAATCCCAGCAAAGCGTTATTTTACAATTGGCGAAGTAGGCACTCTTTGTGGTGTTAAACCGCATGTGTTGCGTTACTGGGAGCAGGAGTTTGCACAATTAAAACCTGTTAAACGTCGCGGTAACCGGCGTTATTATCAGCATCAAGAAGTATTATTGATTCGGCGTATTAGAGAATTACTTTATGATCAAGGATTCACAATTAGTGGGGCTCGTAACCGACTCGATCATAGTGAAGATAAAGCGACGCATATAAAACCAGCCGATATTAATATATCTCCTCCTATCGCAGATTTACACCACATTCGACGTGAGATTAAAAGTGTGATGTCACTACTTCTTTCCTAGGAAATATGTTTTTCAGCGTTAGTTTAGAAGTTAGGGCGTTTAATTTGTTATAATTTCCTGTTCGGGGCGTAGCGCAGCCTGGTAGCGTACTTGCATGGGGTGCAAGTGGTCGGAGGTTCAAATCCTCTCGCCCCGACCATTGAGTAGGCAACGCTCAATTTAAATAGAGTTAATACTGAGTTTACTGTGCAAAAAGTACTTGTTTGACTATTCATTGATTATCATGGCCTTATAGAAATGCGCATATTACTTAGTAATGATGACGGATATTTTGCACCTGGTCTTGCATGTCTCGCTGAATTACTTTCTGAAGTTGCTGAAATCATTGTGGTTGCCCCTGAAAGGGATCGTAGCGGATCCAGCAATTCACTTACACTGGATCGTCCGCTAAGCTTACATAAATCCCATAATGGTTTTTATTATGTCAACGGAACCCCTACGGATTGTGTGCATCTTGCTGTGACCGGTATGCTGGATGTTATGCCAGACATGATAGTTTCTGGCGTGAATAGTGGCGCTAATATGGGTGATGACACAATTTATTCGGGGACGGTCGCTGCGGCTACAGAAGGTTTCTTACTGGGAATTCCCTCGCTAGCCGTTTCTTTAGTGGATGCATCCAGGGGAAATTTCGCGACAGCAGCCCGTGTTGCAGTTGATATGGTAAAGCGGTTTCGAGAAAATGAAGTTCATGACCCAGTTTTATTAAATATCAATGTTCCAGATATTGCATATCAACTACTAGAAGGTGTTGAGGTTACCCGATTGGGTCGGCGCCATAAAGCGGAACCGGTCATTAAATCGCAAAGTCCGCGTGGTGAAAGCTTGTATTGGGTTGGTGCAGCGGGTGCGGCACAGGATGCAGGTAAAGGTACAGATTTTTATGCTGTGCAGCATAATCGGGTTTCGGTAACTCCACTGCAGCTTGATTTAACCCGATATGATCAATTGGACCTTATAACAAAGTGGCTTAATAATTAAGTGTTTGTTGTGCTTCAGTAATATAAATTTTATGGATACTAATTGGTGAGTGTTCGTCATTCTGGAATTGGTATGACTTCGCAGCGCACACGAATGCGAATGATTGAGCGTTTGCGCACATTGGGTATTGCTGATGAAGTGATTTTGTCTGTAATGGGCGCTGTTCCTCGCCATATTTTTGTTGAAGAGGCCCTGGCAAGTCGCGCTTACGAAGATGTTTCTTTGCCTATCAATTATGGGCAAACCATATCCAGTCCTTGGATTGTTGCGCGCATGAGTGAGTTATTGCGTGCTAATTCTGATTTGGGCAAGGTCCTGGAAATTGGTACCGGTTGCGGCTATCAAACAGCCATATTGGCACAAATTGCGCAGAAGGTTTACTCAATTGAGCGTGTTGGGCCATTGTTAACTCGCACCCGAATTCGATTGCAGGAGCTACAGATTAGAAATGTGCATATGAGACATGCTGACGGCCTGCGCGGGCTAGCGGAAGCTGCGCCATTTGATGGTATTATCATGACAGCTGTAACGACGCATGTTCCTGTTTTGTTGTTGGAACAATTGGTTGTGGGAGGTAGAATGGTTTTTCCAAAAGGAACTCAGAAACAAAATTTGTGTATTATTGAACGAAATTCCCAAGGCTATACTGAAACCATATTGGAAGAGGTGAATTTTGTACCACTATTATCTGGTGTCGTAAAAAAATAACGATGCAGGGAATATTAAGATGACAAACAATCCAACCGGGCTAATAAATGTTGCTATCAGTAGCTGTACCATCAAGGTGGCTAATTCTTTGAAAAATCAATCGCAATTACTGTCTTTGAAGTGCTATTTATTGCTCTTGATAACCTGTTGCATATTGATTGGCTGTAGCACAACACAGCCTCCGGTGCCTGTGTTCGATCGCGTGAAAACTGATTCATCTGGATCAGCGAATAAAGCAACCGAAGCAAATAACCTGGATAATCAGTTCTATATCGTACAGAAAGGGGACACGCTGTACAGCATTGCGCTGAATCATGGTGTTGATTTCAAGAAATTAGCGGAATGGAATAACATTGCCGATCCCAAAGCCATTAGGCCAGGCCAGAAACTGAGCTTGTCTGCGTCAGCAAATGATGCGCGGCCTGTTTTATTTGCCTTACCTCAGCAACCCATAGAAACAACGATAGAGCCAAACGAACAGCCGTTTGTGACGGCTCCTGAAGAAAGCGAGAATCGTATCAGCAGTAAAAACCTGAAAACAAGCCCTAAAGCACTTAAATTGCCTTTCTCAGAGCAGAATGCGGCACGGTTAAGAAACCCAGTAAATGTATCATCTGCGGCACAGGTGCCTTTACCCTCTCGGTCGGCGGAAGTGGCGAAAAATAACAGGATTGAAGTGGCTCCTCAGCCAGAGCTACAAAAATCTGCTGATAAGGCGGCTAGTCAGTCTGATACTGAATGGATATGGCCGACAGCGGGTAAGTTACTATCGTCCTTCTCAAAAAACTCCAAAGGTGTAAAGATCTCTGGCCAGGCCGGGCAGCCGATCCTGGCATCTGCTGCCGGTGAAGTGGTTTATAGTGGCCATGGATTGCGTGGCTACGGAAACTTGATCATCATTAAACACAATAATACTTTCCTAAGTGCTTATGCGCATAATAGTAAGATACTGGTGAAAGAAGGAGAAGCCGTGACAAAAGGTCAAAAAATTGCAGAAATGGGTAATACGGATACAGATACTACACAACTGCATTTTGAGATACGGAAACATGGCAAACCAGTCGATCCGATGGAATACCTGCCTAATCAGTCGTGATAATAACTTATGTGTCAATCAGCATCGAAAACTTTCCACCTGACTTAGTTGATTAGTTGGTTCTTATACTAGCAAGCGCTGTATGTGCGCATTGATTTTCTACAGTTTTGTGGACTGTCCTTGTTGGATGCGATACCTGACGAAACCACTCTGTGCCGGTTCCGTAACCGGTTGGTGATCAATGGCAGGCTGGATGACCTCCTGCTTTCTATCAATGAGCAGCTTCAGTCACACGGATTGATGATCAAGGGTGCAACGGGGGCGGTAATTGATGCCACGTTGGTTGAGTCAGCGGCACGCCCTAGAAAGACCATCACACTGGAGGTGGATGCCGAAGGTAAGGCTGTTCAGTTCGAAGATGGCAGTCAGCCTGGAACCAGTTGTAGCGAAGAACAGAGTGCGGATCCGGATGCGACCTGGCTAAAGAAGGGCAAGAAGTCGCGGTTTGGCTATCACAGTTACCTGGTGGTGGACGCACAAGACGGCTATGTGCGCGGGGTTCACATAGAGCTCCTGCCAATCAGAACGAAATGACGCATTCCGAAGCAGCTATCGATGGTGCGCATATCGAGGCGAATCGGGTATATGCCGACAAAGGATCAGGAAGTCAGCGCCAATCGACAGTTTCTAAGAAAGCAAAAGATCAAGAGATCAAGAGCATAATCATACACCGTGCGTATAAAAACAAACCACTTTCGTCGCGCCAGCTACTTCGGTACGATAAAAGTCAACGTCCAGGAGGTGCTGAAAAGTATTTGCATGAATCTGAAAAAGGCAGTCAACAAAATTTTTGTGGACAAGCAGTCGAGGGGGGGAGTAGTCCGTCCAAATATTGGATAAGGGGAGGAAATTCCCTTAAAAAAAGGAAAAACTTCACTTCCTGCCAAAGAACGCATAACCAGTGTCATCCGGGAATTTTCCCCTCTCACTACAGCAAAATTTTCGGGGTTGTGCGGGTCTTTTAGATATGGTGAATCCAAATCGACAAGTGATGAAGTTTTTGGATTGGGATTTAGAGAATGATATTTCCGATCATCATTCGTACAGAAAGAGCCAGAAATTCCAAATAACTTGCGAACAAACAGATAAATACGTTGAAATGGCGACTTTGCAAATATCTTTTAATACATATGAAAATTGTTCATGTAATCTCAGGACTTAATGACGGTGGTGCAGAAGCGGTATTGTACCGTCTTTGTTCCGCCAATGAATCGAATGTACATATTGTCATTTCTCTTTTATCAGAAGGCAAATACGGCGTGTTGTTGCGTGAAAAAGGAATTGAGGTACATTGGTTAAACCTGTCGCCAGGTCGATTGAAACTGGCAGCTTTAGTGAAGTTATATCGTTTGCTGCGTGACACAAAACCCGACGTAGTCCAAACATGGATGTACCATGCTGACTTAATTGGTGGAATTATTGCTCGTATGGCGAGAATTAAACATGTGTCCTGGGGCATGCACAACAGTTCACTTAAAATTGGGAAATCCCGTTGGTCGACTATTGCTGTTGCTTATGTCAATGCTTTTTTATCACGGTTCATTCCAACGATTATTATTTGTTGTGCAGATCAGGCAAAGACAGCACATCAGAAAATGGGATTTGTAAGTGATAAGTTTGTTGTGATACCGAATGGGTATGACATTGATTTATTCAAACCTGATCGTGAAGCCGGACAGAAGTTTCGCATCGAATTAGGCATAGATGAAAATATACCTTTGTTTGGCCTTGTCGCTCGTTTCGACCCTCACAAAGATCACCTTACACTTATACAATCAATGGCTTTAGTTAAGCAACGAGGAACGCGTTTTTGTTGTGTGTTGGTGGGCAAAGATCTTGATGTCAATAATAATCAGATGATGGCTTGGTTAAAGCAATATGATCTGCTTGTGGAAGTATTACTACTTGGGCAACGCAATGATATTCCTGTAGTGATGAATGCCATAGATATGCATATACTGTCCAGTACTGGTGAGGCATTTCCTAACGTGATTTGTGAAGCAATGGCTTGTGGAACACCTTGCATTACTACTGACGTAGGTGATGCAGCTTTTATCGTTGGGAATACAGGATGGGTGGCAGCACCCTCTAATCCAAACATGCTCGCAGAGGCTATTCGGCAGGCTCTGATATCTCTCAGTGATAAAGAAGAGTGGGGGTTACGTTGCGTTGCTGTTCGCAATAGAATTGTAGAGAATTTTAGTTTAGAAAAAATGACTTTCGCTTACCAATCCACTTGGGGGAGGGCTCAATAATGCCAGATACTTTGTTAAGGAAGCTCCGATTAAGTCATTGATTTTGACTTTTGTGACAAAGTTTTATCGACAAAGTAGCTAAAATTGGCATTATTGTGCGACTAATGGGTTATCCTGAGGGTCTTACGACTTTTACCATTCCTGGCATTGCCAGTGGGACTGGTTACAGTTTCGTGCTTATCGTGACCCAAATGCTCGGCTATTTCTGCTTGCAGGGCACGCTCAACCAGTGCTTTGGTGAGTTGCTTGAGAAGACCGTGCTCACCGATTGAATCTTCCGGTTTTTTTGTAGTCGGCCAGCAGGCTATCAATTAAGTCGGTCGGTAGGAATTTGCGTGTAGTCATTTTTTACTCCAAAAGTATATAAGCAGTTTCCTGCTAAATGACCATTTACACAAAATTATTTACACCCCCG
>CAZYHY010000053.1:0-12924 GCA_964647635.1 uncultured Nitrosomonas sp.
GAAGAGGACGAAGAATAATCGTTGAAAGCAGATCGTCGCTTGAATTCGTCTTTGATAGGGTAATCAAAAAGAACCCGTACAAAATATTTTGTACGGGTTCTTTTGTTTATTGGAATTGCATTACATTACATGATTCTTATTATTTGATAAATTATAGAAATCAAAAGAGCTTAAATATAATTATTAATAAATACACCGTGTATGTTGTGTTGTGAGTGATAAGTAAATTAAACGGGTAACTTAGTAGGAGTAGTAGAAATATGTCTTTTGAGCAGCTCGGTTTATCAGCCGATCTATTGCGTGCTATCTCTGATCAGGGATATACAAAACCAACACCGATTCAAAAACAAGCAATACCAGTAATACTAGAAGGCGGCGATGTAATGGGCGGAGCCCAGACAGGTACAGGTAAAACAGCGGGTTTTACTCTGCCGATGCTGCGGAGGCTGGAAATTCATGCGAATAATAGTATGTCGCCGGCTAAGCATCCGGTTCGCGCATTAATTTTAGTTCCGACCAGAGAACTTGCTGTACAAGTGTATGAGAGTGTTAAAACATATGGAAAATATCTGTCGCTTAGATCGACCGTTGTATACGGCGGAGTAAATATCGACGCTCAAATTGAGGCTGTTCGTTCTGGTATAGAGATTCTGGTAGCAACTCCCGGTCGCTTATTAGATCATCTCCAACAAAAGACTTTAGTACTCACCAAAGTTGAAATATTGATTTTAGATGAGGCTGATCGAATGCTGGATATGGGATTTTTGCCTGATATAAAGCAGATTATCCAGTTGTTACCTGAACAACGTCAGAATTTGATGTTCTCAGCCACTTTTTCGGAAGAAATCAAGAAGCTTGCAAGTAAGATATTAAAGAATCCAAAACTAATAGAAGTCGCAAAACAAAATTCAGTAAGCGAATTAGTAACACATATTGTTCATCCAATTGAGTCCATAAGAAAGCAAGAATTGTTGGTTTTCTTGATTAAGCAGAGCGACTTGCAACAAGTACTAGTTTTTACGCGAACAAAACAAAGCGCAGATCGCTTGGCACAGCAATTAAATCAATATGATATTCTAAGTGCGGCGATACATGGAGATAGAAATCAATTGCAGCGTACGCAGGCATTGGATAGCTTTAAGCAGGGTCTGATTCGAGTCCTTGTGGCTACAGATGTAGCGGCACGGGGTCTTGATATTGAAGAATTAACTCACGTGATTAACTTTGAGCTACCTAATAATCCTGAGGATTATATACATCGCATTGGTCGAACGGGGCGTGCGGGAGCCAAAGGATTTGCAATTTCTTTGGTAAGCAGAGAAGAAAATAAATTGTTAATAGGTGTAGAAAAACTACTCAAAACTAAAGTTAAGATAGAAGAGATAAGTGGATTTGAATTAGAAAAACAGCAACTGCAAACTTCAAATAGTATTTCAACTGAAGGAGAAAAACCTAAGCATATTAAGAAAAAAATCTCTTCTTTAAAACACAGTAAGACAGCAGTGATTCCTATTAATAATAAGATGCTTTTGAAAAACACGAAGCGTAAAGAAAAAAATGAAGATCCGTTATTTACACAACCTTATGTCTCTAGTTTATCGAATGCGCATGCTGATTTTGTAGGACAGCATGAATTAAATCAGCGAGGAATTGCACCTCATAAAAGACACAAGCAATCCAATAGACCGCTACCTGCTTTATTTATTTCTCCGGTAATCAGTAAGCAGAAATAAGATGGATAATAACAATACGTTATTATATCTTGAAGTGTAAATAATTTTGTGTAAACGGTGTTTAATAGTGGTGAGGTATTTTTCGTTAAATTGAATGAAAAATCTGTTAACGCAGGCTTTCAGTCTTTAAGAGATGTGGCTTCACTTGATTGGATAATTTCCTCATATCTTAAGTGGAAATTTTGCGCTAATGTCCACTCTGTTTTTTGCATTGCAGGCAGATTATCGAAGTAGAACTCATCCGGCGTTTTGTCATCAAGTGCGGTGTAAGAGCTATTTTGGTTGAAGGACATGAAATTTTTTAAGCTTTGCTCTGCATCGCATACGCTATTATAGGCGTGCAGATATACTTCTGATGCAAAATATAACCAGCTTAGCCTGGTCGTGCTTGTCCACAGATGCGTAGTATCCTGCGCACTGTTTTTCCCTGATAGTCTCGATTTAACTGATGACAATCTCATTTTCAAGGAGTGATTATTATGAAAAGAATATTGATAGCTGTTATTTTTGTAATCTTTATGTTGCCTACAACAATAGTAATAGCCGGTTATGAGGATGACTTAAAGGAGCGGGAAGAGAAAAGATTACAGGAATACAATAGAAACCGACCTCTACAGCCATCGGGAACATCTCCAGGGCCTTCTTATGACCCTTCTTATGCAACCGAAAATTTGAATTCTCCTGCCAATATTGATTCAAATGATAAATCGGATAATGTGTTACAAACGAATGAGTCAAAAAAATAGGAAATAATTTTATTCTTGCTGCTTCTATATGTCCGCTATCGAACCGAATGGCTTTATAGCTTATGAATCTTTGCACGGCAACAATCTAGGCATTGGATCGATTGATATGATTCAGTGCGTTCAGAATTTATGAAGGCGGTTTATTTTTCCTATACTCTAATTCTATTCAAACCAAAAAGCTTCAAAGAAATTAAAATAATTCGATTTTTTCCGACAGAATTGTCTTATACTTGTGTTGTTGGCTATTGTCCCGTAGAGTTTAGGTAGCACAATAAAAAGAATACAAAATGAATCAAATTGTCCTTATTGCACTACGAAGACCGTATACCTTCGTTGTTTTGGCAATCCTAATTGTTATATTTGGGATTAAAGCTGTGCGCACTGCGCCGACAGATGTTTTTCCAAACATAAGAATACCGGTTATATCAGTGGTTTGGGCCTATGCCGGCCTTTTGCCGAACGATGTTTCTGGAAGAATTACTTTTTATTTTGAGCGCATGTTGACCTCGACTGTCGAAGGTATCGATAAGATCGTCAGTCAGTCGTATTTCGGCATTAGTATTACGAATATATTTCTTCAGCCCGAAACCAATCTGGCAGGTGCAGAAGCTGAAGTTACAGCAATCAGTCAAACGGTTGTCAAAGCATTGCCACCCGATATTTCGCCGCCTATGATCATGCGGTTGGAAGCTTCTTCAGTGCCGGTTGCGATGCTTCAGGTTACTTCCGAGACGCTGACCCCTGCGGAGCTTTATAATCTTGCTTATACGCAGATCAGGCCTTTGCTCGTAATGATTCCGGGGGCGATTCTTCCTCACCCTTATGGTGGGAAGCCCAAACAGCTACTGGTATCCCTCGACAAGCAGAAATTGCTAGCTCGACAAATGTCGCCAAGCGATGTTCATGAAATTTTTGATCGACAAGATATTGTACTGCCCGCAGGGGATATGAAAATCGACGCTACTGACTGGATGGTTCAGACAAATGCCATGCCACTTCGTGTTGAAGATTTTAATAATATTCCGATTAAGCGAGAGGATAACGCTTTCATCTTTCTTCGCGATGTTGCTGATGTGCAACTTGCCGGACCACCGCAAACGAATGCTGTGCTGGTAGAAGGTAAACAGGCCGTCGTTATTGTTATTATGAAGAGTGGTGATGCTTCAACTCTGGATGTGGTCGATGGCATCAAAAAAGCCATGCCTCGCATACAAGAAATCGTACCGCCGGATGTAAAGCTTAAAATTCTCAATGATGCGTCGGTTTTCGTCAAGGAATCAATCAGTGACGTAACACGGGAAATGCTGACTGCAGGTATTCTTGTTGGTCTTATCGTCATGCTCTTACTTGGTTCGTGGCGCCCGATGGTAATCGTTGCTACTTCGATTCCGTTATCTATATTAACTTCGCTGATTTGCTTGGATTTAGTGGGAGAATCCTTGAATATCATGACACTCGGTGGGTTAGCGTTGGCCGTTGGAATTCTTGTCGACGATGCGACAGTTATGATTGAAAATATCGATACCCATCTGGAGATGGGTAAGCCTCTTGAAGAGGCAATCATCGATGCAGCAAACCAAATTGTTGTTCCGACACTGGTAGCAACGTTATGTATTGTTATTGTCTGGTTTCCACTATTCTGGCTTACTGGCGTATCGGGTTGGCTATTCATGCCAATGGCGCAAGCGGTAATGTTTGCTATGCTGGCGTCTTTTGTTTTGTCACGTACACTCGTACCGACCATGGCGAAGTATATTTTGGTGCACCCTGGCTCACATGATGATCAACAGCAAAGTGATCCTCATGAAGAAAAGCCGAGTGGATTTTTTACTCGCTTCCAGCAAGGGTTTGAGCGTCGATTTAGTCATTTTTGTGAAGGATATAACGCATTTCTTGAAAAAGTAATCGAGCACCGCAATCGATTTATAGGCGGTATGCTAATCTTCGCAATCGGATCTCTCGTTTTATTTTACTTTAATGGTCGCGACTTCTTTCCGGAAGTCAAGTCGGGCGTTATGCAAATGCATATGCGAGCTCCACTGGGTACGCGTATTGAAGTTTCAAGTCGTATCGTTTCCCTTGTTTCAAAGGATATCGAGCGCCTGCTTTCTGGAAAAGTTGAAGGAGTGATCAGCAATTGCGGTCTTCCTGTTGGACCTCATAATCTGGCTTTTATACCAACTCCCACGATAGGATCACAAGATTGTGATTTGACAATTTCTTTGAAAGATGAAAAGTCGCCAGTGTGGGAATATCGAAAAATTCTTCGTCAGGGTTTGAAGGAGTTATATCCGGGAGTCGAGTTTACATTTCAACCGGCTGATTTAACGGCTAAAATACTTAATTTTGGGTCTCCTGCTCCGATTGATGTACAAGTGAATGGAATGGATATTTATGGGAATTATGAATTCGCACGAAAATTGGCTGGCGAGTTACGAAAAATTCCCGGGTCGACCGATGTGGTTATCCAGCAAACCATGCGTACACCGACCATGCTTGTCGAAGGGCAAAGAACGTTTGGACTGGATGTTAACTTAAGAGAGAAGGAAATTGCCCTCAATATGCTTTTATCGACATCTGGAAGCCAGCAGATCGATCAAAAGTTCTGGTTGGATCAAAGAACCGGTATTTCATATCAAATTAATATTTATACGCCGCAACCGCAGCTTACAAGCGTTGAGGATTTAAAGATTATACCTGTCGTTAGTGGAGACAGTGATTCGGCTACTAGAAGTATGCACCTTCTAGGGAATGTTACAGAGTTATCAGCGATTGGAACGCCTGGACAGGTTACTCATAAGGCAATTATGCCGCTGATTAATGTCTTTGTGTCTGCTGAAGGACGAGGTCTTGGTGGGGTGTTGGCGGATGTGGATAAAATCGTTCATGATATGGAAAAAGATCTTCCTCGCGGCTCCGCTATCGAGATCAGTGGTCAAGCGGAAACCATGCGTAGCGCTTATTCGGAACTAATTGTTGGTCTCGTAGCTGCTGTTGTATTGATTTATCTGCTCCTTGTCGTTAATTTTCAGTCATGGCTGGATCCCTTTATCATCATCACAGCGTTGCCTGGTGCGCTGGCGGGTATTGCTTGGTCATTATTTTTGACCGAGACCAATATTTCTGTACCAGCCTTGACGGGTGCCATTATGTCCATGGGAACAGCTACGGCAAATTCTATTCTTGTCGTATCCTATGCTCGAGAACGTATTCAGGAACACGGAGATGCACTGTTAGCTGCCATTGAATCTGGAAAGGCGCGTATCCGCCCTGTACTAATGACAGCATCGGCGATGATTTTTGGTATGCTCCCGATGGCTATGGGGGACTCCACTAATGCTCCGCTTGGACGCGCAGTGATCGGTGGTTTGACATTTGCAACGATATTCACATTACTGTTTGTTCCTTGTGTATATGCCATGATATACAATAAGCGGACTGTTCCTCAGCATAAAGATTCCTGATATGAAAAACTTAAATAGGAAAAAAGGGATATTAATTTTTGTAATAGTGCTTTTTGTTCTATATATCGGCTATCGAATTTTTGAAGCCAGAATGGACAGTGTCGCTTTACGTGAAGAGGCACTTGGAAACGCTATTTCGACAGTAGCTATCACCCGCGCTAAACCATCGCCAGCTGAAGAAACAATTGTTCTTCCGGGTAATATACAGGCTTGGTTTCAAGCTCCAATTTATGCTCAGGTATCTGGCTATGTTCTTGACTGGTATAAAGATTATGGTGCACAAGTTAAAAAAGGAGATGTTCTTGCTCACATCAATGTGCCAGCACTTGATGCAAAATATCGGCAAGCTAAGGCAGATTTAGAATCGGAACGGGCTCTTTATGCACTTGCAAAAATTACTGCAGATCGATACATAGCTTTGCGTAAGAATCAAGCGGTATCTGAACAATCGATTTCGGTTAAAGTGGCGGAACAAAAAGCGCAAGCAGCAAGAGTCAATGCAGCACATCAGCATGTAAAGAATTTTGAAGCGTTAATCAATTTTAAAACAATTGTTGCTCCATATGATGGCACGGTCATTGATCGTAGTATTAATGTCGGAGACTTTATCAATAAGGAAGGCACTATCAGCACACCAGCGGGTGAAATTCGGAATCTTTTTACTGTAGCTGATGTTAGTCGGATGCGTTTGTTTGTGAATGTACCAGAGAGATTCGGTCCTTTTCTGCATCACGGGTTGACAGCCGATGTAACGGTACCGCAACTTCCCGGTAGGCGCTTTGCCGCCAATTTCTTGACTGTTGCCCGTGGTTTTGACATCAGTACCCGTACGGTAGTGACCGAATTTATCATTGAAAATGAAGACAGAGCTTTGTGGCCTGGCTCTTATGCGACTGTTCGTTTAACTGCTCAAGTTGAAAAAGATATTCTTACCATTCCATCAAGCGCGATGGTATTTCAGGAAAAAGGAACGCAAGTAGCTGTTGTGGATGATGATCAACGTGTTCGTTTTAAATCAATTTCGGTTAGCCGAATCTTGGATGCTACCGTTGAAGTATCTGAAGGAGTTTCAATAAACGACCAAATTATTGATAATCCCAGTGCTGCTCTACTCGAAGGAGATAAAGTGCGCATTGTTACACCTACAAAGGGATATAACTTGAGTAAAGATTCGGAACCGGAATTAAAGCCATCTCAAGAATCGGTGTTACATAAACCGCATTCGCCATAGGGATCATTGGTCAATTGACTTAAATATTATCAATGGGATCTTTATTTTTAAACTTGTGGCGCTTTGGTATACGATTCAGTGGTTATTTATTGATCGTAGCTAGTCTCGCGGCTTGTAGCACATTTCCTGCGTTCAATCTTGCTCCTTCATACAAACCGACTCAATTCGTTGTGCCGGATTCATGGGAAGGAGACAGTCCATTTGTTAAGGCCAATCCGTCAGATGACAAGCTAAGGCCTGATTGGTGGAAACTGTATGATGATCCAGTATTGGATGGTCTTATAGAGCAGGCGATGGCGGCCAATCCTGATTTGCATGCAGCCGCTGAGCGATTTGTTCAGGCACGCAATATCATGATGAAAGCCCGGTCGCAATATATACCTAAAGTCGGCATCGGGTTCGGTGCTTCGAATAATAGACAGTCCGACCATAGTCTCTTTCGTGCACCCGGTGAGCACGATAGCGAGGCAAGAGTTACGACGGGCGGGATCGCATCTTGGGAACCGGATTTTTGGTCAGAGTTACGGAATGCGGCGCAAATTGGAATTTATCGTGCGCAAGAACGTGCAGCAGATTACGGGAACGCACGACTCAGCCTACAAGCAGAAGTGGCGTCGTATTATTTCATATTGCGCGGATTGGATGCGCAAATAGCGATCTACACGCAATCTATTGATCTTTATAAAAACTCATTGGGGATTGTCGAAGAGCAATTTTTTGGCGCAATTGCATCATCTCTTGATGTGGCGCGAGCCCAGTCAATACTGTATAGCACTGAATCAAAAATAGCGATCATTCAAAGTGAGCGTCAGATGATGGAGCAGGCCATCGCCGTTCTTCTTAATCTTGCTCCGGCCAGTTTTAAACTTGAGCCAATCGACGACCTTAATCAAGTGAAACTCGCGGTTCCCCAAACATTTCCTTCTACTTTGCTAGAGCGTCGCCCAGATATTGCCGCGATGGAACGTCGGATGGCACAGGCCAATAGCGCTATTGGAATTGCTCGTGCCGCATTTTTTCCGAATGTAGCCTTCCGAATTGGTGGAGGGTTGGATGATTCTGGACTCAATCTGCTCAGCTTGGCAAATAGTTTTTGGGCTTATGGTTCTACCATTTCCCTCCCGATATTTCAGGGCGGATATCGTCGTGCTCAATTACAACAATCGTGGGCAGCCTATCGCGAGATGGAAAATCTGTATCGCTCAACAGTGTTGAATGCCTTTCGTGAAGTTGAAGGTAATTTGGTTCAAACGCACTGGTTGACTATCGCAGCCGAACGACAAGACGCTGCCGTTGGAGCGAATTTTAAAACGCAAAACCTTACGATGGAGCTCTATACGGGTGGATTGGCCACGAGCCTTGAGCTCATCTATGCTCAGCTCAATACGTTGGTAGCGCGTATTGAGTCTGTGCAAATCAAAATTAATTTGTTGAAGGCATCCGTGGCGCTAATTCGTTCGCTTGGTGGGGGGTGGGATTACAAGCATTTACCTAGCGATGATCAAATTCAGCCTTTCCGAACACTTCAGTATTGGAGTCTTGACAAACCAGAGTCTGCGGGCGGCATCGATGTTAATCTTAATGACCCTGCAATCAATGACTTAACAAGGCCTGCAGTAAAATAGTGATTTAATTTAATAAATTCCGGCGTTAGTGGCAGCAACTCATCAATACGGCTATTAGGCCTGGAGGGAGTTTGGTGCGCGTTTCTTTGAGCCATACAGAGAGCTGTTAGACGACTATTACTCTGTCCGGTCAGGCAACACTTAACTTGACCGATTGAGTGAAAGTACTAGTACGAGCTCTGCAAGCGCCCAACGCCACCACCTGTCACTCATTTAGTTTAAGCGACTGTAGTGGTTCAGACTTGATCGGAGCTATTGTTAATCGGCGTGCAAAACTATCCAGAAAAGTAGTTATCGAACTTTTGGCATTTCTTTGTGAAGCTGCAAAACCAAATACATCTGGGAATTCTGTAATCAATTCAAGCAGTTTTAATTTGTCTTGTTTCACGTGAGGTGGCGCATAAATTTCTAAAACTTGCTACTCGATGTCGTATCCCTGTTCACGTATGCTGTAATCAAGATTTGAGAGCGCATTGGTGGGGTAATCATGCGGAAGCCATCAGCAATTTTTACCGATTTTAGAAGCTTGGTGGTTTATAACCCGGTTGCTTCTTTTTTTGCTTTAGAAAGAAGCATAACGAGCACAAATTGCGTGTTCAATCGAGTTTTGACTTGTATCGATCTGCATAACAGACTAAACTTGGTATTGATATTCAGAGTGTCAATTGAATTTTGGCAACATTATTTTCTACTTTAAAATCTCTGGCATGGAAGCGAAATTACAAAATAAACGCCCCAAGCATCTGAATTTACTCAAGATCAGGCAGCCTTTGCCGGCTGTCGTTTCGATTCTGCATCGCATTAGTGGTGTGTTGCTGTTTTTTCCAGGCATTCCTTTGTTGCTGTGCAGTTTACAAATGCTGTTGCAATCGCAGCACAGCTTCGAAGTGCTGCAGGACTATCTGCGCCATCCAATGATCAAGCCGATGCTTCTGTTCCCGCTATGGTTTTTCTTGCATCACTTGTGTGCGGGCATCCGCCACCTGTTGCTGGATTTGCATGTCGGTGTTGCGCTGACACAAGCGCGTGCCAGCAGTAAATTGGTACTTATTGCTGGGTTCATGTTAACCGTGCTGGTAGGAGTGGTGTTATGGTAAAGCAACCCAAACGTGTGGTAACGGGCGCGCACTACGGCTTGAAGGATTGGTTGGCGCAGCGAGTGACAGCCGTGCTGATGGTGCTGTACCTCGTCGTGCTGGTGGGTATTTTATGTATTGTTGTCCCGCAGAATTACGCGGCATGGCAGGAAATATTCAGCCATCAGTGGATGCGCATAGCGACTTTTGTATTTTTCATGTGCATGTTTTGGCATGCGTGGGTCGGAGTGCGTAACGTGTTGATGGATTATGTGCATGCTACGGCGTTGCGCCTGGTCATGCAAATTGCGGTGATTACTGCCTTGCTGTTTTATTGGGCGTGGACTGCTGAAATATTGTGGAGTTGATGTGGCGCTAACCAAAAGAAAATTCGATGTAGTCATTGTCGGCGCGGGCGGTGCGGGAATGCGTGCGGCGTTGCAATTATCCGAGGCGGGATTGAAAGTGGCGGTACTATCCAAGGTGTTCCCCACGCGTTCGCACACCGTCTCGGCACAAGGAGGAATCGCCGCAGCATTGGGCAATGTGACCGAAGACAATTGGCATTGGCACATGTATGACACGGTAAAAGGCTCGGATTACCTGGGTGATCAGGATGCCATTGAATTCATGTGCCGTCATGCCAATGAAGTGGTGTATGAACTGGAACATTTCGGCATGCCGTTCGATCGTCTGGACAATGGCAAAATATATCAACGCCCGTTTGGCGGACAATCTCAGAATTTTGGCGGCGCGCAGGCCACGCGTTCTTGCGCAGCGGCTGACCGTACCGGTCATGCGTTATTGCACACATTGTATCAGCGCAACGTCAGCGCTAATACGCAGTTCTTTGTTGAGTGGATGGCTCTGGATCTGATTCGTGATGAGCAAGGCGATGTTTTGGGCGTTACTGCACTGGAAATGGAGACCGGCGAGATTTCGATCTTACAGGCACGGGCTACGCTATTCGCTACCGGTGGCGGCGGGCGGATTTTTCAAGCCAGCACCAATGCGTTAACCAATACCGGCGATGGTTTGGGGATTGCTGCGCGTGCGGGAATTCCGCTGGAAGATATGGAATTCTGGCAATTTCACCCAACCGGTGTGTATGGGGTGGGCGTATTGATCAGCGAGGCTGTGCGCGGCGAGGGCGGGTATTTACTAAACAAGGATGGCGAGCGTTTTATGGAACGTTATGCACCCAACGCCAAAGATCTGGCCAGCCGCGATGTGGTTTCGCGTGCGATGACAACTGAGATTAAGGACGGACGTGGTTGCGGCGAGGAGAATGATCATTTGATGCTGAAATTGGATCATCTGGGTGCTGAAATCATCAAAGCCCGCCTGCCGGGCATTCGTGAGCTGGCGATGAAATTTGCGCACGTCGATCCTATTAATGCACCGATTCCGGTGGTGCCAACCGTACATTACATGATGGGCGGCATTCCGACTAACTACTTCGGCCAAGTGGTGGCCCCGTATAAAACCGGTCCGGAAGAAATTGTGTCGGGTTTTTATGCAGTAGGGGAATGTGCTTGTGTATCCGTACATGGTGCCAATCGCTTGGGCACCAATTCATTGCTCGATCTGGTGGTGTTTGGGCGTGCCACAGCCATTCAGATCATCAAGGATTTGAAAACCCACTCGCACCATAAACCGCTGCCGGAGAGCGCAGCCGACAAAACATTGGCGCGTTTGGCTCGCCTGGAAAACCAGAAGGATGGTGAAAATGCCACGCAGGTAAAAGCCGCTTTGGCCAAAACCATGCAGACCTACTGTGGTGTTTTTCGTTTTGAAGACATGCTGCAGAAAGGTGTGGAAAAAATTCTTGAAGTGGGTGAGCGAGTTAGCCAGGCAGAGATTAGCGATAAAAGCCAAGTATTCAATACCGCACGGATTGAAGCGTTGGAGTTGGACAACCTGAAAGAAGTCGCTATCGCCACCATGATTTCCGCCGAAGCCCGGCGTGAAAGTCGCGGTGCGCATGCGCGCAATGATTATCCCGAGCGAGATGATGTCAAATGGTTAAGACATACTTTATATTTTAGTGAAAACAATCGATTGGATTACAAGCCGGTACGGTTAAAACCGCTCACAGTGGAATCTTTTCCACCCAAAGCTAGAACCTATTAGGATCAATAATTTGCTGTAAATTTGAATCTGATTGGATTCTATGGATTATTTAATTCTTGAATCTAGAACCTGAAACTATGAAAACGTACAAATATATCACCCTATTGGTACTACTTATCAACTGCGCTTTATATTCGGTGTTGGCTGCTGCAGAAACGCGCTATGTATCCGATCAATTGGAAACCACTTTGCGCAGAGGTCCGACCAACGGCCACGCTGTGCTTAGGATGTTGAAAAGCGGCACCGCCCTGGAAGTGTTGGAAAATGACGCAGAGAGTGGACACACACGGGTCAAGACGCAGGGCGGGGTCGAAGGCTGGGTGCTGAGCCGTTATCTGAGTACCGAGCCAACCGCAAGAACGCAATTGGAAAAAATGATCAAGGAATTCAACCATGTCGACAACGCTGATAGTCCTGCATCGGCGCAGCTAAAGATCATAAAAAGTGAATATGAAAATGCTCATCGGCGGGTTGCACAACTTGAAAATGAAAATAAGCAGCTCGGAGAACAACTGGCTTCGATCAAGCATACCGCAGCGAATGTGTTGTCCATCGACAAGGAAAATAAAAAATTTCGCCAGAAGCTTGCTGCATCTGAAGAGCATTTGAACTCATTGCAAATTGAAAACAGTGAATTGCACAGCAGTAAAAATAAAGACTGGTTCTTTGCGGGTGCGATTGTTTTAGGAATTGGGTTATTGTTAGGTTTGATTTTTCCACGATTAGTGCAGAGAAAAACTTCCCGCTACGGCAGTTTTTAATCTTTACACAAACTCATTTTCCGGCTGTTTTGGGTCAGAAATCGTCTGATAATCGACCGATTCAAGAATGTAGTTTGAATCGCCCCGGGTTTTGAGGAGACTCCAAATCTTGAGAGAATGGAGTCATGAACAAATCAAATAAATTTTCCCCCGAA
>CAZYHY010000054.1:0-12298 GCA_964647635.1 uncultured Nitrosomonas sp.
AGCGTCGGTCTCCAAAACCGAAGGTTGGGGGTTCGATGCCCTCCTGGCCTGCCAGAATAAATTGGAATTGTGTTTGTCTAGTGATTAAAAAATAATCGAGTATTTATGCATCTTAGATGTAAGGTGTGATCACTGGTCGAATGCCCTGAAATGCAAAGTTCAATCTTGACTGAGATCCTAAGAAGCAAATTGTCACTGTAAAATTATAAGCATAAAGGATTTGTTGAACGTGAATAAACTGAAGCTTGGACTTGTATTTATATTCATAATGGCCGGTATTGCGGGTTTCATTTATTTAAGTGAAAGCGCAATGGTTATTCGTCTATTATCGATATTAATTGGATTCCTGCTAGCTGCAATTGTTGCGAAATTCACAACGCAAGGGCAAGAATTTTACGGGTTTTGTAAAGAATCTATCGAAGAAACAAAAAAGGTGGTTTGGCCAAATCGTAAAGAAGCGCTCCAAACATCAGGAGTAGTATTTGCTTTTGTCATCGCAATGGCTTTATTTTTGTGGTTTATTGATGCTGCCCTGATGTCACTCGTTAAGCTTATGATGGGACAGAATGTTTGATCAAATATCTCAGAGGAAAGAATGAGTAAGAAATGGTATGTGGTTCACGCTTATTCGGGATATGAGAAAAGTGTACAGCGTGCATTGAAAGATCGTATCGAGCGGGCTGGTATGCAAGATAAGTTTGGTCAAATTCTGGTGCCAGTCGAAGAAGTCATCGAAATGAAAAGCGGTCAAAAGAACATTAGCGAACGAAAATTTTTTCCTGGTTATGTATTGGTGGAAATGGAGATGTCTGATGAGACATGGCATCTTGTTAAGAATACAGATAAAGTTACTGGGTTTGTTGGTGGTTCAGTTATGAGACCTACACCGATAAGTCAGAAGGAAGTGGATAACATACTACATCAGATTCAAGAGGGGGTAGAGAAACCGAAGCCGAAGATATTGTTTGAAATGGGTGAAGCCGTAAGGGTTAAAGATGGCCCATTTACTGATTTTCATGGCAATGTAGAGGATGTTAACTACGATAAAAGCAAACTCAGAGTTTCTGTCTCGATATTTGGACGACCAACGCCAGTCGAATTAGATTTTAATCAAGTCGAAAAATCCTAAAAGATACTAATGATATGTATCAGTAAATATTTTTACAAATGAAGAATTAGATTTAACTGGAATAAATATTATTAATGGTGAATCGGGGAGAGTGAATAATCACTCGTTTGTACCCAATAGGAGAGCATAGTGGCAAAGAAAATTACTGGATATATTAAACTGCAAGTGCCGGCTGGTAAGGCTAATCCGAGTCCTCCCATTGGTCCTGCACTAGGTCAGCGTCAGTTAAATATCATGGAGTTTTGTAAAGCATTTAATGCGGCGACACAAAAGATGGAGCCTGGGCTACCGGTACCAGTGATCATTACAGCTTACGCTGATAAGAGCTTCACCTTTGTAATGAAAACGACGCCAGCATCAGTGCTAATCAAGAAAGCTGCAGGGGTTGGCAAAGGCAGCCCGAGGCCGCATTTAGACAAAGTAGGAAAATTAAGTCGTAGTCAGGCAGAAGAAATTGCAAAAACAAAGATGCCAGATTTAACTGCAGCGAATTTGGATGCTGCTGTGCGTACTATTGCCGGCAGTGCAAGAAGTATGGGCATAGAGGTAGAGGGTATATAAAATGGCACATTCATCAAATCGTTATCAAGCTATTGCAGAAAAAGTTGACCGTAATAAAATTTATCAGATTGAAGAAGCACTAGGGCTTGTAAAAGAAGCAGCGACAGCTAAGTTTGATGAGTCTATTGATGTGGCGGTCAATTTAGGGATTGATGCAAAGAAATCAGATCAGGCTGTGCGTGGATCGGTTGTTTTGCCAGCGGGGACTGGAAAAACGGTTCGTGTTGCGGTGTTCGCGCAAGGTGATAAGGCTAAAGAAGCTCAAGAGGCAGGGGCAGATATTGTAGGCTTTGAGGATTTGGCCGCCGAGGTTAAAGCAGGTAATATCAATTTCGATATCGCAATAGCAAGTCCAGATGCTATGCGGATAGTTGGTCAGTTAGGTCAGATTCTGGGGCCACGTAGTTTAATGCCTAATCCGAAAGTTGGTACGGTTACAACGGATATTGCGGGTGCTGTTAAGAATGCGAAGGCTGGGCAAGTGCAATTTAGAGCTGATAAAACTGGCATTATTCATTGCACAATCGGGCGGGCATCGTTTGGTGTGGAAGCTTTAAAACAAAATTTGATGGCATTAATTGAGGCGCTTAATAAATCTAAGCCTGCCGCTTCAAAAGGTGTTTATCTGAGAAGAATATCGATCTCGAGTACTATGGGCATTGGAGTACGAGTAGATCAAATGAGCATAACGCAATAATAAAGAACTTTGGGCCACTCAGTGTCTGTGTATGTAAGCACTGAGTGGATTATCAAAGATCGCTGGGGTTGTCAAAAAATAACTGACTATACTCCAAAAGATGGTTAGATTATTTAGCGATACTTAAATGTTTGACGATAAAAAAGCTACCGCAGAAGTCAGAGTGGTTTGAATTTCAGATTCCTTGAACACCCAGCGTAGATGGTGCACCCAAAACAGGAGTTTAATTTTTTCCTGGTTTAAGGTCGCCGGTTTGTAGTATTTGGGGGCTAGGTTTGCTGTACCAAGTACTATTTTTACTGATGGAGAATGAACCTTGAGTCTTAATCTTGAAGAGAAAAAAGCAATTGTAGCGGAAGTGAGTGCTCAAGTAGCAAACGCCCAAGCTATTATCATTGCAGAGTATCGAGGGATGGAAGTTGGTCAAATGACGCAACTAAGAGCAAAAACTCGTGAATCAGGAATTTATTTTCGTGTCATAAAAAATTCATTAGTTCGGCGTGCCGTTGCTGATACACCTTATGCGGAGTTAGCTAAGCATATGGTAGGTCCGCTTGTATACGGGATTAGCGCTGATCCAGTTGCGGCTGCGAAAGTGCTGCATGAATTTTCTAAGAGCAATGAGAAGTTCGTGATTAAAGTTGGTGCAATGGGTGAGCATGTAATGTCACGCGATGAGATTACTGCGCTTGCTGCATTACCAAGTCGTGAAGAATTGTTAGCTAAATTATTAGGAACAATGCAAGCGCCGATTGCTAAATTTGTTCAAACACTTAATGAAGTACCGGCTAGATTTGTTCGTGGTTTGGCCATGGTGCGTGATAACAAGTAGTTCTTAAGACTTCTATTTAACTCGTAGCGAAATATAGAAAATAATCAGGAGAAAATAATGGCTGTAACAAAAGATCAAATATTAGAAGCAATTGCAAACATGACAGTGCTTGATTTGTCACAATTGATTAAAGAAATGGAAGAAAAGTTTGGTGTGTCAGCCGTTGCAACGGCAGCTGTTGCTGTTGCTGCACCGGGTGGTGGAGGTGGTGCTCCGGCTGAAGCTGAACAGACTGAGTTCACTGTGATTCTTACTGCAGCGGGTGAAAGTAAGGTAAATGTGATTAAAGTAGTAAGGGCGGTGACTGGTTTGGGGCTGAAAGAAGCAAAAGATTTAGTTGATGGTGCACCGAAACCTGTCAAAGAAGGTGTATCTAAAGAGGATGCCGCTGCAATCCAGAAACAATTGGTTGAAGCTGGCGCTTCTTGCGAAATTAAATAAGAATAATTGTAAGATTTCCGGGCTGGTGAGCTATTAAGGCTGCCAGCCTTTGGTATTTCGATCGCTTAATATGTCGTCGTAGGTAATGAACAATTGATAATTATTGAGCTTCACCTCTTAAATTCCCTGCCTTCTTCGTTCGGAGAAAATTCATGAGCTATTCATTCACCGAGAAAAAACGTATCCGTAAGAGTTTTGCCAAGCGTGCGAGCGTATTGCCAATCCCATTTCTTCTCGCGACTCAGCTCGAATCATATGCAGCTTTCTTGCAGGAAAGTGTTGCGCCCAATAAACGTCAAACCCAAGGACTTCAGGCAGCTTTTAATTCAATCTTTCCGATTGAGAGTCATACTAAAAATGCGCGCCTTGATTTTATAAGCTACGAGCTTGGTTTACCGGTATTTGATGTGAAGGAGTGTCAGCAGCGTGGGCTCACCTATGCATCTCCTCTGCGTGCCAGAGTAAGGCTGACAATTATGGATAAAGAAATATCTAAGCCGACGGTAAAGGAAGTCAAAGAACAAGAAGTTTATATGGGTGAGATTCCTTTGATGACAGAAACAGGGTCATTTGTTGTCAATGGCACAGAACGCGTGATTGTTTCACAGCTACACCGCTCCCCTGGCGTATTTTTTGAACATGATCGCGGTAAAACTCACTCGTCTGGAAAGTTATTATTTTCTGCGCGCATTATTCCTTATCGTGGTTCCTGGCTTGATTTTGAGTTTGATCCTAAAGATTGCTTATATTTTAGGATAGACCGTCGCCGTAAAATGCCTGTTACTACATTATTGAAGGCGATTGGTTGCACTTCAGAGCAGATTTTAAAAGAATTTTTTATATTTGATAGCTTTTATTTCACAGAAAAAAGTATTCAGTTCGAGCTTGTTCCTGAGCGCTTACGTGGGGAAGTGGCGAGTTTCGATATTCTGACTAAAAGCAAAAAAGTCATTGTTCAAAAAGATAAGCGCATTACAGCAAAACATATACGCGAGATGCAGGAAGCTAAGATTGATCAACTGGATGTGCCAGAAGATTTTTTATTGGGAAGAATACTTGCACAAAATATAATCGATAAAGAAACCGGTGAAGTTGTTGCACTGGCAAATGATGAAATTACTGAAGAGACAATTGCTAAACTGCAAAAAGCAAGCATCAAGAAAATCAATACACTGTATGTCAATGATCTTAATCATGGCGCTTATATTTCTCAAACACTAAAGATTGATGAGACAGTTGATGAAATGACTGCTCAGGTAGCTATTTATCGGATGATGCGACCCGGGGAACCGCCTACTGAAGATGCTGTTAAGGTGTTATTTTCCGGTTTGTTTTATTCGCCAGAGCGCTATGATTTATCGGTTGTAGGTAGGATGAAATTTAATCGCAGAGTTGGTAGAACTGAATTGACAGGATCTTCGACGTTATCGAATGGAGATATTATTGCTGTTATCAAAATATTGGTAGAGTTGCGTAATGGGCGTGGTGAGATTGATGATATTGATCATTTAGGTAATCGACGAGTGCGTTCGGTGGGCGAATTGGCGGAAAATCAATTTAGATCCGGTTTGGTGCGTGTCGAACGTGCAGTGAAAGAACGATTGAGTCAAGCAGAGTCAGAAAATCTAATGCCGCATGATTTAATTAACGCAAAACCGGTTTCAGCGGCAGCGCGTGAATTTTTTGGATCCAGCCAGTTATCTCAATTTATGGATCAAACTAATCCGTTATCTGAGATTACCCATAAGCGCCGTATTTCGGCTTTGGGACCTGGAGGGTTAACACGAGAAAGGGCTGGATTTGAAGTACGAGACGTACATCCAACACACTATGGGCGCGTGTGTCCAATTGAGACACCTGAGGGACCGAATATCGGCCTGATTAATTCACTGGCACTATATGCGCGTACCAATGAGTATGGATTTATTGAGACGCCCTACAGTAAAGTGAAAGATTGTTGTGTGACAGAAGAAATCGATTATTTGTCTGCAATTGAAGAAGGTAATTATATGATTGCCCAAGCAAATGCGGAGCTTGATGATAACGACCGGTTTATTAGTGAAATTGTTTCTTGCCGACACAAAAATGAGTTTGCCTTGTCTACTCCGGAACGTATTGAGTATGTAGACGTGGCACCGGCACAAATTGTTTCGGTAGCTGCATCTTTGATTCCGTTCCTAGAACATGATGACGCCAATCGTGCGTTGATGGGGTCAAACATGCAACGCCAGGCGGTTCCCTGCTTGCGCGCTGAGAAACCGCTTGTCGGTACAGGCATCGAAAGGGTGGTGGCAGTACACTCTGGGACTACTGTCCGTGCTAAACGTGGCGGAATTGTCGATTATGTAGATGCGAGTCGAATTGTTGTCCGCGTGCACGATGCAGAAACCCGAGTGGGTGAAGTAGGCGTCGATATCTATAACCTTATAAAATATACACGCTCAAATCAAAACACCAATATTAATCAGCGTCCTTTGGTTAAGATTGGAGATAGAATCGATAGAGATGATGTGATCGCAGATGGTGCTTCCACTGACATGGGGGAGCTGGCACTGGGACAGAATATGTTAGTGGCGTTTATGCCATGGAATGGTTATAACTTTGAAGATTCAATTCTGATATCGGAACGAATTGTTGCTGAGGATCGTTTTACGTCAATACATATTGAAGAATTGTCAGTTGTCAGCAGAGATACGAAACTTGGTACGGAAGAAATAACGGCTGATATTCCAAATTTATCTGAACACCAATTGGGGCGCCTTGACGAGTCGGGTATTGTTTATATCGGCGCGGAAGTTGAAGCAGGTGATGTATTGGTTGGTAAGGTCACGCCCAAAGGTGAAACGCAGCTGACACCTGAAGAGAAATTATTGCGAGCAATTTTTGGCGAGAAAGCATCCGATGTAAAGGATACTTCGCTGCGGGTACCATCAGGAATTTCAGGGACAGTCATTGATGTACAGGTATTCACGCGGGAAGGTATAGAACGGGATAAGCGTGCGCAGCAGATTATCGATGATGAACTGGATCGATACAAGAAAGACTTGGCGGATCAAATGCGTATTGTAGAAGAAGATGCATTTGAGCGGCTTGAGCGTTTATTGATTGGTAAGGTCGCTACTGGAGGACCGAATAAACTGATCAAAGGAAAAGAAATAACTGCTGAATATTTGAAGAGCTTTGATCCGCACTATTGGTTTGATATTCGTCTGGCGGATGAGGATGCAAGCATACAGTTGGAACAAGTGCGTGAAAGTATGGTACAGAAGCGTAAAGCATTTGATGCCGCATTTGATGAGAAAAAGAAAAAGCTTACGCAGGGAGATGAGTTGGCGCCCGGTGTACAGAAAATGGTTAAAATTTATATTGCAGTTAAAAGGCGTTTACAGCCAGGTGACAAAATGGCGGGGCGCCATGGTAATAAAGGTGTCATCTCAAAGATTGTACCTTTGGAAGATATGCCCTATATGGCTGATGGAACACCTGTTGACGTGGTGTTGAATCCATTGGGAGTTCCTTCCCGAATGAATGTAGGGCAGATACTTGAAGTACATTTAGGGTGGGCAGCTAAAGGGCTTGGCAGAAAAATCGACGAAATGTTGAAAGCGCAGCAGAATGTCAGTGAAATAAGAGAGTTTTTTGCCAAAATTTATAATGGAAGCGGTAAGAAAGAAGACATATCATCGCTATCCGATCACGAAATTCTATCGTTAGCCTCAAATTTAACTGAGGGAGTTCCTTTTGCTACGCCTGTATTTGATGGCGCGACTGAAGAAGAAATTAAAGACATGTTGGAATTGGCAGGATTACCAAGATCAGGGCAAATCACGTTATATGATGGCCGAACTGGAGAAGCCTTTGATCGATCGGTTACAGTCGGGTATATGCATGTTTTGAAATTACATCATTTGGTGGATGATAAGATGCATGCGCGTTCAACGGGCCCTTATAGTTTAGTGACACAGCAACCATTAGGCGGTAAAGCGCAATTTGGTGGGCAACGATTTGGAGAGATGGAGGTGTGGGCATTGGAAGCATACGGCGCTGCATATACCTTGCAGGAAATGCTCACTGTTAAATCGGATGATGTCACAGGGCGTACCAAAGTGTATGAGAGTATTGTCAAGGGCGACCATAAGATTGACGCTGGAATGCCGGAATCGTTTAATGTATTAGTAAAAGAAATACGTTCACTGGGAATGGATATTGATTTAGAACAGCATTGACATTCCTAATAGCTAGGATGATCAGACTGAATTGTATTCAGTCATCTATAAACTTCATACACCAATATTTTTATTGCCCCCTGAATTACAGGAGTGACAAATGAAAGCACTGCTAGATTTATTTAAACAAGTTACTCATAAAGAAGAGTTTGATGCAATTAAAATCGGTCTCGCTTCTCCAGAGAAAATTCGCTCATGGTCTTATGGTGAAGTAAAAAAACCCGAAACGATTAATTATCGTACATTTAAACCAGAACGAGATGGATTATTCTGTGCCAAGATTTTTGGTCCAGTGAAGGATTACGAATGTCTGTGTGGAAAATATAAACGCCTGAAACATCGCGGTGTCATCTGCGAGAAATGTGGTGTTGAGGTAACCTTATCTAAAGTTCGCCGGGAACGAATGGGACATATTGAGCTCGCTACCCCGGTTTCGCACATCTGGTTCCTGAAATCACTACCTTCTCGTTTAGGTATGGTATTGGACATGACGCTACGCGATATCGAACGTGTACTTTATTTCGAGGCTTATGTAGTTACCGATCCTGGCCTAACGCCATTAACGCGCTGCCAATTATTAACGGAAGACGACTATTTAATCAAAACAGAAGAGTATGGCGATGATTTTAGTGCCAGCATGGGTGCAGAAGGTATCCGTGATCTATTAAGTAATTTGGATATTAATGCTGAGATAGAGAATCTGCGGCGCGAAATGGAAAGCACAGGTTCGGAAACAAAGATCAAGAAAATCTCTAAGCGCCTTAAATTACTTGAAGCATTTAATAAATCCGGGATTAAGCCGCAGTGGATGATACTGACTGTGTTACCAGTATTGCCGCCGGATCTTCGACCATTGGTTCCTCTGGATGGAGGGCGTTTTGCAACTTCTGATTTGAATGATTTATACCGGCGCGTTATCAATCGTAATAATCGGTTGAAGCGATTGCTCGAATTGAAAGCCCCGGAAATTATTGTTCGTAATGAAAAGCGTATGCTGCAGGAAGCTGTGGATTCATTGCTGGATAATGGTCGTCGCGGTAAAGCGATGACGGGCGCTAATAAGCGTGCACTCAAATCCTTGGCTGACATGATTAAGGGTAAAGGCGGACGTTTCCGTCAGAACTTGCTGGGTAAGCGTGTTGACTATTCGGGACGTTCTGTCATTGTTGTCGGTCCTCAGCTAAAGCTGCATCAATGCGGGTTACCGAAAAAAATGGCACTTGAGCTATTTAAGCCATTTATTTTTAATAAACTGGAATTGATGGGGATTGCAAGTACCATCAAGGCAGCCAAGCGCGAAGTGGAAAATGAAAGCGCAGTGGTCTGGGATATACTGGAAGATGTAATTCGCGAACATCCGGTGATGTTGAATCGAGCACCGACTCTACATCGTTTGGGTATTCAAGCTTTTGAGCCGGTACTAATTGAAGGTAAAGCAATCCAGTTGCACCCATTAGTGTGTGCGGCATTCAATGCCGACTTTGACGGCGATCAAATGGCGGTACATGTGCCGCTTTCACTAGAAGCACAAATGGAATGCCGAACGTTGATGATGTCAACCAACAACGTGCTATCTCCAGCCAATGGAGAGCCAATTATTGTGCCATCCCAAGATATTGTGCTTGGGCTTTATTATACGACGCGCGAGAAAGTGGGCGCGCGCGGTGAGGGCATGCTATTTCAGAATGTCGGTGAAGTATCTCGTGCTTATGAAAGTCGGAATGTAGAGCTAAATGCAAGAATTACTGTAAGAATCAAGGAGTATGATACCGATGCTGATGACGAGCGATGTGAAAAAATTACTCGTTACGAAACAACGGTTGGCCGTGCTTTGCTATTTGAGATTTTTCCACCGGGATTACCTTTCTCGCTATTAAATAAGACGCTTAAGAAAAAAGAAATTTCAAAACTGATCAATGCTAGTTTCAGGCGTTGCGGACTACGAGAAGCTGTTATTTTTGCAGATAAATTGATGTATGCAGGCTTCACCTATGCGACACGAGCAGGAATTTCAATTTGTGCGGATGATATGCTGATTCCGACTCAGAAGGGAGATATTATTGCTGCTGCGGAAAGTGAAGTAAAAGAAATCGAAGGGCAGTATACCTCAGGTCTAGTAACGCAAGGTGAGCGTTATAACAAAGTTGTGGATATCTGGGGGCGTGCAGGTGATCAAGTTGCAAAAGCGATGATGAATCAACTTGGCGTAGAGTCCGTGTATGACCAAGCTACTGGTAAAATTAAGCTGAGTGAAGATGGTAAGCCGTTGACGCAAGAATCATTTAATTCAATTTATATGATGGCCGACTCGGGTGCGCGAGGTTCGGCAGCACAAATACGCCAGTTGTCGGGTATGCGTGGATTAATGGCAAAACCTGACGGTTCAATTATTGAGACGCCGATTACTGCGAACTTCCGTGAGGGTTTGAACGTTTTGCAGTATTTTATTTCAACACACGGTGCCCGTAAGGGGTTGGCCGATACGGCTTTGAAAACGGCTAATTCCGGATATTTAACTCGTCGTTTAGTAGATGTCACTCAAGATCTTGTCGTTACGGAAGAAGATTGCAATACAAGTAACGGTGTTGTTATGAAAGCGCTGGTAGAAGGTGGCGAGATCATTGAGGCATTGCGTGAGCGGATTCTTGGTAGAGTGGTTGTGAATGATGTAATTAATCCAGAGAATCAGGAAGTAATCTTTGCTTCGGGTATATTGTTGGATGAAGATGCGGTTGATTTGATCGAATCCATGGGTATTGATGAAGTAAAAGTTCGTACACCACTGACTTGTGAAACACGCTATGGATTATGCGCTAAATGCTATGGTCGTGATTTAGGGCGCGGCACCCCAGTTAATGTAGGTGAGGCGGTGGGCGTTATTGCGGCACAATCTATTGGCGAGCCAGGTACGCAGTTAACAATGCGTACGTTCCATATTGGCGGCGCGGCGTCCAGAACCGCAGTGGTGAGTCAAGTTGAAAGTAAGTCAAGTGGAATAGCGCATTACTCCTCTACGATGCGTTATGTGACGAATGCACAAAATGAATTGATAGCAATCTCGCGAAGCGGTGAAATTATTATCCAGGATGAGAATGGTCGTGAACGCGAGAGACATAAGGCATCCTATGGCGCCACATTATTGGTACGTAATGGGGAAAACGTTAAAGCTGGTCAAATATTGACAACATGGGATCCACATACTCGACCAATTATTACTGAATATGCTGGTAAGGTGCGTTTTGAGAATGTTGAAGAAGGGGTAACGGTAGCTAAGCAAATCGATGAAGTAACCGGGTTGTCTACATTGGTTGTAATCGATCCAAAACGTCGCGGTGTAAGTCAATCAAAAGGCTTGCGTCCTTTAGTCAAATTCTTGGATGATGATGGAAATGAAATTAAAGTGGTTGGTGGTAACCAGCCAGTCAGTATTACATTCCAAATTGGCTGTATTATTACCGTGCGTGACGGACAATTAGTTAGTGTTGGCGAAGTTTTGGCAAGAATCCCACAAGAAACATCGAAAACGCGCGATATTACGGGTGGCTTACCACGTGTAGCTGAGCTTTTTGAAGCGAGATCTCCAAAAGATGCGGGTATGCTGGCGGAAGTGACTGGTACTGTATCGTTCGGGAAGGATACCAAAGGTAAACAACGGCTTGTCATAACTGATTTAGAAGGTATCGTACATGAGTATTTGATACCTAAGGATAAGCATGTGATGGCACATGATGGTCAAGTCGTTAATAAAGGCGAGATTATTGTTGATGGGCCTGCTGATCCACGTGATATATTGCGTTTGCAAGGCGTTGAGGCGTTGGCGCGTTATATTACCGATGAAGTACAGGATGTATATCGTCTACAGGGTGTTAGGATAAATGATAAGCATATTGAAGTCATAGTTCGTCAAATGTTGAGGCGGGTTCAAATAATGAGTGCCGGAGATTCAGTATTTATACCTGGCGAGCAGGTTGAGCGTGCCGATTTGTTAATTGAGAATGAGCGTTTGATTGCTGAGAAAAAAATGATTGCCACTTATGAATTTATGCTTCTTGGCATTACAAAGGCATCATTATCAACAGATTCATTTATATCTGCTGCATCATTCCAAGAAACAACCCGTGTCTTAACGGAAGCTGCAATTATGGGTAAAAAGGATGATCTGCGTGGACTTAAAGAAAATGTTATTGTCGGTAGACTTGTTCCTGCGGGTACAGGGCTATCATTTCATAGTAAGCGCAAAAATCAAGGACGGACGTATGGACTTGGATCAGAGTCAAATATTTCAATTAATAGTACAGTTTAGAAAGTAAAGAACAAGTAGGTAGTTTAAATGTTATCTTATTTTGTATTTTTTTAAAAATTCTTGACAGTGATGTGTTGACTAAGTAGTCTAGGTAGTGGCAAGGGGATAG
>CAZYHY010000055.1:0-11354 GCA_964647635.1 uncultured Nitrosomonas sp.
GCGAAAGATAAAGCGACCGGCAAGGAAAACAAAATCAAAATCCAGGCAAGTTCCGGTTTGTCGGATGACGAAGTTGAACGTATGGTCAAAGATGCAGAAGCGCATGCCGAGGAAGATCATAAGGCACTGGAGTTGATTTCCAGCCGCAATCAGTGCGATGCCATGATCCATTCTGTTAAGAAATCTCTGAAAGAGCATGGCGATGAGCTGAGTGGCGAGGAAAAATCCAAGATTGAGACTGCATTGAAAGATGCGGAGGAAGTGCTTAAAACCGATAAAAAAGAAGATATCGACGCCAAGACTCAAGCATTGACTGAAGCTGCGCATAAACTGGCTGAGAAAATGTATCAACAAAAAGATCAGCCGGATCAACAAGCACAGCCCGGCGCCGGATCTTCGTCCGGCCATGAGAAACCGGTGGAAGGCGAGGTGGTTGATGCAGAGTTTGAAGAAGTGAAAAATAAGAAGTAGGTTTTGGTGGAGAAATCAAACGCAGAGGCGTAAGAGAAGATGCTGAGGTCTTTTCTGCGTGCTCTGCGTTTTGGTATTTAATTTTTATCCCAGTAGCAGGAAATCAATATGAGTAAGCGCGATTACTACGAAGTACTCGGTGTCAGTCGTGATGTCGACGTAAGTATCATTAAGAAAGCCTATCGCAAGCTGGCAATGAAACATCACCCTGATCGTAACGCCGGTGATGTTAAATCAGAAGAAATGTTTAAAGAAGCCAAAGAAGCTTATGAGGTATTGACGGATGCTAATAAGCGCGCTGCGTACGATCAGTTTGGCCATGCCGGCGTTGACGCTAATGCCGCAGGTGGCGGCGCGCAGGGATTCAGCGATGCCTTTAGCGATATTTTTGGCGATATTTTTGGTGGCCGCGGCGGGCGCTCGAATATGCATCGAGGTTCTGATTTACGCTATAACCTGGAAATTTCCCTGGAGCAGGCGGCGCATGGAACCGAAACGAAAATCCGTATTCCTACGATGGAAAAATGTGAAACCTGTCATGGTGATGGCGCCAAGCCGGGCACATCGCCTAAAACTTGTCCTACTTGTAACGGTCATGGACAGGTCAGAATGCAACAGGGATTTTTCTCTATCCAGCAAACATGTCCAAAGTGTCAAGGCAATGGCAAGATTATCGCGAGTCCGTGCACAACGTGTCATGGTGTCGGTCGTGTAAAACAACATAAAACCTTGAATGTCAAAATTCCTGCGGGAGTTGACGATGGCGATCGTATTCGTGTTTCAGGTGAAGGCGAAGCTGGCTTGAATGGTGGCCCACCCGGCGATTTATATGTAGTGATTCATTTATCGGCACACTCGGTTTTTCGCCGTGAGGGTGATCACTTACACTGTGAGATACCGATTAGTTTTAGTGCCGCCGCATTAGGCGGGGAAATTGAGGTGCCAACTCTGGAAGGGCATGCCAAAATTAAGGTGCCGGCGGAAACGCAAACAGGGAAAATTTTCCGCTTGCGTAGTAAAGGCATCAAAGGCGTACGCAGTCATGACAAAGGTGATCTGCTCTGCCATGTGGTGGTGGAAACTCCGGTCAAACTGACGGCGCGTCAGAAAGAACTGTTAGAAGAGCTCGAAGCCATTAGCCTGAAAGATGGTCCTCGTCACAGTCCTCGGGCTAAATCATGGATGGATAAGGCTCGTGAATTCTTTTCGGAATAGCCGAGGGAATGCTATCCTGCCTTCTGGAAAAGAAGGCAGTTATTTTATTTATGAACTAGTAATTAGTTCGTACAGCTTATCTTTATGCGCAAGGCGTTTCTTTTTTAATTCCTCCAGATATTCGTCAGAGGGATTTTCAACGCCTTCTTCAATTCTAATGATCTCACGATTGATATCATGATATTCCTCAAACAGGCGCGCAAAATGGTGATTACTGACTTTCAACTCGTGGATTCGGTCATGGTATTCCGGGAATTCGTGGTGTAAGTCATGTTTTTCTAGCATTGGGGACTCCTTCCTGATAATTGTTATAGTTTAATTCTGGTTTAATTGTAGGGATGCGTGCTGGTTTGGATCAAAATTCAAGTGGATCCACATCCAATATCCAACGAATTTTATGCGTAGACAAGGTGTTAATTTGCATTGACCATTGTGCAAGGAATTCCTGCAATTGCTTGCGTGACGCCGATTGTACCAGTAAGTGAGCGCGCTCCAAACCTTTTAAACGCAGCATTTGTGCTGGTACTGGATCGAATATCTCTACTGATTCGGGTGGGTTGGCAAGATGTGCAGCCTGGCTAAGAAAATCCAGTACCGTTTTAATGTCATGGGCTTCGGCGCGCAATAGTGCTTGATAAACATGAGGTGGGAATCCGGCCATTTTTCTTTCTGCCAATAGGGTTTGTGCCAATGCGTCATAATCGTGTCGCTGCAAAGCCTGATACAGTGGATGATCAGGAAATTCGGTTTGAATCAGCACGTGACCGGCGACATTGGCGCGTCCGGCGCGTCCGGCAACTTGCATCAGCTGTGCAAATAAGCGTTCACTGGCGCGAAAATCGGTGCTGTACAGCGAAGTATCGGCATGCAGGATTCCCACCAGCGATAGGTTAGGAAAATCATGTCCTTTGGCGAGCAATTGCGTGCCGATCAGGATATCGACTTGGTGCGCATGGATCGCTTGTAGAATATCCTGCCAGGCGTTTTTACGGCGGATACTGTCGCGATCGATGCGTAAGATCCGTGCGGTTGGAAAATGCATTGCCAATGTTTCTTCCACGCGCTGAGTGCCTTGCCCGAACGGGGCAATATCTTGATTCCCGCATTGCGGACAGGCGCGTGGAAAGTGTTCCTGATGGCCGCAATGGTGACAGCATAATTTCTTATCACGCAAATGCACCACTAAACGGCTGGAGCATCGCTGGCAGATTGCCGTCCATCCACAGGATTTACACAACAGCACTGGTGCATAGCCGCGCCGGTTGATAAAAACAAGGCTTTGATGGTGTTCTTTCAGACACTGATCCAGTGCTTTGATGAGTGGTTCCGATAGACCTTCCTGAATCTTATTGATGCGGGTGTCAATGCATTGAATGCGGGGGAGGGCAGCATTCTGTACGGCGCGAGAAAGCAGCCGCACATGCTGGTAACGGTTGGTGAGTGCGTTGTAATAGCTTTCCAATGAAGGGGTGGCGGAGCCCAAGACCACCGGAATATTCATTTGTTTGGCGCGAAAGATAGCTAGGTCGCGTGCGGAATATCGTAATCCGTCTTGTTGCTTGAAGGAGCTATCTTGTTCTTCATCAACGATGATCAACCTGAGGCTTGGTAGCGGGGTAAAAACTGCCAAGCGTGTTCCCAGTATGATCTTAGCCTTACCTTGCTGTGCTTGCAGCCAGCCTGACAAGCGCTCCGTATCGTTGAGCCCGCTATGCAGATTGACGAGCGGAATGGCAGGGAAGCGCGCGCGAAAAACCGCTTCCAATTGTGGCGTTAAGCTGATTTCCGGTATGAGTATCAGCGCTTGCCCGCCTTGTGCCAGCACAGATTGAATGACTCTGAGATAAACCTCGGTTTTGCCGCTACCGGTAACGCCATGCAGTAACCAGGTATTGAATTTCTGAGTGTCTGTGGTGATGGCATTCACAGCAATTTCCTGCTCGGGCGTGAGTGTCGGAATTGCTGTAGTTTTTGTCACCGCGACGGCAGGAACAGGCAGCGCTGCCACCCATCCCAAGTGCATCCACTCTTGTAATAATTTGCTGGCGCGTGGCGAGATTTGTTTGGCTTGGAGGCTCGTTAACGCAGTTGTTTGATGAAGTTCGGTGAGCAAGCGGCGAGCGATGCGGTTACGTGCCGGGATACTGGATAAATCAATCTGTTTCCCCGTGCCGGTAAGGCTGAATGAGTGGTTGTTCGAGGATTCTTTCAGTTTGACCGGTTTGTTGTTGCGCAGTTTGACGGGTAAGCTGTTCATGATCACCATGCCGAGCGGATGATGATAATACTGACTGCAAAAATGGAATAGCTCCATGAGCGCAGTGGGTAGCGGCTCTATTTCCCGAAAAATGCCGTGTGCGGGCTTCAGTTTCTCAATAGGAACCAGGGTTTCTGTACTAATAGCGATAATGACGCCGGTAACTCGTTTTTTTCCAAAAGGTACGCAAGCACGCAAACCGATATCGTGGTTGGTTGCGTCGTCTGATAGATAATCAAACACTGTGTCGACTGGAACATTAAGTGCGACACGGATGATCGGCATAAGCAGTGTAAAGACGGGTTAATTCAATTGGATGCCGCTGGGGACGGGTTACTCACCGGAAATCTGAGGCATTCCGGCGAGTAATTGACATTGGGATTAAATGTTTTTCAATGGCTTGTTAACAATCCGGTTTATTTGGAAACCCGATAAACCGTGACGGATGCTTCGCCCTTCTTGTCCAGCTTGGCACTGTTTCCGTCTGCATTGATCGAAAAGCCGGTTGGCGTGTTGTTGTCTAAATCAGAAAAACCGGCGCACCCGTTGGTATTGTAGGTAAAGCTCGATAAGCTGAGCCTACTGGCACCTTTGTCGTAGTTGTAGGAGGCAAACTCGATGCCGGGTTTTCCGCATTTTGCCTGATCTTCGCGTTGTGTCGCACCGGTCGGGTCAATCATCAGAAATTTGCCATTGGGAAAGAAAACCAAAGTTTGTGTTTTGATGGCTTCGCTGTCATAAGCCCAGGCGCCTACGATACCGTTTGCATCGTTATCGATTTTTGAGTAGCGTGTTTCTTTGACTTCTTTTTCTACGACTTCATTTTCATCGCTCAGTTGGATCGGTTTGGCGATATGGAAAAGTTCTCCGAACACACTGGTTTCTGCACGCGCTCTTTGCACAATGACGATATCGGAGTTGATCAACTCAAAGCCATCGGTGCGAACGCGTCGGGTTGGTCCTGGATGTGAGAAACCGGCTTTCAAATTGGTATCCACAGAAGGTGTGCTAGTCAGTTTAAATCCGCGATTATCAAAATCATCAGCTTTAGCGACGCCATATTCGACGCCGGATTGGAAGATGGTTTTGCCACCGCAAACTCGGTTCTCATCGCAGGAATCATCCGTTCTGGCGTCGCCTTGCAGGTATTCACCGCTGCTGTCAGCTGCAACCCGCAGCACGCTGGCTGTTTGGTTGGTATAACTCACCCAGATCTGGGCGCTGAGGAGAGCAACGCCTTGCGAAAGAAAGTGTGTGCGAGCTTCTTCGGGAGTTCTGACTTCGCCGTCAATACCGCCGGCTGCCATGATACTTTTTAAATCAGCGGAACCGGCAAATGTTTGCGGATCGCTTTCCAAATTAATGGATCCCTTGACGGCAGCGGCTGTTTCACTCGAAATGGAAATGCCATTTGAAAGGTTGCTATCCGAATCCAGGGATTGCAGCAGAACCAGCAGATTCTGCAGTTTGTTGTCACTATCGCCAGCTAACTCAATCGGTGTCACAATTTGTGAACCCTGGATATTGCCCAGTGTCAAACCCCCCAGTTTAAATTCAATTTTGTCGCCGTGATTAAAGTTAAATTTACCTGCGCCATCGGTTATGCCGGACTTTCCGGAAGTGGCGGAATAGGATACGCCGGAAACGGCAGAATCGACCAAAATACCAGTAGCTGGGCCGGTAGGCATGGTTCTATTCGTCGTTGTTGATGTGGAGGACGACGTTGCAGCTGTTTTGTCGTCACCACTATCACAAGCGGTTAGGCCGACAATGAATACAGTGGATAATAGATATGCCCATGAATTTTTTCTCGACTGGTGTGTGGATTTCATTAAGATGCTCTCTTTTGATTAATTAAATAATTCAATCTTGTACAATTTGCAGTCTTTGTACACAGGGTAAGTTAGTAGATGAATACTGATATTTTACTATCAACATTGCTATTATAGCCATGCAATCGTTTTTTCGTCTTAACTTGCTCAAGTGGGTTTTAAATTTTGATCTTTTCGTGTATTTTCGCCGCTTATTTTTTATTTGGGAGAATATAAGGTATCAATATGTCTAACATGGCTGAAATCTCACAACTGACAGAAATGTCAGTACAGCTTCCTGTTGATTGGTACTTGGATCCGCAGATCCTTGAGGTTGAAAAACGTATTTTGTTTGATCAAGGACCGAGGTACGTGGGACATGAGCTTATGGTGCCCAATGTTGGGGACTATTATGTACCAGAATGGATGAATAATGCCAAAGTATTGGTGCGTAATGAACAGGGTATTGAGTTACTTTCCAATGTTTGCCGTCATCGACAGGCGATTTTGCTGAAAGGCAAAGGCACAAGCAACACCAAAAGTATTGTGTGTCCCATTCATCGCTGGACTTATGCATTGGATGGTAAATTGCTGGGGGCGCCGCATTTTGATCATAACCCTTGTTTGAATTTAGGCATGACACCATTGCAAAGCTGGAATGGTTTGTTGTTTAGCGGCAAGCGCAAGGTTTCACAGGATATGGCTAAACTGAGCGTACTTAAGGATTTTGATTTTTCTGGCTATTTGTTGGATCGCGTGCAGATTGATCGCTATGACTGTAATTGGAAAACATTTATTGAGGTTTACCTGGAAGATTATCATGTCGATCCATTTCATCCGGGTTTAGGTCATTTTGTGAATACCGAGAAGCTCGAGTGGGAATTCGGCGATTGGTATAGTGTGCAGACGGTAGCTATCAATAATGCGCGGTTACAGAAACCGGGCAGTCCGGTATATGCCAAATGGCACAAACAGGTGTTACAGCAAATGGCAGGAGAAATGCCGCCGTATGGAGCGATATGGTTGCTTTATTATCCCAATATCATGCTGGAATGGTATCCGCATACATTGGTAATCAGCACGATATTGCCGACAGGCATTGAAAGTTGTACCAATGTGGTTGAGTTTTATTATCCGGAAGAAATTGCATTATTCGAGCGCGATTTTGTTGAGGCGGAGCAGGCTGCTTATAAAGAAACCGCGTTGGAAGATGATGAAATTTGCAAGTCGATGACTGCCGGCAGACGTGCACTGTATGAGCAAGATCTGAATGAAACAGGACCGTATCAAATGCCGATGGAAGCCGGAATGGAACGTTTTCATCAATTTTTGCAACGGGAAATCGGGCCGCATATTTGATCATCGGTTAACTGCAATTTCTGTATTCTAGGAAGATTAAGCAAGTGCGTTCATTGTGGATGTTGGTGGCTGCTTTTATGTTTGCCTGTATGGGAGTGCTGGTGAAGTTGGGTGCTGCCCATTTTTCCAGTACGGAATTGGTATTTTACCGTTCGTTGTTTGGCGTCTGGATGACCTATCTGGTCATTCGTTACTATCGCCTCTCTGTACGCACGCCGTATTGGCGGATGCATTGCTGGCGCGGCATTACCGGTTTGGTCAGTCTGTTGATGTTTTTTTACTGTCTGACGCAATTGCCTTTGGCCACGGCTGTTTCACTGAATTACACCTGGCCGCTTTTTGTTGCGCTGTTTTCTACCCTGATTCTGAAAGAGCATATACAGTGGCGATTAATTTGCACTATTCTGCTGGGTTTTATCGGAATCATTTTATTGTTGCGCCCGACATTGCCTGAAGATGGTTGGGTGGCTGGTTTAATAGGTATGGCTTCCGGTTTTTTTGCAGCGATTGCGTATATCAATGTCAAGCAATTGGGTAATCTGGGTGAATCGGAATGGCATGTGGTGTTTTATTTTACCTTGATCAGTACATTGCTTACCGGTGTGTGGTTGTTGTTTACAACATTCAGTCCGATCACTTGGCCTGGCTTGCTGTTGCTATTGGGTACCGGCATGACGGCAACATTGGCGCAATTGGCCATGACACGCGCCTATCATAAAGGCGCGACATTGCTGGTAACCTCGTTAGGCTATAGCACTGTACTATTTGCCAGTCTCTGGAGTGTTCTGCTATGGAATGAAATGCTATCGCCAATTGCTTGGCTGGGGATGGGGCTGATTATTCTGGGCGGATCGCTCAGCGGTATCTTGAGTTTTAAACTACCGGCCACCATGCCACAAAAGTAATTTTATGGTGATTCACCGGGAAGCAAAATTTGCACCATCCCGTGTAATTGCCTATGATGCGCTTGTTATCATTTGAGGTGGAATCATGATTACTATTCAAAAGCAAAACAATCTGATCATTGTTGCAGTAATTGGTGAGTTTGCGTTGACTGACTATAAAGAATTTGAGCATCAGGTGCTGCATCAGTCACATTTTGACGGCAAAGCGAATCTTTTATTCGATTGGCGCGATATGCTGGATTACACCGTTGATGTTGCATGGGAGGAGATAAAATTCATGCGGGATCACGGTAGTGATTTTAATCGGGTTGCTGTGGTGACTGATGACGAATGGCAGGCGTGGGGGACTTGGGTTTTCAATCTTTTTGTCAATGCAAATGTATCAGTGTTCAGTAATTATGAGGAAGCCGAGGAGTGGGCTTCTGCTACGGTGGATAGCTGAAGTTGGCTGCTATCTTGATTTCTCTATAGGTAATAAAAAGGCGTATGGATGAATTTGTGTTTGCCAGAGTACTGCATGTGCTGGGTGTAGTCCTCTGGATTGGTGGTGTTGCAATGGTCACCACAGTATTATTGCCTACTTTGGCGCGTATGCAGTCGGCAACTGAAGCGATGGCTTTTTTTAAGCAATTCAGGCGGCGATTCGCTGCACAGGCGCGTTTTTCCACCTTATTTGTGGGCGTAACGGGTTTTTACATGGCATATGTACTCGATGCCTGGCAGCGTTTCACACAATGGCAGTACTGGTGGATGCATGCCATGGTGCTGATCTGGCTGCTATTTAGTGTGATGTTGTTTGTCATGGAACCACGCGCGCGGCGCCGACAAACTGCCGGAGCCATACAAGAAAATGTTTCCGCAGAAACGTTCACCAAAATTCAATGCAAGCACCTGCTGTTACTAATACTGAGCTTGATTACCATCGCCGGCGCAGTAGCCGGTAGTCATGGCTGGGTGATTCCGGGCATTGGATCATAATGGATTACGCGTTGCTAAAAATGATTCATGTCGGCAGCGTTATCGTGAGTTATACGTTATTCTTCCTGCGCGGCGTCTGGCTGCTACAGGATTCAAAAAATCTACGCCAGCGCTGGGTAAGGATTCTGCCGCACGTTGTGGATACCATTTTATTGACCAGTGCTGTGGCACTGGCAATGGCCATTCAGCAAAATCCGTTGGAACATTCCTGGCTAACCGCCAAGGTAGTCGGTTTGCTGCTCTATATTGTCCTTGGTATGATGGCCATGCGATTGGGTAAAACCCGACAAACGAAAATTATTGCCTGGGTTGCGGCACAGTGCGTATTTATCTATATCGTATTGGTTGCACTGACCAAGAGTCCGGTGTTAGGTCTCTTCTAACGAGCAAAACCGCTTCAATCTCGAAGAACATCGCGTCAATTGATGGACTATTCCTATTGTTACCTTGAAAAAGCTAGGTATGATCAAGCGCAAGCGATATCAAATCTGGTGAATCTGACTTATCGCGGAGAAACAGGTTGGACCAAGGAAACCCAGATTATTCAAGGTGACAGAACCAACCGGCAGGAAATAGAAATTGTGCTATCCAAACCCGATGCACATTTCTTAGTTGTTAATCACCCGCAAGCACTGGCGGCATGTATTTGTGTTGCTAAAGAACAAGCGCATGCATACATCGGTTTCTTCTCGGTTTATCCCAGTTTACAAGGAAAAGGCCTTGGTAAACACGTGCTTGAGCAAGCCGAAACATTTGCTCAGAAAAATATGGGAGTACAAAAAATTGTCATGTTTGTGGTGTCTCAACGCCCGGAATTAATCGCCTTCTATGAACGTAGAGGTTATTTGCGCACCGGCAGAATCGAAACTTATCCGCTGAATTTGGGTATCGGTATTCCGAAAGTTGCTGGATTAACGATTGAGTACCTTGAGAAGATTATTTGACCGGACACAGTTTATTTTTACTGAGTAAAAGCTGATTCTCTGTTTGTTTGTACTACAATAACATTACTCGTTGTGATTGTTTTTCTTGACATTTTCTTAACATTTGTCGTGATATTGTGCGTAGCGTACGTAGTAAAAATGTGATCAAAATTCTTTATAGATGAGGAAATTATGCTGATAAAACTTTTTATGGTTGTTGCACTGAGTTTAAGTGTTTCTTGTTTTGCCGAATCAGGAAGCAGTCAATCAAAATCATTGATTGATAAAAATCAACAAACACAATCATCGTCTGATACAAGCCAACAATCACAATCTTCGAAGTCCGATTCATTAATGAAAAAGAGAGATGCTCAATCAACTGAAGATCCCAATTCTAAAAAGAAACCGCCAATGGTTGAGTACTGTAGACGACATCCTTGTTAATTCAAAATTACTTGAAATAGGAGTTAATTAATGAAAACTAAAATATTGAGAAATTTGGCTTCTGCAATTTTTACATGCTATGCAACCATTGCTTTTTCTGCACCACCGCACTGGAATCATGATGAACAATCAACATGGTGGGCAATTGAGGATACATCTCAGGATGTGCCTCTGAAGTACCCTTACGGCGAATGCGGCATAGGCAAGCACCAATCCCCGGTTGATCTTGCTGCGGCAACAATAAGCAACACAAAGACACTAAATAGATTACAAGCCTTGTATGATATTGATACGCCGGTATTTTTTAATAGTGGTCATGGTGTGCAAGTAAATACTTCAGCCAGTTATACAGGCGGGTTGAAAATTGGTGAAGAATCTTTCCCATTAATTCAGTTTCATTTTCATGAGCCCAGCGAACATGTCATAGGTGGTAAAGCATTTCCAGCCGAACTACACTTTGTTCACATCAATGATGATGGAAGAATAATAGTACTTGCTACCGCTATTGATGTCGGCGATGAAAATCCAATATTTCAAACGATTCTGGATAATACCCCGCATGGGGAAAGAGAGCAGAATTCGAGTGCCGGCATACAAATCAACCCCGCACTTTTGCTGCCCGCGCTTGATCCTAAGAATCTAGATTTTTATACTTTTGCGGGTTCTTTAACCACCCCTCCATGTAGTGAAGGGGTGCAATGGTATCTTCTATCAAAGGTTATTACGATATCAGCTGCGCAACTGGAACAACTGAAAGGATTCTATACCAATAATGCGAGGTTATCTCAAGATCTAAATGGACGAGCTGTATTGTCGACAGAGTAATCTTGGTAAGGAAAGAATCGTATAGAGAATTAAGCGCGGTTCACTTGGTCATTTCTAATGATGTAGCGGTCGCGACACGGTCTGACCGCTACCCGATTTGACCAAGTGACTGTCACAACAAAACTAACCCATCATTAGCGAACAGTGCGTCTTGATACTCGCTGAC
>CAZYHY010000056.1:0-11121 GCA_964647635.1 uncultured Nitrosomonas sp.
CGTTACATTGTTCGTGAACTATATCCGATCATTTTTGCTGACTTGTCAGACGCGGCCACAATTACTTGACATAGGAGCGTCAATGCCGTGTCGGAAAGCTTCTTCCAGACCTTAAAAACTGAATTAAACGTTCTATTCTCGGGAAGAAGTTAAACTGGTTGTGTTTGAATATATCGAAGTGTTTTACAACCGGGAGCGATTACACTCAGCTAATGGATATATATCGCCCGTTGACTTCGAGTTACTGCAAAATGCTGCTTAACCTTGTGTCCAGAAAAGTGTTGACACATCAATTGGTGGCGTCTACGATTTTAAGAATGAATATGATCAAGGCAGTGGCCGCCTTGTGCTTGTCAATATTAACGAGGAAACAAATACTGAGATCATTCGAAAAATAGAGCCAGCTGCGCGGTTACCATAAATAAATTGTATAGATTGTGAACACAATTTGATGAACATGAAGCGCGGGGATAGGTCTAGAATCGAAAATATTGCAAAATGTATTAAACATGATTCTTACTGATATTGTATGAGAAGCCTTAAGACCATCTTAGTATTAATCTAATACTCTTCTTTCTAATGGGTTGCGCGCGCGATATTGCTCGACAGCAGGGTTCACAAAAAACCGCCTTCGAACAAGCCTTAGAAGAAAATACGCTTCAATGTAGAAAAAGTATCGCGATGTCAAAACTCTCGAATACACGCAGCAAAATTTTCTGGGTATCCGGGCTAAGCGAACCCACTGTGGCGATGCAATCTGACGAGCATTTTATTCAGGAAAAAGAAAAGCCAGAAATCGAAAAACTGCATCAACTCGTCGAGTTCTGTCAGAATATGTATAGCAAAACCATTACTTCTTTTATTAGCGACGAATACGGAGAACGTTTCAAAAATCACCTGCATTCAAAACAGAGTAACCTCGACGATCTCAATAATGGTACGATCAGTTACGGCACGTATAATCGTAAAGAAATTGAATTGAGTCAGCAATTAATGAAAGATTTGCAGTTTTTAGATGAAAAATATCACCCCCAGGTCAGACGACAATCAACTTCAAACTCAGTACCTTCATTTCCGCCAAGAGAACCCAACTGGAGATCTACTAGTTTCAGGCAATTCTTGTTCCTTGAACTTCTCTTAACTTTACCAAGACTTGTTTTGTAGCGCACTGAAACAAATGGTCACAACTTCAGAGCTGATATCACCTTGTGCTGCTGGAATTCGATGAGTGACTGCGCGGTTACGTTATCTGGAGTGTTGCCGGTAAGTTCTTGACGACTTTAAGGTATGCCAAAATAGGCATTCCTGTTTAATACGACAGGTCTTTTCAACCAACCCCCGCGCTCCCAAGGAGCGGGGAATTGAATCCGTAGAGATGAGGTGTGGAGATTTTAAGGCACCATTTCTACGTCTAAACCTTCAGCAGCTAGCTTAAGCTTAACACCAGCCTGTGTTGAAGTAAGGTTCATGACTACACCTCGCTGATTTTCCATGGTTTGTACACCTGCACCTGCACCCATGGCAGCACTAGCTTCGGCAGCGTTAAACGTTCCAGGGAAGGCTTCAAGATTTTTGAGATGATAAACTTTACCAACCGCAGAAACACTCGAAATTCCAACATCAAGTACAGAAAGTCCCTTTATTTTGAATTTATAATCCTTCCCCTTGTAGTGTAAAACTCCTTCGCCCCAAACAAACCCTACACCTGCAGCAACGGATTTGGATTCGATGGTTACAGTTGCAGAGGGCACTTCTTCAGAAGCAAATGTCTGAGATATGTTTAACATCACTGAAGAAAGCACAATAAAAAAAAGTATATTCAGAGTTTTTCTAAAATTCATTTATATTGTCTCCATTTGTTTAAGTTATACAACCAAAGAAAATGAGGGCATTAGCTTGATCTCAATTAATCGAAAGAATCCTATTTGCCCGCATTCAGGCCACTATAACAATTTATCTCCTAATAATAAATATATTTTGATTTTGAGCTAGAAGGTCAAATTCTGTTGTATGAACAAGAAGTGGATAGAGACAGGTCCAGAGCAGCATAGGAACGGATCTGAAATTGTGGAGCAACAATGCTGTCGTCAATATCCCTGGCGCGATGCGCGATAATTGTTTTTCTTCTTCTATAACCCGGTAGGACATTGATCGGTGAATATCGGAACAATTCCGGTATCGCCACACCGACGGATGACTGGTGAGTCCGGCAAGAGACTGTGCAGTAATAGGATATTCCGGTCGCGGTGTCTGATAATTTGCTCAGTGTTATGAATATAAAAATTAGGGGGTTATTCATCAGTACGATGATGAAGCGGAAGAGTACTGCAATTGTCTTTCGTCAAAATTCGGTTGCTTGGGTTGTTTGCGACTGAGTTTCTGGTCTTGTCGTACCGTTGTCTGGCAGCGCGAGCATAAAGTCAAATTAAGGATTCCGGAACAAAAAAGCTTGAAAAAGCTGATTAAATAGGTGAACATAATCACTTCTCCAAATTTCTCATACCTTGTCTGGTATAGCGCTTAATTGAATTTTCCACCTGAAATGTGAGTGTTGCGTTGTGTCTAATTTGATGAATACTTATGCACGGCTGCCTGTTACTTTTGTTAAAGGCGCAGGAGTATGGTTGTGGGATGACCGTGGTGAACGGTATCTGGATGCTTTGGCTGGTGTTGCTGTATGTGGGTTGGGGCATTGTCACCCAAGGTTGACCAAAGCGATTTGTGAACAAGCTGGAACGCTGATTCATACTTCCAATCTCTATCATATCGAAAAGCAGGAGCGGTTGGCTGATCGCCTGATCGAATTATCAGGAATGGACAATGCGTTTTTCTGTAATTCCGGTGCGGAAGCTAACGAAGCAGCGATAAAATTGGCGCGATTGCATGGGCACAATCGAGGGATCTCGCTTCCTACCACCATTGTGATGGAACGTTCGTTTCATGGCCGTACCATGGCGACACTGACAGCAAGCGGAAACCGCAAAGTACAGGCCGGATTTGAGCCTTTGCTGTCCGGTTTTGTGCGGGTTCCTTATAACAATATGGGTGCGATTGCACAGGTTGCCGCCAACAATAAAGATGTTGTTGCGGTACTGGTGGAGCCTTTTCAAGGTGAGGGTGGCGTCAATATTCCTGAAGCGCATTATCTACAGGAATTACGTCATTTGTGTGATCAGAATGGCTGGCTGCTTATGCTGGATGAGGTGCAATCCGGAATCGGGCGCAGCGGGAAATGGTTTGCATTTCAGCATAGTAATATTATGCCGGATGTGGTAACTCTGGCTAAGGGCTTGGGAGGCGGAGTGCCAATTGGTGCTTGTCTGGCAAAAGGCGCGGCGTCTGAAGTCTTCAAGCCTGGTAATCATGCTTCCACTTTTGGCGGTAATCCGCTGGTTTGCGCAGCGGCGATCGAGGCACTGAAAGTGATTGTCGATGAAAATCTTCTCGATCATGCGACGAAATTGGGCGACTACATGCGCGATCGACTAAAAAAGCAACTGGCTGATGTAACAGGTGTTGTGCAAGTTCGAGGCCAGGGTTTGATTATCGGTGTTGAGCTGTCAGTGCCTTGTGGGGAATTGGTAAAAAAGGCGCTGGAAAAGAAATTATTAATCAATGTGACATCCGATAAAGTGATACGTTTGTTGCCCGCATTTGTGATGCAGCAAGACGAAGCTGAGCAGGTGGTTGATATCACTTGTCTGTTGATAAAGGAGTTTTTGAATAACTAAACAGATTACATAAGTCATGTATTACTGATTGGTTATTTATCTCGTTATGCAATTTAAGCATTTTCTGCAATTTAAAGATTTTTCCCGAGAAGAGTATGAGTATTTATTTGAACGCACTCGTTGGATAAAGCGGGAATTCAAACAATACCGGCAATACTGGCCATTGGCGGACCGTACGCTGGCCATGATTTTCGACAAAAACTCAACGCGTACACGTTTGTCGTTTGAAGCGGGAATGCATCAATTAGGTGGCGCGGCAATCTATCTGTCGACGCGGGATACGCAACTGGGACGAGGGGAGCCGGTAGAAGATGCCGCCCGGGTTATTTCACGAATGGTCGATCTGATCATGATTCGTACTTATGAGCATGACACAATCAAACGCTTTGCGGAGCATTCAAGAGTTCCTATCATCAACGGCTTGACCGATGAATATCATCCATGCCAAATAATGAGTGATATTTTTACCTATATAGAATACAAGGGAAGCATAGCAGGCAAAACAGTTGCATGGATCGGTGATTCCAATAATATGTGCAATACTTGGCTGCAGGCGGCTGAAATTTTTGACTTTAAAGTGCATGTATCAACACCGCCAGGTTATGACATTCATCCTGAACAAATAGGATTAAGCAGCACGGTTCATTATGAGAAGTTTATTAATCCCCGGAAAGCTGTGATCGGTGCGGATTTGGTAACGACGGATGTGTGGACCAGCATGGGGTTTGAGGCGGAAGCAGAGCAAAGGAGAAATGACTTTGCCGCGTTTTGTGTGGATGCGGAGATGATGTCTTTAGCGAAAAAAGATGCAATATTTATGCACTGTTTACCAGCTCATCGTGGTGAAGAGGTAAGTGCTGAAGTCTTGGATGGGTCGCAATCGGTGGTATGGGATGAAGCGGAAAACCGATTACACACGCAGAAGGCATTAATGGAATATTTGCTACTGGGTAAATTAAATAGCGGAAGCTAAGTTTTCAATTTTAGAATGATGACAAAACACTCGGTCATCTGAGTTATAGCAGCGTAAAACAACGGAAGTACTCAATATTTAAGACAATGAAAAAAATTAATAAAGTGGTTTTGGCGTTTTCTGGTGGACTGGACACATCGGTTATCTTGAAGTGGCTGCAGGATACTTATCAATGTGAAGTAGTTACTTTTACTGCTGATATCGGGCAAGGAGAAGAAGTTGAGCCGGCACGCGCAAAGGCAAAGCAACTGGGCGTCAAAGAAATTTATATTGATGATTTACGCGAAGAGTTTGTACGTGATTTTGTGTTTCCTATGTTTCGAGCCAATACAATTTATGAAGGTGAGTATTTATTGGGCACGAGCATTGCTCGTCCATTGATTGCGAAAAGGCAAATTGAAATTGCCAATGAGACCGGTGCGGATGCGGTTTCGCATGGTGCAACGGGCAAGGGTAATGATCAAGTGCGTTTTGAGCTGGGTTATTATGCTTTGCAGCCAAATATACAGGTGATCGCGCCATGGCGCGAGTGGGATTTGGTTTCACGGGAAAAATTACTGCAGTACGCGGAACTGCATGGCATTCCGGTTGAAATGAAAAAGAAGGCGGGGTCGCCTTATAGCATGGATGCCAACCTTTTGCATATCTCCTACGAAGGACGGGTTCTGGAGGATCCTGCTGCAGAACCTGAGGAGTCGATGTGGCGCTGGAGTGTTGCACCGGAAAAAGCGCCGGATGAACCTGAGTATCTGGATATCGAGTTTGCGCGTGGCGATGTCATTGCATTGAATGGTAATAAATTGTCGCCAGCAGGTGTTTTGGAGAAGCTGAACCAGTTGGGTGGCAAGCATGGGATCGGTAGACTGGACTTGGTGGAGAATCGTTACGTAGGAATGAAATCGCGAGGATGTTATGAGACTCCCGGTGGAACAATTTTGTTACGTGCACATCGGGCGATAGAGTCGATTACTCTGGATCGTGAAGTGGCGCATCTGAAGGATGACTTGATGCCACGCTATGCCGCTCTGATTTATAACGGATACTGGTGGAGCCCGGAAAGAAAGATCCTGCAAACCTTGATTGATGCCACTCAGGAAAAGGTGAATGGATGGGTGAGATTAAAATTGTATAAGGGCAATGTCATCGTAGTGGGTAGAGATTCTCAAAGCGATTCATTGTTTGATCCTAATATTGCGACTTTTGAGGATGATGCGGGTGCGTATAATCAAGGAGATGCGGCTGGATTCATAAAATTGAATGCACTAAGGTTGCGCATTGCAGCAGGAGTTGAAAGTAAGAAAAGTAAGAATTAGGAGCCTCTTACCATAGAAAGAGAAGATGAAGAATAACAAATAAGTGAGAGTGGACATGCGGAAAACACGAGTTTATCGCCTTAATTAGAAGAATATTATGCCAACGTTTGATATAGTTTCGGAAGTTGATAAGCAAGAAATCAGGAATGCGATTGATCAAGTCAACAAAGAAGTAAGTACCCGATTCGACTTCAAGGGCTCGGATGCGAGAGTGGAGCAAGTTGATTATCAATTGACTGTGTTTGCTGATGATGAATTTAAGCTGGAGCAGGTGTCAGATATTCTGCGAATCAAATTGACGAAGCGGAATGTGGATGTGCGTTGCCTGGATACTGGACAGATTGAGAAAGTAAGTGGCAATAAAGTAAAGCAGGTGATAACAGTTAAAATCGGCCTTGATTCCGAGTTGGCAAAAAAGATTGTAAGAGGCATTAAGGATAGCAAACTGAAAGTTCAAGCCAGCATTCAAGGAGAAGCAGTGCGTGTGGCGGGCACAAAAAAGGACGCGCTGCAAGAGACTATGCAACTGGTGAAGAAATTGATTGATGATTTCCCATTGCAGTTCCAGAATTTTAGGGATTAATAAAACATAATATGAGCATGGCACTAGAACGGTAGATTGAAGTATGAATTTTCTAAATTATTTTGTTCAATAAAATAAGATTTCATAATCCATGTTTGTCTTGACATGCAAAGATAAACCCCATAGAATCCGCTCTCTTTTTTGTCACATCTTTAATATATCTTAAAGATGCTGAATTACTAATCGTGATTGGTAATGACGATTAAACACGGAATAATCAGCAAGTAAAATAGTATGCGGACGACTAAAGGGTCGTTCCAGTTTTTTAGGACATAGAAATGCCGACAATTAGTCAGTTAGTTCGAAAGCCACGTGTTGCTAAGCGGGTCAAAAGTAATGTGCCTGCATTAGAAAACTGCCCACAAAAAAGAGGGGTATGCACGCGGGTGTATACAACAACACCAAAGAAACCGAATTCAGCTTTACGTAAAGTTGCGAGAGTCAGGCTAACCAACGGATTTGAGGTATCGAGTTACATCGGTGGTGAAGGGCATAATCTTCAGGAGCACTCGGTAGTGTTGATCCGTGGTGGTCGCGTCAAAGATCTGCCTGGTGTGCGATACCACACAGTTAGGGGTAGCTTGGATACAGCGGGAGTGAAAGATCGTAAGCAAGGGCGTTCGAAGTATGGTTCTAAGAAACCAAAGAGTGCATAGAATATAGGCTGATGTTCGGGTAACTAAAGAGATGTGTAGCAAGAAAATGAGGTTGCATAATGCCAAGACGTAGAGAAGTTCCAAAGCGTGAGATACTGCCAGATCCAAAATATCACAATGTAGAGTTGGCGAAGTTTGTTAATGTTTTGATGACGCGCGGTAAGAAATCGGTTGCAGAGAGAATTATTTATGGGGCGCTGGAGCATATAGAAAAGAAAACCGGAAGCGACCCATTAGAAGTGTTTACGCAAGCGTTGACTAATGTACGGCCAATTGTAGAGGTTAAGAGTCGCCGTGTCGGTGGTGCTAACTATCAAGTTCCGGTTGAGGTAAGGTCGGTTCGGCGCAATGCTCTGGCTATGAGATGGTTAAGGGATGCGGCCAGGAAAAGAAATGAAAAATCTATGGATGCTAGACTGGCTGGCGAATTGGCTGAGGCAGCTGAAGGACGGGGCGGAGCAGTTAAAAAGCGAGAAGAAGTGCATCGAATGGCTGAATCAAATAAAGCTTTCTCGCATTTTAGGTTTTAGTGGATTGAATTTTGGTAATAAATTCAATCAAAAATCAAATTGAAATAAATGTAAGGCATTATAACTGTGGCAAGAAAAACTCCCATAGAACGTTATAGAAACATAGGCATTATGGCGCATATAGATGCTGGTAAAACTACCACTACTGAGCGCGTGCTTTTCTACACTGGCGTATCTCACAAACTTGGAGAAGTTCATGATGGTGCAGCCACTATGGATTGGATGGAGCAAGAGCAGGAAAGGGGAATTACTATTACTTCTGCGGCTACAACTTGTTTCTGGAAGGGAATGGCAGGTAATTATCCTGAGCACCGGATTAATATCATTGATACACCGGGGCACGTAGATTTTACTATTGAAGTCGAGCGCTCATTGCGCGTTTTAGATGGTGCTTGTACGGTGTTTTGTGCAGTTGGAGGTGTGCAACCTCAAACTGAAACGGTTTGGAGGCAGGCAAATAAGTATGGTGTTCCTCGATTGGCATTCGTCAATAAGATGGATCGCTCTGGCGCTAATTTTATGCGTGTATATGAGCAAATAAAAACGCGGTTAAAGGCAACACCTGTGCCGATACAGTTGCCAATAGGGGCTGAAGATAAGTTTGAAGGTATTGTTGATCTGATAAAAATGAAGGCCATCTACTGGGATGACGAAAGTCGCGGGATGAAGTTTGATGAACGTGATATACCGCCAAATCTAAAAGCAGATGCCCAAGAATGGCGCGAAAAAATGCTTGAAACCGCAGCAGAAGCAAATGAAGATTTGATGAATAAGTATCTTGAGAACGGAGACCTTGATGCCGCTGAGATTAAGAATGGTTTGCGTGCGCGTACTATTAATAATGAGATAGTACCCATGATGTGCGGTACCGCTTTTAAGAATAAAGGCGTGCAAGCGATGCTGGATGCGGTTATTGATTATATGCCATCGCCCACAGATATTAAGGCAATAGAAGGTGAGGCTGAAAATGGAGAAGCAGATAAAAGAGTGGCGGATGATAGCGAGTCATTTTCGGCTCTGGCATTCAAGATCGCAACCGATCCGTATGTGGGGCAATTAATATTTTTTAGAGTATATTCAGGTGTCGTTACATCCGGCGATACAATTTACAATCCTATTAAAGGAAAGAAAGAGAGGATTGGTAGGCTATTGCAGATGCACGCAAATCAAAGAGATGAGATCAAAGAAGTTCGAGCAGGAGACATTGCGGCGGCTGTTGGGTTAAAGGATGTGGTTACTGGCGATACTTTATGTGATCCACAGAGAATTATTACATTGGAAAGAATGGATTTTCCAGAGCCCGTGATCCATGTTGCGGTTGAACCGAAAACGAAAATAGATCAAGAGAAAATGGGGATTGCGTTGAATAGGCTTGCGCAAGAAGATCCTTCGTTTAGAGTTCGAACAGACGAAGAGTCAGGTCAGACAATTATTTCTGGAATGGGTGAGTTGCATTTGGAGATTATTGTTGATCGAATGAAACGTGAGTTTGGTGTGGAAGCTAACGTTGGTGCGCCTCAAGTTGCATATCGCGAGGCAATAAGAAAGCAAATTGAGATAGAAGGGAAGTTTGTTAAGCAATCTGGTGGTCGTGGTCAGTATGGGCATGTTTGGCTTAAAATGGAACCTAACGAGGCTGGAAAAGGTTTTGAGTTTGTCGATGAAATTAAAGGCGGGGCAGTTCCACGTGAATACATACCTGCAGTTGAAAAGGGGCTACTAGAGACGCTACCAAGTGGAGTACTGGCTGGGTATCCTGTTGTGGATGTGAAGGTTACACTTTTCGATGGCTCGTATCATGATGTGGATTCGAATGAGAATGCATTTAAAATGGCGGCATCCATAGCATTCAAGGATGGAATGCGTAAAGCAAATCCAGTTTTGTTGGAGCCCATGATGGCCGTCGAAGTAGAAACCCCCGAGGATTTTATGGGGAATGTGGTTGGCGATTTGTCATCAAGAAGAGGCATGATACAGGGTATGGAAGACATTCCTGGCTTGAAGGTAATTCGGGCTGAAGTGCCACTCGCCGAAATGTTTGGTTATTCTACCGCACTGCGATCAGCGACACAGGGTAGAGCGACATATTCAATGGAGTTTAAACACTATTCTGAAGCTCCGAAAAATGTGGCAGAAGCAATAATAAATAAGAAATAATCAAATTTGATAGAGTGTAGAGGATAGGTCATGGCAAAAAGTAAATTTGAGCGATCGAAGCCACACGTAAATGTTGGAACGATAGGTCACGTGGATCACGGAAAGACGACGCTGACAGCGGCGATTACGACGATATTGACGAAGAAATTTGGCGGAGAAGCGAAGAGTTATGCGCAGATTGACTCGGCACCAGAAGAGCGTGCGCGTGGAATTACGATTAATACCGCTCACGTAGAATATGAAACGGCGAATCGTCACTATGCTCATGTGGATTGCCCAGGACACGCGGATTATGTGAAGAATATGATTACGGGCGCAGCCCAAATGGACGGAGCGATACTGGTGGTATCAGCGGCAGATGGCCCCATGCCGCAAACTCGAGAGCATATATTGTTAGCCCGTCAGGTAGGTGTTCCGTACATTATTGTGTACATGAACAAAGCGGATATGGTTGATGATGCAGAGTTGATTGAATTGGTGGAAATGGAAATACGGGAATTGTTATCGAAATATGACTTTCCTGGGGACGATACACCGATCATCGTTGGATCAGCGCTAAAAGCGCTGGAAGGTGATCAGAGTGATATCGGAGAAGCTTCGATTTTAAAATTGGCGGAAGCACTGGACAGTTATATTCCGCAGCCTGAGCGCGCTATTGATGGTGCATTTATTATGCCGGTTGAAGACGTTTTTTCGATTTCTGGTCGTGGGACGGTAGTAACTGGTCGCGTAGAGAGAGGTATCATTAAAGTCGGAGAAGAGATCGAGATAGTTGGTCTTAAACCGACGTTGAAGACGGTGTGCACGGGCGTTGAAATGTTTCGCAAGTTGCTGGATCAGGGACAGGCGGGCGACAATGTGGGCATATTGTTGCGTGGTACGAAGCGAGAAGAAGTAGAGCGCGGCCAGGTGTTGGCAAAGCCTGGGAGTATATCACCGCATACGAAATTTACAGCTGAGATATATGTTTTAAGTAAGGAAGAAGGCGGAAGGCACACACCGTTTTTTCCTGGTTATCGTCCGCAGTTTTATTTTAGGACGACGGATGTTACGGGAGCTATTGAATTGCCAGCTGGAACGGAAATGGTAATGCCCGGTGACAATGTGTCGGTAACGGTGAATTTGATAGCCCCTATAGCGATGGAAGATGGACTGCGCTTTGCGATACGCGAAGGTGG
>CAZYHY010000057.1:0-10462 GCA_964647635.1 uncultured Nitrosomonas sp.
ATCAAAAACAGCGAACCGCTTGATTCTCCATACACCAGATTTGACTATAGCTCTTGCAACGGAGCTGGATGATGAAACGAGAAAAAATGAGTCAAGCATATAACGACGGATTGGGATGAGTTGATGTGTGTTACAGATTGATGTCAATCAACATTCAAAATTTACCAGGCGCTCAATATCCAAAGTTTCCAGTCAGGATAGCTTACTAATTGTAGTATGATGCATTCTTCAGTTAAGTGAAAAATATTAAATGTTGATTCAGGTTTTTTTCTAGTAATTTCTGCATGTTGATTAACATCATAAGGGGTATTAAATGCGTATTCACTTTATAATGTTTTATAAGCACGTTATTACAATAAGTTTGCTACTGCTATTAACAGCCTGCGATCAAACAAGCGATTCAGCTGGTGAGCAAACGAAAGTAACAGAAATTATTACCGAAAGCACAGAGATAGACAAAAGAGAGACTGCGATCTATTCAAAATTCGGAGACTATCAACCATTACAGAAATGGTCGGATTGGTGTTATGTTTCCGATAATCCAACGGCTTGCGCCGATGCACTATGGTCAGCAGTATTACACCCTTCAGAAAGAAGTCGGCCAACGGTACGGGCACATGGCTGGAAGCTATGGGCGGCAATTACCGCACCACTTAGTGATTCGGGATATGATCCTAATATGGGAACTTCAACTAAGTTCGGCACAACCGGTTGTTGGAAAAAAACGCAGACAGGTTCAATCGCATGTAGCGGGATATTTCCGTTATGGTTATCTTGGCCAAATACCGGTGTACCACACGACAAGGAAACTGTCAGACCAAAACATCCTGTCGGACACTTAATCGCAACTAATCGTAATTTCAGCCCGCCGGACAGTCCTGTAAAAACCGCAATAAAAGCGGCAGCGGTTAGCACAAATCCAGATCCGACAAAGGTACAAACAGTCAATACTGTAGACACAGCTCCAAACTATCCGCTTCCTTGGCTAGCCGTGGCAAAACAATGTAAGTTGCCTGAAGTGAGAGCGAAAAAGTTGGTAGAAGCTGTGAATAAAGCTCCGAATAAAGTTGCAGCAGATAAGGCATGGAAAGATTTAGAAAACGCTTGTGTTAGCAATGGCGTTAGTGATGTAATTTGTTCCGGGAAACAAGCATTCTGTGACGGCAATGCTTTTGTCAATCAAGGTGATGTTATGATTGCGACAGAGTCACTTTCTAAACAGGCCTGGGATGCTATTCAAAAACACAAACTTTATGACTCTGATACCTTAAATGAACTTTATAATAAAGGCGAGAAGGAGACAGCTGCCAAGAAAGTAGCTAGTTGGATTGATCATGGCTTTATTTCCACCAAGCATATGTTTTGGCCGGTAAAAGGTTGTAGACCTGGTTCTATAGTCACTCAAGAAGGTTGTCGTGTGCGCTATGGCGCTTTACCGCCTTGGATTCCGGCAAACTTTAAAAAAGTTAGTTATGCTACTGATGCCAGTTATCGCGGTTATGAAACCTGGGGAAAAGTTGTAGCCATTGATACCTGCGGGAATGCTTGTCCACCGAAAAACAAAGCTGAATTAGTGCTTGAAGATGTTAAAGGTGCAACCGCGATTACTACGGATAATCCCAATATTTATCATGTTGATCAGTTCCTCCATCTACAAGTCTCGGAAGAAACTTTACAAAATGGTTTTACCGCCACAGATCGAGCGTTGTTGGATCAAGCCACAATCTGGGCCTATGGTAGTGATGCCAAAGGTTTCGAAGCCGGCGACTTTTTAGTGGTGGTTGCCATGCATGTGGTCACTAAAGAGATAGACAGTTGGACATTTCAGAGTATTTGGTGGAGTCCGATGGAAGACAAGCCGGAAGACTGTTTAGTAACTGATTACAATCACTGCTTCGGACAAAGCTCCGTATATTCCGCTACATCGCCTTATTCCGGATTGGATCAGAAAACCAGATCCGCAATCGATCAACGAGTAGGAACGGCATGGCGCAATAATTATGTTCTGTCGGATAGTTATGGTATTGGCTATGAAATTGATGGAACAGTTATTGATGTTAATAACTACTTTGAAGGCACTCCACCAAAATGGGCAACTCAGCGACCTAATGGAGAAAAAATCGGTATGTTGCCGGTGGCAATGAATGTCTATATCGAACCGGTTATCCATCCTCTGGGTACCAATTGTCACAATTGTCACCGTCGCGCTGGGATAATCAATAAGTTTCCAAATAACGGCGAGTATGCCGGAGGCGTTGGTCGTGCGAATTACCAAAACTCACAATGCCCAAGTCTATTGGCTGATTATGGTGTGCCTGAAAAAGACCCTTGCATGTTAACGCCTTGGGCATGGAACAAGAGTTCTGCATGGGATGCGCCGGCACGAAACCAGTGTTCCGAAAAAGCTGGAAATAGCGACACAAAATGTAATGGAACCGAGGCTTTTCCTATCGTTAATACCGACCTAAGTTGGATTATCAGCGATGGCCATATCCAAAAAGCAGATTAGAAAAATGGGTTATACTGCATAAAGGTACGTAACGCACCATATATAACTTATTAACTGATTGAATCAAAATAAAATAAAGATATTCTAAAACATCCAAAATATAGAGATTTTTGCGATGCGGTTAAAACGGTACTTCTGGAAAGTGGCTTAGCTCAGAACGAACACTTTTGGGGGTTATTCCACAGACCCCTACTAGAGCCGATGGGAAATATCCCACCAGCTGAATCTGAAATGGCATATTATCGCCAACTAGGGGAGTCAATCGATACGGTTTGACTCAAGACAAATAGTCTCCGGAAAATTCGGGGCAATTCAAGGAGCCGCAATGAAATATTTACTACCTGTTTTGTTCTTTATCGTAACTTCGGCCAACGCTCACTGGAATCCACCACAAGGCTTGACGTGGGATATTCAGTACGAAGGTACCATCAATCCAAATCTGAATGTGCAAGTTCGTAACATTGATCTGGAAGATACTTCTCAGAACCTGATCAATCAGATGAAAGCAAACGGGCAGAAAGTAATCTGCTATTTCAGTGCTGGCAGCTCTGAAAATTGGCGCAGCGACTTCTGGAAATTTCCTGCCTCGGTAAAAGGGAGCAACTTAGACGGCTGGGCTGGTGAGAAATGGCTAGACGTCAGGCAACTGAGCATCCTCATGCCAATCATGACGGCTCGGATGGATGTGGCCGTCAGCAAGGGGTGTGACGCCATCGATCCAGATAATATGGACGCTTATTCTAACAGCTCAGGATTCCCGATCACTCGGGCACATTCAGAAGCCTACTTCACCGCTCTGGCAAATGAGGCACATACACGCGGCCTCGCCATCGGCTTGAAAAATTCTATGGAAATGATACCGAACGTTCTAGCATCGATGGATTTTGCAGTCAACGAGCAGTGCAAACAATACAACGAGTGTACTACGTATAATCCTGTGATCAATGCAGGAAAGCCCGTGTTCGGCATTGAGTACAAAGGAACGCCATCCGTTTTCTGCCCAATCCAGAATGCAATTCATCACGATACACTGAAAAAATATTTGTCGCTGAATGCTTATCGAGTTGACTGTAAGAATTATTAGATTGGGTAAATTCCAACAAAGGTACCAAATAGCACGCGAAAGGTGTACCAGTTAGGTTAATAACGGAAGAAATCTTGGAAGCTTGCTCTCGAGTCAAAGTCGATAATAAAAATTCCGTTTCACCGGAAGTCAATCAGGCTGGCGTAAACTCGGTTGCTTGCGGCCGAGTAGTCAGCCTGAAGGAATTTTTTGATCTCTTGCTGTTTTGCACTTCTGATTTTTTATTTCTTGAGTTTCATTAAAAGCGCCGTGTTTCCCCTAAAATCTTTTATATTGATCTGATATCCTCTTTTTCTATAGGGGTAGACCCAACAAATTGTGTCTACCCCTGATTGAAAGATAATTCAATATCTACGGCGCATAACTCAATAGATCAGAGATTTATTCTAAATCCACAATTTTTTTGCAACAGAACCATAATTAATCTCTACTACCATTCAAAATGAAATACATAATCTAGAACTTATTTCAAATACGTTGGTTGAGTAGCATTTAATCCACCTGAACCTGATGTATCGCTTGTGATAAGAGAATACGTTTTTAAGAAATTAAGAACGCTTGGTATAGCAGGTACAGCAGAACTATCACCTAACCAATACGGGAAATTACGCTGCCACACAACATAATTTGCATCTAAATCATTTTTGACGCGAAGATAAATACTTTCATATGACGGATTGGATACAGGGTTATTAGGATCGTTATCACTCTTATAATCCGCTCCTTGAACTTCTGGCGCAAGTAATATTATATTATGGAATCCAGGATAATAAGTCAGCACGCCAGGAGCAGATGGTGGAGTTCCAGTGCCAGTAGGCCTATTTACACCGTAATCTTTAAAGCTATTCGGAGATCCTAAGCCAAATTTACCTGCGACTAAATTGGACGATGTTCCTCCATAAGCCCAATCTCGTACATACTCCCTTGAAAAATTTAAAGATGGAACAACCGGGGTTTTTACAAAACTAGTATTTAAACTATTTATAATTGCAGTCATGCCTGCATCAAGGCGTGGATTCGGGTCTGAACAAGGACGAGGGGAGCAACCATAATAGTTAGTATTATCAGGTGTACCAGGAGGAGGCTCAACACCACTGCCAAAAGGAACAACCGGTATACCCATGGCGCTTTCCGTAGTACTTACTTGTACAAGTACATTATCGTCATCATATTCGTCGGCTAATGCTTGTATAAAAGCATCCAGTCTAGTTCTTAATGTATTTAAATATATTTTAAGATTGTATCCTTTAACTTTTGATTCAGAGCCCTCCATAAAAGCATATGCATTACGTAATGCATAATGCTCTAATGGTGTGCCGCCGGCGGTGTATAAACCATTATCTCCTTGAAGGTCATTGGGTAGCATAAGCTTTGCCGCGTCTCTCTTTTTTTCAGGCGTATCTTCAGAGGCAGAATGATTTATTCTCAATGTCAAGCCCAGAATAACATGCTTATCATTTCCAGACTTAGATACATTCTTAATATTATTAATAATGGTATTAAGAGAAGAAAAGTCGAAAGTGCTGACAGAATTTGTCCTCGTTTCATAACGGGACCACATCAGCATTATTTTTACACCACGCAATGCAGGTGTAGCTTTTAATTCATCATAAATTTTTTCCATCTGGCACTTAGGTCCAGTTGGGTTGCATGCTTGTGTTAATTGCCAATCTTCAATCTTAACGTAATGCCCCGGCTTCCATTTGTCACTTGAAAGTGGTGTTGCGAGCAAAATATAACTTTGGGAAAATAATAAGAAACTCACGCTTAATATAAGAGTCTTCAAGATTACTCTTGGAGGGAAATTTTTTTTCATAAAATACCTCGGCTGTGTAGTTAACAGACGAAAAATATCGTCTGAAAACATTTTATACAATTATTGGCTCTGTAGTGTCAATCTACATCCAAAAGTTACCAGTTGAGAGACGAGTAGTTTAACGAGTAGTTTAATTGGGTGCTAATAAACAAAAGACGCTAAAGTTTTACGGGATTTAGCGGCAAATTCGGTTCCATCTGCATAAAGGTACGTAACGCACCATATATAACTTGCTAACTGATTGAATCAAAATAATATAAAGATATTGTCAATGTCGGAGTAAAAAGGTACCAAATAGCGCGCGAAAAGTAATGGAATGGACGCTCCTCTGTATGTCGTCAAATTGTAGCTTCGCTCCCAATGGGCCTTTATAGAGTATTGGCTAAAGCGAATAAATTCTAACGAAATGATTATATTGACTTATAATATTCCATTGATCGAAGATGGCGGTTTTTACAGCTATGAGGTAACTACCCCTACGTAACATTTGGTACTCTCCTAACTTTTTACTCCAATTTCAAATCGATAAATCAAGCATCATGAGTAACAGCCTCAATGTAGCGAGGCATCTCTATACCCCAGACATCATTAAATGCACAGCATTAGAATATTATGGATGTTCAGAACAAACTATATATAAGCATAGGACAAGCACAAGCGGCGTAAATTTACTGAGAATGTGTTTTTTTTCACATACGCGGGCACAAAGAAATATTACAAATGACATGTATTAGTTTCCCAAGTCTTTGAATACACCAGAGCATTCGCTACCTTTATTGCATCAATCTATTTTTTAATTCGAGGACAGCAAAATGACATCGAAAACGGCAACCGAACATATCACTTCACTTTCCAAAAGCTCTGATAAAGCACCACCAATTATCTCTTTTTTTGATGCTCCCTTTAACGGTGGAACTTTAAAAATTGATGGATCCATTAAGTTACACTTTAATGAAGAAATAAAAGCGGGCTCAGGCAAAATCATTTTCAGCAGCACAAATGATGCGCGTGAAATTTCGCCAGAAGATAGCAATCAAGTCACTATCATCAATTACGAACATGGTACCAGTACCGTTATTATCGATCCATCCGAAGATTTTAAGCCCGACACGAAATACAACTTGCAAATTCAGCCAGGTGCTGTCAAAGATCTTTCTGACAATGCTTTTCCCGGTGTAATGAATGATGATAGCCTCAACTTTACAACCGTGCCTTCCAATCCAACAATAAGTTTCATGAATGTCGATGATAGTGATCCTTTTGAAATAGATAGAGACATCAAAGTTAATTTTGATGAGCCCATTAAAAAAGGATCGGGAAATATTACTATTAGCAACGGCGAGGACACTCGCACCATTAGTATTAATGACACTAACCAAGTTTCATTCGATGAATCAAGTTTCAAGATTAATTTGACCAAAGATTTAATTCCATTTACAAAATATACCATTCAAGTCGATAGTGGTGTGGTAACAGACCTAAAAGGCAATCCTTTTCTAGAAACAGATGGTAATGTGCCGCGGGATTTTTATACCGCCCCTCCTCATCCACCTCGGCTTATTTTCAGTAATGTAGGAGATGACTTTAATCGCATACAAGTTGATGGCACTATTCAATTGCTCTTTAATGAAGAAGTTATTGCTGGGAATGGCAATATCGTCATTAGTAATGGTACAGATACCCGAACAATTTCCGTGACCGATACTCAGCAAGTACGCTTTTTAGGAAATGGAAATGTGGCAATTAAGCCCGCTGTTGATTTTAAAGCAGGGACAGAATACAGCATACGCATGGACCCGGGCGCTATTACTGATGATAAAGGCCACGCGGCTCAAAATATTGACGATGTGCTGAAATTTACTCCGATTCCCTCCAATCCTCTTTTACAGGGTGGGGTTGATGGGCACACCTCTTTCAATCTACAAAATGATGAAAATATTTCTCTCTTTTTCAATGAGCCGGTTAAAGCAGGTAGCGGCAACATCGTCATCAGTGATGGACTAAATACGCGTACTATTTCAATCAATGATGCCGAACAAGTGCAGTTCGGAGACTTTGGGGGTGTAACTATCGATCCTGCAAATGATTTTGTTATTGGTAAAACTTATAGCATTCGTATCGATGAAGGTGCAATCACAGATCTAAAAGGCAATCCCTATGCAGGAATTCAAGACAACGAAACATTCAACTTTACTGCTATTTCATCGACTCCTTTTTTGCAAAATACCATCCCAATAGACAACGATACCAATTTTTATATCGATAGTGATATAAAGCTAACTTTTAGTGAAGCTATGATGGCAGGTAAAGGCGATATCATCATCACAAATGGTGATGATGTACGTTCAATTTCAGTTAACGATACCAGTCAAGTTACTTTTAATAATGGCAAGATGACCATCAATCCAACGGAAGCTCTCATTTCCAACACGAGTTACCACGTTGAATTTGCAGAGGGTGTTATTACAGATACCAAAGGCAATGCTTTTCCAGGAATCACTGATGACACTACCTTAAATTTTACGACCATTCCATCCAATCCCTTGTTAGTGGAGAGCAATCCCATAAATGGTGCAGCCGCATTTGATTCGGATAATAGTATTCGGCTGAATTTCAATGAAACTGTTAAACCAGGATGTGGCAACGTCACTATAAGCAACGGATCAGATACTCGCATCATTAATATTAATGATTCTAATCAAATAAAATTTGATTACGCAGGAATCCTCATTAATCCCACAGCAGATCTACAACCTAATACAAACTACAGTATACGTATCGACGAGGGGGCCATTAAAGATCAGAGTGGCTTTTCCTATGCAGGAATCAGTAACGACACTACGCTGAGTTTTTCCGTTGTTGCAGATGTTACTCCACCTACGTTAGTAAGCAGCTCTCCTTCACAGGGTGATATTCAACCAAGCTATCTTCCCTTTAGGCTTCAGTTCGATGACGAAATTGTATTAGGAAGCGGTAATATCACGATTAGTGACGGAACTAATGAAGTCAAGGTCGACATCAATAATACGAATCAAGTTCAATTTCACAAGGGTGATAACTTCTTTCAGTTTTTCCCACAATATGATCCCCTTACCGTTGGAAAAAATTACAGCTTAACGACTGATGAAGGAATCGTTCTGGATAATGCAGGGCATCCTTTTGCAGGCATTCGAGATAATGCGCCTCTGAACTTTACCCTAACTGATAACCTTCCGGGTATTGTAATAACAGTAGGAAGCATTCAACCCGCGATGATTGACGCGGCGTAACTAAAGGGAGACGTTGATTAATTGACTGGGCGAGCGAATCACTTTATTGCACAGCACTCGCCCTTTCGTCTATCTGATTGATATATCTAGTATTAGAGTTTTAATGCACATAAAATTGTTCCTCATGAAATACCCAACTTTGTGTAAGTACACTGAATCAGTCGATGCCTAGTCCCAATCAAAATAATCAAATTATCGATATTTTACAAAGCGCTTTTCGATTTCATCACGCCGGGCAATTCCATGAAGCTGAGAATTGTTGTTTAAATGTTTGTAACATTATCTCAAACCAGCCGGATGCGCTGCATTTACTCGCAATTATTCACGCACAAACTAAGCGCTTCCAAACGGCTAATCACTATTTCCAAAAAGCGATTAAGAGTGCTCCTAAACGTGCAGACTTTTTGGGAAATTACGCCAACGCATTGTGGGAGCAAGGACATATTGATGAAGCTATTCAATACTGCAAACAATCGCTAGAGAAAAATCTTAACCAAGCGGAAGTTCATAATATTTTAGGTAATGCATATCTGGCAAATAATCAGGTAGATGCTGCAATAAAAAGTTTTCGATTTGCTATTCAAATTCGACCACACTCTCCACATGCATTAAATAATTTGGGAAACGCATTGCAGCGTATCAATGATTTCGAATCAGCCATTGCTTGCTATCAACAAGCCATTGAAATACAAAAAGACTATCCTGAGGCTTACAATAATCTTGGGCAATTGTTCAAGAAAACGGGCAAAATTTCCCAAGCCAGAGAGTATTTCCAGAAAGCAATTGAGCTACACCCCGAGTTTGCGGAAGCTATAACCAACCACGCTGAAGTCGATACCACTTGGATTGACCCAATTGATGGGAAGAAGCTTTATCTACGTCGTTATCAACAAGAAGATGCAGCTTATCTGCGTGAATGTTATCAGAATGTCACTTTCATGCAGCAATACAATCAATATACCCAGCGACATCAACGCATTGATGAGCTGGCCAATCAACTACAACAAGCGCATGAGCTACATCCGTGCCAGTCAAAATCGGTTGATTGGATCATCGTCAAAAAAAGCTCTGAACAAAAAGTTGGCATCGTGAATTTGGTTGAGATTCAATTTGCGCATCGTCGCGCTGAATTTCTGATTGGCATTCCTGATCCCCAAAATCACACGCAAGGCATTGGATTGGAAACAACATTACTGGTTTTTGATTTTGCCTTTAATAGAGTGGCTCTAAACAAATTAACTGCGAATGTTTATAAAGAAAATCTTTTCGCGCAAAAGAATGCATTAACAATTGGTTTTCTGCACGAAGGTAATCTGCATGAACAAATTGTAGATCTATACACAAAAAAATTTCATGATATATGTTGTTATGGAATAACCATGAACAGTTTTCGTAGCAATCAAAAAATTTCCACCATTACCAAAAGATTTTTAGGACGCGATATTACAGCACCTTAAGCTTGGGTAAAAAGTTAGGAAAGGATCAAATTGTGGCTCTGTTGCAAAAAATTGTGCGCTTCAGTCAAGTCGTTAGACTTTTTGATTATGCGTTGTAGATATTGAATTGTCTTTCGTAAGCGTCCAACGCCACCATCTATCGCTATCAATTCTTCTGTTTTAGCATTTCAATACCGTCAGGCTTTTTTCTTCTCGTAATTGTAGGCGACCTTCGATGGTCAGGTCTTTGCCTTCTGCTTCAATTGCGTATAGGTTTCCGATGCGCTGTAACGCTGTAAGCGTCCAACGCCACCATCTAACAATTTTTAATGCCCTCAATTATCCTCA
>CAZYHY010000058.1:0-9993 GCA_964647635.1 uncultured Nitrosomonas sp.
AACGCTAAAACAGAAGAATTGATAGCGATAGATGGTGGCGTTGGACGCTTACAGTGCAACGCCGCTACGACCGACCCATTCCGCCATTGTTGAGCGTGAAAGTGTGACTTGCTCCCGTGCGGCAATCTGTTCTAAGCGATAGAGCGGGAGGTGGTTCAGGTATTTGGCTTGCAGTACCCAACTTAGTAGACCGGGTGCTGCCATGCCGCCTTCTATCATGGCTGGCGGGATAGGTGCGGCGGTAACGATTTCACAGGATTTGCAGGCATATTGTGGGCGGATGTGGCGGTGAACGAAGAATTTTGCTGGCTCCACATCCAACTGTTCGCTGACATCTTCACCGATTTTGACCAAATCCCGGCCACACTGATCGCATTGACAGGACTCAGGCTCATGACGGTGTTCAATACGTGGCAGGTGTTCCGGTAACGGCTGGCGGCCAGCACGGGAACGTGTTGATTGAACCGCATCGGCTTTTGCTGATGGACCGAGCTGTTCGATTTCGGCATGTACCGCTGCCAGATCAGCTTGTAAGGTTTCCTCGAACAAATCGGGGTGTGCAGCTAGCGATTCGCTCTTTTTGCTAAACAGGTTCCGACGCAAATAGGCCAGCCATCGTTAATGCTTGAATTTTGAGTTGCTGAGAATGAATCTCTTGTTGTGACTGCTCGAACAGCATTTGAATCTGGATTTTAGTATCCGCATCCAGGTTCAATTGGTCTAATTTAGCGAGTGCATTCATGGGGTTAATTATACCACACAACTCACTGAAACGCTGATGAATAAAGGATCTTTGACTATTTCTCAAACCTTTAAATGCGCAGGCGGCAGCGCCGATAATCGCTGCCAATTAACACCGGCTATCAACCAATTCCACTGCGCTGGCGTCAACGTAACATAGAAAAGGGGTCAGACCCTATTTTAATAAATCATATTTATGCGTGCTCATCAATTTATGATACGATTTGATTTAATTTTTTGGGGATTAAACCATGCGAACCACAATCGACATTGATAAACAACTCCTAGTGTATGCCAAGCTCCAGGCAGCACAACAGGGTTGCACGTTGAAGCAAGTGATCGAGGATGCGCTGCGTGAGTTTTTTTCACATCATCATTTAAAACAGGACCCGGTGAAGCTGGAAACGGTTTCCGGAACTGGCCTAAAACCAGGTGTTGATTTGGATAATAGCCGCAGTTTGAGCGATATTATGGACGATCGTTAATGTTTCTAATGGATGTGAATGTCTTGGTCTATGCACATCGAGAGGATACGTCGGAACATTCAGCTTATCGCGAATGGTTGGAGTCTACCATCAATGACACTGTTTCCTATGGTTATTCGGAATTGGTGTTGAGTGGTTTTTTGCGGGTCGTTACGCATCCGAGAATTTTTGAGGCGCCCTCTGCATTGTCCAGCGCGGTTCGTTTCGCAAATCAGGTTAGAGAATCGCAGCATGCAGTTTGTCTTGCGCCCGGGCCGATGCACTGGAAGATATTCCTGCAATGCCTCGAGCAAATTGATGCAAAAGGAAATGATATTGCCGATGCTTATCATGCAGCTTTGGCGATGGAATGGAATTGTATATGGGTAACGACAGATAAAGGTTTTAAGCGGTTTAAAGATTTAAAGGTGCGTCATCCACTGGCTTTACTGGATTTCTGATGCCAAGAAAAAAGCGCTTTTATCAGCCCGGTGTTCCGGCACATGTGTTCCAGCGTGGACATAATAAAGAACCGGTATTTTTTGATGACCAGGATTACTTGGCTTATTTGCGTTTCTTGAAAGCTGCAGCCGATGATTTGGAGAGTTTGATTCATGCGTATGTGCTGATGACCAATCATGTGCATTTACTGGTGACACCCAAGGCTGAAAACGATATTAGCGTGTTGTTTCAAAAAATTGGGCGTCATTTTGTGCCATATATGAATAAAACCTATCGGCGCAGAGGAAGTTTGTGGGAAGGGCGCCATAAGGGGCATATTTTAGAATCTGAAGCTTATTTTTTGGTTTGCATGCGATATATCGAAATGAATCCGGTGCGTGCCGCAATGGTTGAACATCCTGGGCAGTATCGTTGGTCCAGTTTTGCGGCGAATGCTCATGGGAATGATAATGCTATTCTTCAGTCGCATGCGTTGTATCTGGCATTGGGGGAATCTCCTGAGGCGCGTCAAGCTGCCTATCGTGCTGGATTTGATATTGAAACCCGCCCAGATGAAATCGAATTAATCCGTGCGTGCTTGCATTCTGGTACCCCACTGGGTAATGACCGCTTCAAGAAAAAAATTGAATTCGCTGTAGGCGGTACTGTTGGTTTTAGTAAGCGCGGCAGACCCGCGGTTATTGGCGACTGTGGAACAGGTGGTTAAGAGAATGTCTATTTGGTGGATTCGCGTTAGCAATCCATCATATCGCTGGAATATTTTTTAGATGTTGTGGGTTTGTTTTTGAGGTGACGGTTTGCTATGTTACTGAGCTATTCACGCTTACTTATATTTGAATCCATGCCATTAAAATATTAATTAGAGCTGAATGTGAGAATAATCACGATTTATTTAATATTTTGTATTGCATAATGATATTTAACCGAGCTTCTCGGGGAAATTATTTAATGGTTCTCAATATTGAAGGGTTAAGAATATGCCAGAACATATTTTCTCATCAGTTGGTACAGCTGGACAAAACCACCGATCGGATGTTGAGATTGTTCAACGTCTGTTAACGCGGAATGGTCTGAATCCAGGTAGGGTTGATGGGCTTTGTGGGCCGAATACTATACGTGCCATTATCGACTTTCAGTCACGCTTCCTCTCTCGTCCAGATGGTCGTGTCGATCCGAATGGAAAGACTTTAAGGTATTTAAACGAAGGTGGTCAGCAAACGACAGGCCCAGAACGTCTTGTGGCAGGCGCATCAACAAATCTGACCCAGACTATGACTGCACGAGTGCCGAAACCATCGCGAGAATTAATTAACCAGGGCTTAATATCTGTATCGAATGCATTCATGATACAAACGCTCGGACAGCCACGAGAATCCTATTCTGCTGATTGTCAGCCGATGACAAATACTGTGTTGCGGCGTCATGTGGTGACGCAATCAGTTGGGTTATTCAGAGTGTCCGGTCTTCGTCCAGCGGTTGATAGCTTGGTAGCTGCAGTGGTGCAAATTCAAAGAGAGCAACCAGCGATTTATGCAATTCTTGGTACGGCAGGGATGCTATGCTGTCGCTATGTTCGTGGATCAGAAACGGCGATTTCAAATCATTCATGGGGTACAGCGATTGACTTTACGCTAAACGATATACTTGATCGTCGCGGAGATGATCAGGTTCAAATGGGCTTAACCCTAATTGCTCCGATCATGAATCAACATGGATGGTATTGGGGAGCAGCCTTTCGCACTGAAGATGCCATGCATTTTGAGGCAAGCCGATCTTTAGTTACCCAATGGGCACCGCAGTTAAGATAAAGAAATAAATGACTAAAATCAGTAATATTTTCAATATAGGTATCTACTCGCTGGGGTTGTTATTTCTTGCTACTAGCACTCACATTTTTGCACAGAGTGCGTGTGACTTCAGAGCTCCTGTGGATTGGATCCAGGTAAACACTCGTTGGGATGGGCAATGCTCTGCTGGTTTTGCAGACGGTTTAGGCATATTGAAAGAATTTGGCGGCAGTAAAGTCAAACGAATATTTTTTGGTAGAATTAACAAAGGTGAAATCGATTTTGGTGTCATAGATCAAGATGACGGATATATTGCGGGTAAATTTAGTAATGGAGCCTTCGTGCCATCCGATGATCGACAAACATATATTGATGCATTCAATGAGGCAAAAAAGGCTGCAAAAAAAGCAGCAGAAGATTTTACAAAAAACGGTAATAAAGCATCTGCCCAATTCTATGAAAATAAAGCTAAGGAATTGTATGACCAGATGGATTGACTGCGCGATTCATGCAGATCAATTTCAATCAATAGATTTAAAAAAACTGAATCCTTTTCATTCCGTTTATTGATACTTATATGCATTATTGCTGTAATAGCTAGTTGATCATGGATGCATACTGATACCAATTGCGATCAGTTCGAGTTTAAGAAGAAATTTGGTCAATGGCGCTTCGTTCAGGTTTTTCTAAAAGAGTAACGTTTTATACTGAAGAGCCAATTGTATTTGCTGTGGATATAAATAGGGTAATTGAGTTTAATTTCATATGTTAGTCTATTCCTTAGAGTCGATCCCCCATATTGTTCAGCAACATGCTGAAGAATCAGCAATCTTGCACAATATTAGATTGCGCCAAGTTTCCGCGCCACATGTAAAACTTCACCATCTTCGTCGCATTGATGATCGCATTGCAGCGCACCTCGATGGTCTCGCAGTAGCCGGAGAGTATGGTTCAAAAGTATGTGAAGCCGCATTGGAGAGCGTGGGTATCGGGGAGGTATTTACGGCTGTAATTCGCGCTATTGAAGAAAAAGATAAGCAATGGTTAGATAGATTGTTTGCTCTAGTGACTGCCGTGCCAGAAGTGCAACCCGGATTGATTGCTGCTTTCGGTTGGATTTCAGCCCAACATCTCCAGGGCATCGGTGCCACCTTGCTTGCGTCATCGGACCCATTTAAACAGCAAGCGGGTATTGCTGCTTGTGTTTTGCACCGAGTGGACGCGGGTGTGGTGCTAACTTCGTTAATTCATCATCAACAACCGCAGTTGCGGGCACGTGCTTTGCGCGCAGCAGGTGAATTGGGACGGCGGGATCTGCGCTTTGCTTGTGAACAATCATTAGCGGATAAAGATCTGACATGCCGCTTCTGGGCAGCTTGGTCAGCGATCTTGTTGGGAAATCGAACGAATGCAGTTGAGGTGCTTAAAGCCTATTCATTGACGATTAATTCGTTTCAGAAACACGCGTTACAGCTTGTATTGAAAGTATTGGCACTGACAGATATTCATGCTTTATTAAAGACGTTGGCACAGAATGCTTCTAATATGCGTTGTTTGATTCAGGGCGCGGGGATTGCCGGTGATCCTCATTACGTACCTTGGTTGATTAAGCAAATGGATGAGCCAAAGCTTTCTCGATTGGCGGGTGAATCGTTTAGTTTTATCACGGGCCTTGATTTAGCTTATCTTGATCTTGAGCGCGATGCGCCTGAAGGGATTGAGCTGGGGCCTAATGATGATCCAGAAAACAATAACGTGCAGATGGATGAAGATGATAACTTGCCCTGGCCAGACCCTACTAAAATTCAAGCATGGTGGGATGCCAATCAGAGTAGCTTCACCAATGGCGAACGCTATTTCATGGGTAAGCTAATTTCTCGCGACCACAGTATGCAAATACTCAAGGAAGGATTTCAGCGGCAACGTATCGCTGCAAATCAGCACTTGTGTTTACTTGAGTCAGGTGCTCAATTGTTTCCGGTCAGTGCGCCAGCGTGGCGTCAGCAGCGATGGTTGAATACTTGAGTTGTCTATCGGCGTGCAAAACTTACCGGGATTTTGGGTAAATCGGCGTTGAAAAGTTTCCACCCAGGATTGTTAAATATCCGACATTTAGTCGGAGAATTCTGGAGTGATAACAATGGATATTATTGCCGAGGTAAGAAGGCGTCATTTTGTTAGCAAGGACAAGGAGAGTATCAGTTCAATAGCGCATTCATTGGGGGTATCACGCCCCACGGTCAGGAGGCATTTACAGATGGAAGCTGAATCGGTATATCAGCGTCAAATGTTGACACCGATCGAAAATTGATCAGAAAATCATAGTTGTATCGGCTGAAAATTGACCAGGTAATCCACGTATTCTGCTTGTTTTTTAAGCAGAGGTTAAGAAGAGGTGATTACCATGGTTATGTATGCGAAGGTGCGGCGGATGTTTTACCGTGAACATTTGTCAATTAATGAGATTCAGCGCTGAACGAGTCTGTCACGGAACACGATAAAGAAGTGGTTGAAAGCACCAAATGACAGCGCGGTAAAATATCAAAGGGCGAAGAAGTCTGGGAAGCTGACATCATTTGAAGTCAGGTTGCTGTTGGCGTTAGAAGCGGATGCACGCCGCCCGAAGAAAGATCGTCGTACAGCGTTGATGTTGTTCAAAGAGACATTGAACGAAGGCTATACAGGTGGTTATAGCATTGTTTGCGATTTTATCTGTAGATGGCGTAATCGGGGTGTTACGGGTAAATTGGTTTATGTGCCGCTCAGGTTTGAGCTGGGTAAAGCGTTTCAGTTTGATTGGAGCGAAGAGCAATCTGGTGATTGGCGGCATTCATCGCAAGGTTTTGGCTGCTCGGGGGTAAATAGTCGGCCCTGCAAAACGCTTAAAAACCCTATCAATGTTCGAATGCATGCGAATTAGCAAACGCCGAGACCCCTGAGGATTTATACTATTCCCATCAAAACCTGGGGGAATTGGGGGGAACTGAAATGCCGACTGATGACTTTTCCCACGCTCGCTTAGACCAGATTCGATCTGCACCATCCGTTGGTGGTACTGGCGAATCGATTGCCGTGGTCGCAGATCGAAGCAGCGCTTGCGCCGGCTTTTGAGCGTAAGAACCGTTCAGGTGAAGTAGTGGAAATCAGCGATCTTTTTGGAACGACGCTGGTGATTGCCGGTGGTGGAGCAAGCGCTGCAGGGCGGCCACGCTTGCCGATTCGATTGATGGCTTCCTTGCTGTACCTGAAACACGCATTCAACCTCAGTGACGAAGAACTGGTGATGCGTTGGTCCGAGAATGTAGTCTGGCAGTATTTCAGCGGGCAAGCGTACTACGCATCGAAGTTGCCTTGCGATGCCACGCAGATTGGTCGCTTTCGCACGGCCATTGGTGAACTTGCGATTCCCCGTGGTCTTGCCACGGGGATCTAATTAAGCATTAGAATGATGGGATGCGAGATGCTGTAGAGAAAGCGAGCCACTGTGCTTGGTAAATACATTATCGCATTGTATTTCCGGTGAAATATAGGCGCGGCCTGTTAGACGAAGCGGTTGTAAAGATCATCATGCTGACTGCGAAAGAGATAGAAGAGCGATACGACATCGAATTTGAGCAGATAGATTGCGATAAAGACCACGTACACATACTTTGTACGGCGCTTCTGATAATTGCACCACATCAGATAAGCAAATAGAGGAAATGCAACATAAATGTTCTAATGGGGTATTAATAAAAGATTTAATGGCAATTTATAAATTATCTAAAGCATCTGTTTATAGGTTGCTAACAGCAGAAGCTCAGTCTAACAAAATGCTTCAAAAAAATTAGGCTTCATTCAATCTTACATTGTTTGTCTGAGATGGATCCAAAGCAGGCAAGGGGATATACAAATTCATTTTAAATTGAAATAATCCCCCACTCTTGCAACACCGAAAAAATTGTAACTCAAAAAATTGGTCGTCATCAAGTTTGCTATACCTTTGCAAGCATTGCATCATTAATTGATATAGCATGATGAGACATTACGCTATAAAAAGTTCGTTTACGATGGAAAATATTCAACTCAATAGGTTTATCATTTAGGGGTGCAATAATCTTGTTAGGAAATTCGGTTCCAGGATTGCATGTAAGATTATTATTAAGTTTGCTTATTTCATTGGGGATAACGATTTTAGCTATTGACATCAAAAACCACATCATATCGTTTATATAAATATTGTCCCATGATCTGCCAGAAAATCCAGCCTTCGAACCAGCTGTATCGGCTGCATAAGCTTCTGAGTATGCTAAATTAGCCTGTAGCTCGGCGACATCCGTCACTTGATCTTCATAGCTCGGAACAGGCCACCGTTTACCAAGTACGATAAAACTTCTACCTGCAGGCCCTATTTTTGAATCGCTTTCTTTTTCGATTGTTCTCTGATGAAGTTTTGCAGAAGCACAAACAAAATTAAGTGCTTTTATAGCGGATTCCGCTGTAGGAGGTTGTGAGGCAATGCTACCAGAATCAATATGCATAGAGTTAATGTTGTAATCAAGATCACAGACTGCAATAGCAGAGTCATTCATTTGGAAAAGTTTAGTGCCTTCAGGAAACTCATGATTAACTTCATTAACCGTTTTTCTTAGCATACCGATTCTCTGATGTGCAATTGTACCAACAGCAGAGTTCAAAGTCCCACCGGAAACAGAAATCATATTTCCAAAACCCAGCAGATCATGAAAGCAGACCATTGTTGTAATTTCTTCCTTTTGCACAAATCATCCCTTTTAGGTATAACGTTGTGTTCACCGCTTTGTCGGTGAAATCTTTGTCAGCTGAAATGTTCTGAGAAATAGTTAATTGCTTCGTTAGCTTGAGAATTTCTTGAAAATTCTTTTTGCTGATGAAAGTTTAAATTTGGCAACAAATGTATTAACTGGTGGTCTTTATATAGATGAATGATTTCTTTATTGTATTCATTAATCTTAACATCAGTAATGGCTTTTGAAGAATCCATTATTCCTCCAATCAGAACATCAGCTAACTGCACACCAACAGAATCTTTTGAATCAATCTGACTTACGGCGCTAAGTTTAAGTGGAAATTTAATAGAAGTTAATTCAGTCGTTTTAAAGGATATTTCTCTTTTATGATTAATCATTTTATCTAAAGTTACATTATATTTTTCAAGATTCTTCGATTTGTCGTGTACGATGATGTAATTATTATTAATAACTTTTTCTAAACTGCTTATTAAAGAGATCAGGATTCCGTAAGCTCCATCGGAAGAAACAAATTTATTTTTTATTGCAGATATACATGATGGAGTTTCGAGGGCTAATGGACCGAAAGCTTCTGGTAAGTTTCTCCAGTTTATATTTTTAATTTTTTCGATAAGTGCAGTTATTGACACATCAGATTTTGAGTTAATTGCATACTGAAAAAGTGATAGTACTTCACTAAAATTCTTCCCTTCCAGTAAAGTGTCTCCCGTAAAATACAACAACGAAGCTAAAGAATAATTACAACCATCTTTATAAAAATTTACACCTTGATCGTGATAAAAAGGTTCGGCTGCATAATCTAAAAATTGGAGTATCAATAAATACTTTTTATTGCATACAGAAGTAATGCATATAAAATTCTCTAAAAGGTCTTTTTGCAAGTTAAGAAGATTATTCCAATTGTTAGTCCTTCTCGCTAAATTCCGATATTTAAGTTCATGTGATTTGATAGTCGGGAAATATTTATTAATCAGATCATTTGCTTCTGATTCGGAAATACTAATTGCTGATGCTCCTTGGAAGGGTTGAGTATGGTTCAACAAGTCGGTGCCTGTATATCCGCTCTCATCAATATAAACAGATAGCATCGTTGCCCCTCAACTAGCAAGTAATTTATTTAAAGGTTTAAACGCTCCTAATATCAGAGTTGGTAAGCTAATTATACTTACATCGTTTTTAACGAAAATGAAATACCAAAGCAGGTTAATTAAACTGATATTTTGGAAACTTCTTGCAAAAAAACAACTCCTTAAATCCTTAGTGAAAAGAGCTTTCAGTGTTTTTGTAAGCATGGTAAATAGCCATCGCCAATTATATAACCTCCTATCATTAACTAACCCGTTCTGGAATCTTAAATCCTAGATAAGTACCAGCACTAATCCCAATCAAAGCTAATAGCTAGGGCTAAATTCTGGCATTCTCAAAGTCTTAAAAACCTCAACTACAAAAATTAACCCAAGAACAAATGTCCAAACAAGCATTTGAAATCGATGAAAACTTATACCATTGGCATCAGTCAATAAGTCTCTCATAAAACCTTCTGAAATTGGTTTACTAAGAGCCGTTTTAACTTCAGCAATTTTGTCCTTCGTTTCATTAAGCTGAGCCTCCTTTTCAGCTAACTGAATATTAGATTTGCTTAATTCATCCATATTTTCGGAAGTGCCGGGTGGGTTGGAGTTAATTATTGTTTGAAGACTAGATATTTTTGCTTTCAGTGTAAGCGTCCAACGCCACCATCTAACAATTTTTAATGCCCTCAATTATCCT
>CAZYHY010000059.1:0-9195 GCA_964647635.1 uncultured Nitrosomonas sp.
AATATGACACATTTCGCCCCTTAAAGTTCACGGATAATTCGTTCCGGATCAATAGGCTTCAAATTAAGCTTAGTCAATGCTGAAACTATTTCTTATCCTGCACAAGTTGAAGGTTGTTGGGTACCTATATTTAACAATCAACCACTGCCTATAAAATCCACTTGTGAAGCATCAATATCTCCAGGTTGGCCAAATTTTCATTGTAGTCCAAGTCAAGTAACTGTACAGCAAACGATCTCTTGTAGTGGTTTTGATACTGTTACACAATCAAATTTTACATGGAACAATATGAACGCATATCCTCTTTATACCTGTCCATATGGTGGAAAGAAAGCAGGTTGGTTTGGAGATGGAGAAAATGGATATGATTATCAATCATTCACTTGCATAAAAATCGATGACGTAAACTTAGTTTCTACTAAAAATTTAGGTAGCGATTCGACCACCTGTGCTAATTCAGAAGCCTATGTAGGAAATCCCACACATGCTCGTACGGGTAATAAATATACATCTGAAATTGATTATGGTTTTCAATTTATTGAATTTGTTCGCCATTACAACAGTAAGCAGAACAAGTTTGATCGCAATATAGGTATTCAATGGCGTCACAATTATGGTGCCAGATTAATTTTAAACCCTTCTGCAACACCTCCCATTACTTTTGTAGAGCGATCAGATGGGCAAACAATATTCTTCAGACTTAATGGCGGGCAATGGGTAGGTGATGGTGATATTTCCGATGAATTGATTGAAGTTTCCGGAAGCGGCTGGCAGCTCAAAACTTCCGACGACACCATCGAAACCTACAACATTTCCGGCAAACTACTCTCCATTGCCAGCCGGGATGGCCGCACCCAAACCCTGTCGTATGACGCCAACGGTCGCCTGATTACAGTAACCGATGACGTTGGTCGAGCTCTGAGTTTCACTTACGATGGTTACAGTCGCATAGCGACGATGACCAACCCAGCGGGTGGAGTCACACAATATGCCTACGACACCAACGGCAACCTGACTTCAGTCATCTACCCCGACGGCAAAACCCGCACCTACCATTACAACGAGCAAGCCTACACCAGCAATACCAATCTGCCGAATGCACTGACCGGCATCACCGACGAGAATGGCGTGCGTTATGCGACCTACACCTATGATGCGCAAGGTCGTGCGGTAGTGACCGAACATGCCGGCGGTGCCGATCGGCATGTGTTGGGTTACAGCACCGACGGCAGCAATACCATCGTGACCGATCCGCTGGGCAGTCAATATACGCATCATTTTCAAACCATCCTTGGCGTGGCTAAAAGCACCGGCCAATCGCAACCGGCCGGTTCGGGTTGCAGTGCAGCATCCTCGGCGATCAGCTATGACGTCAACGGCAACGTCGCCAGCCGCACCGATTTCAATGGTAACAAAACCTGCTATGCATTTGATCTGGCGCGCAACCTGGAAATTGCCCGCATTGAGGGTTTGGCCGCAGGTAGCAATTGTCCGGGAGATTTGATCAGCTATGCGCCTGCCGCCAATAGCAGTGAACGCAAAATCCTCACGACTTGGCATACCGGTTTCCGATTGCCCACGCTCATCGCGGAATCCAAACGCCAAACCAGCTTTGTGTACGACACCCACGGCAACGTTACGCAGTATCAAATCAAAGACACCGCCACCAATGCCAAGCGCACGTGGAACACGACGTATGTTTACCATGCCAGTATTCCCGGTGTCGTGTCGCAAAAGATCGAGGATGGGCCGCGCACCGACGTGGCGGATTTTACTTCTGTTAACTATTACGCCCCGGATGCCGCCTGCAGCGGCGGCCATTTCGGCTGTCGCGGGCAGATCGCGAGCGTCACCAACGCACTCGGTCATGTCACCCAAATTGCCCGCTATAACGCCCACGGTCAACCGGAAGAAGTCATCGATCCGAACGGTCTGACGACCACGCTGACCTACGATACCCGCCAACGTTTGTTGACGCGCACCAGCGGCGGCGAAATCACCAGCTATCAGTATGATAACGTGGGGCAACTCAAGAAAATCATCTCGCCGGATAACAGCTTCATTACGTACACCTATGACGCCGCGCATCGCCTGACCGCGATTGCTGACAATCTGAGCAATCGCGTGCAATATACGCTCGATGCCATGGGTAACCGTACCAAAGAAGAACTATTCGATCCGGCGAATGTGCTGACACAAAAAAGACAACGGGAATTCGATGCGCTGAGCCGGTTATGGAAAGACGTCGGCGCGCAAAGCCAGACGACGCAGTATCAATATGACGCGCAAGGTAATCTGAAGCAGATCACCGATCCGTTACTGCATACCGCAGCCTACCAGTTCGATGCGCGTAACCGCCTGACGCAAACCATCGACCCGGCCAACGGTTTGACACAGCAAACACTGGACGCACTCGATCAGATCACGCAAATATCCGACCCGCGGGATGTTGACACCACCTACATAACCAATGGTTGGGGCGATCTGACACGGGAAATCTCCGCCGACCGCGGCGCCACCACCTACACTTTTGATACCGCCGGTAATCTCAAAACCGTTCTTGACGCACGCGGTGTCAAACATACCTACACCTGGGATGTACTCAACCGACCCACTAAGCGCACCCATACCACGGTAACCGGCGTGCCAACGACCGCTGCAATTACTTGGAGTTACGACAGCGGCACCAACGGCATCGGGCGCCTGACCGGAATGATCGATGAATCAGGCTCGACCGGCTTCAGCTACGATCCGCATGGCCGCCTGCTCAGCAAAACCCAAATCGCCAAGATTGGCACCATCAATTACACGCAAACGCTGGGCTACCAATACGACAGTGCAGGCCGTATTGCGCAGACGACTTACCCTTCCGGCACCCAGATCAGCACCACGTATGGCGCCGATGGCCGCCCCACGGAACTGCGTGTGAACGGCAACCTGTTATTGAGCAACGTCGTTTATCAACCGTTTGGCGAACCCAAAAGCTGGGTGTGGGGCAATAATCAGGTGTATACGCGCAGCTTCGACGCCGATGGCCGACTCAAAACCCATCCGGTGGGCAGCGACACCCGCACACTGACTTATGACGCCGCCAGCCGCATCACCAACACCACGGACACCAATCCGGTGACTAACCGCAGCTACGATTATGACGCGCGCGATCACCTGATCAGCCAATCCGACAACACCAGCTTCAAACTCTGGGGCTACGACGCCAACAGCAACCGCACCAATGCCCAAGCTGGCAGCACCAATTACCTGTATACCGTAGCCACCGACAGTAACCGCCTGCAAAGCGTGGCCGGGCCGGTGGCTAAAACCTACACGTATGACGCCGCCGGCAACCCGCTCAGCGACGGCGCGGCAACGTTCACCTGGAATGCTGCCGGTAAACTCTCAAAAACCGTCAAAAACGCCAAGACGCACACGTACAAAACCAACGGCCTGGATCAGCGCATCAGCAAAAACGGCCCGTTAAGCTCCAAGTTTTTCTTCTTCTATGACCCGGCAGGGCAATTGATCGGTGAATACCGGGACAATTCCAGTACCACGACACCGACGGATGACTGGTTGGTCAGGCAGGAAACCATCTGGCTGGAAGATATTCCGGTTGCCGTCATCAGAAAACCCACCGCAACCAGCCCGATCCAGATTTACTTTGTTCACACTGATCACCTCAACACGCCGCGAGTGATCGTCAGTCAAAGCAATACCCCGGTGTGGCGTTGGGAAAATATCCACGCATTCGGTGCCAACCTGCCCGATGAAGACCCGGACGGCAACAGCCAGCTCTTTGAATACCACCCCAGATTCCCGGGGCAGTATTTTGATCGCGAGACTGGACTGCACTATAACTATTTCCGGTATTATGAGCCGGAGACTGGGCGGTATATTTCACCGGATCCTATTGGGTTAGCGGGGGGATTGAATGTTTATGGGTATACATTTGGAAACCCTATAAAATATTCAGATCCACTGGGGCTGGATGTGGTTATTGCTTTGTATGAAGGTCAGAATGGTAATGTATTTAACCATATTGGTATTGGAACAACTACAGGTAGTAATGCCAACCAAACTTTTGGTGCAGGCCCGGACTCCGGTATAGGTTTGTTTTCTTCTGTTCCAGGTCATGTTCGTTTAGATAGAGGAAAGCCGATTTCTACATTGACCATTCCAACAACCACAAGCCAGGATGCTTTAATCAATGTTTTCAATAATGCTGCCATGAACAATCCTAATTTTCGTTACTCACTGCTATCTAATAGTTGTGTAGATCACGTAAGGAATGCTTTAAATTTCTCTGGAATTAATTTTTCTATACCAGTAGCTAGCTCAAAAGAGAGTTACTACCCATCAATACGTGGCTTAACTACTAATCTACCAAATGTTTTATTTAAATCGCTGGCTCCGCTTGGTACGGTTATTGATCATTAACGATGATGGATTAAACTTTTTATGACCTCATATTTATTTAAGTGGGCTATTGCATCATTACTCATGCCACTTTTGGTTTTGCTGTTCGGTAAAGTATTAAACAATATCCTAATTCTTGTTTTTTGGCCGGGAGCAGTTGCATTAATGTCTTTAGGTGCTGAAAAGAGGCCACTTAATGAGGTTATTGTTACATGGCTTATATCTATCAGTTTGAATGTGGTGTTTTATGTTTCTATTGGTCTAGTCGTTCACTACATAATGAGATTTGTTAAAAGTTAAGCGTGTCGATAGTAAGAGTAAGTAGCGAAGCACGGGGGCAGGTCTAGAATTGAGAATATTGCAAAATGCATTAAACATGGTTCTTTGTGATCGCACCGTCAACCAATCCGACAACACCAGCTCCAAATTGTGGAACTACGATGTTACCGGCAACCCGCTCAGTGACGGCGCGGCAACGTTCACCTGGAATGCCGCAGGCAAGCTCTCAACCACCGTCAAAGACGCCAAAACGCACACGTATAAAACCAACGGCCTGGATCAACGCATCAGCAAGAATGGCCCGCTGAGCGCAAAGTTTTTCTTCTTCTATGATCCCGCCGGGCAATTGATCGGCGAATACCGTGACAATTCCAGTACCGCCACGCCAACGGATGACTGGCTGGTCAGACAGGAAACCATCTGGTGAGAAAAAGAAATGAGGGGGATGTACACGAGCAGTTTCAACTCAGATTATCAATTCAGAATCCATCGTGTCGGTAGCGACATCTCATACTGACCTATGATGCAACCAGGCACATCACGCAATCCACGCGGTCATTCAAGAAACGGATCGTGGTCGTTCTGCGATGTGCTCGAGCAGCGCTAAAGCATCAGGGTTTTATTGATTTGTATCCATAATATGGATATATTTCATACCTATCAACTGAGGAGATTTTCCATGACCATGCACGTTAATTTATCTGAAGAAATGGAAAGATACATAAAAAACAAGGTCGCTAGCGGCTTCTATGGTAATGCCACGGAAGTGATTCGCGACGCCATCCGTCGGATGCAGACTGAAGAAAGCCGCATGGCGGCATGGCAAGCAGCAATCGCCAAGGGAAATGCGCAACTTGATCAAGGCGAAGGTATACCCTACACACCGGAGTTAATGGAGCAAATGACACAATCGGCTATTGCCGCAATGCACAACGGCGAACCGATTGACCCTGATGTTCTTCCATAAATCCAGTCTCACACTTTCTCCGGAAGCACAAAAAGACTTCACCAGCATCTTGCGCTACACCGGAGAACGGTGGGGACATGCGCAATTATTGGTCTACCGAAATAAGCTGAACGATGCGCTCATGCGATTGGTTGAAAATCCGCAGGTTGGACATCAAAGCATGGAGTTGCCGGATACCCACCGTCTTTATTTTGTAGGCTCGCATGTCATCGTATATCGGCTGCAGCAGGACTCAACCGAGATAATACGTATTCTCCACCAGCGCATGAGCATAACGCGACATGTATAGCACTTCACAGCGCAGCGCGGCGATAGGTCTAGAATTGAGAATATTGCAAAATGCATGAAACATGATTCTTTGTGATCGTCCCATCAGCCAATTGGATAACACCAGCCACAAATTGTGGAACTACGATGCAGCTGGCAGCCACTGAGCGACGGCGCGGCAACGCTCACCTGGAATGCCGCAAGCAAGCTCTCAATCACCGCCAAAAACGCCAAAACGCACACGTATAAAACCAACGGCCTGGATCAACGCATCAGCAAAAATGGCCCACTGAGCGCAAAGTTTTTCTTCTTCTATGACCCGGCAGGGCAATTGATCGACGAATACCGGGACAATTCCTCTACTGCCACATCGACGGATGACTGGTTGGTCAGACAGGAAACCATCTGGCTGGAAGATATTCCGGTGGCCGTCATCAGAAAACCCACCGCAACCAGTCCGACCCAGATTTATTTCGTTCACGCTGATCACCTCAACACCCCGAGAGTGATCGTCAGTCAAAGCAATACCCCGGTGTGGCGCTGGGAAAACACCCACGCTTTCGGCGCCAACCTGCCCGATGAAGACCCCGACGGCAACAGCCAGCTGTTTGAATACCACCCCAGATTCCCGGGACAGTATTTTGATCGCGAGACCGGGCTGCACTATAGCTATTTCCGGTATTATGAGCCGGAAACGGGGCGGTATATTTCACCTGATCCGATTGGGTTGGCGGGGGGAGTGAATGTTTATGGGTATGTGGAGCAGAATCCGCTGAGTTTATCTGATTCCGACGGATTGCTACCTGATGCGATTGTTGATCTCGGATTGATTGCATTTGATATCGCTTCCTATGCGTACAATAAGGTACAGGGGTGCGATACTTCAGGAGACATTGCGTCGCTCAAGGCCAATACTCTGGGATTGCTTATTCCTGGGGCTACAGGGCTTGGACTTGGGGTTAGGGTCACAGGCACGGGCAAAATTGCAAAAGGAGAAACCGCTGTAATCGGGCGAATAAAAGATTTACAAAACTTGAAAAATGGTGACCGGTCACTACTTGATCGTCTGCAAAACCAAGGAAGTCCTAGATCAAACTGGAGGCAGAATTCAACCGTGCTGCGTCAGGAAATGGCTAAAAGACAACCCATTCGTGATGCTTCTCCAAATGATATGAAGGGTCAGTTTCTCAATGCTGAGCGTAATCTATTGGAAGGTCGTGGTTGGACATTTGATTCTAATACCAATTATTGGATGCCACCAAAATAATGATGAAGGAGATGAGTATCATGGATATATTGGATCGTTCTACCCTTAACTTTGAGGAGAAAACTAGGAAGGCTTTTGCGTTTCTCGGTGATTTGGGTTTCTCCGAAATCGAAGCATTACCAACGCTTGTGCGTTACCAAAATGGCAGTGTTGAAGTGGATGTATATCACGGGCGACAATCGTATGAGATTGGAATGGGCATCACTGCTTTCGGAACTCGATATCCGATATCAGCAATCATTCGTGCCGCCGACCCCGAAGCATTTAAGCGTTTCCACTATACAGTGGCAACTGTGTCAGAAAGCGTGGTCGATGGTCTCGAAGAGCTAGGCTTATTAATGAAACGCTATGGCCGCGAGGCTCTAGAGGGTGATTTGCAATTCTTCTCAACACTCGAAAAGCAGCAAAAATTATGGACTGAAGAATACGCTTTAGATGTTCTTACTCGACAATTGCGGCCACAAGCGGATGAGGCATTTCATCGAAAGGATTACTCGACAGCAGCTGAACTTTACTCTCGTATTCGAGAGCGGTTAAGCCCAGCAGAGCTTAAGAAGCTTAACCTCTCTGAAGAACGCCGTAAGAATTGAAATTCTTTAGTTCATAGATTGAGTGAGATCACGAACTCCAACATAACAATTAGTCGATGAATCGAAAACAATGCCGCTACTGCTGTACCGGTAATTCTTTTAGCGATGACGTGTAAGCACGGGGGCAGGTCTAGAATTGAGAGTATTGCAAAATGCATTAAACATGGTTCTTTGTGATCGCAACGTCAACCAATCCGACAACGCCAGCGTCAATGTCAAATTGTGGAACTACGATGCAGCTGGCAACCCGCTCAGTGACGGCGCGGCAACGTTCACCTGGAATGCCGCAGGCAAGCTCTCAACAACCGTCAAAAACGCCAAACGCACATGTACAAAACCAACAGCCTGGATCAGCGCATCAGCAAAAATGGCCCGCTGAGCGCAAAGTTTTTCTTCTTCTATGATCCCGCCGGACAATTGATCGGCGAATATAGGGATAATTCCTCCACCGCCACACCAGCGGATGACTGGTTGGTGCGGAAAGAAACCATCTGGTTAGAAGATATTCCGGTTGCCGTCATCAGAAAACCCACCGCAACCAGCCCGATCCAGATTTATTTCATCCACACCGACCACCTCAATACCCCGAGAGTGATCGTCAATTGTGCAGCCGCTGTCAGCACTGGTGTTGGCGCAATCTCCGGTGCAGCAATTGATATTGCATCACAATTATTGAGTAATGGCGGTAATTTGCAATGTATCGATACAGGTAGTGTTGCGATTTCTGCTGGAATGAGTGCTATACCTGTTGGAGCTGCTGGAGCTATAGGAAGTACGTTTCTGGGAAATATTGCTGCAAAAGGAATATTAACCCAAAATGGTTTAAAAATAACAGGGTTTACTGGGCATGGAGTTAATCGTGCAATTGGAAATGGTATTGAAAGAACAGGTGTTTCTCCTCAAGGAATTATTGATGCATTGAGAAATCCTCTAAGGATAAATGACATCAAAACTGATCAACTAGGCAGACAAAGCCAGCGTTTTATAGGGAAAACTGGAAAAATAGTTGTTAATCCGCAAACAGGTAAAATTATTTCAGTAAATCCAACTTCAACAAATAAAGTAGAACGTTTAATAAGACAATAGGAAAATAGCAAATGATTTTTATTAGTTATGATGACGCGAGATATTTACTAAAGGAATTAGATTTAACTCCCGAGTTGCGCCAGGTTCTAGAAAATTTCTCGATAGAAGGTGGAAAAGTAAACGATGAGCAAGCTGATGAATTAAGAGATTTGTGTAACGAAAAGCTTGATGTGTGTGGTCTCGATGTAAACTACAATCTTAATGAAGATGGTAAATTACTTGAAACCTTGGCAGATAAACTTTATGTGTAGTAGTTCAGACATGATCTGACAAGAGGGTCTTGCCAAGAGGTGGGATTACCCGGTTTGATAGAGGTGCGAATCTTT
>CAZYHY010000060.1:0-9060 GCA_964647635.1 uncultured Nitrosomonas sp.
ATCCTGGTCCCAAACCAGGCGCGCTACCAGGCTACGCTACACCCCGGAAAAGGCGTCACTATACCTTCTTAGGTAGGAAACGTCAATTTCTTCGTATTTGAAAATAAGAATTTTGTTTTTTACTGCAAGCATAAGAATTTAGAGTAGGGATAATGTCACAAATAAATTCTGAAGTTTTGTGCTATTTTGAAGTGAAATAAGTAATAAATTGGTAAATAACTTGTGATCTAATGTATTTTCTGATAATAGTATACGATTTTTGTACGCTACCGGAATTAAGGAACCTTAAAGAGATGCCAAAAGAGCTACAGAGTAAACAAGTGACTCCCTATGAACTAAAAGCAGGCGAAGATTATATGAGTCCTGCCCAGCTCACACATTTTCGTAAGATACTGGAAGGTATGAAAATTGAATTGGGTCAGGATATAGATCGTGCGGTTCACACTATGCAAGATGACGCTACAGTGTTTGCTGACCCCAACGATCGCGCTAGCCAGGAATCTGATATGACGCTTGAATTACGTAACCGTGATCGTGAGCGTAAACTTATCAAGAAGATCGATGAGATAATTGGGAAAATAGACTCCGGGGATTATGGTTATTGTGAAAGCTGCGGCATAGAGATTGGGCTGAAGCGGCTTGAGGCTCGACCGACTGCAACACTCTGCATTGATTGCAAAACGCTGGATGAAATGCGTGAGAGGCAAATTGCTAAGTAGGTGTAATGAGAAGATCAGGAATCCGGGTAGGTGATGGAGATAAAAAAACCCTGTGTATATCACAGGGTTTTTTTAATATTTAATAAGTAAAGGCAGCGGAATTTTATTTTAAGATTCTTCTTCTGTGGCAGAGTCGGGATTATTTCCATCAACAGACGCGGCTTTCATGCTTAATCGTAATCTTCCTTTATCGTCGGCTTCAAGAACCTTGACACGTACTTGCTGGCCTTCACTCAGGTGATCAGAAACACTGTTAACACGCTCGTTGGCGATTTGTGAAATGTGTAATAGACCGTCTTTTCCAGGCAGAACGCTGACAATGGCGCCAAAATCAAGCAGTTTTAAAACTACACCATCATAAATTTTTCCAACCTCAACTTCAGCAGTAATATCTTCAATACGTTTCTTAGCCAGTTCACCACCTTCAGCGCTAACACAGGCGATCGTTACTTGGCCGTCATCGGTAATATCAATCGTGGTACCGGTTTCTTCCGTAAGTGCGCGTATAACGGCACCACCTTTGCCGATGACGTCGCGAATTTTTTCTGGATTGATTTTGAGTTTAATGATACGCGGCGCGTGAACTGAAATATCCTCGCGAGTCGAGGGCAGCGCTTGCTTCATGATTTGCAGAATATGCATGCGTCCTTCGTGTGCTTGGATCAGTGCGGCATGCATGATTTCTTTGGTAATACCTTGAATCTTAATATCCATTTGCAATGCGGTAATACCTTTTTCGGTACCCGCTACTTTAAAATCCATATCGCCCAGATGATCTTCATCGCCAAGAATATCAGTGAGCACAGCAAAGCGATTCCCTTCTTTAATCAATCCCATGGCAATGCCGGCAACATGAGCTTTGAGTGGCACACCTGCATCCATGAGCGCAAGGCAGCCACCACAAACCGATGCCATTGAACTGGAGCCATTGGATTCGGTGATTTCAGACACGACGCGTAACGAATAACCAAATTCTTCTGGAGAAGGCAGAACGGCCACTAAGGCGCGCTTCGCAAGACGTCCATGGCCGATCTCCCGACGCTTAGGAGTACCGACACGACCTATTTCCCCAGTGGCGTAGGGGGGCATGTTGTAATGCAACATGAAGCGATCGCTGTAATCACCCTGGAGCGAGTCGATCTTTTGCTCATCGCGCGCTGTGCCTAGTGTTGCTACCGCTAATGCTTGAGTTTCTCCGCGCGTGAATAGCGCTGATCCATGTGTGCGAGGTAGTACGCCATTTCGAATGGTAATAGCTCTGACGGTGCGTGTGCCGCGGCCATCAATACGAGGTTCCCCATCTAAGATTTGATTGCGTACGATTTTGGATTCCAGTGTAAAAAAGGCTTCCTTGAAGGTCTGCAAATCGGGACCACCTTCGGTATCAACGCCTATTTCAGTGGATATGCGTTGACTGACTGCTTCGATCGCTTCAGAGCGCGCTTGCTTTTGTTTTATCTTAAAAGCTTGTCGCAAGTCGGTTTCTGCCATCTCTGCGATTTTTTCTTCAAACGCAGTATCTTTTGCAGGTGGTGTCCAATCCCAGGCGGTTACACCTGCTTCATCAGCAAATTCATTGATTGCATTGATAACCGCTTGCATTTGCTCGTGACCATACACAACAGCACCCAGCATTATTTCTTCAGGTAATTCCATCGCTTCGGATTCGACCATCAGAACGGCTTGCTGCGTACCTGCAACCACTAAATTCAGCTGAGTATCCTTAAGTTCTGAAGTGGTTGGGTTGAGTACATATTCATTATTGATGTAGCCGACGCGAGCTGCGCCAAGAGGGCCGTCAAATGGTATGCCGGAAAGAATGAGCGCTGCTGAGGTCCCGATAATAGAAGGAATGTCTGCATCTACTTCATTGTCAGACGACATGACAGTGGCGACGATTTGCACTTCATTATAGAAACCTTCAGGAAAGAGTGGGCGAATAGGGCGGTCAATGAGTCTGGAAGTGAGAGTTTCTTTTTCTGATGGGCGACCTTCCCGCTTAAAGAAACTGCCCGGTATCCTGCCTGCAGCATAAAATTTTTCCTGATAATCTACGGTAAGTGGAAAAAAATCCTGGCCAGGTTTTATATTTTTTGCACCGACTACGGTAACAAGTACAACTGTATCGTCCATTGTAACCACTACGGCGCCATGTGCTTGTCTTGCTATCTCTCCCGTTTCCAGCGTAAGCTGATGACGTCCATAGGTAATGCTCTTCTTGATAGGTTTCAATTAACAATCCTTTTTTGATTCTGATGAATTTTTCCGAATTTTGAATCGCCACTAAACCAGGCTGCTGGTTGTAGGACGATTGTAACGGGAAATGATCTACTTAATTTGCTGCTGACCGGGTTTTTGGAGAGCATTTATTTGCGTAAACCAAGGCGTTCAATCAGTGTCCGATATGTATCAGCATTACGATGTTTAAGATAATCCAATAGCTTGCGGCGGCGACTTACCATACGTAGCAGGCCTCTACGTGAATGGTGGTCCTTGACATGTGTTTTGAAGTGCCCGATCAAATCGTTGATCCGGGTTGTCAAAAGAGCAACTTGAACCTCCGGAGAGCCAGTATCTCCGTCGGCTCTTTGATAGTCGCGCACTACCTGTGCTTTTTGGTCGATTGTGACTGACATAAATGATTTCTCCAATTAATTACCAGTGTAAAGAAAAGCCGGAATTTTACTCTTTAATATTGCTCTTGTCCAAATCAGATCGGAGTGTGGGATGATTAAAAATGATCGGGAGTAGAAAATAGAGGTTGCTTTGATGATATGTATTGATAAGTTTATGCGGTACAGGATCTTGTGTTTTGTGGATTTTTGTAAGTCGTATGCTGGAAGTGCGTGTATTGAGGAGCAAATTTGGGAATAGTTGGATAAACTTGGGTAGCAAAAGAATCAACACCGCGATTGGTTTGTATATCAGCGATTCTTTTTGCTATCCAAGTTAATAGTAAGGCTTGTTATCAGCAGAGCTAAACTTATGAGTTTTTGCCACCATGTCCTGATGGGTTGGTAAACTGATCATTCAATGTTTGAATGTAATCATTGGCTTCGTTAATGATTTCATCAATGGTTTGCTGCGTTACTTCATTCCAACCGGCTGGACCTTGCAGAAACATTGGACGATGAGCAGCAGTACTCTTATTGAATGCCTGCGTGTACTGCTTGTATGTTTCATGATCCTTGACTTCATCAGCCAATTTTTTCAGCAATCTGTTGGCAACCGCACGACGGATAGAAAAATGAATATAAATAACGCCAACTACCAGCACTAAGGCTATGATCAACGAGGATGTTTCACCCTGCATAAATTCAGCCGGGAATGTTTTGACAAGACCCCAAGATTCGCTCAGGGTAAATGCAATACCCGCTAATATTGCTAATGTACTAAAAACCAAGCCATCGAATAGCATAACTTTGCTTTTCCATTTTTTTAGCATATCAGTGAGTTTATTAACAGCTTGATTTTTAATGCCTTTTGCTGTTTGTTCCAGCTTGCCAACAATACGGTAGGAACGTTCTACTTCGATTTGGCGCATGCGTGCATTGATATCAGCCATATCCTCTTCACGTTTCTTTTCAAAACGTTCTCTAATGTGCGGATTGGCAATCGGGACGGCGGCACTCGGGTTATAAATTCGATAAAATCGTCCGGTAACCAAGCCAACCTCAGCCAATGAACGTTGCCAGGCTGAGACGACTTCTTCAGGATTATCTTCCTGTGCCGTGACGTCAATTTGATTCAGAATATAAAGAAATTTATTGGCATCGGCACGGTTAACGCTGGCCGATACTAAATACGCCAAAGTGTCTTGCATCGCTTTTGGTTCCGGATGGCGCGCATCAAAAAACACTAACACAAGATCAGATAAGTTAATAATATGTTGAGTTAGGCGTAATGTCGATGCACGCTGATTATCGGCGTCAAAGCCGGGAGAATCGATTAGAATTTTTCCGCGTACGTTTTCAGATGGACATGTTTTTAATTGCAAATAGGCATCAATACGTTCTTGTCCCGCTTCGGAGATTTCTTCAATACTGCGACTTATCTGAAAAAAAGGAAAACGTGGATCTGCATCAAGTGCGATGCCAGGCAGCGTTTTTGCTTCATTATGGTGGCTGTAGCAAATCACTGTAAACTTGTCATCGACGGCCTGGTTGCCTGTACGTTGAAGCGGCAAGTCCAAGTAGGAGTTAATATAGGTTGATTTGCCGGCAGAAAATGTACCCAAGACGGCGATCATGGGCCACCACGTTACACAGGTCGCATAGGATTCATCCTTATTGATTAATCCCATGCTGTGACCAACATAATCCATTCTTCTAAAACTTTTTACCGCGTTGGCTAGAGTTGGATTATCAGGATGCTCGTCGTCGAGATGTTTTTGTAGATTTTTCAGATACTTATTGATTTGTGTTGAACTATGTGACATAACAGTTCCTTTTCATTCTTATAAAAGTGCACCCTGAACAAGATACTGTGCGGATGATATTTTGGGTTTGTTTGTTAACACTGTTTGCATGAATTGATGCTGTTTTTCAAAAAGTTATTTGATATCTTTATAAAAAAGGAAGGTACACTCACCAAAACTTTTTTGAATCAAAAGAAAACAGGTATCGCGTCATTGTTTGGTATAACACATTCAGTACTGTACTAGTATTTATGTTAAAAGTTAAAAAAACCAGCCCGGGAATTCTACCAAGAACCATGCCGCCTTGCTAGTAAATGATATTTCTAATATTCATGCGGTATTTGCGTAAAATAGTAGCACTATCACCGGTTGCATATCGGGTGGTTGTGATCGGTAATTTGAAGCAGTGCAATGTTGATTGCACAATCATAAAAAATTAAGATAAATGGGCCGTTTTGCTGGAGACAATTTTAGAGATGACGACAGAAAGCAATCATGAGCAACACACAACACATTCCATTCACGCGGGTCGCTATATACTCATCGGTTGCCTCACAGTGGCGCCACTGTGGGTTACCTGGTTGGTATTTGATTTTTTATTAAATTTATTGGCGCGTATCGGAGAGCCTTTATTAAAAGGCATGGCGCGTGCAGTACGCCCGTTTTCAGATACGACAGCCAGTTGGTTGCTGGATTCCTATTTTCAGCATGCGGTTGCCGCACTATTGACCATAGCCAGTCTGTACGGCATTGGATTATTGGCATCTTTTGTCATTGGAAAAAAGGTGATTAGTCTTTATGAGAACATACTAGCCAGATTACCATTAGTACAAACAATTTATGGCGCCACTAAGCGTTTTTTGTATACGATCAGTCAACCGCCTGTTGCCGGACAGCGCGTTGTTTTGATCAGTTTCCCATCGTCGGGAATGAAGGCTGTTGGTTTTATCACAAAAATCATACAAGACAAGGATAGTGGGAGAGAGTTAGCTGCTGTCTACGTGCCGACCTCACCCAATCCTACGTCCGGTTATATCGAAATCCTGCCAATAGAAGATGTCATTCTAACGGACTGGACCACCGAAGAAGCGATGACATTTATTGTGACGGGCGGCACCAATGCACCCGAAAGCTTGAATTTTACAAACAAACAGAAGCAGCAGGAGCAAGCACCTGAGAAACAATAAGCAACGGGATCCGGTGTCAAGTGTTGCATTACTGCATTTTTATGCAGGTAGCGAATAGGGAAGCGGCTTGATTTTCAATATTGGACCTTGCAGCGATTGCCAATGGATATCGCAGGTATCAACGCTGCTTTGCTGAATGACTGCTAAAATATCAAAACCGCCGTGCGGGGACGGCGCAGCGTTGACGATGTTGCCGCTGGATTGATCATCCATATCCGTGCTGAACAAGGCATCGCCAGTGTTGATTGTTTCGGTTGTGGCGATGTGGGCCAGAAACATGCGTCGCTTGAGTTTGCCAAGATACTGAGTGCGTGCCACGATTTCTTGACCGGGATAGCAACCTTTTTTAAAGCTGATGCCGCCAATTGCATCTAGATTGATCATCTGAGGCAGAAATGCTTCCTGGGTCTCAGGCAGAATGGTGGGAATCGCGGCTTGAATAGTCAGCCAATCCCAGCAATCGGCACCAACAGGTGTGGCGTGCTGATTGAGGTGTTCCCAGAGCGTGGGGGCATTCTCGATCGGCGTGATCAGTTCCATACGCCGTTGTGAAAGGTAAAGAATACTGATTTTCTCGTGATGCGCGATTTGCAGAGATTGATTCGGATCGTGTGATGATCCTGTAATTTCTTTAATCAATAGAGCAGCATTCGGACCTGCAATGCCGATTCGAGCCAGATTGTTGCTGGCGTCGGTCAATTGCACTTTGGCACGTAGTACATAGAGCGCTAAACGTTTTTGTATCGAAGCAATTAAACTGGCGGGTAATTGCATTAAATAATCATCGCTTTGCCGCCACAGTAAAAAGCTTGCCAGCACCCGACCTTTGGCTGTGCAATAACTGCCATATTGCGCTTGTTGTCGATTACTTTCCCGAACGTCACAGCTAAGCTGGTTTTGTAAAAAAGTTTGTGCGTCATTTCCAGAGAAACGAATCAAGCCATGGTGGGAAAGATCGGTCATAATAGTTTCAGTCTGCGTATTTTTACGTTCTGTTGTGATATCACCAAAGTGCATCACATAATTGTTTTCAATAATGGCGCGACAGTTACGCAGATAGGTTTGCCAGACTGGATTCATGCAAAGAGAAAGATTACGAATAGTAAATAGGCGTGATTATACGATATCCCGTGCGGATAAAATCAAATCTCAATCGCGGCAAATGGGACTTCATACCTTGTGAAGTGTTAATGATCGCTAATCCGTTTTGATATGACCGCTTTATCTATTCAGCGCACACCTTCATTGCGACTCGCGGCGTTACTCAGCTTGGCACATAGTGCTGCAGTCGGTTCATTATGGCCGCTGACGCTACCTTGGAGCATTAAGGCGATGATCATGGTCGCGCTAGCCATTAGCTTGGCTTACTATTTGCGGCAAGATGCTTTGCTCAGTGCGGACAATGCGGTGATCGCTTTTGTACTTTCCGATGAAATGCAATGCATCGTAACCGTGCGTTCGGGCGAATCAATGATTTGTAACATATTAGGTAATACCTTTGTTGCCCCTTATCTGACGGTACTGAATCTGAAGCCTGTAGGGAAGTTCTTTACGCGAAGTATAGTGATACTGCCCGATGGCGTTGATGCGGAGGAATTCAGGCAATTACGGGTATGGTTGCGCTGGAAGTGGAAAGATAACAGTGAAATTGGATAATTCAGGTATCCCGTTTTAATCATCTAAGTGTTTTATTTATATGCTATTAATCTCATCCGGGTTTAATTCCTCGCCCCTTGGGGCGAAGGCTGGTTAAAAACCAGCCGCCTGAAGAGCGCTTTTAATACCTCGCTGCTTGCGGCGGGGTGCTTTATTTGCTAAATGCTTTGCGTAGAATGATAAAAGTTGCTTGAGAATTAATCAGTAGAGAGCATGGAAGCGTGAATTAAATAAGAAGTTGAAGATGTTATTGGCAAGTTCCACTTGGAGCGCTAACTAAGAAGTGTTAAATCCTTTAATTCAATGGAATTCAAATTGCTATTGTTTTTGGTGATTATTTTTTTCAGGGGTGGCATTGGATTGGGTTTTATTTAAGCTACGTTAATTCCTGAGTTTTTAATTCAAATACAGTTATTGATCTTAAAGGTAATGATGAGGCTGGTTTTTTTGATTTGTCTATTACTTGGTTTGTTTGGCTGTGAAGTAGTCTCAAGTACTAATCAGCGCCCGTCTCTGGATGTTAAGCTGATCGGTGTATGGAGTGGTGAATACCTGGGAAAAGGTAGCACTAGCAAGAGCTTTGTTGAATCAGGTCGGTGGTGGATTCAAGGTGGCTTATTTCATGAAATTACTTTGTTTGAAACAGCCTGATAGATATAGATATCAGTATTCTTTTAAGGCAAAGGAGTGCGTCAGCTTCAACTCATTGAAAGTGACGGATTGGCTGAAGGGACTAAGGCTATGTGTTCAGCGAATGTCTTGTGGCGGACTCGCCAAGCATTGTCGGAGCTATTTGAATTAACGATCAATCGGCTAGTAAAATTATAAATTGCAGCGCGAGGAATCTTTTTTATCAGTCTGTATTTCATTGTCGAGAGGAATTGAGTTTTATTCTGGTTATCACTGTGATATTTTTATTTCCGGTCTCGCCACATTTTTTAGAACTCAAGGTTTATTCAAAGAAAAGCACATGTATACGTGTATGTGTAATTCCTTGTTCGTAAAATGGAAAAATGATGGGGAGGTGTAAAAATTCCTTGCGGGGTGGAGTGTTATTTATGACAAATGACTTGACTTTAAG
>CAZYHY010000061.1:0-8723 GCA_964647635.1 uncultured Nitrosomonas sp.
GTCTCGTGGTTGGGACGAGAACGTTACGACGACTGCCGTAACGGTCAAACCTTCGCGAGTCCCCCGGCTGAGCCGGAAGTTTACCTGTTATTAATTACGCGACATCGTGAATGGTGAATCGAAAGTTACCCCAAACTAAGAACATCCTTCAGCTCATGATTGCTCAGATTCCCGATCCATTTTTCCCCGCTACCCACAGTCATGTCAGCCAGATTGCGTTTGGATTGAATCATGTCGTTGATGCGTTCTTCAAAGGTGGCACGGGTAATCAGGCGATGCACTTGCACGTTATGTTGCTGGCCAATGCGATAAGTCCGGTCGGTCGCCTGCGCTTCCACGGCCGGATTCCACCACAAATCAAAGTGGATCACATTGGCGGCGGCTGTCAGGTTAAGGCCGGTGCCGCCTGCTTTAAGCGACAGTAGAAATACGCGTTCGGTACGGTCATTTTGGAAACGTTCCACCATGCTATCGCGTGCTTTGCGTGCAACACCGCCGTGCAGGAATTGCGGTTTGCGCCTGAATCGCTCCTCGATCCACCCCGACAGCAATTCGCCTGCTTCGCGAAATTGCGTAAACACCAACACTTTTTCATGAGCAGCGAATAAAGGTTCGAGCAAATCAAGAAATAGCGCTGCCTTACCGGATAAGCTAGCATCAGAATCTCCTTTTTTAAGGTATTGCGCAGGATGATTACAGATTTGCTTCAAAGCCATGAGCATTTGCAATACTAACCCCTGACGTTGGAATGCGTCGGATTCTCCACTGATCACCCGTAAAGCTTCACGTACCACGGATTCATACAGTGCCGCTTGTTTTTTGGTCAGCTCGCAATATTGATTCTGTTCAATTTTATCGGGTAAGTCGCTGATAATGCTTTTATCCGATTTAAGTCGCCGTAGTAAAAACGGGCTGGTGATGCGCTTGAAGCGATTCGCCACGTGTTGATCATGGTGGCTTTGTATCGGTACCGCAAACTCTTTGGTAAAGCTGTTGAGATTGCCCAGAAAACCACGATTGACAAAATCCATGATGCTCCAGTATTCGGACAATCGGTTTTCAACGGGCGTGCCGGTCAAGGCAACGAAACTTGCCGCCGGGATCGCTTTGACAGCTTTGGTCTGTTCAGTAACCGGATTTTTGATATTTTGCGCTTCATCCACGACGACGATGCACCACGACAGTTTTTTCAGCTTGGATAGATCAGATCTCACCATGCCGTAAGTGGTCAGCAGCACATCCGGGCGTTCTTTTTCCAGCGCGCGCTCCGTACCATGAAAAATGCCCACCTTCAGCGTCGGCGCAAAGCGTGCAATTTCTTTCGTCCAATTGGTCAGCAAACTGGTCGGCACAATCGCCAGCACTTTCGCCGTGTCCAGTTTTCCTTCTTCCTTAAGTTTCAGCAAAGTAACAATCACCTGGAGGGTCTTTCCCAACCCCATGTCATCGGCGACAACACTACCAAATCCGGCGTGGATATTGCGATATAACCAAGCATAGCCGCGCTCCTGATATGGCCGCAGCGTTGCATTGAGCGCACCGGGCAGCGGCACATTATCTATTTCGGTAAGTTGACGAATCACGTCACGCGCCTGAGCATCCAGTATGATGGGCGAGCCCAGATACTCCTCGGTCAAACCGATACGCAGCAGTTCCGCTTGCGTGATGCGCGGCGGTTTTTCCAGTTGCAGGCGTAGCCGTTCAATTTCAGCAGGATCCAGGTAAACATATTCGCCCCGGAAACGCACAATCCCATGCGCATTTTTGACCAGTGCCTCAAATTCAGCCGGCGTGAGTTGGTTATGCCCAATCGCCACTGTCCAGTCGAAACCAAAAATATCATCTGCATTGAGATACCCGGAACTGCTCGTATCCTTGCCGGATAATTTCATCGACATGCGCGGCCGCAGCACGCGATCCAACGCTTTGGGCAACAACGCGCGTATCCCGAGCAACCGGATCACCGGCAGCGCATCAAACAAAAATGCCGGAAGTGCTTCAGCGCTCAGCGCGATCGGCGTCGTTGCGCCGGTACTGATGTAATCGTTAAAGTCAGGGAAGAATTCCGCCAGCAGTGCCACCGTTTTCAATACGCGGTAGCGATTCTCCTGCCATGCCGCATCGGTCAACAGACTGGCAAATGAGGCAGGTTCCTGCAATAGGTCATTACGTGCCGCCACGCCCAGCGACAAGCTAAATCCAACATTTTCTTCCTCTAGCCGCAACACCGGCACATGGGCTTGGCGACCAATATGAAAGCGCGTCAGCCATAATTGCACGCCGCTGCCCACTTCACCTTCTCCGGGTCCGTCAAACCGCACATGGCCTTGACCAAAAAACAGATCGATCAGTTTGCTACCTTGCGGCTTTTCAGCGCCGGCATCACTCCAGCGACGCATCAACTCATTCAAGAATAAACTGCATAGCGCCACGGCTTGCACTTCTCCCGCAAGATTGACCACCTGCCCGCCACCGTGGAAAGCCAGCAGTCCGGGCGGCAAGCGTGCTGCCAACTGGCCGATCAAAGCGCTCACCGTCTCATCCAGCATTGCCGGTAACCAGCGCAACCCCACACCCAATTGATCGGCGTCGAACACCTGCGGCAAGACCGCGCCCTTTGCCAGCAAATGCAAACTGGTCATACGCGCATGAACCATCGCTGCCACTTCGGGTTGAAGATCCGGCAAATCAGCTTCGGCAATCGATTGCAGATCGGATATCCAATCTGACCAACGCATGGGCGTCGCCAGTCCGGCAAGGGTTGGCTGATAACGCGTATCGAGCGATATGCGCGGCTTGTCTGCCGCGGTAGTTACGGATTTTGCCTGATCCTGAGCCGTATCCATGACCGTATTGAGTGTAAGTCGCGCCTGCTTGACCGCTCGCTTGATGACCTTCTCATAAATGCCACGAAAATCGCCCTGCTGGAAAAAAGTGGGATTTGCAGGCAACACACTCACTAGAGAAACCGTAAGATCAGGCAAGATGGCGTAATCCAACACGCTGTAATTCACCGTATCAGCGGCATTCCGCACCACCGTTTCACTTTGATGTGACTGATCCAGCAAATCGCCGGCTGTCGGCAACGCTGCCTTGGCTTCGCTTTCGATCGAAATATGGCGAACCTTCAGCTCCTCGATGAGATCGACTCCCTTCAATGAGAACACCACGAAGGGATTACCATCAATTTCCCGGCTGATCAAATAGATCACTGCAGCCAGATGTTTGCAAGGCACAGCCCAATCCGGGCAGGAACAACGCATGGAAAGATCCGACCAGCGCGCCGGGAAGATAGCGATATTCAGCATTCTGACGCGCTCCAGCACAGCAGGGTCCAACTCGCGGTTGAGCATTTTCGAGATCACCACCGCATCGAGTGCCAAAGCATCGAGTAAAACCTTGGCCTGATGTTGCGGCATGGCCGGAACTTCAATTTTTACCGTGTAAGGCTGTGGGCGGGAGCCTTTCACCTTGGCATGAATGCTCCCCTGCTGAATCTCAATTTTGGTCACAGCGCCTTTATTGGCATAACTGCGCCCACGCGGCAAGCGGTTGTCATAGTCGATTTGCGACAGCGAATTAAGCCATTGCGCGCCCCACCACGTTTGTCCGTAGCTTTTATGTGCTGGCATGATTGAAGAATTTTAGAAAAAACCAACCTAGGGCATTAATCAAAATATTGCGCAAACATCAAGATATTATTCCGGATCTTTCGCAATCCCTGCCAGTTGATTATGGTTTTACTTCAGCGGGGCCGGGTATCGTGCATTCATACGACCAGGTCGTGGATTGTCTGGCATAAACACCCCCATTGGATTCGCAAGACTCTTTCTCATTATTGGCATGTACAAACGATGCTGTAAATATCGCTAATAAAAGGATTGTATATAAAGTAACTTTAGTCTTTTCGCTCATGATCTAATCTCATTGATTAGAGGAATAAGAGGCAGCGTTACGCGAGGAAGCAAGGGGTGATCGCGGGCATGGATCCCAGACAAAAAACATGCAATCTATCGAAAACATTCTCAGTCCTGGATCCATCCCCATAGTTTCATGTTTTATTGAAGGTCAGTTCAATCGATGCGAGATTCATCGCGTAGCAACGTCGACGAGCAGCGTCTCCGCAGCCAATTTACCGAGATTGTTAGACGCCAATGGACTGTCGCCGGTCAGCAGGCGACGATCCTTATGAACCTTCCCCGTAATATCGGAGTTGAGAATCTTCACGCCCAGCTCGCGCAGGCGCTCACCGACCAGCCAAGGCATCGGACCGGGGATGTAGCCGATCTCGATATTGGCACCGGTATCGAGGCTGTCAGGAAAAACGCAGACCTCATAGCCACGAAACAGGAAGTCTTCTTTATTTTCACCGAGACCTGCGGCAAGTAGTCCGGCTGGTCCATGACACAACGAAATCACATAGCGATCGTTGTTCTGTGCCCAAAACAATGTCTTCTTCACGTCTTCGCTGAAGGGAACATCGTTTAGAGCACCATGACCACCGGGAATGAACACACCGATATAATTATCCAGATCCTTCACAACCTCTGGCAGCTTCTTCGGCATCTTAAGCTTGGTGCGATACTTTTCGTATGTCGCTTTGACTACTTCGTCCTCCTGAGGAAAGGCCCACATCTCGAGCTTTACCGGATCGCCAGACGGTGTGGCGACGTCAATCTCAAACCCAGCAAGATCCATATGATACATCGGCAGCAGCATCTCAACGGGATGGTTGCCGGTGGAGAAGAATTTGCCGTTTTGCATCATCAGGTAACGCTCTTGCGATGCGATCATCAATACTTTCCACTTTCCACCCTTATACGGGTTAGGATAAGTTGTGCCGTCGAAATCCGTCTTTGAAGAGGTGTACTGAGTCAGTGAATAAGGTGAGGGAAAACAGGCGTTTTCTTCGGCCAAGTCTGGAGTTGGCCTGCGGTCTTCGTGTTGTGTGTCGCTCATGGATTCCTCCTTGTTTGGGCGTATCTGGATGCAATGTATAAAAAGAATAAATCCCCTTTTTCGAGAACCCGAATGTACAGAAAAATTGTCACGATTGTCAAACTGAGGTAACCCCAAGCACCTCATAGAACCGTATCAAATTACAATAAAATTGATCTGGCACATATCTTTTCACAAATTCCCATTAAGCTATCGTTTTCAAAAATGGCTTCATGGCGATCTCCACGCGATGTCACGTGGTGAAGTACATTCGGAAATTCTAAACGGAGCGGTCTTGTCATGATGTGAAGCAGACATTTATTTTTTCTTGATTCGCGACCTAGCCCTGTGACTTCGACGATTGCTTACTTACACGAAACCTTGAGTATTGCAGCTCATGTTATCTCGATAAATGTTTCATTGCGACGCCAAACAGCTGCTTTTACTGAAGGATGAAAGTATGATTTGTCGAAAAAGTTAAATCACCTCCGGCAATGCCGGAGGCTTATATTTGTTAGCCCCTCAAAGGAGCAAAGGCTAGCGCTGCCTAAAGGCAGCATCAAATACCAAGTTTGAGCTGATCATAATGTTCATCCTCCTTCTCTTCGTTACGGATGTATTCCCTAACCATCTCTTCATCCAATCCGACTGTTGATACAAAATAACCTCGTGCCCAGAAATTTTCGCCCGTAAAGCTTTTTGCTTTCCCCATAAATCGGCGCGCTATCGATATCGCGCTCTTCCCCTTGATGTAACCTATTACATGCGATACCGAATATCTCGGCGGTATACTTATACACATATGTATGTGATCTGGCATCCAGTACCCTTCCAATATTTCGCACCCCTTTTGCTCCGCCAAATCATGCAGCACTTTTCCCAGATGCTTACGAATTGCCCCAAATAGCATCTTCTTTCGTTTCTTCGGAATAAATACTACGTGATTCTTACAATCCCATGTCGTATGCGTCAGTCTCTGGTAATCTCCCATCTGATTCTCCTAGCTTTTGGTCAAGCTAAAAGAATCAAGGTGACCATTCCACTCGGTCAAACCTTTATCAGTCCCTCGGCATAGCCGGGGGATTGCCTCATTTATTTATTTTTTCGACTCAACCATCAATGTGGCAGCTTCCTTCAGCAGAAATTCTCTGAAAGCCTTGGCAATACTGGACAACCGTTTGTTCTTCCTATTTACCACGTGCCAATACCGAATAATAGGAAAATCCTGCACATCCAGAATTTTCAAACGATTCATTTCAAGTTCCAATTCAGCCGTATGCTGCGACATAATCCCCAATCCCATTCCAGCTTGTACGGCTTGTTTAATGGCTTCAGTTGTATCCGTTTCCATACCTTTATTGATTTTGATGTGATGCTCGACGAAAAAACGCTCCATGGCGCCACGCGTTCCGGAGCCCGATTCGCGCACCAGAAAAATCTCTTTTTCCAGTCGCTGGACTGGTATATTACATTCTTGACACAGCGGATGGTCGGGCGGCGCTATCACCACCAATGGATTCTCCATAAACGATTCACTATCAATATCGAGATCTTCCGGCGGCTGCCCCATAATCGCCAAGTCAATCAGATTATCCGCCAATTGTTTCAGTACTGTTTCACGATTGGAAACATTTAAGCTGACGGTAACACCACTATATCTTTGACAAAATTTCGCCAATAAATGCGGTGCAAAATAATTGGCCGTTGTCACCACCGAAATGTTTAATTTACCGCGCTCCATACCTTTCAATTCATCCAGGGCAACTTCCATATCCGATAACTGCTGGGAGATTGCGCGACTATAGTGGTATAACTCACGTCCGGCTTCAGTCAGATAAATTCGTTTACCCAATTGCTCAAATAACGGTAAACTAACGTTGTCTTCCAATTGCTTAATCTGCATGGAAACAGCAGGTTGAGTCAAATGAAGTTCATCGGCTGCGCGCGAGTAGCTTAAATGCCGAGCAACCGATTCAAATACTTTTAGTTGTCGCAAAGTAAGATGTAGCATGTATTATCTCAGTAAAATTTTCATAAACATAACCTTATCATAAATATCAGAATTACTGATTTGTTCTTATAGTTAAATAGCGCTATAGTGCATTTCATAGATTTGTTGAGTAGTCATGTTTGATGTTTGTAACGCAATATCCTCTCTTTTCTGTCTGTGTTGTTGGCCGGAGTTGAGTGGAATTTAACTGGAGAAGAAACTATGGCCGTAAAAATATATAACGCTGGTGTAAAAGAATATCGACAAACTTACTGGACCCCTGATTACACGCCACTGGATACCGATCTTTTGGCATGTTTCAAAATTACGCCACAACCCGGCGTACCTCGTGAAGAAGTTGCTGCTGCAGTGGCTGCAGAATCTTCCACAGGTACCTGGACCACCGTGTGGACTGATCTGCTTACCGATCTGGATTACTACAAAGGACGTGCGTATAAGATTGAAGACGTACCTGGCGATGACACCTGTTTCTACGCTTTTGTAGCATACCCAATCGATCTTTTTGAAGAAGGCTCTGTTGTTAACGTGTTGACCTCGCTGGTCGGTAACGTATTTGGTTTTAAAGCGCTGCGTGCACTGCGTCTGGAAGATGTTCGTTTTCCGATTGCTTACGTCAAAACCTGCGGCGGACCTCCCGCTGGTATTCAAGTGGAACGCGATCGTTTTAACAAGTATGGCCGTGCGCTGTTAGGTTGTACCATTAAGCCTAAGCTGGGTCTGTCTGCCAAGAACTATGGCCGTGCCGTGTATGAGTGCCTGCGTGGCGGCCTGGATCTGACCAAGGACGATGAAAACGTTAACAGCCAGCCTTTCATGCGTTGGCGCGATCGCTTCGAATTCGTGGTGGAAGCTTGCCAAAAAGCCGAACGTGAAACCGGAGAACGTAAAGGCCACTACCTGAACGTAACAGCACCAACCCCGGAAGAAATGTATAAACGCGCAGAGTTTGCCAAAGAATTGGGCGCACCGATCATTATGCATGACTACTTGACTGGTGGCTTAACAGCCAATACGGGACTGGCTAACTGGTGCCGCAACAACGGAATGCTGCTGCATATCCATCGTGCTATGCACGCCGTGCTTGATCGCAACCCGCACCATGGTATTCATTTCCGCGTTTTAACCAAAGTACTGCGTTTATCAGGTGGCGATCACCTGCACTCCGGTACTGTGGTCGGTAAACTGGAAGGCGACCGTGCAGCAACCCTCGGCTGGATCGATACCATGCGCGACAAATTCATCAAGGAAGACCGCAGTCGCGGACTGTTCTTCGATCAAGACTGGGGTTCCATGCCAGGCGTATTCCCAGTTGCTTCGGGCGGTATTCACGTTTGGCATATGCCAGCACTGGTCGCAATCTTCGGTGATGATGCCTGCCTGCAGTTTGGTGGCGGTACTCTGGGTCATCCATGGGGTAACGCTGCTGGCGCTGCTGCTAACCGTGTTGCATTAGAAGCTTGCGTAGAAGCGCGTAACCAAGGTGTCGAAATCGAGAAGGAAGGCAAAGCGATTTTGACCAAAGCAGCGAAAAGCAGTCCTGAACTAAAAATCGCCATGGAAACATGGAAAGAGATCAAGTTCGAGTTTGATACTGTTGATAAGCTCGACGTAGCCCATAAGTAAGCAACACATAATTGAAGAAGAAGGGCTGATGGCTAACCATCGTTCTTCTCCTTCATCTCTATAAAGTTTAAGGAATAAATAATGAGTGAAGTAATCGATTACAAATCACGTGTCAGTGATCCAGCAAGCCGTAAATTTGAAACATTTTCCT
>CAZYHY010000062.1:0-8585 GCA_964647635.1 uncultured Nitrosomonas sp.
AATGCACATGATTCGCAAAGGTCAGATGATGATGGAGGGAGCTGACAAGATGTCTCATGCTGAGCAATTTTATGCGCTGTCAGAATAAATCCGTCTAGTCTAGTTTAAAGGGATGGCATGCCAGCTCATCCGAAATATGCATTTTTGCACTTAATGCGACAGAACCCTTTTGGCTGACATAACGAATCATAGTGCACGGTTTTTGGTATTAATTCACATATTTACGTGCACTATTTTACCGAAAAATATACTATTTCGCAATTTAATCAGATGATTATGATTTTTGAGTTAACTCTATTTAACCCGGCCACCAAAGAAGAAGAAAAAAAGAAATCGAGCAAATAGGGTGCTGAGATAATTAATAATAGGAGTCCCCCGGCTCTGCCGGGGGACTCCTGAAGGTTTGACCGTTACGGCAATCGTCGTACCGTTCTCGTCTCAACCACGAGACGAGGAGTCAAAGATGAAGGGGTACCAAAGTTTGAGTCATACCCGCTGGGATTGTAAATACCATGTGGTATTTATACCCAAGAGGCAAAAGAAGATGATATTCGGTAAGCTTAGGAAGCACATAGGGGTAGTGCTGCATGATCTTGCAAATCAGAAAGAAAGCATGTTTGTAGAAGGACATTTGATGCTGGATGACATCCACATGTGCATAAGCATTCCACAGAAGTACTCGGTATCACATGTTGTGGGTTTTATCAAAGGTAAAAGTGCGATAGCAATAGCGCGTCAATTGGGAAGAAGAAAAGAACTTCACGAGAGAAAATTTGGGGGCGCGTGGATATTTTGTTTCGACTGTGGGTTTGGATGAAGAAATGGTCAGAGCGTATATACGAGATCAGGAAAAAGAAGATGAGCAATATGATCAATTGAAATTGGATATGTAGATGCCGCTTTAGCGGCTCACAAACAGCCCCTTTGAGGGGCTCCAGCTATAAGCCTCCGGCTCTGCCGGGGGTAATTTAACTTGACTGTCAGTGCAAATTACTTGGCTTTTTTTTCAGAATGCTGAGGTTCTTCCTTGCGTTGGAAGCTGTCGTAAATCATGAGTGCAGCGCCGATAAAAATAGCGGAATCGGCAATATTGAACGCTGGCCAATGGCTATCGCCGATGTAGAAATCCAGAAAATCGACCACATGACCCAGTGTGATGCGGTCGTATAAATTGCCTAGCGCGCCGCCCAAGATGAAGCTCAGTGAGAAGCAGAATAATTTCTCATGCCGGTATTTATTGAGCAGATAGATTATCAGCACAGCGGCACTGCCTGCAATGCCGCTCAGGAACCAGCGCTGCCAGCCGGATTCCTCACTCAGGAAACTAAACGCGGCGCCAGGATTGTAAGTCAGCACGAGATTAAAGAAACTGGTCAACGGGATTTTTTGGCCGAATTCCAACGCGGATTCCACCCAGTACTTGCTGGCAAGGTCTAATGTCAAAACAATCAAAGCAATGCCCAGGCTGATGTAAAGCTTCATAGTGAAAAATTTCCGGTAAATGATAGTCGGGTGCTACGCATAGTGCCGCTCTTCACCGCGACCATAAAGATTGGTGACGCAGCGCTCGCACAACGTGACATGTTCCGCATGATGCCCAACATCTTGACGGTAATGCCAGCAGCGCTCGCATTTTACATATGTGCTGGATGTCACGGCGATACCTTCCTGCTGCGGATCGCCGACTTGAATCAAATTGACTGCGGAGACAATCAGCACAAAGCGTAAATCGTCACCCAATGCATTGAGTAGCGCGAAGTCATCGCTATTAGTGCGTATTTCGACCGCTGCCGCCAGTGATGAGCCGATTTCCCCCTGCGCCCGGGATTCTTCCAGTTTCTTCAGCACGTGTGAGCGCAGTATGCGTATTTTCGCCCAGCGTTGTTGCAATAACTCGGTATCCGGTTGCGCTGGGAAGGTATGCCACTGATGGAGTAATACGCTGCTTTCGGTATCACCGGTTAGGTGTTCCCAGACCTCTTCCGCAGTAAAGCTCAAGATCGGCGCGAACAGGCGCACCAGACTATGCGCAATATGATACAGCACAGTTTGTGCCGAGCGGCGCGGTAAACCTTTGGCTGCCGCTGTGTACAGGCGATCTTTGAGAATGTCCAGATAGAAACCGCCCAAATCTTCAGAACAGTAATTATGCAGTTGATGCACCGCCTGATGGAACTCATAGCGCTGATAGCTTTGGGTTAAATCTTGCTGAAACGCGGCAGTAAATGCCAGCATGTAGCGATCGATTTCCAGCAGGTCGGCGACATCCACTAGGTCTGTTTGCAGATTAAAATCCATCAGATTGGCCAGTAAGAAACGCAGCGTATTGCGGATGCGGCGATAGCTTTCGACCACGCGTTTAAGAATTTCTTCGGAAATGGAGAGTTCGCCGGAATAATCGGTTGAAGCGACCCACAAACGCAAAATATCGGCGCCGGAAGTATCCATCACTTTTTGCGGTGCGATGACATTGCCCTTGGATTTGCTCATTTTGTGACCGGTGCCGTCGACGACAAAACCGTGCGTAAGTAGCGCATCGTAAGGCGCGCGGCCATCGATGGCGCAACCGGTCAGCAACGAAGACTGAAACCAGCCGCGATGCTGGTCGGAACCTTCCAGATACAGATCGGCCGGAAATTTGAGTTGTGCATCTGCTTTAACCACGGTGTCGTGCGTGGTGCCGGAATCAAACCAGACATCCAGTGTATCGGTCAGTTTTTTGTAATCATTGGCTTCTGCGCCGAGCAATTCTGCGGCATCCAATGCAAACCAAGCCTCGATGCCTTGCTGTTCTACTTTTTGCGCGACTTTCTCGAGCAACTCAAGCGACCGCGGGTGCGGTGTATGGGTTTCTTTATGCACAAACAGCGCCATCGGGACACCCCAGTTGCGTTGGCGTGAAACGCACCAGTCCGGGCGATTGTTGATCATCGCTTCCAGGCGGGCTCTGCCCCATGCCGGATAAAATGCGGTGGATTCGACAGCTTGCATGGCTAAGTCGCGCAGGTTCTTTTGCTGTGTCGCCGTCGCAGCTGTGCTATGTAGATTCATACCGATGAACCACTGCGGCGTAGCACGAAAAATAATCGGTGTTTTGTGGCGCCAGCAATGCGGATAGCTGTGATCGATTTTTTTCAGACAAAACAGATGTCCGCCGGTTTTGAGTGTGTCGGTGACCACATCGTTGGCTTTCCACACGGAAAGCCCGCCAACCAGAGGCGTGTTGGCAGTAAATTTGCCGTTGCCATCCACCGGGCTTTCGCTCGGCAGACCATACTGCTGTCCCACAAAATAGTCGTCCAAACCATGCGCTGGTGCTGTATGCACAAGGCCTGTACCGGCTTCCAGCGTGACATGTTTGCCGCAGATGATTTTGACCGTGCGTGGTTCAAATGGGTGTTGCAAAGGCAGATGCTCCAGCGCCTGGCCTTTGCAGGTCGCCAGCGTTTCACCCGCTAAGTCATAACGTTCCAAACAAGCTTGCTTCAATTCACTTGCGAGGATCAGTAAGCCGCGTGTTGTTTTTATCAGTTCATAATCAAAATCCGGATGAACACTGACTGCCTGATTGGCGGGCAGGGTCCATGGTGTAGTAGTCCAAATAATCGCATAGACTGAAGCGCTTGTAGGAACGGCGACACCGAAGGCATCGCTGAGCGATTGGTATTCGGACGATTGCACGGCAAAACCGACATCAATTGCCGGTGAAGCTTTGTCTTCGTATTCCACTTCGGCTTCAGCCAGTGCCGAGCCACAGTCGATGCACCAATTGACCGGCTTCTGGCCTTGATACAGGTAGCCATTCTGATAAATTTTTCCCAAAGCGCGAATAATGCCGGCTTCTGTTTTGAAATCCATCGTGAGATAAGGATGATCCCAGTCGCCCAGCACACCCAGGCGAATAAAGTCAGCTTTCTGGCGTTCCACCTGTTCTTTGGCAAAAGCTCGGCAAAGCTCGCGCACCTTGTCGGCAGGCAAATGTTTGCCGTGCTTTTTCTCGATCTGGTGCTCGATGGGCAAACCATGGCAATCCCAGCCCGGGACATATGGTGCATCGAAACCGGCAAGCGTTTTACTTTTGATGATGATATCTTTGAGGATTTTGTTGACCGCGTGACCGATATGGATGTCGCCGTTGGCATAAGGCGGGCCGTCATGCAGAATGAATTTAGGGCGTCCTTTGCTGGCGGAGCGGATTTTCTGATACAGATTTTTTTCTTGCCAGGCTTTCAGCATGCCGGGCTCGCGGCTGGCGAGATTGCCACGCATCGGGAATGGTGTGTCGAGTAAATTGAGGGTTTTCTTATAATCAGTCATGAACTAAAGCGCTAAAAATAAATGGGTTAAAGGGCGCTACATAAGCTACTTGAATGGATTGGCGCTGCCATGAAAAAATCTTTTGCCTGCGCAACATCTTGCTTGATCTGGTGAATAAGTGTGTCGATATCCGCATATTTTTCTTCATCGCGCAATTTGTGCAGAAAATCAACCTGCAAATGCTGTCCGTATATGTCCCGGTTAAAATCGAACAAATGCACTTCCAGTACCGGTTTGCCATTTTCATGTACCGTCGGCCGCACACCCAAGCTGGCGACACCGGGCAGTGGTGTAGCAGGTGACGATCCGATGGCGCCATGCACCGCGACAACAAAAATACCTGACAGTGCTGGGCGGCTATATTTCAACTGAATATTCGCAGTTGGAAATCCGATCTGTCTGCCAAGTTTATTGCCACCAACCACCCGTCCGCTGATACTGTAGGGTCTGCCCAATAGTTTTTGGGCTGTACTCAAGTCGCCATGCGCGAGCGCATGCCGGATAGCGGTACTGGAAACGCGCTGGCCATTCACGATCACACTGGGCATGACTTCGACCACAAAGCCATTTGCCGCTGAGAGGGCTTGCAGCATAGCAAAATCGCCGACACGTTGTGCTCCGAAACGGAAATCATCTCCCACCAGCAGCCAACGGACAGAAAGCGCTCGGTTCAGAATGCGCGTGATAAATTCTTCCGGGTCGATTCCGGCAAAATCGTTATCAAAGCGGCAGATATGAATGCAATCGAGTTCCGCCCGGGTTAGTAATTTCAGTTTTCCCCGTAGACTGGTCAAGCGGGCAGGCGCCTGACCGGGGGCGAAGAATTCGCGCGGATGCGGTTCAAATGTCATCGCGCAAGCAGGAAGCCCAAGTTTCTTGGCAGTGTCTTTCAAGCGCGCCAGCATGGCTTGATGGCCTAAATGCACGCCATCGAAATTGCCAATGGTGAGTGCAACTGGTGTCTTAGCACATTGATATGACCGTCGCCAAGTGTGCATGGCCGGGAAACCTTAAAATGGGTCATTTTAGCGTGTTTCAGACAAACAGGTCTAGCAGAGTCGCTGAAAAACTATCCATGTTGCTGCTACAGTGTTAGAAATAAGCTTAAAAGGCTCATTTATCGCACACAGGCTGCATTTTTTCGCCTGATATCGACTGTCGCGAAAACGTTTCTTCAAAGACCAACGGTCAGTCCTTATTTTTTGGTGAACTGTTGTCGCGATCGCAGTCCGTCGATGATTGAACCTGATCGATAGTGTTTTCGTCGCCGGCTGCGCTGTCGATGCCCCGAGCAACATGGCTTTTGTGGTAACCATACAGAAAATAGAAAATTAATCCAATTCCAGACCAAATCGGAAATACTAATTTGGCATCGTTGGGCAGGAACATAAAAAGCGTGATACAACCCACCACGGCAAGTGGTCCCACCAGCCAGATTCCGGGTGCTCTAAAAGGCCGCACGCGATGTTTATCCTTGATGCGCAGTATCATCACCGCAAATGCCACGACCATGAATGCAAACAGCGTACCGGAATTGGAAATGTCCGCCAGCTTGCCGACTGGCAAAAAAGCCGCGGCGATGGTCACACCGAGACCTGTCACATACGTAACAATGTGCGGCGTTTTGAAACGTGGATGGATGCGACTCAATACTTCCGGCAGTAGGCCGTCACGCGACATGACGAAAAAAATGCGTGTCTGACCGAACAACATCATCAACACCACCGAAGGCAGTGCCAGAAAAGCAGTTAGTCCGAGCAGATTGCCGATTTTCTCCCATCCGATTTCGCGTAGAACCAGTGCCAGCGCTTCGCGCGAACAAACTAACGGCTGCTGTCCGGCGGCGACAAGCGATTGGCATTGTTCGGCTAATGCCAATGAACCGGGTGCTAAACCTTTGCCCGCCGCATCCAATACCGGTTGCGCGCCGATGGCTCCAATCGCGCCCATCGAAATCAGCAGATAAAAGATGGTACAGATCACCAACGAGCTGATGAGCCCGATGGGTACATTGCGTTGTGGATTCTTGGTTTCCTCCGCAGCGGTCGAAACCGCATCGAATCCCACATAAGCAAAGAAAATGGAAGACGCCGCCGCGACCACGCCTACTTCACCCAGCGGCAAAAAAGGCTGGAAATTCTCAATGTCAGCGACCGGTAGCGTGAGCGCAATAAAAAGCGTTAACGCAGCAATTTTGATCGCAACTAGCACCGCATTAAATTGGGCGCTTTCTCTGGTGCCAATAACCAGTAGCCCGACGACCAGTATGCAGACAAAAACCGCCGGTAAGTTAATAATACCGCCGGCGAAAGGACCATTCGCCAACGCAAAGGGTATTTCGATTCCCAAGGTATTATGAAGCAAGCCGACGAAATAACCCGACCACCCGACCGCTACCGCGCTTGCAGCGACGGAATATTCGAGCATCAACGCCCATCCCACCAACCAGGCCACCAATTCACCCAGCACAGCATAGGAATAGGTATACGCGGAGCCGGAGACAGGTACCATGGAGGATAATTCGGAATAGCATAGCGCTGCTACGATACAGACAAAACTGGCAACAACAAACGAGAGCATCATGCCAGGGCCGGCTTTCTGCGCAGCTTCGGCGGTCAATACAAAAATACCCGTCCCGATGATGGCACCAACGCCCAAAAGCGTTAATTGCCATGCTCCCAAGGTGCGCTGCAGGCTTTTCTTTTCTGCTGTGGCCAGAATGGCATCTAGTGATTTTACGCGCCAGAAAATCATGAATGGTTCCTTTCTATGAATGCAAATATCTTCGATAAACTGGAAATTCTGCGGGGACATAGTGTACAAGAAATGACGCTGGCGTAAAGATAAAATGAAGCTGCTTGCCGATTCATCATTGTGCAGTCTTATGATTTAATTTTCGCCGGATGAGCAGTGTTCATGCGACTTAAAAACGACACTGCCCGGATAATAGATTTTTCCCCACTCGACTAGCGCCTCCAGTACAGGTCGCAAGTCTTCGCCCTTTTTTGTCAGACGATATTCGTAGCGCAACGGTTTTTGCTGATAGGCTTGTTGAGCGACAATCCCGGCAGCTTCCAGTTTCTTCAACCGATCAGCCAGAATGTTTGTGGCAATGCGTTCGGGCGATGTAACCAGTTCTTGATAACGTTTTTTTCCCAATAATAGGTCGCGAATAATCAACAATGTCCATTTGTCGCCAAGCTGATCCAATGCGCAGGCGATCGGACAGCACGAACGCTCAAAAGTGGGCTTATCCAGATTATTATTCATCAATTCGTACGCTTTATTCAGCGGATAAACAATTACAGTAGTACTGTAATACACTTACTTGCACTTAACAAGTTTATGGGATAAAGTTACTTGCATTATACAAGTCGATATTAAGGTCGTATCAATCATTAATGAGGGTTGTGATATGTTGAAGCTATATCAATTTGAACGCACTTGGGGTATTCCTAACTTAAGTCCTTTCTGCTGCAAAATCGAAACATACTTACGCATGGCGGGTATCGATTATGAAATTAAATCGACACTTCCGTTGCGTACGCCGAAAGGCAAATTGCCTTATATTGTGGATGGTGGCAAAGCATTGGGTGACTCGCGCTTCATCATCGCGTATCTTAAATCAGCCTATAAAGATCTGGATAGCGGATTGGATGGTGCCGGATTGGCAATGTCGCTGGCTATGCAGCGTTTGCTTGAGGAGCATTTGTTCTGGGCTGCGTTATATTCACGCTGGCAATACACCGACGGAAACTGGCAAGCCAACAAACAAGCCATTTTTGGCGGACTGCCGCCGATTATTCGGGATATTGTCGCCAGCAGTTGGCGTCAAAAAATTAAGCGGCAGATCCACGGTCACGGTATTGGCAGACATCAGGCTGAAGAAGTCTTCACGCTGGGTAAACAGGACATTGACGCATTATCCGCAAGCCTTGGCGATCAACAATATTTTTTAGGTGATCGGCCTACCACGTTGGATACTTCGGCGTTTGGCCTGCTGATTAATATCATCGGTTGCCCGATTGAGTCGCCGCTAAAAGAATATGGCTTATCCAAAGATAATCTGGTCAACTATGTAAGCCGAATCAAGCATGAGTTTTATCCGGAATTGCAAACTGCGTAATAAAGACGATACAAAAAATGAGATAAATTACCTCCGGCAGAGCCGGAGGCTTATCGCTGGGGTTCCTCAAAGGGGCGGTTCTGTCGTATTAAACGCAAAAATGCATATTTCGGATGAGCTGGCATGCCATCCCTTTAAACTA
>CAZYHY010000063.1:0-8401 GCA_964647635.1 uncultured Nitrosomonas sp.
CTATCCCCTTGCCACTACCTAGACTACTTAGTCAACACATCACTGTCAAGAATTTAACCATAGATATTAACAAAGATTGAATTTCTAAAAATACTTTCTCTTTTTCTTACTTAGTATTTTAGTGCATTAACTCTCAAACACTAACCAACCTGATCAGCTAGGTCAGCTGCCGACACTGAAGCTATGTCGCCCCATTCATAGACAGGTGTGGCTCAGTTTGATAATTTTATATTATAAATGCTTCGCCTACCTTACTTTTATCCCTTCGATAAGACCGCGAGATATTATGATACAAAGAAACAAAGACAGCGCGCTGCATTAGCTTCAAAAACACAAACCATAACTCCCCGTGGCAAGACCATGGAAAACCACATGTTAACTAAGCCATCATCTTAATTGCAGCGGATAATCGACTTTTATAACGCGCAGATTTATTTTTATGAATAATATCTTTATCAGCAATCGCATCTATAGTCTCTATAGAACTATCGAACGCACGTTGAGCGACTACCTTATCACCAGACCCTATTGCTTTTCTTATAAACTTAATAGCAGTACGCAACTTTGACCGCAAACTAACATTATGTTCTCTTCGTTTGACAGCTTGCCTTGCACGCTTTCTTGCTTGTGCGCTGTTAGCCATAAAAACCCCAACCCTCTTCGATAGAAAAAAGGGCTCAATATTACTTTCTTTTCTACCATATTGCAACTGAATCGCTGTAGCGTGTAGCTTTTTCATGTCCGCAAATGCGCTGGTGACAAAGCCGATAAATGCTGCCAATCCACACCGGATGTCAACCACTCCCATTGTGAAGTGGTACCGCAAAATTGGACAGGTTGTTAAGCTCTGTTATGGACACTATAGAGGATCATAATCATGCGCAAGAAACGCACGCAATATTCGAGTGAATTCAAGGCGAAAGTAGCGCTGGCTACCATACGGGGGAGATGAGATTATTCCTCAACTGGCAGCACGTTAGGGGATACATCCCACACAGATCAATAGCTGGAAACGGCAACTCATTGAACAAGCGGCTGAATTGTTTTCCGGAAATACCGGTGCTAGCAAAGAGAATGGACAAACCACAGATGATTTACATCGTGTCATCGGGCAACTTTTAGTCAGAAAGCTCGATCATTAAGCACAACGGAACGCAAGATGATGATTGAGCGCCACGACAAACTGAGTCATGTTCGCCAATGCTACTTACTGGGTTTGGTGCGCTCGACTTATTATTATCAGCATCAACCGACAAGTGATGTTGAACTGACAGATGGACGGAGGGTGTCCTAGATTTTGTGTAAACGGTGTTTAGTAAAGTTATGGCATTCTTTCTTTAAATTGAATAGTAAATCTGTTTAGAGCGGGCTTCCAATCTTTTAGCGGCATAGGCCATTTTTTGGCGATATTGTTGAGTGCCAAATAGAACAATTTGATGGCAGCTTCATCGTTAGGGAACGATCCCCGGTTTTTGCTGACTTTGCGCAGGCTCATATTGACTGATTCAATCGCATTGGTTGTGTAAACAACGCTAATGAAAATCACAGCTTATAAAAATATCAAAACACTGCAAGCGCTTGAATAAACAGAATCAAGAAAGCTCTACTAATAAAAAACCGCCTTCATCAGGCGGTTTTTTATTTCATTGATCCATGAAAGAGATTGTTTTTATCTAATTCTATGGTTATTAATGCCCTGGCTTGCTGTTACCGCCAAATGGACGTGGATCCTGTCCTTCTTTGAGGCATTCACCATTACCACCTACTCCAAATTTACAGTCATCTACACTAGCATTTGGATCGCCCATATTAGCATTTGAACAAGCAGCTAAGAATACTACTAAAGTTGCGGCAAAAATTGATAATTTCATCCTTTAATTCCTTATTTAAATTAAATTCACCCTATTAGTGTGGGTTTTGAGTATATAACAAAACTCACAAAAATTCCAAGTACCCAGTTAGCGGGTGCATTTTAGTCTGCGCTAGCAAACCGGAGAATCTCCATCAAATGATCGCCATACTTATCGAATTTGCGCACACCGATGCCAGTTACTTGGCGCAATTCATCTTCCGTTTTAGGACACAAACGCACCAGTTCGTGCAAGGTAGTGTCGTGAAAAATCACATATGCCGGAACACCGTGCTCCTTAGCTGTTTTTGCTCGCCACATGCGTAATTGTTCCCACAAATAACGCTCGGCTGAATCCAATAACGCGACATCATCAAGTCGCTTTTCGGATGATTTTCTTGATTTTGTTTGTAGTCGCAAGTGTACAGTTTGTTGTCCCTTGAGTACTGTCCGACTAATCTCGGTCAAGTACAGGGCACCATGACCCTCACTATCCGTCGTCAATAGCCCAAGCGCTATGATTTGGCGAAATACCGCGCGCCAGGCTTTCTCCGGCAAATCTTTACCAATACCGAAAGTACTGATTCTGTCATGATGCCATTGCTGCACACGCTCGGTCAGATTACCTCGCAACACATCAATTAGATGCCCTGCTCCAAAATTCTGTCCGGTACGATAAACACAGGATAGCGCTTTCTGTACCTCTATGGTGGCATCCCAGACTTGTGGCGGGCTTATACAAGTGTCACAGTTTCCACACGGTACAGTATCCGCTTCGCCGAAATAACTTAACAAGCGTGAACGACGACAAGTAGTCGTTTCACACAGCGATAGCATCGCTTCAAGTTTCCGAGTAGCGACCTGTTTAAATTTAAGCTGCGCTTCAGACTCTTCAATCATCCGGCGCTGCTGGATGACATCGCCGAGACCATACACCATCCAGGCATTGGCTGCCTGTCCATCACGACCGGCACGACCGGTCTCCTGATAATAACCTTCTATACTTTTGGGCAAATCCAAGTGCGCCACAAAACGCACATCGGGCTTATCGATTCCCATACCGAAAGCAATCGTAGCAACCATGACGATACCTTCTTCCCGCAAAAATTTTTCCTGATTGATGCTGCGTTGCTGCATACTCATACCGGCATGATAAGCCACGGCGCATACCCCTTGGCTTACCAGCCAAGCCGCAGTTTCATCCACTTTCTTACGTGACAAACAATAAACAATCCCGGCATCGCCTTGATGCTCTGCCTGTATAAAGGCCAGTAATTGTGTCCGGCTATTGGTTTTATCAATAATTTGATAGCGAATGTTCGGACGATCAAAGCTGGAAACAAATATTCTCGCCGCATCAAGTCCCAATCGTTCAATAATTTCTTTACGCGTATCCATGTCAGCTGTCGCCGTCAAAGCAATGCGAGGCACTTTGGGAAAGCGTTCATGAAGCACAGATAACTGAATATATTCCGGACGAAAATCATGTCCCCACTGCGAAACGCAATGCGCTTCATCAATCGCAAATAACGCAACCGGAATACGCGCTATCAGGTTCAGAAACCGCGCTGTCAGTAAACGCTCCGGCGCGACATACAGTAAATCATACTCATGATTTTGCAGTTTCTGTTCAACAACAACAGCTTCTTGCTGCGACAATGATGAATTTAAAACTGCTGCACGCACACCAATTTCGTGTAGCGCGGTTACTTGGTTCTGCATTAATGCAATTAGCGGAGACACAACGATAGCGGTGCCATCGCGTAACAAAGCAGGAATCTGATAACACAGCGATTTGCCGCCACCTGTCGGCATCAATACCAAACAATCACCACCATTGGCGAGATGCGTGATCACTTCTGCTTGCTGACCGCGAAAGGCAGGATAGCCGAAAACTTCTTTGAGTATATTAAGTGCGCTAGGCATGCAAGATACAACTACTGCTTATTTTCAATTTTCTTCAACCTCTGAAACCACATTCCGTCACACATATTGACAATGATCGCCAATAACCAAATTCCTCACCGCATCAGCAGATTTAGCTTTCCGTTCTGAATAAAAAAGCGCGCTGTAATCGACAATCAACACTACAACCACCATTTCGTAATCCTCACGAATCATAAAGACTTACTTTACGATAGCACAATAGAATGTTGATCCGGCATCTGCGCGTTGATATTTAACCGACTTGTTATACCAATCATTCACATCGTTTCAAGTTATTCATTATATTGTGCTGGTATAATTCTGCCGAAATGTATTTTTATTTTGCTTTATAAAACTTGTAACGCTAGTCTGGAGAAAGAAAAATGATGGTAGCTGATGTTTTGAAATTGATTCAAGACAATGAAGTCAAATTTGTCGATTTACGTTTTACCGATACAAACGGAAAAGAACATCATGTAACCGTACCCGCGCATACTTTTGATGCCGACAAATTTGAAGATGGCCATCCCTTTGACGGTTCATCGATAGGCGGCTGGAAAAGTATTCAGGCCTCCGACATGTTATTGATACCTGATCCCGATACTGCCAACATGGATCCATTCATGGATGAACCCACATTGCTGATGACATGCGATGTGGTAGAACCGGCAGATGGAAAAGGTTATAGCCGAGATCCACGCTCACTAGCCAAACGAGCAGAAATCTACTTAAAATCAACAGGTATTGGCGATGTTGCTTATTTCGGCCCGGAACCAGAATTTTTCATTTTTGACTCTGTTCGCTGGCATACCGACATGTCAGGCTGCTCGGTTAAAATTGAATCGGAGGAAGCGGCCTGGAGTTCAGCCATTAAATATGAAAGCGGCAATATCGGTCACCGCCCTGCTATTAAAGGCGGCTATTTTCCAGTTCCACCGGTTGACGCGCTGCAAGACATCCGCTCCGCCATGTGTATTACGCTGGAAGAGATGGGGATCGGCGTCGAAGTACATCACCATGAAGTCGCCACCGCCGGCCAATGCGAAATAGGTACACGTTTCAATAGCTTGGTTAAACGCGCAGACTGGAATCAGATACTCAAGTATGTCATACACAACGTCGCGCATTCGTATGGCAAAACAGCAACTTTTATGCCTAAGCCTATTGTTGGCGATAACGGCTCAGGCATGCATGTACACCAATCCATCTGGAAAGACGGCAAGAATCTATTTTCTGGCAACGGTTATGCGGGACTATCCGAAATAGCACTCTACTATATCGGCGGCATCCTCAAACATGCCCACGCGCTCAATGCGATCTGCAATCCCAGTACCAATTCCTACAAACGGTTGGTTGCCGGATTCGAGGCACCGGTCAATCTCGCCTATTCAGCAAGCAACCGCTCGGCGGCGATTCGCATTCCACACACCAGCAGCCCCAAAGGACGGCGTATTGAAGTTCGCTTCCCTGATCCAACCGCCAATCCATATCTGGCATTTACTGCACTGATGATGGCGGGTCTTGATGGCATTCAAAACAAAATACATCCTGGTGACCCGATGGACAAAAATCTTTATGATTTACCACCGGAAGAAGCAGCTAAAGTACCCAATGCTTGCGCTTCACTCGATGAAGCTTTGGAATGCCTGGATAAAGATCGCGATTTTCTGATCCGTGGCGGCGTATTTTCTAATGATATGATTGACGCGTACATCCGTCTTAAAATGGATGAGGTAATATTACTGCGCACTACCACACACCCGGTTGAATTTGATATGTACTATAGTCTATAAGGGTCATATAGGATAATTTAGGATATTCCAAGTCTATAACACAAGAATAAGCAGACATTATTGGTTCTTTTTTTATCCTATACTGGAAAAATAATTGATATACTGATCAAATAGTTGCAGTCACCATTAGATTTTTTCTATCAAAGATATGAAGATCAAAGCGCTATTTATCCTATTGATAATTATATTAAATCCTTCATCGAATGTTATCGCCGGAACGAATATATACAAGCATGTTGATAAAGATGGCAATATCACCTTTACTAATCGTCGTATCAGTAATGCACAAAAAATTTCAATTGCTTCTTTCTCCAGAAATACTGAGCAATCAGGATCGCAATCGAAATCCCGCGTAAAAGATACGACGCAAAAAGAACGCGATACCATGCGCCGCCAGATCTTGGAAAAAGAGCTGGTGAGTGAAGAAAAATTTTTTTCTGACGCACAGAATTCCCTCCTACAAATCAATAGCAATGTGGAGTCAAGTAATTATCAAGAAAAATCCGTGCAACTCAAAAATAAACTATTTTTACATCAAAGAAATATAGCGGCGTTGAAGAAAGAGCTTGCTAGGTTGTAGATATATTGACAACTACAAACCGTTAAGACGATGAACCATGAGAAGAAATAACCTTTTTTTTATTACGCTAGTTTCTTTTTCATGCCTGACACAAGCCGGTGTGTATAAACACATTGATGGACATGGCAACGTAACATATTCAAACATACCCTCCAACAATGCAAAACGCATTGATTTACCACCCATTGTTGTCGTTCCCTCTGTCAACGCTGAAGGAGTAGAAGACAGAATTACAAAAAGGCGAGAATCCGCCAAAATCGAGGAACAGCGTGAGCAACTACAAAGCAAAATATCTGAGGAAGAAAAACGTCTCAATGAGGTAAAAGACGAATATAAAGAAGGTGTTCCAGATCGCTTGGGTAGTGAACGCAACTACCAGAGATACCTGAATCGAGTAGAACGACTAAAAGAAGAAATCAATGTTCGCGAAAATAATCTAAATGTACTAAAACATGAGCTCAAGAATATACCTGGCAAAAACAAATAAGCCTCTTCTTCGACTCACATAGACAATTCCACCATCACTGGCGCATGATCCGAAGGACGTTCTCGTTTACGCATCGTTTTATCTATTTTGCATGTTTGGCAGGTTCTGGCAAGTTCATGGCTTAGCAAAATATGATCAATTCGCAGTCCCCGATTCAGACGAAAAGCCATCATACGATAGTCCCACCACGTATAAGACTTTTCGGGCTGCTCAAATAAACGAAAGCTGTCCACAAACCCTAAATTAAGCAGACTACTGAAGGCATCACGTTCCGGTTGACTACACAATACCTTGCCCGCCCAAATTTCCGGGTCATGGATATCACGATCTTCCGGCGCAATATTAAAATCCCCCAGCAATGCCAGTTTTGCATGCTCTTTCAATTCTTGTTTTAACCATTTGTTTAAGGCTGGCAACCACTTTAATTTATAATCATATTTCTCAGATTCAACGGTATCCCCATTAGGGACATAAATAGAAATAACGCGCAGATCACCGTAGGTCGCAGCGATGATTCTTTTTTGTTCATCAGCAAAATCGGGGATCGCGGTTACTACCTCACTGCCTTTTTGCTCGCTCAGTATCGCGACACCATTGTAGGTTTTCTGTCCACTAAAAACCGACTGATACCCAGTTGCAGCGATTTCACTCTCTGGAAAATGATCATCGGATAATTTTGTTTCCTGCAGACACAGCATATCAGGTTGATTCACCTCAAGCCAATCAATCACCTGTGGCAATCGCACTTTTAGTGAATTCACATTCCAGGTTGCTAGCTTCATATTGATTGATCACGTACTGACAGTTTTGTTTTGACTAAAATCCCACTGCATGACAATTATGCCGAGAAATTATGCTTTTTATTGGCTCTGATTTTTTGCCAACAATTCATTCAGATTATTCCATAATACGCTGCAACCAATGACTGATATCTGCTATTTCTTGCTGACATACGGTATGCGCCATAGCATATTCATGCCATTCAGGTGTGTAATTCGCAGCCAGTAATTTTTCTTTTGAAGCAATAGCATGTGATATGGGTATCACAGTGTCATAAGTACCATGCGCCATGAATATCGGTATTGCGGCATTAACGGCGCAAGTTTCGAATGAAAGCATTTCTGCAAGAGGTAAGTAACATGACAGCGCTATAATTCCTGCTAGCGGATTGACCTGATGCAACCCAACTTGCAGTGCCATCGCACCACCTTGCGAAAATCCCGCTAACAAAATATGTGTTGAAGCTATACCCCGCTGCATCTCTCGTACAATCAAAGCATTTATTGCTTTTTGCGAACTACAGATACCTGACTCATCTTGATGATGATTAAAATCAGGATGAGAGATATCATACCATGCACGCATTATATAACCGTTATTTATACTGATAGGTCGCTCTGATGCGTGCGGAAAAATAAACCGAACAGGTTTATCAGGAAGCAACCTTAGTTCATTGACTATCGGTACAAAATCATTCCCATCAGCACCTAGCCCATGTAACCACACAATTGTGTAAGCAGGATTCTCACCTGTTTCGACTTCAATGGATTGCAAATAAATAGGTTCAGTAATCATATAATCGGCAAAATACTTAGTGCTGGCATCAATGATCAAACAAAGTTTATGAAATATAAACTTTAAAGAAAAAAACAGGCTTGAGAGAAATACTCTAGCTGAAGAATATATGACTTAGCATCATAAAAAAGCCGACACACCGGCTGTCTTTCGACAGTGGTGTACCGGCATTGATGCTAACCTAGCTTCTT
>CAZYHY010000064.1:0-7842 GCA_964647635.1 uncultured Nitrosomonas sp.
ATCAAAAACAGCGAACCGCTTGATTCTCCATACACCAGATTTGACTATAGCTCTTCCACCCGACTGAATTTGAAATGGCATATTATCGTCAACTAGGGGAGTCAACCGATACGGTTGACTCAAGACAAATAGTCTCCGGAAAATCCGGGGCGATTCAGATTGAAAATTGGGGTTTAATTTGACTTGGAGTGTCTGTTTCTGCAAATTGAAAAATGCCGAACCCAGGATCAATGTCATGCTGTTTGTTCATGATTAATATGCTTAATTGCGCAGCGTCCTAGGAGGAATGTCTCGTTTTTTGCGTTGTTTTTACTACGTAATATCAGATAAAGTGAGTGTTTAATTCGCCCTATTTAATGATACATTCGAAACTAACAAAAATAAATAAGTTGTGATTTTACTGTTCAACGTTTGAATGACATTCGAGATGGACGCGCTGAGCCAGACGTAATCATCTTGTACAAAGTTTCCTAAAGAACAAACTGTGCCGACTAGCGTCATTATTCTAATGGCCAGCAGTAGAGCAGTAGTGGTGTTTGCATATTTCCGCACTATTGCATGGTGAGATCCGGTGCATAGTGTGCGCATTGCTGATAATCCTAATTAATTAACCTGCTGATTATTTTTGAATCGCATCGAAAATGTTTCTCAACAGCCGCTAGTGGCCGTGCGTTTTAAATTGATCGGTGGCTTTGATCAGCGCCGCTTGTATGCCGGGTTCCCAGACGGAATGACCTGCATCGTCAATGATGATATATTCAGCTTGCGGCCATGCACGATGCAAGTCGTCGGCGCTGATGATCGGACAGACCGCATCATAGCGGCCTTGCACGATGATGGCGGGAATGTTGTGCAGTTTGTGTACGTTATCCAGCAATGAATTTTCCGGTAAGAAAATATGGTGGCTGAAATAATGGGTTTCCATGCGCGCAAGTCCTAGTGCGACAGTGTCACTGGCAAAATAACTGACCGTGGCCGGGTTTGGCAGTAATGTCGAACAGGAGCCTTCATAGGTGCTCCAGATACGTGCGGCGTGCATGTGGATGGCCGGATCGGGGTGCATTAAGCGCTGGTAGTAAGCGGCAAGAATGTCATTGCGTTCTACGGCGGATAGCGGCGCGACAAGTTCGCGCCAGGCTTCCGGGAATAGATTACGTAATCCGTACAAAAACCAGTCAATTTCTTCTATGCGGCAAAGAAAAATTCCACGCAAAACGAAACCCAAGCAGCGTTCAGGGTGTGCTTCACCATAGGCAAGCGCCAGTGTGCTGCCCCAGGAACCGCCAAATACCAACCATTGATCAATTGCCAGATGTTGTCGCAGCGTTTCCAGGTCATTAATTAAATGGGGTGTTGTATTGTCGCGTATTTCGCCCAGTGGCGTTGAGCGTCCCGCACCTCTTTGATCGTAAATGACGATACGGTAATATGCCGGATCAAAGAAGCGCCGATGCGCCGGTGTCGCCCCAGCGCCAGGGCCACCGTGGAGAAATACCACGGGCATACCGGAAGGATTGCCGGACTCTTCCCAGTACATGGTATGTAGCTTGTCCAAGGGAAGAGACCCTTGCTGATAAGGTGCGATTTCAGGATATAGTGTAGTATATAAGTGATTGTTCATTTTATAGATAGTGTGATTGATTAGTTGATTCTGGAAATAATAGAAAAAGGTGGCAAACAGCACAGAGCTCAAAACTTGAATGAATTATAGTTCTGATATAGTGCTTGACAAGTTGTACACTGTTTTGATGTTATAAGAGATCATCGTATGCCTAATACTATACTTAAAGAACAAGAAATTTTCATGTTAAGAGAAGAAGTGGAAATATTAATGAGCGAGCGCCAAAGTTTATTGAATGCTGCAGGAGCTGCCGCGGTTTTTGTTGCCAATCTGGACAGCGCGGTACTGCCGAATTCCGCCCGCCAGGCGGCAAAGATGCTATCGAGCTCTTTGAATAGTTTACCTGAAGAAACCTTGCGGGATGCATTGGAGAAGGTGAAAGCATGGAGAAAGTAAAAACAGAATTCTTAGTTCGTATTCGTGTATGAACAGAATACAACAATAGCCATGCCGAAGGTTGGACTGATTCTAACCGGCGGTGGGGCGCGAGCAGCCTACCAAGTGGGTGTATTGCGGGCGATTGCTGAATTATTGCCCGACAAGACACGCAATCCCTTCCCCGTTATTTGTGGAACCTCAGCAGGCGCCATTAACGCAACCAGCATCGCAGTTTCAGCAAATAATTTTGCAGAAGGCGTGCAACAACTCGAAGCTGTTTGGTCAAATTTCCATGTCGATCAGATTTATCGATCAGACTTTGTGGGCGTGATGCACAATACTTTACGCTGTTTACTGTCATTAGTATCGAGTGAATATAGTCTGCATAATGCGATTTCTTTACTGGATAACGCGCCCTTAGCAGCATTACTGAAAAAACGTTTTCCGTTTCGCTCCATTCAATATGGTATTCGCTCTGGTGCATTGCATGCATTGGGGTTGACCGCGTGGGGCTATACCTCTGGACAATCGGTTACATTTTATCAGGCAGCAAGAGAAGTGTTGCCGTGGAAAAGAGCACAGCGGCTGGGTGTTCCCGTTGATATTGGCGCGGAGCATTTGATGGCTTCTTCCTCGATACCCTTTATTTTCCCTGCTGTGAAACTGAACCGTGAGTTCTTTGGCGACGGATCAATGCGTCAGTTAGCGCCAATTAGTCCGGCACTTCACCTGGGGGCTGACAAGTTGCTGATTATTGGTGTGCGTAAACAGGTTACGGATGAACCTAAACGCGTCAGTGCTACGGGTTATCCGCCTTTTGCGCAGATTGCCGGTCATGCGTTGAACAGTATATTTGTCGATAGCCTGGATGTTGATCTGGAACGTTTGTTGCGCATTAATGAAACAGTTAAATTGATTCCCCGCGAGCTAATTAAAGAAAAAAATATATCTCTGCGTCCCGTTGAAGCAATGATGATAGCGCCCAGCCAGGACATCAACGAAATTGCACAAAAATATGCACACACCCTACCATGGATCATGCGTTACCTCTATCATGCGATCGGTGCAACGGGGCCTAATGGTTCGACCTTATTAAGTTATGTGTTATTTGAGGCGCCTTTTTGCCAGGATTTAATAAAACTGGGCTATAACGATACATTGCAGCAAAAAGATGAGCTGCTAAAGTTCATAGGGGTTAAGACTGAAGCGTAGCAGGTATTGTCGATGCTAATGTTTTTTATTGAATTGTATTTTTGTTAGGGAAAATTAAATGGGTTTTGATAGTCCGCAATTCTGGATTGCTGTCTTGCAAATTATTGCGATTGATATTGTGTTGGGCGGGGATAATGCGGTGGTGATTGCGCTTGCCTGTCGGCGGTTGCCTGAACAGCAACGCAAATTAGGGATTTTTTGGGGTGTTTTGGGTGCCATTACGTTACGTGTGGTGCTGATCTTTTTTGCATTAAGTCTGCTGGCGGTGCCTTACTTAAAGATTGTCGGTGCGGCTTTACTGATATGGATTGGCATCAAATTACTGCAACCTGAACCGGAAGGCGCGCATGAGATTGATGCCAGTACAACTTTGGTAGGCGCTATCAAAACTATTATTGTGGCTGATGCCGTAATGAGTCTGGATAATGTAATTGCCATTGCTGGCGCTGCCAAGGACGATATTGGTCTGGTGATTTTTGGTTTGGTGATCAGTGTGCCTATCATTGTATGGGGTAGTCAATTGGTGATGAAAATCATGGATCGCTATCCGGTGGCAATTGCCATCGGCGCCGGTTTGCTGGGATGGATTGCCGGTGACATGGTGGTGACTGACGTGGTTACCAAAGAATGGGTCAATACACAAGCGAAGTATTTGCATTGGGTTGCACCAGTTGCTGCTGCATTGATTGTAGTTACTGTGGGCAAAGTATTAGCTGCCCGGCAACAAACTAAAGTCAGGCCAGTGATTGATCTGGTCGACGAAACAATTCCCAAATAGTAATTGTTTGCTTATCGATATATGAAACTGAGAATTTGATCATGTTAAAAATTTTACTGCCGGTCGACGGTTCCGATAATTCCGGTCAAGCAGTGACTAATTTCATTCATTTGCTGGATTGGTATAAGAAAAAACCGGAGCTCCACTTGCTGAGCGTTCAACACTCGCTGGATGGCAATGTGTCATTATTTATCAATCAGACGGATATTAAACAATATCATCAGGAAGAAGGGCTGAAGAGCCTGCAGAATGCCCGCGATTTGCTCGATCGAGCCGGAATTGATTACCAGTATCATATTACTGTCGGCGATCCGGCTGAAATGATTGTCCGTTTTGCCGCCGAGAAGCACTATGACCAGATTGTCATGGGGCCGCATGGAAAAGGAGATATACAAGGCTTGTTACTGGGATCGGTGACGAATAAAGTAATACAGTTATCGAATATTCCGATTTTATTGGTTAAGTAAGCTATTTCTGGGGTCAATCGATTGAAGCTCAGAGTCTTGGGATGCGATGGCGGGATAGGAGACGGTGCACAAACCAGTGCCATGTTGCTGGATGATGATGTTCTAATCGATGCAGGAACTGGCGCGAGTAGTCTGAGTATGGATGAAATGATCAAGATTGATCATGTTTTTGTTACGCACGCGCATTTGGATCATGTGGCTTGTATTCCTTTTTTGGTTGATACCGTTGGTTCTATGCGAACAAAGCCCATAACGATCCATGCAACGCAAGCAACACTGGATAATTTGCGAAAGCATTTGTTTAATTGGCATTTATGGCCGGATTTTACAAAAATTCCGAATGAATGCTCACCCTATATGCGCTATGAAGCCTTATCACTGGGTAATACCATCAGTTTGCAGGAACGTAAAATTACGCCATTACCCGCGAATCACGCCGTCCCGGCGGTTGGTTATCAGTTGGATTCAGGTCAGGCCAGTCTTGTATTTACCGGAGATACGACAACCAATGATGCGCTATGGGCTGTAGTCAATAAGATTGAAAATTTAAAATATCTCATCGTTGAGTCAGCCTTTTGTAATCGGAAAAGAGAGATTGCCATTAGATCCAAGCATTTTTGCCCTAGCTTGCTGGCAGAGGAATTGCAGAAACTCGAGCGAAATGCTGAAATATTTATCTCTCACTTGAAGCCGGGTGAAGCTGAAATAACCATGGATGAAATACAACAATGTATGGTGAAATTTAAGCCGCGCAGGCTTAAAAAGAATCAATTATTTGAGTTTTAGGGAATTTCGGAGAATTGATGTCATGAATACAATCACTACGTCACAGATGCAAAACGATGTTGCGGATAGCAGTGAGTCGAGTTTTTCCGGCAATCTGCAATCGGCTATCGGCAAGATGCATGCTGCCAGTGATATGGATGAGATCATGCTGGAAGTGAGTAAGGATCTGTGTGTTTTGTTCAATGCAGACCGGCTGATTATTTATACCCTGAGCGAGGATCAAGCATTTCTGACAACCCGGATTAAAACAGGATTCGATTCGATTCAAGATTTGAAATTACCGGTACTTGAAAGCACGATTACAGGTTACGTGAGTCTGAAGAAGGAAGCTGTCAATATTGAGGATGTCTACAACAAAAGCGAATTGAGAAAAATCAATCCATTGATTACTTTTTCATATGAAGCGGAAAAGCGCACTGGCTATCGCACCAAACAAATGCTCGTGGCACCGGTTCTGAGTGAGGACACTCAAGAACTAATGGGCGTGGTTCAGGTTATCAATCATAAAGGCGGACAACCATTTACAGCAATCGCTGCTGACGGTGTGATTGAAATCTGCCGGGTACTTGCAGCGATATTTAAACAGCGCTCAAAATCCGCTCACGTACCTAAATCAAAATATGATTATCTGGTTTTCGATGCGGTGATTTCCGCAGCTGAGCTTGAGCTGGCCACACGCTCTGCGCGCAAGAAAGGGTGCGATCTGGAAGACGTATTGGTGGACGAGCTGCAGATCGGTTTGCCGCTCATCGGTAAAGCGCTTTCTGCATTTTTTGATACTCGTTATGAGCCTTTTAAGAAAGATCGGATCAAACCGATGGATCTGCTTAAAAATTTAAAAAAGGATTATGTGGAAAGTAATACCTGGCTGCCCATTGATGAAACGAAAGATGGCCTGGTAGTTTTAACGCTGGATCCTGAGCGGATTAAGTCTCAGCGCATTGCGAGCGCGATTTTTCCCAAACACAAGATTACCTATGTGGTGACCACCAAGCGTGAATTTGGTGCAATCGTTGAGCAATTCTATGGCGGCAGCCAAGGTGAGATGGCTACGGGCAATATTACCGAAATGCTGTTTAATCTTGAAGGAGAAACTGTTGATGAGATTGTCAGCGACAGAGAAGAATCTTCAGCAGCTTCGGATAATGAACTGGTCAAGCTCGTCAATAAAATCATTATGGACGCCTATAAGATGGGCGTGTCGGATATCCATGTAGAGCCTTATACAGGAAAAGAAAAAACTAAAATACGCTTCCGTAAGGATGGTTCATTAATGCCCTATATCGAGATTCCAGCCGGTTATCGCAATCCACTGGTGACGCGGATCAAGATCATGTGTGATTTGGATATTTCCGAGAAACGCAGGCCACAGGACGGCAAGATTAAGTTTAGAAAGTTTGCTCCCCTGGATATTGAGCTGCGTGTTGCCACCATTCCTTCTGCGGGTGGTATGGAAGATGTTGTCATGCGGATTCTGTCGGCTGGAGAACCTATTCCGCTGGATAAAATGGGCTTTACCGCCCGCAACCTGGAAGAGCTGAAGAAAATCATCAGTAAACCCTATGGTTTGTTTTTTGTGTGTGGTCCTACGGGTTCAGGTAAAACAACTACGCTGCATTCCATTTTGAAACACCTGAATCGCCCGGAAACCAAAATCTGGACTGCGGAAGATCCTGTTGAGATCACGCAAAAGGGATTGCGTCAGGTGCAGATCAATGTCAAGGCAGGTTTAACCTTCCCCGTGATTATGCGATCTTTCCTGCGCGCAGACCCGGATATCATCATGGTCGGCGAGATGCGTGACAAGGAAACCACCAGTATCGGTATCGAAGCTTCGTTAACCGGGCATCTGGTTTTTGCCACATTGCACACCAACAGCGCGCCCGAGTCGGTGATTCGTTTGTTGGATATGGGGATGGATCCCTTCAATTTTTCTGATGCGCTACTGGGTGTTCTGGCCCAGCGGCTGGCGAAACGCCTGTGTAAATGTAAGCAATCGTATGTGGCCAGTGAACGTGAGATCAAGGCATTGCTAACGGAATATTGCGAAGAGCTGAATCATATTGAACGGTTTAAAGCGGATCCGGAAGCGGCGCGTAAGGCAATCCACGACGATTGGGTTAAGCAATACGGTAATGACAAAGGTGAAATTACATTGTGCAAGTCGGTCGGTTGTGATGATTGTAACGGTACCGGTTTTTCCGGCCGGGTGGGATTACATGAGCTGATGACGGCCAGCGACGCATTGAAAAAGAACATCCAGGAGCGTGCACGCGTGGCGGAAATGCTGGTAACAGCGCTGGGCGATGGAATGCGCACGCTGAAGCAGGACGGCATCGAGAAGGTGCTACAGGGAATTACCGATATTCATCAGGTGCGAACGGTGTGCATTAAGTGAGCTTGCGATTCCCCGTGGTCTTGCCACGGGTTGTTTATTTGGATTAAGATTTCAGCTAATCCACTTCTCTGGATTACACAATTAAACGCTGGATGAGTCTGGCTCGCTATGCGCACACCGGACACCTGCCAATTGACAACAATCCCATAGAAAACGTCATTCGCCCCATCGCGATTGGTAAAAAGAACTGGCTGTTCACCGG
>CAZYHY010000065.1:0-7246 GCA_964647635.1 uncultured Nitrosomonas sp.
TGCGTCAACTTGAGCTTTTCTAATACCCCGTGGTCTTGCCACGGGGTTGTTTATTATTACGAGTTTTCTTCTTCTTATTAAATGCTTATCTCCAATTGTCAACAGACCCTAGGAGGGGCTCCCTAGGTTGCATAAAGAATGACTCCCGAATACATCGATTGCAGATTTCTGTAGCTGCTACTTTCATTCCGAAATCTGCATTCGAATGCACACAAATTATTCAGCTAACTCAACAAGGTCTCACTACCCGCGATCACAGCTATCGCCGCCTTGGCTTTGAGTTCTGCTACGTGCCCCCTTCTCGTTTTTCTCATACGCTTGCTCCTTTTTTCCGCAAACTTCACGGATTGAAATTGAGCAAGATCACTTGTTCGACTGTCCGAATTTGCGGGGCTACTTCGCAACAGAGCGTTCTCTCTATTTTGCTGTTAAGGCCGACTGAAAAAGGTCGGCTGTTGCCTGTCCGCTCGTTTTGCTCACATAATTTGTTACGATGGGGATAAATTGACCTACCATATCAGGAGAGAGATTCAATTGCTGGAATGATGTTGCGAGAGCGGCCATACTGCCTACTGCATTGCCGGAACCTCCCGCCAAGGAAGATAAACCGCCGGCTCCCGGCATAGCAGGCGCTGCACTGAGCATGCTATCCATTCCTGGGATAGATTTAGATAATGCGGCAAATGCCTGCGGATTCATACTGCCTTGAGCCGTTTGAAAGATCGCTCCAGCGCCGCCCAATGCTTGCTGTGGCGATATCCCCAGCCGGTGAGCCAAAATATCGACCAGCCCGATTTGGTTGATTCCTGCTGGATTACTAGCAGCTGCTGTACCGGCATTAAGTACTTGCTTGCCACTTTGCGCTGCACTTTCTACCGTTGACAGACCTTGGTTTACCGTGTTCAACGAATTGCTAGGATTGCTATTTGCCGCACAACCCGCAATCGATATCAGCGCCATTAAAGCACCCAACTGGATATAATTAATTCTGTTCATAATAATTCCTTGTAAGAATGGAGAGCGACTAAACGCTCACTATAAATAATGTTTCAACGAGTAGCAATGCCGATAACAAACGTTTAGTACCATATAATACATGCATTGTCATTAATTCTTCATATCTCTGTCATCATATTTTCATATAGATCAATTAAGCTTTCTCACGTTATAAATTATTTGTATTAAAGGAGAAAGTTATGCACTGTTTGATTAAAGAATGGCCGAATAAAATGGCAACCCTCATGACGGAAGACGGCGTAGTGCTTTGGACATTCAGCAATGTAGAAGAAGCACGCCAAGTATGGCAGGACTGGTGCTCATTGCAGAAAAACAGAATCTCAAACCAAGTCGAGTATCTCGGCAAATCTGAATAACTGAAGCAACACACCTCTTCTTTCTTCCAAAGGATCTGGCAACACTCGCCACCCTCCTGATCATTAATGATCAATCATTTTGTTTCCCTAACTGAAATAAAGCTCTTAGAATAAGCAGCTTGGTCACCCATACCAGGTCAGCTTATATGAATTCCACTTTACCGCCAGCACGTCACGCGCCGCAACAATCCGACAAAACAGTTTTAAGCAGCGCAGCTGACAAGTCCGGACTTCCGCCGGGAACACTGGTACATATCGGGGAAAAGCATGGGTCGGAATGTAAGATTTCGATCACGCAATATAATACCGATACGCTGATACGACATGATACCGTTTCGATCGCGGAAATGAAGCAACTGAAAAGCACAGGGGTAATCACCTGGATAAATGTGGACGGATTAAGCGACATTCATATCGTGGAAAGCATCGGTCAGAAATTAAATATTCACCCCTTGGTGCTGGAAGATATCTTAAGTACGCACCAGCGTCCCAAGCTGGAAGAATATGAAGATTATCTTTATATGGTTATCAAAGGTATCAGTCTTGACCAGAAAAAAATTTTCAGCCTACAGTATGAACAAATCAGTATCTTATTGCTGTCCAATTGTGTGGTCACCTTTAAAGAAAAAACCGATGATACATTTGATTCCATTTACAATCGTTTACAGAACAGCAATGGCAGGTTACGGCAGTTTGGCAGCGATTATCTGGCGTATGTCATTCTTGACACGATTGTTGATGAATATTTTGTTGTAGAAGACAATCTGGACGAAATCATCGATCCTTTGGAAGACAATATATTGTTCAATTCCAATAAAGCAATACTGCAAACCGTACAGCAAATTCGGCGTGGCTTAATTTCCATGAAACGCAATATTTCTCCATTACGCGAACTGCTGGCAGCTATCCAGCGTGCGGATACGCCGCTGCTGCAAGAGAAAACGCTGCGATACTACGGTGATGTGTATGACCATGTACTACGCGTTACCGATTCCCTTGAATCCTACCGGGAAAGAATTTCCGCCATGCATGACATTTATCTGTCCAGCATCAGCAACAAGTTGAATGAAACCATGAAAGTCCTGACCATTTTTGCATCGATCTTCATACCACTGACTTTTATCGCCGGTATTTATGGCATGAATTTTGAATATATGCCGGAACTGAAGTGGCGCTGGGCTTATCCTACCATTTGGGTCGTTTTTATTACAATCGGCGTGGGTCTACTCATTCTCTTCAAAAGAAAAAAATGGATGTAAGTTGTTTATCCGCGCCGAAATTGCACAATTACAGTTAAATGCAGCATGTAATTTCTGGAGTTGTCCAACCAGTTGTGCTTATAATCTATGAAAAACGTATTCGAGGCAGCTGACACAAGGCAAAAACGGGCAAAAAGCGCAGTTTATGCTAATAAATTAGCATTTTAAGCTTGTTTTTAACACCGCAACGGCGACGCAAATAGTTTTTCAGCGGCTTGCCACGCGACACAAACTCAGAACTAACCAAGGAGAATGGTTTGCTTTTAACACGTGACGATCGCAAGATTAGTATTATTGGTGGCCTGCTTTTGTTAGGGTTGACCCTAACAACGGGTATCGCGGTTTATAGTGCGATGCGGCAGCAAATTGAATCCGTACTGGGCAGAGGACTGGATGTCGCTTTGCAAGGCAAAGCGCTGCACATTGAAAGTCAAATTGAAAAGGGAATAGCGGACACTCTTGCGTTGACGCTACGTCCCTTTATCATTAAATCGATGCAGGAACTCAACGCGCAACCAGATAACAATAACGCACTGCAAGATCTTGTACGTAACGTTGATTCACTAACGCAAGCAGGTTTCTCGGCAGCAGTTGTTTATGACATACATGGTAATGCGCTGTCGCAAGTCGGTCAATTTTCCGAAAAACAGTCACAATCACTGTCACTCAATAAATATCGCAATACATCTTTAGTGTGGGATGGGCAGTTTATTCTGCGCACCAATAAAGAAGTACTCGATACGGATATGCATCGTATCGGCAGTATCACGACGGAAATCGCACTACCCAAGCTGACACGTAGATTCAGCGAAATAAGATCAATCGGTGAAACCGGAGAATTTATATTGTGCTCGCCGCCAGCACAAGATAGGCAGGAAATGGCCTGTCTGATAAGTCAGATTGACGATGTAAAATTCCAATATTTGAAACGTGTAACGGAAGGTGGTGCGTTGCCGATCAGCTATGCGCTGGATGGTAAAAGCGGCGTTATCGCCGTAAAGGATTATCGTCAAATACCAGTAATTGAGGCTTACGCACCGCTACGCGCTATCGGTCTTGGCATGACCCTGAAATTGGATGAGGAAGAGCTATTCAAGCCGGTCAACGAAGAACTGAAGATTATCATTCTGTACCTGGCCGGATTAATCATTGCTGAGATATTGCTATTGAATTGGTTTGTTCGCAAACTGATCAAATCCGAGAGAGAAGCGCGCGATGCCAAGGAAACAGCCGAGCAATTCTCCATTGAACTGAGTCATAAAGAAATTGAATTACGCGAACGCCTGAAAGAAATTACTTGCCTTTACGAAATTCGCCATAGTATTGGATCGGAATTATCAATAGACGATGTCTGCCAGCAAATTCTTGAGCATCTAATACCTGCCATGCAATACCCGGAACATGCCTCCGCGATAATCGAACTTGACGGGAGACGCATTACTTTCCTCAACCAGGATCAGGGCTTAGCGCATGAATTGCACTCAGAGATCAATGTTAGTGGCAGGACATGTGGCCGATTAAGCGTTTTCTATCCTGCAGACAAGCCATTTCTGGTTGTGGAGGAGCAAAGACTGATTGATGCCATTACGAACGATTTGGCAAGATGGCTTGAGCGTAAGCAGGTCGATGGATTGCTGCACGTGCGACTGAAAGAAATCACTTGCCTCTACGAAATTCGTCGTGGCATGGGATCGGAATTATCCATGGAAAATGTTTCTCAGCATATTTTTGAGTATCTGATACCGGCCATGCAATTTCCGGAAATTACTACTGTCATCATCGAATTCAACGGCAAACGTTTTACTTCCAAACACGGCCTGGACGATATCAACAAAACACAACCGGGCATTACCACCGAGGACGATAAAATATGTTTTGAGTGCTACAAAAAAAGCGATGCTATCGGATTTGTATTGCAATCAAAAATCAAGGTTAACGATAAGGTATGCGGTCACTTGAGTGTGTTCTACCCTGAAGATAAACCATTTCTTGTATTGGAAGAACAAAAGCTGATAGATGCCATCGCGGATGATCTGGCAAAATGGCTGGAACGCAAACAGGTCGATGAATTATTGCGTGAACGCTTGAAAGAAATTACTTGTCTGTATGGGATACGGCGCGGAATCGGAGTAGAGTCATCCATCGAAAATGTATGTCAGAATATTTTTGAGCACTTGATACCTGCGGTGCAATTCCCTGAGATTGCCACTGCCGTCATCGAATTGAATGGCTGGCGATTCATGTCCGGAAAACCTGGTCAAGGTGTTGCGCGCCAATTGCAATCAAAAACCAAAATTGTCCCCAGGGCGCGCGATCATCGACGTGCTGATCGAGATCCCGCCTGTACTTGTTGGTCTGCAATTAACGTCAACGGCAAGGTCTGTGGTCAGTTACGGGTGTTTTATCCAAACGATAAACCATTCCTGGTACAGGAAGAACAGAAGCTCATCAGTGCCATCGCAAGCGATCTGGAGAGCTGGCTTGAACGCAAACGCTTAGAACAGGCACTGGTATTTGTAGCAGAAGAGCAAGCACATACGATCGGGCAAGAATTGCATGATAATCTTGGGCAACAGATAGCGGCGATCGGCTATCAGGCCAGGGCGCTGGAAAAGAAAATTTTTTCTGAAGGCAATGAAAGTATGGCAACTGTAGCTGCTTCCATTGCTACGCAAGCACAAATTGCCGTGATACAAATCAAACAGCTTGCGCAAGGATTATTGCCGTTTGAATTAGAAGCGAATGGCTTGGTCCCTGCATTGCAGACTTTTGCAGCCAGAGTAGCAACAACTTACAGTATTATTTGCAATTTCTCATGTAAAGACGGCATGGTTATTAATGATAATGATCTCGCACTTAATTTATATCGAATCGCCCAAGAAGCCACCAATAACGCAATACGCCACGGTAAAGCACAACATCTGAACATATCATTGACTGCCGAAGAAGGCATATTGTGTCTATCGATTTGCGATGATGGCAGCGGTTTTGCTGGAATTGATGCCAGTCATAAAACAATTTCAGGCATGGGCGTTAAAATCATGCAATACCGCGCGAAGCAATTGGGTGCAAAGTTGGAATTTTTATCTCGCAACGAAGGTGGTACGGAGGTTCGTTTAGAAATGCGAATGACCTAATATGTCAAATGAAAAAGCGAAAGTAATGCTGGTAGATGATCATGCCATGCTACGTCACGGCATGGCGATGCTCATCAATATGGAGCCCGATATGGAGGTGCTTGCTGAAGCAGGCGACGGAAACGAGGCACTGGCAATACTCAAGAAAAAGGAGCCTGTCGATATTGTACTGTTGGATGTCACCCTTAAAACAGTATCCGGCTTCGAAGTTATCAAAAGCATACACACACTGATCCCCACACTCCCCGTACTTTTCATTTCCATGCATGATGAATCCGTTTATGCAGAACGCGCCCTGCGTGCAGGCGCGCGCGGTTATGTAATGAAGCAAGAGCCTGGTGAAATACTGCTAGCCGCTATTCGTGAAGTGTTAAAAGGCAACGTTTTTTTAAGTGCGCACATGCATGAAGTACTATTGAAACGAATTGCAACAGGGGGAGCAGCAGAACCTGAGCAATTGATCAATACACTCACGCCAAGCGAATTTGAAGTACTGCATTTGATTGGACAAGGGCATAGTAGCCAGGAAATTGCCAAACTGCTTTGTCGCAGTATTAAGACGATCGAAACGCACCGTTTCAACATTCGAGTTAAATTGAACTTGAAAGATGGTGCTGACTTAATACGCTACGCCACACGCTGGACCGCTGAAGAGCATTAAAACATCAAGCAATCCATTGATAGATATCGATTAATGGTTTCCCTTAGTACAAAACCAGAGTTTCCCTAATATACCGATAGCGCTAGCTAAGATAGGATGCACATACGATATTCTATTTGGAGTTATTACTATCATGAACACAAGACTGGGAAAATATTTATTAGTATCACCAATACTTTTTCTAATAGTTGCCTGTGCAGGATTGAGTCCATTGGAAACACAGAATACAGGTAGTAAAATTACTGCACAAAATGCCAAAACGTCTAGTGATCATGATAGTTTGGCAAATTACTACGATAATCTGGCTAAAGAAATGGTAGCCAAAGCTGAAGAAAAAAAAGGATCATTAGAAGAATATAACGACCATAGCTATTACTATGGCCGGCAAGGTCAAGATTTTAAATCGCATACAACAGCCAATATTCGTTACTACGAAGAAGCTGCAAACGAAGCCTCACAGCACGCTACTTTCCACCATAAAGTAGCAGCAGAACTGCTGAAACGTGAGTATGCCAACAAACCGGCAGAATCACTTGATCAACCAAGCAATCAAAATATTAAAGCAAGATTAAACTCAGATTCTAATAACACTTATTAGAATATGCCCCTACACTATTTTCAGTTTGATCTGAGTGTGCGTCAGGCAAGTATTGAGAAGGCGTAGCGGTAATTCGGCCTCCCACATACGCCGGTTGAAGCGGTAGCAGAACTCATTGAGATATTCCTGCAGATACCTCTGGACGATACCTCGTGATAAGTGTCCAACAGAAATGCCTTGAGGTTGCCGATGGCAATATGCACCCAAGGCAGCCATTC
>CAZYHY010000066.1:0-6628 GCA_964647635.1 uncultured Nitrosomonas sp.
ATGGCATGCCAGCTCATCCGAAATATGCATTTTTGCGCTTAATGCGACAGAACCCTTATTTTTTATAGCTATATTGATATACATATCTACTATAGCTATATCCGTAGCGCGATGATATTTCAGGTATTCCATTAAACACAATACCTTTTATTTTAGTGCCAGACTGATGAAATCTTTTTATACTTTGTTCCAATTCTCTCTTGGTATGTAATCCAGCTTTTATTACCATGAAAGTAGCATTGGCGAGTCGACCTATAATAGCAGCGTCTGTAGCGGCCAAAATGGGTGGTGAATCTATAATGACCAAATCGTACTGTTCAGTCATATCCTTAAGAAAAATACCAAAGCGTTCGTGTAGCAATAATTCCGATGGATTAGGCGGCAATGCCCCTGTAGGAATAAAGTCAATGTTGGCTAGCGGTATTCTATGAATTGCTTCTCTTACCGTTACGGTATTTGAGATTATTTCAGATAAGCCATTATTTCTACTTACCCCTAACGATTTATTAATAGCACCTTTACGTAAATCAGCATCTATTAGTAACACTTTTTTTCCACTATCAGCCATTACTGCGGCAAGATTAAGTGCGATAAATGATTTGCCAATATTTGGACTTGGTCCGGAAATTAAGACGATGTTATTTTTTGCATCTAACAAAGAAAAATGTAATGTAGTGCGAAAACTACGCAAACTTTCTATCGCATTATCTTCTTGGTATATTCTGGCCAGTAAAATTGGATCATTGTTATCTGATGTATAACGTTCGTTAGTTTCTTTATTAAGTATTCCCTGATTCTTGCTATACGAGACGGTTGCGTAAACAGGAATACCTAATTGTTTCTCAATGAGATCAGGATCTTCGATGCCATGTTGTAGTATCCTGCGTACAAATACCACAGCAATACCCAAAAATATTCCGAAAACGAATGCAAAGCCAATAATTAATACTTTTACAGGTTTAATTGGAATTACAGGCAATATTGCATAATCGATAATTCTTGCATCTCCCACTGTACCTGCTTTTGCTATTTTTAATGCCTGTTCATTATTAAGTAAAGTATTATAAAGACTTTTGTTCACTTCTACATCCCCGGACAAGCCTACAATAGCTTGCTGTGTTTCCGGTAGCCTTTTGACCATATTGTCGTGAGCATTCACTTCTTCCTTCAATCGAGAAATTTGTTTATTCACAGAAATTACACTAGGATGTGACTCGGTATATCTTTGTCTTAGCTCATCATGCGATTGTTGCAATAAAGTAATTTTGGTTTTTATGTTCACCAAATTATTTAAAATATGTCCCGCCTCCTTATCTAAATCAATAGAACCTTTGCGGTTTTTATATTCATTTAGGGCGGCTGTTGAAATTTCTAGCTGTTTTTTTATTGGAGGTAGTTGCTTAGTTAGAAATTCTAGTGTTTGTTGTGCTTCGGCAGATTTATACTCAACATTTTGTTGTACATAAATTCTGGCAATTTCATTTAATACCCGCATTGCCTGATCCGGGCTGTGTGACTCCAGCGATAACTCTATTATTCCTGTATGTTTGTTTTTCTGTACGTTTTTTTCTGAAACAACCAAATTTTCTTTTAATTGTGCAATCGCACTACTTTCAGATAGTTGTTTGACGATAAATTGGGTGCCAGGACGTGATTTTAATAGCGATACAAATATAGTAATGGGTTGCTGATTATTTTTAATCTGTTTACTGACCAGCTTACCAACATTTCCTTCAAGAATAAGTTCGTCGTCATGAATGATCTGAAAATTACCTTGTTCACCTGCCAATAAAGTAAATTCCTTATTTTTCATATCTTCCGGTACTGTAAACGTGTCGACTTGAATAACTTCACCACCCCAGGCATAGCGAGATAGCCCAGCTATAGGATCGGAAACTGTATTATCTTCATTACGTCGTTGAAATCCACTCGCAATCATAGCGCCAATAACAGGAAAGCGCTTCGGCTTAACATCAATATCTAACTTCATATTTGTAATGGCTTTTCCTAATACCATTCTGGATTTAATCAACTCAATTTCAGCCAATACCGGCAAGTTATTTACAAATAAGTCTGCTATTGGTTCAATCCCTGTGAGCGTCCGGGATTTTTCATTGAGTTGTAGCATAGCATCAGCTTTGTAAACCGGTTTGTCGAGATAGGCCTTGGCTACACCTAAGAAAGTTACAGCTAGTGTAATCGAGATAATCAGCCACTTTCCATCTGTCAACATGGCCAATAACCTAACCAAATTCAGATCGTCTTCATTTTCTTTCTGATTCGGCTGGTAATTATCCATGGCTTTAGTATTGTCTTTTTGAAAACCGATCATCGTGGTATACCTAAGGGTTGTTGAGCAAATGGTTGAAGGCGTAATGATCCATCAAATATATTCAACAATTGAACGGTTGGTGCAACTTGTGCAATGATTTGATTCCAACGAATGCCTTCTGCCCGATCAACAAAGACCACATCGCGTGGCTGCAATTGGAAGCGTTCTGCCAATATAAGGGCATCGGGAGATTTTGCGTCCAGATGAAATATTTCTGAATTTCCTATGCCAGATCTAAAAACAAAAATTCTAGCTGCATCCGCAGTTTCCTGATCTATCCCGCCTCCCTCAGACAACGCTTCAGTCAATGTCATGCGTGCTTTATTCATAATTAAACTTCGTGGCCTGACACCGAATCCACGACCCATAGCGGTCTCACCCAGCACAAAAACCTTATTTAATACATTGTCCGGCACGTTCAAAACATCGCCCTGTTCAAGTAGCACGTTTTGAGTGACATCCCCCCCTTCATAAAGGCTCAGCAGGTTAATACTATAGAGCTTGTCGTTCCTCGTTAAAGTAATATTGCGCAGGTCTGCTAGAGGTGTTACTCCACCAGCATTACTGATCGCTTCCAATACGGTCAAAGGTATATCTTGGACCTGATAAACTCCCGGTTGAGCCACTTCACCCACAACATAAACCCGTTGGCTACGATATCCGGAGACACGTACATCGAGTTGAACCTTTTCTATAAAGTGCGATAGCTTCCGGGTTAGTTCTTCGCGTATTTCTTCGACTGTTCTACCTGCCGCTTGCATAACACCCACAAAAGGATAGAAAAATGTACCATCTTCACCGACGACATTTCCTGCCCCTGGCGTTCCTGCCGCCCTGAATTCACCTGTTGGGATTGACAGTTCTGGATGTCCCCAGACAGTAATGTTGAGAATATCTCTCGGCCCAACGCGATATTGGCTATAAGATTCCTTATTCGGCGTGCTTTTTTCTACTTTTGAACCGACGCGATAATTAAAATAATGGTTAGCCACATTATCAGGACCTAAGCTGCGATAATTAATATCTTTCTCTAAATCAATAATTAACTGAGCATCAATAGTCCGAATATTAAGTTTCTTTAAAATTGCTTCATCATTTTCCGTAACCGGCAATCCCACGCTGGATTCAGTGGAGAAAGCTCGCATATGCTGCCCAGGAACTATAGAACAAGCAGCGAGCGGACTCGTTACAATTAGAACAAATAATATTCTTATTCGTAATGATTTTATATTTAGCATAATGGAGAAAGGTGTCGTGATTGTTTGCAAAATACATAAAGCGGTAGGAAGATCAATTCGATTTCTGAGTCTGACAAGTATTCAATGACGATCTGCGAACGATAATAGCGGGCATTATCGCAGATGACGTAAATACGGGTAGCAGCCGGATGTTTTTGTTCGATCTGTTGCAACAACGCTACCGTGGATTGTGCATTAATAGTATCATCATAGCGAATGATCAAGCATAGTCCGACACAATCAATAGCACCGTTAATGTCAATGCGCTGTCGGCCCGTGTTGCTACGAATTCCATCATCCTGCCCTCGTCTGATCCACCCATATCCGACGACCGGGTTATGTTGTGGATGCGTGTCGTCCATGAAATATTTTGGATCATCCGGCGCTTTTTCTGCTTTCAGGTTTTGATAGCGTTCAACAAAATCCTTTTGCCGCTCAGTATTGGCTTTACCTGAAATCAATTTGGGTTTTTTGTATGTATGGCCTAATTGATGCAATAATTGCGTCACGCCACTTTCGCTGTAAGCGGCCTGACACATCGGTTCGACGTGATGCGCGACTTCCTTGGCGGTGAAACAGAGATTTATCGGTAGCATGGCGATGTTTAGACTTAAGTCATCGAATTCTTGATCAGTTAGGTGATAACGTGAAGACATACAGCAATTCTATTCACGACCTTAATGCGCTAACTTAAACCAAATTTTCATTCATAAGGGGTATAGTTTAATTAAAATTTTTAATACTTAAGTAGCGAATAACCGTGGAAAGTTGCCACACTTCTAATATTTAAATTTAAGAGAGGAAAATTCAATCTTCAGCAATGTGGATCTTAACGAATCAAGTAGTTACAGATTACTGTTTTTTTCAAAATAGGTAATTTTTAGCGGTGCCCTGAATTATAGTTTTACTACCCATTGTGATACCCCTTCCTCAATTAATGCCAATGCTTTCTCAAAAACAACCAGATCTTGTTTGTAAGGATCAGAAATATCAAATTTCCCCCACTCACCCAACCGGAAAATCTTTCCTCTTGCACTTGGCTCATTTTCTTCTATTGCGATTTTTTGATTCAGTTCCATCACTAAAATAAGCTCCGCCTTATGGATCATCTCACGAGTTAATTGACAAGCGCGATGAGCTGAAATGTCGATGTTTTTTTTTAATAAAAGTTGACATGCAATAGGGTCTGGCTGGTAGCCTGTTAATGCGCCAAGGCCAGCAGAGCTCACGAAATAATCAGCTTTATTGACCTCAACAAGCGCGCGCTTGAATAATCCTTCAGCCATTGGGCTTCTACAGATATTCCCGATACAGACAATAAGTATATTTTTAACCAAGTTCAATCTTTCTAAAGAATACTCTAGGAGTCTGTCGGACTGAAGGTTAATCTAGCACATCAATGGGATAGTAGCTCATATTTTCTCGATTTTTGGTTGCAAAGTCTATGCTAGACAACGAAAAATCAATGAAATTTGCAATCAATCTCCCACTTGGCTTGCTACGATTGCTTAAGTCCGACAGTCTCCTGGAAACAAAATAACAAAATAACAAAATAACAAAATCAGTATCCAATTTGTTTCTGGATTGCCGTTTTGATTAATGTTGCCGGCATAATAGACAGTATCAATATCTGTTAATTCCAAATTTCCCATTAGAGTTTTCTCTAACAGATCGTTGAAAAATTTGGGGCTTTCAGTTTAAAATTTCGGTTCTAATTAGGACTGTCAGCATTTTGATCGCTTCTCCGAATTTATTTTTTTCTGAAATTGTTCATTTTCTGTGCAATTTTGTTTCAAACTTTACGTACTTCATGTTTTTTTACGCCCGTCCGCATACTTTCTGCAGATTCTAGGCGGCCTCTATGTGTGAGTCCTGACCACCAGTCAGTCAAGCTTCCGATACGCACTATAAATATATACTTAAATTTCGTTAAATTCTCTGGCTCTTCTCCGGCCTTGTGAGCGCATTTCACCCTGCACTATCTGCGGTAGCCCTGTGTTTGTGCGACCGACGTAGATAGTGAAAGGGGAAAAGCTATCCTTACTTGATGCTGATAGAGGGAACTGCATATACCTTCTTTAGATAAGTTATTACTCCGGCAAAGACGGAGGCTTATCGCTGGAGTCTCTCAAAGGAGCTTTTTGCGAGCCGCTAAAGCGGCATCTACATACCCAGCTAATGGTTATAGCGTTCATCTTCCTTTTCCTGATCTCGGATATATGCTCTGACCATCTCTTCATCCAGACCTACGTTGATACGAAATACCCACGAGCCCAAAAACTTTCTTCCGTGAAGTTCCTTCTCCTTCCTCTACCCAATTGACGCGCTATTGCTATAGCGCTTTCCTTCTGGTTTGCCCGATCGTGCAACACTTCCCCTATATGCTTCCTGACCTTGTCAAATATCAGTTTCTTTCGCCGCTTCGGAATAAATACCACATGATATTTACAATCCCAGCGCGTATGGCTCAAACTTTGGTACTCCTTCATCTTTGACGGTTGGGACGAGAACATTACGACGACTGCCGTAACGGTCAAACCTTTGGGAGTCCCCCGGCATAGCCGGGGTTACCATTAATTATAATCGATTATCTAAGGATAAAAATGTTACAAAGAAAAAATATACAAGTACCTTTTTTATCCATTGCGACAGTAATCTTATTACACTTTACTTTAATAATTAGTTAACTTACCTCCGGCAAAGCCGAAGGCTTATCGCTGGAGTTCATCAAAGGGGCTGTTTGCGAGCCGCTAAAGCGGCGCCTACATACTCAGTTTCAACTGATCATAGCGCTCATCTTCCTTTTCCTGATCTCGGATATATGCTCTGATCATCTCTTCATCCAAACCTACCGTTGATACGAAATATCCACGAGCCCAAAAACTTTCTCCCGTGAAATTCCTCCCCCTCCCCAATTGACGCGCTATTGCTATCGCGCTTTTACCTTTGATAAAACCTATCACATGCGACACTGAGTACTTCGGCGGAATACTTATACACATATTCCCCTATATGCTTCCTGAGCTTGCCAAATATCAGTTTCTTTCGCCGCTTCGGA
>CAZYHY010000067.1:0-6569 GCA_964647635.1 uncultured Nitrosomonas sp.
GAAACGCTAAAACAGAAGAATTGATAGCGATAGATGGTGGCGTTGGACGCTTACAATTAATTTAACACAGAACCTGCTTCCACCAAGTCATCCCCCAATCTTCCGCATGCCGTAAACGGCATTTGTGCAGACCGGGCTGTTCCCCCTGACTTGTTTCCACCAGAACCTGTGTTGCGCTCGTTTCACTCGCTTTTCTCTGGGGTTTTCCAACCCCAGCGGGGGTTGTTTTTTAGACCTAACAAAAGCGAGGAAAAACCATGAATGAAGAAATCAGAATTTATGTTGCCGATCTTGCCGCCTACAATAATGGAAGATTGCATGGCTTATGGATCAATGTCTGTAATGATCTGGACACTATTAAAACGCAGATTAATGAAATGCTGGCAACCAGCCCGGAAGGTTTTTCAGAAGAATATGCGATCCATGACTATGAAGGTTTTGGCGGTTATACGCTGAGTGAGTATGCAGGCATTGAAGCTGCGCATAATATTGCTTGCTTCATTGCCGAATATCCGGATTTTGGCGGCGAACTGCTGAATCATTTTGGTGGGGACTTGGAAGAAGCCAGAACCGCCGCCGAGGAAAATTATTGCGGCTGTTACAAATCATTGGCTGATTATGCGCAGGAATTAACCGAAGAAACTACGCAGATTCCAGAAAATCTTTCTTACTATATCGATTTTGAGCGAATGGGGCGCGATATAGAGTTGAGCGGCGATATTTTTACCATCGAAACTGGATATGAAACCGTTCATATTTTTTGGAATCACTGAAGCCCAACATCAGCAAGTCACCCTCGCGTCCAATTCAGGACGCGAGGGCGCTGTTCAATTATGGTTTAATTATGCGTTTATTTTAAACATTGAATAAACGATACCAGAACAGTGCGATTTCCTTGGAGCTTTCAGGAATTGTGACATATAGATATCGATCCATACCGCCGAGAACGAAACCGCAATGTTCATATAATTGGCATGCTGCGACATTAGTATCCTGAGTTTCCAATCTTAGACCGGAAAGGTTCCTTTGATGCGCCCAAACTTCAGCTTTTTTCATTAAAGCAGTTGCAATCCTATGACGGCGATGAAAAGCATCCACTTGGATATCGTCGATCACGGCCATTCCGTTCCAGCTTTCCGAAAGTAATAATAAGCCAGCAGGGCGGTCTCGCAAATAAGCCAAGAATCCAGCGTGATCGGAATGTTTCAAATAACTCTCCGGTATTCGTGGATCGGCCTCGGCGTGACTATAGCGCTTTTCATAGGCGGGTATGGAGATTATCTCGTAACGGAAGCCGTCGGATGAAGTCGAAAGTAACAAACGGGCATTGATGATAAATGTTCCATCGATTGCCTTGGCATCGGTCGCGTTATCGTATGTAACGGGTTCAATGCGCAGTTCGTCAATGGAGATTGTCATGATTATTCGCTTCCGTTGACAGGGCTTGCAACGCTAGTTTAGCGATGGAAAAATCCGAATTTGCGCTTTGGCGATCATCGTCTTCCAAAAACCATGAAGCCGATAAGCCAGCATACGCCAATGTCCACTGCAATAAGCGCCGTCGTTCCAAATTAGCAGCTTGCGCAATCACGTAAGATTGGCGAATAAATCTGATGGGGTCAGTGACCGTTGGCAGTTCCGGATTGCACAGAAGATTCGCGTAATCATAGCCACGTTCGCCGATTATGCGCTTTGGATCGATGGCTAGCCAACCGCGCGAACCAAAATCTAATACGTTTTCATGATGTATGTCACCATGCAGCACTACGATGTCGCGCGGTGACGCCAACAGCTTGCGGGCGGCAGCTAAACTTTCAAGAAGCACGCCACCTTCGCGCTGGGCAGCCGATTCTAACGCTTCAAACCAAATATTTAATGGGATAAGCTCTGGCGGCGGCATAGATCGGGGTTGGTGCAGTTTGGCGATTACATTGCAAGCGATGCAGCTAGCCTCATCATCCTGACCTTGGCACGCCATTTCCATGAGAGAATTTGTTCCTTGTGCCCGCTCCATCAGTAGTGCATCACCTTCGTAAGCATACACTCGCGCTGCGCCAGCGCCATTCCACCATTGCATGACTAAACCGCCAAATTTTTCTTCAGCATCTAAGGCAATTTTCAGCATAGCAGGATTGCCATTTATGTGCCCATCCATACGCACGGGCAATAAATAACTGCCGCGGGTAATAATGGGGTCGCCATCGGAAATTAAATTCCATCGGCTTAAATATGGTTCAAACATAATCATTCCAGCAGAGCTTTGTGCGGTTTTGTAATACAGTCACAAAATTAATGAAATCTCTGTTCAATGACTAACAAGTAAACACATAGATTTTCATTTTTTCTATGCTCTTAATATTGTAGGTTATAATGATGACGCATTCTATTTACAATCTCCGATTCTCTTACCAATGTATGTGTGATCTATTTCCATCGGTTCTGATTGAGGCATTTTCATTTTAACGATTGCAGAACCTTTGTATTCATCGGCACTAAAAATGATCCTTCCTGCGCCATTCATATTCAGTTCACCTTTGCATTTCATTTGCCATGAAGCATCATTGCCTACTATTTTATAGCTGAAAAACTCACATGATTGATGAGCAGCAATAGGTGGTCTCTCTTTATTTTTGTCATTTACACAGATGATGTCTTTATGCGCGGGTATTGGTGTTGTTAAGTGAGGCATTATTGTTTGAGTCATCACTTCCCATTTTCCTTGCGGAAATTCTTGAGCATTAGCGGATAGCGCAAACATCAATGTAATGCACAATATTATTTCTTTTAAACAATTCTTCAATTTGATCCTTAAAGTTTGAATACGTTGGACACTCGATAATTATTGGGCAACTTACTCAATCTTGGCCGTAATTATTTATCAAATTATATTCCATCAGTGTTTCTTCGATTGCTAAAACATGCATACCCGGCACTTTCTAAGTTTCTCAGTTAATAACCCCTGCATTACTATTCATTTAACTATATGATCCAGTTAATTAGCGCGTCCATTCATGGCCGCGCTGATGCGGCAGCGGGCGATCCCGGCTTTGTTCTTGGCGTTGAATCTCAAGCTGTTCAAGGCGCTGCTCGCGCATGGCCTGATATTGCGATCTGTCGTGCTCCAATTCATCCAGTCGATAAGTTTTCAAGGATTCCAGTCGCTCGATGCGCGATTGCAGGGTACGGCGGGTTTCTAGCTGCTGAAAAATCAGCGCGTCGCGCTCCTTCTGCTGGCGCATTTCGACATTCCATGCGTCCTGTTCATTGCGTTCTTCGATTTTATGGCGCTTGCCTGTAAGTCGATCAAACAGGCCGCGAAAGCCTGTGTTGAAATTGTTCCGCCATTCCTGCTGTTTGTGCCGCCAGTACACATGCTGGGTATCATGTAGTTTTTTTCGTTCGAATCGGTGTTGGTGTAATAGTATTTGCCGCTTTCCTTCCAGTTCAGCCCGGCGAGCCTCAAGTACATTTTCTTGTTGTTGAGAGAGTCTTTCCAGCCGTGTCGCCATATCCTTGGCAATTTGAATTCTGGCCTTACTGACTGATGGAAGCGCTGTTTCATCGGTCAGGCGCTCGCGTACTTCTTTGGTTTTGATACCGATCCATTTGGATACAGCAAACACTTCGCCCCGATGATCCACCGCGACAAAACTGCGTCGATCACCACGAGCAAGCACATAGCCGTGTTCTTTCAATGCATTTGCAAAAGCATTCTGCGTTTTATTGAGTGACCAGCATTCCTGAAATACCGCTTTAATCTGCTTCGGGTCTTTGCCGATTCGCTTGGCTTGCTGCCATTCGGCTAATGTAAAATTCAGAGGATCATGGGCATGAGCTTGTTTGAGTCCATCAGGCATCGTCCAGCCGTGTTCCAGATACAGTTCACGCGATAATTCCGTTAATTTTTGCTTGGTAAATGAAAGCTGTACCGCTTTCATTTCATCCATCTTGATTCGCGACCACACGGCATGGCAATGTCTGCGTCAATTTTTTTCGTGAAACACGATGGCACGGGGCTGATCCGTTAGGTCGAGTTTTTCCTCCACCCGATCTATGGTGTGCTCAAATGTTTCAGTTGAAACATTTTCATTCTTGGGTGGATTGAGACTTAAGGAAAATAAGAATTGCTTGCAGCGCGTAGCGCGGCTGATCGCATAGGCTTCATTCAAAGCAGCCATAAGATTATTTGAGGCGAAGCCACGCACCTCATGAACTTCGACATGCTCGTTTTCTTGCTTGAGCAAGTGTAGGGCCAAATCCTTAGCCCCGCCGCGCTGGTTGCCCACGAGGATCATTTGTCATCCCTAGGGACTACGCCAAGTGCAGTAATGAGCAATGCCCGCATGGCTTGGATTTCACTACAGGCTTGTTCAATCTCACGCTCGATTTCAGGCGTTATATCCAATGTTCCCATATTAGCGGCTTTGGCCAATTGGTTAATATTGGAAGCCAGTCGCGATTGACCTAATTCGCTCAGTAATAAAGCCAGCATGGCGCTATCGGGGGCGGGCTTTTTGAACGTACGGCGTTTTTCAACCTTTTCCTCGAACAAGCGATTACGGATATATGAGCCTAGCGGTTGATTGCCCGCCATTTCATCGAGCCGCTTGCGCTCGTCAATTGTGAAGCGGAGGGAAAAGGGCGGGGTATGACGCCGTTTTCCCTTCTTAGGTGATTGGATGGCAGCAGCCGAGAATGCCTGTTTTACCGCCTGAATATTGTTGAAGCCGCTCATGGTGACGGCTCTTGATAGTACGGAACATTATGCTTGAGATAATCGTTCCATTCCTCTAAAACCTCCAAAATGCGGTTCGAAGATTCACACTCCGTCTCCGCCACTTATCTACCAATAGATACCCAGAAACACCAACAAAACCCGCACAAATAATAAGTTTATCGGTTTTTTTGTCAACCGTAGTCAATCATGTGGAATGTGAGTAAGTTGGTGAGTAACTGTAATGCTCATGAGAATGTTACTCACAAATTTGCGAAAGCTACTGGCAGAGGGTGTTTTCACATGAAGCTGACAAATCTGGAAATTAAAGCCGCAAAACCCAAAGAGAAACCCTACTCACTTCCTGATGGTCATGGGATTGTTTTACTGGCGCCAAATGGTGGCGATATCGATATCGCTTCAATGCCACGGCGAAGATGCTCTCACTTGGTACTTATCCTGAAGTGACATTGAAAGAAGCGCACAATCAGCAAATAAGCTTCAAAGAATTATTGGCACAGGGAATTGACCCTTCACAACATCGTCAAGAACAAAAACAACTGGAAGCAATAGCGGCTGAAAATAGTTTGAATCTATTGCTCGCCTTTGGTGGATTCAGTGGAGTGCAGCACGCAATCAGCGCCATGCGACTTATGTAATCCGGCGACTAGAAGCGGATGTATTCCCTATTATCGGTAGAAAGCCTGTTACTGAGTTAACCGCACCCATATGTTACTAATGGCAATCAAGAAGATTGAATCACGCGGTGCTTTAGATATTGCCAAACGTGCATTAACCACCTGCACCCAGATCATGCGCTATGCCGTGGCACATGGACTAGCAAAACGTAACCCAGCCGCAAATATCAAGCCATCTGATGTGTTAAAGCCAACCAAGAAAACCAACTATGCACGGTTGGATCAGAAAGAATTACCCGAACTACTCCAAAAGATTGATGCTTACGATGGGCAACCATTAACCAAACTGGCTTTGCAATTGATGGCGTTCACCTTTGTGCGAACCAGTGAGTTAATCGGTGCACGATGGGATGAAATTGAATTTGATAAAAAACAATGGCGCATACCGGCTGAACGCATGAAAATGGAAACACCGCATATCGTGCCTTTATCCGATCAGGCTATTGCAGTATTGGGGGAAATCAAAGAGCTGGCAGCCGATGAAATCTTGCTGTTTCCGAGTGAACGCAGAGACGGCAAGACAGTGAGCAACAACACCATCCTGTATGCACTTTATCGGCTAGGCTATCACAGCCGCATGACCGGTCACGGTTTCAGGGGGACAGCATCAACGATCCTGCATGTACGCGGCTATAACCATGATCATATTGAATTACAGCTTGCACATAGCAAACGGGATGCGGTATCAGCTTCATACAACCATGCTCTCTACCTGGAACCACGTGCACGCATGATGCAGGATTGGTCAGATTATCTAGAAGCGATAGCAGCGATATTGCCATTTAGGGCAGCATAAAGAGTTTTAACTGCCACCTGACGGATTCTCAGGTATAAGCCAGAAACCTTTGTTGGCCTGAACAGTGGCTTATGTTCAAAGAACATTGAAAGGAGCATGTAATAACCATGGATTCAGAAAAATATCGAGAAGCTAGAAAAAAATATCTAGAAAATCTTTCGCAGGAGGAAAGAGCAGAAATTGAGAGGCGAAAAAGCGAGGCTGAAGTTGAATCTATAAATAGATGGGAAGAATTAAAGGAAGTACTCAAACCGATACATAAATTGTATGAAAGCAATTTGCATCATATACAAGCTAAAGATATTTCCTAATTAGAAAGATTGTTCAGCCAAACCCGATTTTTTCTCTTATAAGGCGCATA
>CAZYHY010000068.1:0-5964 GCA_964647635.1 uncultured Nitrosomonas sp.
CTCAACCGGCCATCATAATTGTCGTGTAATCGGCCATCATAATTGACGCGAGACAGCTGCGCAAATCGTTTTGCTACATAGTGTGTTTTGTTCCGCCTGCAATGCTGTATTAACCAATCATTAAACCGTACAGCGTTTGCTGTTTCAGCTGGTAGGGCAAGCTCACCAAAGAAACGGCGGGATTCATGTAGATGCCATGCCACAATGCTGCTGGCGCTTTCAAAACTATCAGCGTCTATTGATCCACCAATACCATGCTTGAATACGTGAAATAACGCCGCTAATCGGGCTGCGTTATCTGCTGATTTGCTGGCAACGTCGCGCACGTCATACAGCTCATTACCGCTAACCAACATTGATTCAATGGTGTTATAAAACTCAATCCATAATGTTTTTGCTTCAGGTGAGAATTTCAATAATGCGGGTTCTAAACATCCATCGATATTCAATGGTGCGGGTATAGATAAGATTTCACTGATTCTTCGGTTGAATGTTACAAGATTAGGCCAGTGTTCTGGTGCTTCAGTAAATTGCCGCGTACCTTGTGTCGATTCTGGCCAAGCAACTAAAAACCTTGCAAAATACCCAGTACCACGCGCAAGAATTCCAACCTTACCATTGAATTCACGTAGTGTTGTCTCTTGTACCTGTAATGCCGTCGTTAATCGTGCGCCTTTAACGGTGAATGATTCTGAAGTTCTACGACCTATCGAATGACTGCCGCCATCCCATAAAACGTTGTAGAGCGCCAAATTACGCATAATTGAGTCTTTACCCATGCCATGCGAACCAAGTACTGAACCGGCCTCACTTGATACGATGCCAGCTGAAGGCCATTCCTTGGCAAGTCGCCACGCTAGATTTTCTGGTGTTTCATCGCCCAGCAAGATTCTAGGGATTCTTGGCGGTTCAGGTTTATCCTGTTGAAGTTCAGCAAGATTGGTTTTTAGTTGATTGGTAGGTTTATCTCTTTTACTGGCTTCTTTAATCGCGGATAGCAGGCCATCCCGTTCAGCGTTCCATGAATCCAGTTCAGCATGGTATTGCTCTAATTCGGGTTTCATTGCTTCCGTTTGTTCTTGTTCATAGTCACGTAAAGCTTTAGTAAAGAAACCGTCACACGTTGTTTTGCGCTCGCCCGAATCGGCAATAGTCAAAAGAAACAAACTTGTTGGGCCGGTTAGTTTTGAAGTGCGTTCAACGTCTACATAGGGCTGAACTGTCAGCGACAATGCGCCAAGTGCCGAAGAAGCGACCAACGGGAAGGGTGCCTTTACAAAATCTTTAACCTCTTGCACGGCTGAACGTATTTCATTCGGCAATGATTCGATTGGATAAGGTTCTTTTTCTAACTTAGCTGTTAATGGTTGCGGTTCTGGCCATTCGAGATCGATTGCGGCATTAAGATTTAATGGTGAAACATGTGCAGTATCGTTAAAGAGTTTATCGCTAGAAGCGGTAATTATTTCGTGATTAAGCATATTGGCGGCCTCCTGCAATTAGATCATTCCAATCTTGACCGGGTACGGGTGGAATCAATACTTTGCCGCCAATCGCAAGCGCCGCCTCTTTGGCTTTTGATTGCCCTATGCCAGAAAGGTCGTTGTCCCCACAAATGATAATTTCAGTACTTGGCGATAACTCACGGATATTCATTGCAACCGGTAGCAGATTGCCAGCATCAAAAGCCACTACAACGCGCTGTGCTGAATCTTCATAAAGACTTGCACCCGTGGCGAATCCTTCACAGATCAATATCTTTTCTGATAAAACACCAATGATATGAAAGCATCCGCGCTTTCTGGCACCTCTTAGAAAACGCTTCCCGCCTTCTGGTGTAATAAATTGCAGATTAACCATTTGATCCGATTCGTTATGGATTGGGATAAGCAAAGATTCACGATAAATTCTAGCGTTATGCTGCTGAATCTGTTTAGTGATTAGATATTTATGGTTTTCTCTTCTAGCAATTGGCTTGGATTGGCTCCAAATATAATTAGCCTTCTTTGCTGCTTCTGCATGTTTTTGGCGTATCTCCGATTCACGCTGTTGCTTGGCTTCTTTGATCTGTTGAGTAAGACCATAGAAAATACTGGAAACGTTTCCACTACGCCAAGTTTGTGAAAAGCCGGTTTTATAATCCATAAACCAGCCAGCCGGGCAGTCGTCAAGGTGTAGCGTATAAGCTCCGTTCTTACTGCCTTGCTTGTGTCCTTCTATGTGAAAGCGGTGAAGCTTGCCATCGGCTATGATATCGCCAGTATAATGAATACCAGTGGCTTGCATTGCTTCCAGAAATTGAGACTCAATATCAAAAGTGTTATACTTAACACTTGATTTTGTTGAATTAAGCGCATTTTCCCCAGCCCTCCAGCTGGGGTTTTTCATTTGTGAGGTCATGGTTAAACCTCCACGCCCAAAACTTTCTTGATTTCCTTTACTGGCCAGCCCAAACGACCATTGATTCGAATGGGTCTGATTAATCCATTTTCTTTCATTGCCCAGATTCTGAGCGTTTGAGGTTGGCGATTAAGATAAAAAGCCGCTTGCTCAGTCGGTATTGTAGTAAGTGTGATTTGTTCGATTGGTTGAAATTGATCAGATAACGCTTGCATTTTTCACCTCGTATTTATGTTGAGGCGTGCATTATTTCGGACAGGGTATCTCTCCCCGCAAGTGTCCCGGTATACCTTTTTATGGGGGATGGTTATTTTTCTTCTTTAAGCTGCCCGGATTCGCGTAACTTTTCCCAAGCATCGTCAAAGTTATTAGCTGTAAATAACTCATTTGATAACTTTGTTGGTAATTTTAATATTGATTTAACCTTTGCTTTTACCCATGGTTTGCCTGGAGAAAATGATGGAAGATTTAACGGGTCAAGTTTCAATTCATCGCGAATGATTCGCAGTATTTCATTTTTACGTTCTTGTAGTTTTGTCGTTTTGGTTTGTGATTTGGCTTGTTCCTGAATGTCATCCAATAAAGAATGGAATAGCTTGGCTTCACTTGTTCCCAAATGAGCGATGTAATTCTTGATCGAAGTACGTAGCAAGTTATTATGGTTTGGTTGTAGTTCCGGAGGTCGTAAAATACGGCCCCAGTGATATAAAAGCTCGGCGGCTGCATGCTGCCTTGCTGTCAGAAAACAATCAGCGGGCGGGTTATCTAAAATAACTCTAGCCGTTGATGATGCAAAATCATGTTTTTCCTCTGTTTTTGAAAGAGGCCTGCCGTTTAAGTAAGTTTGCCCCTCTCCAAAAGCCTTCAGAGAAAATAAATTTACCTGCAATAATTCTTTAAGATCATGATTAACCTGTACTATCAATTGCTTTAAGAGTAAATAATCCAAACGCACCACCTTCTTCAGCACATCCTTCAATAAAACCACCCCGGGCGGTGAAGGAATCCGCTGTTCGCTCCGTCGAGCTAGGGGTGATTAAACATTAAATCTGTATGCGGGCTCTATAACCTGAATCCGTCAGGTGGCCGTGTTGCTCTTAAATCAGTGCCGTTTGATCCAATCCCGTAGTGCATCATTGATGCGAGTTTGCCAGCCGTTGCCTGTAGCTTTGAATTGTTCAAGTATTTCAGTATCTATTCGCAGCGTTACTTGTTCTTTTTTTCCACTCCCTTGCGGCCTTCCGCGTGTTCGCCGGAATTGTTGCAATTCCTCATCAGTTAAAGGTAGGTTATCAGGGTCGGTGAGCGCGGCTGCTGTAATCTGTGCGTCTTCTTCCGGTGAAGGCAGTTCCAAAATACGACCTGATTTAGTCTTGATTTGCATATTGAATTACCTCTCTATAGTTTGCTTTACGCAAGCTGATTATTCGCCGGTTATCTTCACGGTCGACATAAACAGCGCAATATAATCTTTCTCTAATCGGTGCCAAGGCAATCATGCGGGTTTCCCCATAAGCCCGTCGTGTGTCTTGCCATATCAACGCAGCTTCCCAATCAATGAGTGCCGCATCAGTCAGTGATACGCCATGCTTTTCCTTGTTTATTGCATCCTTGGCAGCATCGCAAATCACTTTCATATATTAATGTAGTTACGTTTATCCAAAGAGTCAAGAATTATTTGTAGTTACGTTTATATTTTTACAGCTTGTAACTTTGTTTGTGTTGGCATCAATTTAATTTCGGCTTGTTCTAATATCCATATTTCGATTTTAACGTGCCAGACGCGAAGCAGGTCAAGCGGTCGGCGTATGTAATGTTTCTCTCTTACCCCTTGTGGTTTGTGCCCTTGTATCTGCGCAGCAATACCGGCGGGCATTTCTATCCACTCGCATAAGCTGGCAAATGATCGTCTCAACCCGTGCAGGGTCACGTCTAACTCGGCAATAGTGCACGCTTTATCGTGTGCAATGCGTGGTTCGACTAAGTGCCCACTTGCTGAAGTAGAGCTACTGAAAATCCATTCATTGCGGCGTGGTAAGTTGACCAGCAAATGCGATACATATGGGGTTAATGGAATGACTCTCAGACCTTCCACTTTGTCTTTTATGGTTATGCTGTTCCATTGAAAATCTATATCTTTCCAGCGAATCGAAACCGTTTCATTAGGACGTGCACCAGTTAATAGAAGGCTTTGCAGATAAGCGGATATAACAGGATTTTGAATTTGTTTAACAGCTTTAAACCATGCTGATAATTGTTCGCGCTGCAATGCGTCATTTTTTGGCGTAGCTTTGCCCAGATGTTTTTTAACTTCCTTACTCTGAGCCGGATTGCTTGTAACAATTGAACCATAAGTAGGATGGGCTATGCACCAATTCAAAAATGTGCTCAATAGTGTCCTGGCATTACGGGCGCGGGCTGGTCTTTTCGTTCCCTCTACCTTTGCCCAGGTTGTCATTAGCTCAGTGGTTAGGTCAATAAGCCTAATCTCTGCCAGTGATACGAGCGTACCCGATTCAGTCAGTTTATTGCTGCGGGTTCGCTTTTCTCCACCTTGCTGCATGGCGCGAACATGGTCGTGCAAATGTAAATTTCCCCATGTGGATTTCATGGTCACAACATATTCATCCCATGCTGTGCCTACTGTAGCAGTTTCACGGGCTTCCTGTGCTTTCTTGGCAGCGATAGCAGCTTCTTTTGCAGCGGCTTCATCAGCTTTAACTTGTCGTGGATCAATGCCCTGATCGGTCATGACCTTAAGGCGTGTTGCTTCGTCTTGTGCATCGCTGATAGACCAAGCACGTGAATCGCCGATGGTTAAGCGGATAGTTTTGCCGTACAGGTCGGTTTGGAATATGTAAGATTTAGCGTTGCTTGCCGTTACTCGTAAACCTAAGCCTGGGGTTTTGCCATCCCAAAAGATGCTTTGCTTTGTGCCTGGTTTGCATTTGAATCCGGCAATCCTGCCAGCTGTAAAGTTTTCCCATTTCATTACGATTAGTTCCGTGTAAGGCTGGTGTAAGGAAATAATAGCAATATTTGAGAATATTAATCAATACAAATAATATATGTAAATTAAGATATTATTGTTTTTAATAAAATATTTGTGATTAATAAATTCTAATCAACACCGGTAAATAATATTTTATGGGGGCTCATAATCCCTTGGTCGATGGTTCGAGTCCAGCCAGACTCACCAATAAATCAAGAGGTTAGAGTTTTTCTCTAACCTCTTTTTTCTTAGGGTGTGTCAAATTTGTGCCAATAAAGACATTTGAAACCAATTCGGCATGCTGTAAAAGTTGGGGTTTTGAGAGGTGAACATACCGCCTACCATCTCTTCCGATTCCCAGCCAAGCTCCTGTAACACATTCATGGGCGCACCTTGTTGGGCTAACCAACTTGCCCATGTATGGCGCAGGTCATGCCATCTGAAATTATCTATTCCGGCCCGTTTCAAAGCATTTCTCCATGCGCTGGTATTTGCCCAAGAAACTGAGCGACCTTTATAAGTAAATACTCTGCTTGGATGCTTGCCACTTTGCCGAAATAAAACAGCCAAAG
>CAZYHY010000069.1:0-5351 GCA_964647635.1 uncultured Nitrosomonas sp.
TTAGCCAACTCGGATTCTGCCAATGTTACTTAAACCAAACAGCCTCCACAGAACCTGGGGCGATTCAATTAGATAGTGCCTGTACCATTTAAATGTTTTCGTAACTCTTACAAGCTCATTCCTTCAGCTCTTAACTGTTCTAGTTCAGTAAGTAACCGTTTCTTTTCCTGGACAGCATAGGCAATACCTGCCGCATGTGATTTACGGTTAACTAGGCTTAATATCTCTCTTGGTAGCTTTGATTTCATGATCTCCTTTCGCGAACACGCTCACATGCGTGCGGAAAATTGTGTGTTAGCGATAACGGAATTGCAGAGCGCGGTACAAATTCTTTCATGTTGTAGAGATATGAGGTGGCCACTCTTCACAAGATCGTTTAAATAGCGTTGAAAGAATTCCGGTCTTTTCCCAATTTGATGCGATTTAAATTTAACCGCCACCTTAGCCAGATCAATTAATTCTTTTTTTGCTCATGGATTGAAGATCCGAGTTATTCATCGAATTCACCTCGAGCTATTTTCACAAAGTAGGCTAATGCTTCGGGGTCTGCTTTGCATTTATCCAGCACAAGAAAATGATCTGATTCCGGCTCCCCGAGTTTATGAAGCCACCCTCTAACCATTTCCAACTCTAATTCTCGAATGATCTCCGTTTTGTTATTTCTAATGTAGTCGCGCTGCTGATAGGTAAGTGATTGGGGTCTAACGCCAACTTTATCGTTAGGCAATAACTCAAGCGTTAAACCCGCTTCGATAAGTGGAAAGTTTTCAATGCCGATTGACATGCCCGAGGAATACTGATCGCGTTCAGTTCATAACAACAAGCTCATTTTGGGTGTTATGGGAGCAAAATAAATGAAAACACCCAGCCACTCGCCTATACCCGGGATGTATATTTCGCCCACCCCTACCATTCATGGGAGCGTGGCTTGAATGAGAACAGCAATGGGCTATTGCGACAGTATTTCCCCAAGGGGATGGAATTGGTTGAGGTTACCCAAGAACAAGTGCAATGGGCGGTGGATAGACTCAACCATCGACCACGCAAAGTGCTTGGATTCAGAACCCCGTTTGAGGTATTCTTCGGAGAGGCAGTTCGCTACACCAAATCACCGCTAGGCGTTGCACTTCGAAATTGAATCCGCGTTTTAATAAAAGGGATAACGATGATGTCGAACGTAACTGATCTGATCATAAATGGCCAAAGTTCTAACCGTATCGACATTGTCTTCATGGGAGATGGCTACACGAGCTCTGAAATTGCCTCCACTTATGCATCACAAATAGATAGCTACTTGGCTTATATGTTTGGGAACACTGCATTGACAGAGCCTTTTGGAACCTATGCCAATTTTTTTAACGTCCATCGCATCGATCTGATATCAGAGCAATCTGGCGCCGATAATCCGGGAACCGGAATCAATGTAAATACAGCCTTGAATGCCAGTTATTATTGGGATGGGGTTACTGACCGTTTGCTCTATGTTGATGATAATCTGGCCAATGCGGTACTAACTGAATCTCTAGCACTCAAAGGCTATACAGGTGAAATGCGTTTCGTTACTGTGAACAGTGCAACGTATGGAGGAGGGGGAGGTCATTACGCAGTTTTTTCTGGTGGCAATACTCTGGCACAGGAAGTTGCACTTCATGAAGCGGGCCATTCATTTGCTGCTTTGGCAGACGAGTATGGTGGCAACACAGGCAGTTATGTGGGCGGCGAACCATGGGAAGCTAATGTAACTACAGACCCAACAGGATCAAAATGGCAAGCATGGCTGGGTTATTCAGATCCGAATTTAGGTGTAATTGGCGCCTATAACGGCGGAAGATACTTTGATAATGGTATCTATCGACCATCGATCAGTTCCAAGATGCGAGATTTAAATCAACCATTTGACGCTGTTAGTCGAGAACAATTCATCCTTAAATTTTACGAATATGTCGATCCACTGGACGATTATTTTCCTAATGTTGCACAACTCAGTAACATCAATACACTTTATGTAACGCCTATCGATAATTCCGTGATTGCAGTTGACTGGACAGTCAATGGAAAGTCAGCAGGGCACGGTAATTCAATTAATATCTCTCAGTTTGTTGCAGGGATAGGTACTTATACGATTTCTGCACGCGCCTATGACAATACTGGCTGGGTGAGGACTCACTTGGATCAAGTGGAGGAAAGTGTCAGCTGGACTGTCACTCTTACGGTTGGCAATGCCAGCGTGGGGAATGACACAATTACCGGCACACTTTTGGGTGATTATTTGGTGGGACTGGCGGGGAATGACATCATTAATGGCGGCAATGGTGATGATGCAATTTTCGGTGATATTGGCAACGATACTCTCAATGGTGGTGGTGGTCTTGACACCATGACTGGCGGATTGGGTAATGATAGATATTTTATCGATAATGCAGGGGATGTAGTGATTGAGAGTTCCAGTGCGGGTACTGACCAGGTTAATAGCCGATTGGCTTCATATTCTCTGCCAACGAATGTTGAGAATCTGACATTGCTTTCTAACGCATTGAATGGAAAAGGTAATGGCCTGAATAATAAGCTCATTGGTAATACCAGCGGTAATCTGTTGAGCGGCAAAGGCGGTTCGGACATTCTCGAGGGTGGAATGGGAAATGATGTACTTGTCGGAGGAGCTGGCAAGGATATTTTTAGATTTAATACCGCAGGTTCTATAGACAAGCTATCCGACTTTAGCGTGATTGATGATTCGATTCAGCTTGAAAATAATATTTTCAAATCGTTAACCACACTTGGCACTCTGCCTGGAAGTCAATTCAGAGTGGGTGCGCGTGCATTAGATGCGAATGATTTTGTCATCTACAACAATGCAAATGGTGCGTTGTATTACGATTCAAATGGAAGTGGCACGGGCGGCGCAGTTCAAATAGCTACTGTTGGTATCGGTCTGCCGATGACTAGTGCAGATATTGTTGTCATTTAACCGGAAACTGCTTATCTACTTTTGTCGATGAACGCCCCTTCCTTTGGGGAGGCATTCATCTTATCTGCGCTATACACATTTTAATCAGTCAACGCGTCAAATCTGCATATCTAATCTTGGCTAGACCACCCAGAAATCCGCATATGTCAGTGCTGGATGTGGGGAAGTGCCAATCGTCGCGATCTGCACGGCGCTGGTAGCCCCCGTTCCATCCTTATCATAGAAAAGCGCACCGGTGATCTGTTATAGATGACGGAATCATTCGCATCATGAGCCGCTGCGCCAACGAAGAATTCGGTTGCTGCCAGAGCCCCAGTCGTCAAGCCTATCGACGTCATTATGCTGTTCTCGAGCTGAATCACATCATCCGCGATATTGAAGTCAATAATGAGAAGGATGGTCTTAATAATCCCAAAGCATCATCAGACATGGCTTTTATAACACCGGGCGTACTATCCGCTCTTAATCTTTTTTTGGTGTTTTTTCGTGTTAGCGTTAAACAATTTGGCAAGATCGGTACTTTCAGAAGATTGTCCTAGAGATTGAGAGGGGGGCAGGGCAGAAACAACAATCGATTAATAAATTAGCTTGTATCAACTGATTGTTAACTGGGTTAACACATTTTTGGTTAGGCTTATGAAAGTGAAGGCAGAGTGCGGTACTACTACAGACAGAAAGTCGTAGAGATTTGACTCGCCTATCTGGTCGCTAATTGGTAAATTGTCCTGAATCGGTTTCCGTCTCAACCTGTGCAAAGAAAGTTCCGATGTGCTCTTGCACCGAGCGACGCATTTTTTCACCGGCAGCGGTCGTGCCTGTCAGTCGCTCTATCTTATTGATTTAGCTGCGTTCTGAACCGAAACCACATCAAGCAAACGTCTATTGTAAGACGCTACCCCGAGTTGTCAGTGTCACTCGTAGAAGTCTTTTGAAAATTAACTACTTTGGCACCGGCTGCCAATTCATCCAAATAATCCGCCCACCAGCGCATCATTTCTATACGTTTAGGCAAGTGTTCAGCGTAGTTATAAGCCGCGACTACTTTATTACGTTCTGCATGGGCTAGTTGCCGTTCAATCGCTTCATGCGGCCAGCCGTGTTCATGTAACAGTGTGCTGGCCATGCTGCGGAAACCGTGCCCGGTCATCTCATCTTTTTCATAAACCATGCGCCGCAAGGCTGCATTGATGGTATTTTCAGACATTGGCCGGGCGCCGGTGCGTATGCTGGGAAAAATATATTGACCATCGCCGGTTAATGGATGGATTGATTGCAGTATTTCCACGGCTTGCGGCGATAGCGGAATGATATGCGGCTCTTTCATTTTCATTTTCATTTTATGACCAGGTATGCGCCATTCTGGCTTATCAAAGTCGATTTCAGCCCATTCGGCATGGCGCAATTCACCGGGTCGCACAAATACCAACGGCGCAAGCTGTAATGCACACTTGGTAATGTATGAACCGCTAAATCCATTGATTGAACGCAGCAATGCGCCTATGGCTTTGGGGTCGGTAATGCTGGCATGGTGTTTTACCTTGACGGGCGTTAATGCGCCTTTCAAATCGCCGCTTGGGTCACGTTCAGAGCGCCCGGTGGCGATGGCATAGCGAAATACCCGCCCGGCATATTCACGGCAACGCTGCGCTTTTTCATGTGCGCCACGGCTTTCTATTTTGCGCAGCACAGCCAGCAATTCCGGGGCGGCAATATCTTTGATAACACGGTTTCCCAGCCACGGGAAAATATCTTTTTCCAGATAGCGCTTGATATTGGTCGCTGTTGTTTCTGCCCAAGTCTTGCTGGTTTTTGCGTGCCATTCCAGCGCTACCGCTTTGAAAGTATTTTCTGCCGCAGTGCGCACAATTTGTTTATTGATGGCTTTGGTCAACGATGGATCAATATCTTTTGCTAGCAATTCACGCGCTTCATCGCGCTTCTTTCTGGCAGCAACAAGGGAAACAGTGGGATAGACACCAATGGTCAAAGTTTTACGCTTGCCCACGAATCTATAATCCATGCGCCAATATTTGCCAGTGGATTTCACCAGTAAATACAGCCCGCCACTGTCACTTACTTTATAAAATTTATCTCGTGGTTTAGCGTTTCTTATCGTGGTATCGGTGAGTATTTGACGGTATCTCGCATGACGGTATCAGAAAGTATCGTCAAAAATGCCGTTAAACTGACGGTATGTCAAAAGATGGTATGCTATCTCTTGATACAATCAATTCTTGAAATTCCTAATAATTACAATGGATTTGATACGATACGAGACTTACTGAAATTCTTTGGTGGTGCCGGGAGGGGGAATCGAACCCCCATGAAGTCGCCTTCGCGGGATTTTGAGTCCCGTGCGTCTACCAATTCCGCCATCCCGGCT
>CAZYHY010000070.1:0-4831 GCA_964647635.1 uncultured Nitrosomonas sp.
ACTCTTTTTATATTTCCGTGGTGCTGTTTCAAAGCTGTTTCAAGGAATGATTTCTCAATTTTTGTAAGAGTATGTTCTTTTATGTTTTTCCACTCAACAACGTTTTTTGCTTGAGCTGGTAGCTCTAAATCCAATTCAGTCATTTTCTTGCCGCTGACAAACAGGATGCTGCGTTCAAGGATGTTTTCTAACTCACGGACGTTGCCTGGCCAATGATAGGCGCGGATTTTCTGCATGACTTCACGGCTTACTGATTCAACTTCTTTGTTATACCTCTTGTTCAATCGCTGAATGATCAATTGCACAAGATAAGGTAAATCTTCCGGTCGTTCGGCCAAGGGGGGGATACTTAAACGAACAACATTGATGCGGTAGTACAGATCATTGCGGAACAAATCTTGTTTAACGAGACTTTCCAAATTTTGATTCGTTGCTGAGATGATCCTCACATCAACTGCCAATGTTTGTTTTCCGCCAACTCTTTCCAATTCTGCTTCTTGGATCACACGAAGCAATCGTGTTTGTGCTGCTGGTGATAATGAGTCAACTTCATCCAGAAACAGAGTGCCGCCTTCGGCTCGCTCAAAATAACCATGGTGTACTTCTATAGCGCCAGTAAATGCGCCTTTCTCATGTCCAAACAAGGCGCTTTCAATCAGACTTTCCGGAATTGCGCCGCAATTAATGGTGACGAATGGCTTATGGCAGCGATCGCTCATCGCATGTATGGCGCGAGCTATCAACTCCTTACCTACACCTGTCTGACCCTGTATTAACACCGTTGCCAGAGTAGGTGCAATAACCTCGATTGATTGCAGTATTTTTTGCATCATCGGTGACTTTGCAATGATCGCAGGAGACTGATGTTTTTTTGATATTTGCTTGCTTTGTTTGTGCCAAAGCCTTTGCATGCTTGACTCAATTCGACACTGCAATTCATTTATATCATTAATTTCCTTGACTGGCGTTGTATCGGTATATTCCATTCCAGCATGCCCTTTTGCTGCATGTGGGTTGGTGTAAATACATACTTCACATTTGCCATCCTGGCGGGCTATACTTTTTTTGATTTCAACTTTGGCATAGCCAAAGTTTCTGGCTGCAATACCCCCAAATACGCTGGAAGTCATTCTGCATAATTCAGGAAAGTTGGTAACTTGCTCGCCGAAAGGACAGCAGGTATTGGTAACTGTAATACAGTCCTGATTACTGGAGGCCAATGAAAATTTACCACCGATATTGTTTTTGATGCCGAGTATGAGTTCGGTATAGCTTTCAATATCAAGATGTTCATTTTTATGAGTATTTTCCCGATAAGTTTCTTCAAAAAAGCATCCTGCAGTTTTGGCTATATGCTCTATCAACTGTTCGCAATGCTTTTGTCCTTGTTGCTCGCTGGCATGCATCAGCTCAAGAATAAAGGTTTGTAGAAAAAAGACCGGTGTTAATTCAGAAAGCGGATTATTGTTCATGGATTATCAATTAGTGAAGTTAAACTTCACTAATTGAAGCATGGCTGCACTAATGTGGCAATAATTATAAACCAACCTATTGTAATTAATAAGAAAAAAAATTTAATCTTAGTGGCATGGTATTTGCGTTTAATTTCACTGCATCTAAAAATAATCAGATGTGCGGAGTAAATATCCGGGATGAATTCCTTCAGGCTCTACTGAAAAAAGTAGATCACTTTAAGGACTTTAAAATCAACCATTAACGAGGAACTCCAAATTGAAAACTCTCAAAGAAGAACTAGGCACACGCGTTGCCGCATATGATCTCTGGGCACAACGCCGCCGTCATGGTCAGGATGGACATAATAATCGCAAGTTATGGGTGCTTGCCTGTATGGACGAACGTCTACCGATAGATGAAGCGCTGGGTATCCATGTAGATACACCAGCAGGTGGTGGAGATGCGCATTGCTTCCGTAATGCCGGAGGTATCGTTACCGATGATGCAATTCGCTCAGCGATGCTGACTTGCAACTTCTTTGGCACAAAGGAAATCGTCATCGTACAACATACGCAATGCGGTATGCTGTCTGTCAATGCGACCGATCTTGAAAAAATGTTACGTGACAAAGGGATCGACACCGACAATATCGCCATGGACCCGACATTGCCCGAATTAAAGCTGGACAAAGGCGCTTTTGCTAAGTGGATCGGAATGATGGATGACGTGGATGAAACGTGCATGAAGACAATAGAAGCATTTAAAAATCACCCACTCATTCCCAAGGATGTGGTTATCAGCGGATGGGTTTGGGAAGTTGAGACTCGCCGGCTGCGAGCACCGACACGAGACGCTGAAAAACGAGCTAGAACCGATGTCACCTCAGCTCAATTCGGCGTCAAAGTGAAGCAACCACCTCGTTGGAGCTAAGTTCAAGAGAAAAACCTGGAAACGTGATCACTTGTTGTGCCAAGTGGTCGCGTCATAACATTTCTGAGAAATGCCATTGATTAATGGATAGAGATTCTAAATGCCAACTTATGATTACTTGTGCACACAGTGCAAACTACAATTCGAGACACGCCATTCAATCAATGCGCCCAATCCAAATTGTCCGGCATGCGGGAGTGCGACAGAAAAGGTTATTCTTTCTGCTCCTGCGACGCATGGCAATATGGCGCGTGGCCGTGATCTGGCAATACGTTCACTTCAGCCAAAAACCGATCCGATAAATCACGTACACATACCTGGATGCGGATGTAGTCGTCATCGTCATAAGCATACTTAGGCGCGGGTGAATCTCTATTTGCTGTTTAAACTCGTTCGGGGTGGTTTACCACGAATCCATACAGCGGTCTTTAGAATGCGGTAGTAATATTTTGCTTATTTGCCATCAGCAAGTTTAACGTGTGGCGAACAAGTTCTCAGTAGAATGTGTGAAGCTTAGGAAGATTCATCAAATTTGTATGAAAAAAATGAATCTTAATGACTTTATTCGTTCAAACGGAAACCAAATATAAATAGTTTTCTTAGTTTAGAGGCATAAATTGATTTATTTATCTTTGGCTATTCATTTTATATAATACCTCTACTAAGCTAATTTTTATCACCAGGGTAGTTATCACTCATTAGGATTTACTAAATTTCCGCAACCAATCCCCGACACAGGTTTTTGCGTAGCAGTATCTATAATCCATAAGTCACAATAGGTGTTTGCTCCAAATAACTGTACATCGGTAGAAAATTGGATTTGGTAGCTACCACCGGCCACAGCCTGCATTTGCAAGTCTACCTGTGTGTGGAATGCTCCACCTTGAAAGGCAACCGTGACGCTACGCTGTCCTGGTTGTATCGGTAGTGCTGAATTCCAACCACGTTGTCCTGACATCACTCGCTTACCATCAACAGCTAAAACATATGCTGTACGTTCGTTATCGGGTAATGCGCCTTTCTGTTTAGAGCCAATCAGGTTTGCAAGTGAGCCTTCTTGACCAGCCGGAGGAACGTATTGAAGTTCTGCTGGAATGGGTTGCGGCGTTGTGGTACAGCCACTTAGAAGCACAATCGAGATTAGCAAAAGTCTGAACATAATTTATAAATCCATTAATCTATTTGAGGGATATACCTAATACTGTTTGTGATAGTTCCTCGCTTAATTCCCGTTACCGGTTTTTTCGTAGCCATGTCGATGATCCAGAAATCACAGTAAGTGTCAGCTCCCAAAAAATAGGCATCGGTAGAAAGCTGGATTTGATATTTGCCACCAGCGGCTGCCTGCAATTGCAAATCTGCTTGTGCGTTGAGCGGATCACGCTTAAAAGCGACAGTGATGGTGCGTGAACCAGGCTGAATTGGAAGCGCTGTATCCCAATTTTCCAGACCCGATATCACCCGTTTGCCATCGACAGCCAAGATATATGTTATGAAATCGTCAATTGGCGTGGCTTTTTCATGGGAGCCAATCAATGTGGCAAGCGAGTTTTCCTGGCCAGTTGGAGCAACATATTGAAGCTCTGGCGGTAATGGCGTGAGCGGCTGCGATGTGATGCAACCTCCTAGAAGCACAATCGGTATTAATAAAATCCAGTGTCGCATATATTCTTCGGATTTAGTCCATCTTTGTTAATTACTCATGGTGATGATGACTGGAATCATGATTCCCTGGTATGGCGTGGCGGGCATGATCACTTAACTGGGCATCAAACCACTGGTGAATTGCAAGTTTAAGCTTTTCAATATGAGTAGAATAAATAACTTCTGCTCCGTCTGGCAATTCTTTATACACAATTTTAATTTGGCCAGATTTAGCTGCTTTCAGTTCTGACAATCCAGGCATCGTCGCACCGTGAATTTTTTCCGGATTTGAAAAATTGCCTTGTTTAAATTCTTTAGTAATGGCAGATAAATGTGATCGTATCAAGTTGATTTGTTCAGTATCAGATTTATCCTTCGCAATGACCTGCTGAATTCCCCCAGTGTCTGTTTTGGAAAAAGTATGCGTTGTTTTTTCCAGGTCAAATGGCATTACATGAGAACCACGTTCAGCAACTTCATCAAGACGCTGCTCATCCGCTTTTTCTACCGCATGAATAGGTGTTGCAATAAATAAAGCTAGCAAGAAAGATGCAATAAACAGTTTGTTCATTTTATTTCTCCATTACTCAGTTTGTGAAGTGGCTCGTGTTCAAGAGTGCAACTAAAGGCCATGCTCCCATTATCCTAAATTCTCAGTTGAAGTCACCTAAATCGCTCAAGAATCCCATAGATTAAGGCTTTTGGAAAGATTTATGGCATCAGCAATCAGGTGAGATTTTAATAAATTAGCCAGAATTGGTTGAAAGTATTGTCACATATAGCTTCCAGCTTGATTAAATCA
>CAZYHY010000071.1:0-4582 GCA_964647635.1 uncultured Nitrosomonas sp.
AATATGACACATTTCGCCCCTTAAAGTTCACGGATAATTCGTTCCGGATCAATAGTAGCAATAGTATCGTCCCCAAGGTCATAACCAAACGGATTATTCCAGGTGGTGTTATTGATGAATTCGACACGCTTGCCTAGATTGTAAGTAATTCCAGCAGCTTTATTGGAATAGGATAAATTATGTTCAACCGTTGCATCCGCGCCTGAAGTTACATGATTAGAAGTTTCACCACCGGCTTTTATGCCCACGCCATCCCCATTACCAATTCCGTTAGAATGCGAAATACTATAACCGACATAACTGTTGATGGATAGCCACAAATCAATGCCATCGTCGGAGTTGTTGTAAACTAGGCAATTCTCAATACGATTGTCCGTGCCACTTGAAATGCCAATGCCATCTGCATCGCTGCCACTCGCAGGAGGATTACCTGTATCAGAATTATCGTGAAAAATACTATTACGAATGATATTCCGAGCCCCAGCATATATTTGAATACCCGATAAACCGTTATGATGAGAATGTATGCCGTCTAGTACATTATCCGAACCATTTATAATAATCCCTTGCTTCGGCGAATTTTTAACTTCGATACCGCGTAACTGTATAAATGCCCCCAGCGTATGAATACGAATCGCAGCCTCAGCTCCTTGTACGAGCTGAGTACCGTCAAAGACCGCCGTTTCACCAGGATAGCTCTCAAAAATGATAGGCGCTGATGCATCACCTTGGTGTAGCTTTCCAAAATAAATAGTTTCAGTTACGAAATAGGTGCCTCCACGCAAAAAAACCACAGCTCCTTTTTTCGCTATACTTATAGCTTGCGATATATTACAAGGCGATTGTTTCGAGCAGGTATCCCCAGTTCCGCTAGGGGATGCATATATAGTTCCTTTAGAAATATCGGTAAGCATGATAGGTTTTGGGCCAATGGTATTGGCGGATACTTCCATTACACCTATCAAACCTCCAATCAGGCAGCTTACTAAAATTAAATAATTTTTTTTCATGGCCATCTCCTTAATGATATGTGACTGCTTAATCGCTTACGAGTGAACAAACCACTACATTACTCCACGTTACTAACAACAAAACATCTATGGTAAAGTCGTACACACAAGCTCTATCCATCATAAGTGTCAGTAAATGCATTACAAATGCATCACATAAGATTTTCTTTTTAAAAAGATGGTAAAAAAATTTACATTATTGATTCAGCTGGCGATTCCCCATGAGAATAGGTGCAGGGCGCGCGAAGCAAATTTATTTACCTTTAATCTCTTCCGGGTTTAATTCCTCGCTGCTTGCGGCAGCGGGCTTTATTATCCTTCTTCAATGAAGAAAAAATTAAGTAACTAAAATACTATCCGCATTCGATTGCACCTAATTGATTATCCATGTAATTTTATTAATATCAACCATGCAGAGATGTCGGGTTTTATCTGGGATGTAAGAAACCTTAAGATTATCGGCGCTGTTGCAAAACAGTAGTGAATTTCAGAGTAGGACTATGATAATGCGCTGTAGATATTGAATTGTCTTTGAATCAAGTGGATTTCACCTATTAACCCTTGACCGCTGATTCTGCATGGTATGAATTGATGGTTTTTCACGCTCGTATTCGTAGTGGGTAGCAAAAAATTTCAATCATCTTCTGTTTTTCTGCATCCGAATTTCAAACATCTGCGTATTAAGCAATGGAGTGACCTGAAGAAAGTATTTTTTTCAGCAAACTTCATAAGTTCCCAGTGAAAGCCGGTCGCTGTTCTGGGGAAAATAAATTGAAATTAATTGACAGGAGAATCAGTCATGATCATAAAACAATCGAATCAAGATACATCCAGTTGGGCGAAATATCTTCTGATTGCACTCATCTGCGGATTGGTCGCAGTCGACGGAATGAACTCAGCATTTGCTGATTCAGGTAAATCGATAGAGCAGCAGACAGCGGTCAACGAAAATAAACACCGCGAAGATGGTGAAGCGGATCTACGTTTAGTCATCGAAAGCGATACGGTTGCGGCCAGGCTAGGGGGGTACCATGGGATTCTTGCGTTTTTGCATAACTTCGCAGTACCTGCTTTGCTTGCCGATAGTGAAATTGCATCATTCTTTGGTAATTTGACGACGACACCGGATGATATTGAGCGCTGCTTGGCTATGATGCTCGATCATGATTTGGGCGGTTCGTCCCGACATGGCGGCGCAGTGCTCGAGTCGGGGCATCGATGCCGTAGTTCTATGGCAAAAATCCATCGGGGGCGGAATATTCCCGACCAAGCCATCACAAAGTTTATTGACATTGTTGGCGAGCAGGCTGCGCTTGCCGGTGTGAATCAGGCGGACATTAAGGCGATTGCGAAAGTGCTGGAACGCAACCGTGGCGGGATTCGTAACAAATAGCAGCTTACAGACGCTGAGAAACTATCTGCATTGCCACTGCGGTGTTAGAAACAGGCCCAGAACGCCGATTGATTACACATAAACTGTGTTTTTGCCTAGTATCGGTTACCTTAGAAACGTTTCTCAGCGGCCTGTTAATTCCCCATTTACGTGCAGTGGGGGTGTTTTCATGCGACGAATTGAAGCGTTATCTGTGCTATTGCATGGAGTGCAGACCAACCATATTACCCTCAGTATCTCGAATCAAAGCGATAAAACCATAGGGTCCAATGGACATTTTTTCGCGCACTATCTGTCCGCCGGAAGCAGTGGCGCGAGCTGCCTCGGCAGCGCAATCTACGCAGGTAAAATATACCAATACGACATTTCCACCGGACGGACCATCCACCATCTTGACCAATGCGCCAGATGCGCCCATTTGATCGTTGATCATCGGAAAACTCCACAGCTCTATGCCCATTTCTGCGGGACTATTCAGGCGCTCCAGCTTAACCTGGAAAACCGATTCATAAAAACGCTTGGCTCGATCCATGTCTTGCACGTAAACTTCAAACCATCCAACGGGGTTACAATTCATGAAAGTATCTCCTGTCATTGTCAGTAAGGATGGTAAGTACGATCCACAAATAAGTGAAATTTTTCTTGCGGTTATAGCATAATTGCAGTGCTGGAGAAAGTGCTTGAAGCGCGGCGCATATTAATAACATATGGCTGTCTGCTGTGCTTTTGAAATTAGCTTGCTAGTAAACTAGGATACTGAATTCTCATGATTAATATTATTGTTCTGGTGCTTTTGTGTGTTTCTTCCGCGACGGTTTATGCGATTGATCTGATTTGCGAAGTTGAATATGCAAGCGCAGTGACATCGCTGAAGCCAGTCGCCAGTTTTGATCCCTACGAGACAACCAAGATTGATTTGCCGGGAGATTTCAGGTTCTCAGCGCATTATTTACTGGGCGCAAATAAATTGAAAACTTTTGTTTATCACTACGCCAAAGATCGTTACGTTTTATTACACGCCGCCGAGTATCGTGTGGATAAGACCGCGTGTGGTCAATATGAGCAAGGGTTTGGGTTAAATAAAGTTTATTCATTCGAAATGGAGCGTGAATTGTTGTTTCAATGTCGGTCACTTTGCCGCTGATAGGTAACTTATGATGATAAAAACATTGTACATTTGTTTATTGCTGGTGCTGTTTAGTAGTACTGCCTATTCGCAGGAACGAACGATTCGAATGCTTTTTGTCGGCGATATCATGCTGGATGAAATACCTGGAGAGAGGATCAGGAAAGGACATAATCCATTGACTGCATTTGATGGGCTATTTGAAAGCGCAGATATTAAAATTGGCAACCTCGAGTGTGTGATCAGCGAGCAAGGCGTTCCGGAAGCGAAGCCATACACATTCCGAGCGCATCCCAGAGTGATCCCGCTGTTGAAAAAATATTTTAGTGCGTTGTCACTGGCTAATAATCACAGCGGCGACTACGGGCCGTTGGCTTTCTCGGATATGCTGGATTTGTTGGATCGTGGTGGCGTAGCTTATTTCGGCGGTGGTCGCGATATCCGCTCAGCGCATGAGCCACTGCTGATCGAAATCAAAGGCAGGAAAATTGCAATTCTCGGTTATAACGAATTTCTTCCTAGAAGTTTTGAAGCATTGGATGATCGCGCCGGGATCGCATGGAGCGATGATGATTACGTGTCATATGATATTCAGCGTGCCAGGACTCACTACAAGGCCGATATCGTCATTGTTTATCCGCACTGGGGTTGGGAGCGTGAAAAAAAGGCATCGTCGCGTCAGAGTAAATTGGCTCGTTTGATGATCGATGCCGGCGCGGACGCCGTCGTGGGAGGTCATCCGCACGTGACGCAGAACATCGAATGGTACAAAGGAAAACCGATATTTTATAGCCTGGGTAATTTTATTTTTAACGGCTTTGCAGAAGGCGATGCAACGACGGGGTGGGTCTTGGAATTAGTTTTTTCTCCTGATATGCAAATTACCTGGAAAATTCATAGCGCAAAATTAGATGAAAATGGTATACCGCACTATGCCGGTGAGTTTAAAGCTGCTCATTGAGGGTTCTGTTGCATTAAGCGAAATCATCGATACCTTCCGTGTAGACTGTTGACATCGAAAAAATGGTGAGGCTACATGCTGGTTGTAAAAGG
>CAZYHY010000072.1:0-4460 GCA_964647635.1 uncultured Nitrosomonas sp.
GTATATAAGCAGTTTCCTGCTAAATGACCATTTACACAAAATTATTTACACCCCCCCAATCATTGGCAACGCATCATTCCGTTCTTTGACTACCCGCCTGAGATACGTCGCATCATTTACACAACCAATGCGATTGAATCAGTCAATATGAGCCTGCGCAAAGTCAGCAAAAACCGGGGATCGTTCCCTAACGATGAAGCCGTCATCAAATTGTTCTATTTGGCACTCAACAATATCGCCAAAAAATGGCCTATGCCGCTAAAAGATTGGAAGCCCGCTCTAAACAGGTTTACTATTCAATTTAAAGAAAGAATGCCACAACTTTACTAAACACCGTTTACACAAAATCTAAGACACCTTCAATAGCAATCCCATAGTATTCATTCTATCTCCTTATTTTTCACAGGATTACGCTGCTTCAAGTTTCATCGCAAGAAAGTATTAGATTCACGTCCTAAAATTCAATACTTGCGAAGCATACCCATCAACCGCCGTTCCGTGCAACGAATCACCGAGTCTGTAGCATAACCCAGCAAATCCATTGAAAAACGTTTAGAATATGCGCCCCTTTCTTACAACACAGTCATCCGCAGGTATTTACTTTGATTACAACCGCCAATATCACCATGCAATTCGGCGCCAAGCCGCTGTTTGAAAATGTTTCCGTAAAATTTGGCGGTGGTAATCGCTACGGTTTGATTGGCGCGAATGGCTGCGGCAAGTCGACGTTCATGAAGATTCTCGGCCGGGATCTTGAACCCACTGCCGGTAATGTCGCGGTTGACAGCGGCGAACGGGTGGGCAAGCTGCGCCAGGATCAATTCGCTTTTGAAGATTGCCTAGTCATTGATACAGTCATGATGGGGCACGCAGAATTATGGCAAATCAAACAGGAGCGTGACGCCATTTATGCCAACCCGGATGCCACCGAAGCAGATTATATGCATGCCGCCGAACTGGAGTCTCAGTTTGCCGAACTCGATGGATACTCCGCCGAAGCGCGCGCCGGAGAGCTGTTGCTTGGAGTAGGCATTCCTTCGGATCAGCATCAAGGATTGATGAGCGCGATTGCGCCGGGATACAAGTTGCGCGTATTGTTGGCACAGGCGTTATTTTCCAATCCGGAAATCTTATTACTGGATGAACCGACCAATAACCTCGATATCAATACCATCCGCTGGTTGGAAGATGTCATCAATGCCAGCAAAAATACCATCATCATCATCTCCCACGATCGCCATTTTCTGAACAGCGTGTGCACGCATATGGCTGATCTGGATTACGGTGAACTGCGCATCTACCCCGGCAATTACGATGACTACATGACCGCTTCGACCCAGGTGCGCGAGCGCATGCTGGCCAATAACGCCAAGAAAAAGACCCAGATTGCCGACTTGCAATCTTTTGTCAGTCGCTTCTCTGCCAACGCATCGAAAGCCCGACAGGCAACCAGCCGTGCGCGGCAAATCGAGAAAATCAAACTGGAAGATGTCAAACCCTCCAGCCGCCAGTATCCGTTTATCCGCTTTGAAGTGGATGACAGGGATAAACTGCATCGGCTGGCGGTTTCCATCAAATCGATCAGCAAGAGCTTCCTTGGATTGGACAAACCTTTATTTAATGATTTAAGTATCGACATCGAAGCCGGCGAGAAAGTCGCCATCATCGGCCCCAACGGTATCGGAAAAACCACGCTGCTGCGTTGCCTTACGGGTAATCTAATAGCGGATGCCGGTGAAATAAAATGGCCCGATAAGGCGCGCCCCGGTTATTTTCCACAAGATCACGCGGATGATTTTGAGGAAGAATTGTCATTGACCGAATGGATGGATCAGTGGCGACAAGGCAGTGATGACGATCAAACGATACGCGGCACACTCGGCCGGTTATTGTTCTCAGGCGATGACGTCAAAAAATCCACGCGCGTGATTTCCGGCGGAGAACAAGGCCGCATGCTATTTGGCAAGCTGATTCTGCAGAAACCGAATATTTTACTGATGGATGAACCAACCAATCACCTGGATATGGAATCGATCGAATCATTGAACAGCGCACTGGAGAAATTTACCGGCACTTTAATTTTCATTTCCCATGACCGGGAATTCGTTTCTTCACTCGCCACACGAATTCTTGAAATGAAACCGGACGGAATTAATGACTTTAAAGGTAATTATGAGGACTATTTGAGATCACAAGGGATTGAATAACTGACAGAAATTGTGATGTTTCTTTTAGCATCTTATCCGTCAAAATTTAAGATACTGGATTTAAAAAAACGGCAGATTACATGATGTTGGGATTCCTGACGTCATCCCAAATTGCCGCCGTGCTGGTTACTTCAATGACGACCAGACTAGCTGATTATGCTTGCTAGTCTGGAACCTTGATAGTTTATATATGCACAACCTGACCTTGGGTAATATGGATCAGTTTCCTATCGAATGAGCGGAATGTAAACGAAACTGGCCGCTCCGCATATTCCACAGTACGTTTTCTCAGGATTTCGATCGCAACCTGTTCACCTAAACGTAAGCTCCTCGTATTATCAGTACGCCAATGCACGCCGCCCATACAGCGCCCCATTGCCACATTGCTTGCAATTTTGTTTAACTCTCCGCCGACCGTCATCTGATCTGCGTCAGCGCCAGTGTAAGGCTGAGGTTTCTCAAAATTTTCCCCGGCATTGTGTGCGCCAGGCTGCAATAACCCTTGCAAGGTACCCGGATCCTTTTTTCGATTATTGGCTTGAGCTTTAGTAATCAGGTCTCCCAATTTCGCACCCTCATCGAACCATGCTTTCAACACCGTGACACAGGCACCTGCTACCGTAGCATGACCTGCACCGTACGCTGGATGACTGGGCGAACCAGCCGAAAATGCCATTGGCAGAAATAACGTCTCCTCTCCTTTGTTTTGTGCTGTATTATGTGCTCTGATCCGCTTAGCGGCCTCAGTATCAGCAACCCATGCCGGTAAACCATATTCTCGATGCTCGCAACGATGTTCGCAATTAATCCCAATAAACTGCATGTGAGCAAGACCACCATAAACTTCCGGTCGGGCACGGCGGTGCACCATCCATTTCTGCCGCCAAACCACCTTTAATGCACGGCTGGCGACTTCCGATACCAATGTCAGCAAGTCAGGTCCACCTAGCGTTGCAAAACCGCCCTCCCGAGCATATAGATTTCCTCTATAGGGATTGCCGCTATCAAGTGGTGCGCCTATTGCATCTAGAAATAACGCTGCATTAAAGTAAGCCTGATGCAATGCATCCCTATTTACAAACCGAGCGAAGTCGCGCATGGTTGAAATATAGCGGCGAGTAACCTCGTCGGGGTAATAAGTCTCTCGCTTTGCTAGTTGATCGCCGTAATAGTTACAGGTGCCGTAATCACGGCCAAATTTATCTTTACCCGTATTCTGTGCGCGTAACCAATCGTCATAATTGGTCAGAAAATCTTTTTCTCTGAGATAAGGTACCAGTTTTTGATCAATGGATTGAACACCATATGGAATTCGACGAAGAAAGAACTGACTAACCAACGGCCCATACTCTTCGTCGTATAATCCATTACGAAATAAAGTTTGCAGATTAAGATCTAGTGCACCACTATTATTCTGCGGCAAATCCAAACCTAGCCGCAATCGACCCGGTGTCATGTCTGACGATAATGCATGCTTAAAAGCTGTATTCAACTCCTTCACAGCAGCCTTGACAGACGAATCCGTCCCAAAAGAGGCCAAAGGCACATCGCGTAAAAGTGCCATCCAGTATAATTCGGTCATTTCTGCAGCAGTGCTTGCAGAAAGAATCTCAGGCGCAGGTAGCATTTCGAGACCTTTTGGATCGAGTCCATGCTCCTCGGATGCCGCCCCAGCGAGTGGGTTAGTGAATTTTGCAACTGTCTTAATCGCATCAGGATCACTGTGTGGATCAAAACCTGGCACTAAAGGTCCAGCGGGAACATCTTCAAAAGTTACCGGGGCACCTGCCTCGACCTCAAGACAAGTACCTTTAAATTTGCGATAAGCGGATGGATCGACTTCACCAAACTGATTATGCGGCAATGTCTTATGAAAATTTCCGATAAATGGAAACTCCGCAGTAGCCAGAGATTCGTCACTGTTATTTGTTGAGAATGTCATGGTTTTTCTTTCTCCAATTGAATAAATAAAATAAATCGAACCAAACAATCACACATACGCACACAGAATAACCTTGCACCATATTTGCAGATGTGACAAAAGCCACAGCATTCATAAAATGCAGCTATTCGTAGCAGCAAAAATGGTACGAGGTCAAGAATCAAGAATGCTGGTTCTTGCGAACCGCAAAAAGGTGTCATCGGAGTTAAATTACCTCCGGCAGAGCCGGAGGCTTATCGCTGGAGCCCCTCAAAGAGGCTGTTTGCGAGCCGCTGAAGCGGCACCTACATACCCAGTTTCAACTGATCATA
>CAZYHY010000073.1:0-4401 GCA_964647635.1 uncultured Nitrosomonas sp.
AACGAAAGACTAACCAGACTAGAAAGAATAGCTGAAGATTACAGATTAAAACTGCACGTGTTCGATATTTACGGTACGGAAGAAAGTATTCTATCGGAAATTAACGTGCAAGAAAGCAAACTCAGAAGCTTGCTCGCTGGCATGAGCGAGAACTGACGTGTCTTGTTTACCTGTTGCCAGTTCATACCGGGGGTAGGTCAAAAGTCTACGGCCTATTCCTTATAGACCGTTCGCTTAGTCAGATTTTTGTGTGCGGGAGTTTTGGAGGGGGGGTATACCTTCAGGTTGATTAAAAACTATGCAGAAACACTGCCTAAAAACCGGGCAGCGATTAAAAAAATGTGGTAAGAAACGTAGTAACTCTTCCAATCATAAAAATAATCACATTTAATTACATATAGTTATTGCATGAATGTGAATGACACCGCCGCCAAAATGTCAATAAAATCAAATCTCTTAGTTTTTGTAGCATAGCATGTCCTCGTTGCGTTTTTTGAGACATCACCAATCCAGAACAAAAAGGGAAACATTTTTTTGCTTCGCTTAAAATAAGGGGACAGATACTTGGTTTTCTAGCGAGTTCAAACTGGTAAAATAATGCAGTTTACAATTCGCAACTAGCTCCAAAATCCTTATGAGTATTTTAAAAAATGCTATCGATTCAATAGCTGTCGGGCTCGAAGATTATTCCTCATCTGATCAACGAAGAATTATTTCTTGCACAAGAAATGTATTCGCAGGAATTTTGCTTTTGTTTAAGCACAAACTGAGTATTCTGAGCACCCCAAATTCTGACGAGGCTCTAATAAAAAGTAAGGTTCTGCCTGTTTTTGACAAAAACAACCATTTGGAATGGAAGGGGCAAGGTAGTAAGACAGTTGACGTACAAGGTATTAAGGATCGATTCAAGTCGCTAAACATAGATGTCGAGTGGCAACGAATAGATAAGATTAACGATTTCAGGAACGATATCGAGCATTATTTTACTACTCAGACACACGAAACCATTAGAGTGATGCTCTCAAACTCTTTTGTAATCATTAACGACTTCATCAGAAAGCACCTCAATGCAGATCCTAAGGAATTGTTAGGAGCTGCGGCATGGACTGTATTGATTGAAGTAAACGAGGTGTATGAGAGGGAGAAGGCAGAGTGCCTTGCATCACTTCAATCTCTTAAGTATTTTGATGATGAAATTCTTACCGCATTTGAGAAATATTCCTGCGATAAATGCGGTTCCGATTTGATCTTTTCCCCTATTCATGGAGTCGATGCGACAAGCGTCGATTATATATGCAAGTCTTGTGAAAAAAAGCTTCCTTATGAAGAGCTGGTAGCCGAGGCTATCTTGGAACACTATAGTTGGGATGTTTATTTATCGCACACTGACGGAGCAGAATCTCCGTTAGCAGATTGCCCCGAATGTGGCGGCAATTATCTGTACGAACGAGGTATTTGTGTCTCCTGTGGGTATACGTCAGAACACATATGCCATCGGTGTAGTTCGAGAATTATGCCCGAGGAGCTCTCTACTGCCCCTTTTTGCGGATACTGTGCACATTTGTTGTCAAAAAATGATTAATCATTTCAAAATTCTAGTTCGACCACCCGCCAAAATGCACTAAAGCGCGTTATTTTTGTTCGGCCCATTCTTTTCTCCCTTGGCAACGAGAAAATAGCGCTTCCCAAGTGGTTTTTATCGACCTTTTTTAACTTATTTAAGCTGCAAATCTTGAAAGGAGACTCCGAGGCTTACGCCTTAGAGATAAATTGAATGTTTAGCTTTACTCAGTCCTGAAATTTTCCTAGACTTTGAGATAACTCATTTCGTAAGCAATGAAAATTCCGTTGAAAGATATACGCTCATGTCTTACGGGAAAAGTACCTTGAAGGAGTGCACGAATGATAACAGTCAAGCCGAATCCAGACTATTTTCCGGGTTTCCCAATCCAATCCGTAAACTGTTTCTTCATATATTTGCTGGCATGGTGCAGCATTTCGGTAGCACTGGCCGAGGATTATGCGTGCGAACAAGGCGACGAGACGCATATCTGGATCTCGCCCATCAATCCCACAGCCGATGCACCGATCAAGATCATGGCGGTTGCCACCGATGGCCCCATCACGGAATTGACCGTGCTCGACAGTCAAGCTCGCCGCATACCGCTGCAATCCCGCCATCGCGGTGGTCCGCCTTGGAGCCTTAGCACTACTGCATTGGAAAAACTCGCCGCGGGGCAATATCGAGTGATGGCGCACCGGGATGGCAAACCTATCGCCTGTTATCCATTGATCTTGGGTGAATCCAGCAAACGAGAAAGCCCCAGAGCGTGGAATCTTGCCACCGAAGCTTTCTATTCCGCCTGGATCGAAGCGTTGTTTGGCGCGCCCCCCGGAGAGAATCTCAGTTTCCCTTCGCTGGAGCCGGTGCTACGCAACACCGAACGCAACTTTTTGCACAACCATCTCGGCATCACCGAAGACAAAAACCTGCCGCTAACCCCTGATTGCGCCGACCTGCCCTACACGTTGCGCGCTTATTTTGCTTGGAAAATCGGATTGCCAGTCGCTTTTCGCGCCTGCGGACGCGGCTCGGCCAAGGCACCGCCGCGTTGCGGTACAGCCACTATCATGACTGAATTTACCCAAGGCATCAGCTCACAAGCCAATTTTAGAAAATTCAGCAGACAGCTGGCGGATACCGTCCATTCCGGTTCATTACGCACTGGGCTTGAAGATGAATTCACCGATTTGTATCCCGTCCCGCTCAACCGCGAAACGCTGTGGCCCGGAACGGTCTATGCCGATCCTTATGGTCATGTGTTAGTGTTGGTTGAGTGGGTACCACAGACGATTGCACATCCTGGCATGTTATTGGCCGTCGATGCGCAACCGGACAACTCGGTCGCCCGCAAGCGGGTTTGGGAAGGCACTCTGCTGTTTGCAAATACCGCAAGCGCCGGGCCGGGCTTCAAAGCTTTCCGACCTTTGACGCGCACGTCTTCAGGCAAATGGCGCATGTTTTCCAACGATGAGCTGATCAACCAATCTGGCTTCGCACTGTTTTCTTTGGAGCAAGATCAACTCTCTCCCGATGATTTTTACGCCAAACTGGCCCAGCTCATCAATCCTGACGGGCTTGATCCCAGGCAAATTTACGAAGCCACCCTAGCCGCGCTGGTGGAGCAAATCGAAACCCGCATCAACTCGGTGAACAACGGCGAAGCGTATTTTCGCAAGAATCCACGCAGCGTCATCTCGATGCCTAGCGGTGCAGCGATTTTTCAGACCGTCGGCCCGTGGGAGGATTATTCCACGCCTTCCCGCGATATGCGCCTTCTCATCGCCATTAATGTACTGAGCGACCTGCCCGAAAAAATTGTGCGCCACCCCGAGTTATTCGTCATGAATAACAAGAATCCAGAAGCCACCAAAGCCGAGATTGAACAATACCACGCACAGCGCATCCAGGAGCACAGCATCCGCTATACTCGCACGGACGGCAGTCCGTGGATGCTTTCAGTCGCCGAGGTATTGGCACGGAAGTCGGCCTATGAAATGGCTTATAATCCTAACGACTGCGCCGAAATTCGCTGGGGCGCAAAACCGGATACGGAGGAATACGCCACTTGCCGCCGCCAAGCACCCGCAGCACAGCGTGCAAAAATGGAGCAATATCGGGCTTGGTTCCGAGAAACACGAAGGCCCGTACGATAATTAAAAAATAGTACAGAAGATTAACAGATCATTGAGACAGGATTCCAGCCTGATTGGACTATCGCCTGATAATGTTACGACCGCCTAAACCACCTAAGCCGATTTCTGGCTTAGGTTAGTATTTTAAAGACTAATTACACATTCCTGCTTCGGAACCATCTTCCTTAGTTTCTTTGCCATCCGCTGTCACGCATGAGTTCTGACAAACACCCGATTTTTTACATGCTTTTCCAGCTGGGAGGCTCTTTTTATCAATACAAGCTCCTTCAACCAAATAACAGACTTGATTAGCACCACAGGCGCTTTTTCCATCTTTCTCAGTTTCCAAACTACAAGCTGCGAAAACATGGCTTGAAGCGAAAAACATTGCAATAACTAGTGCTAGCGCACTGACTGACTTCTTGAACATATTCCTCTCCATTTCCATTTTAATTGACACACAAAAAGCTCTTTTTGCCCGCTTAGAATAGCAGAAAAAATTTTTCCGAATGGAGATTGTCGTTAAATATTGATAAATCTCAAATCGACCTGAATCTAAATAGGATTCTTGGAGTAAATTGTCACAGAATCCAGTAAGTTAGGAGGCCTAAGATTTTGACATGCCCCTATTTTCAAGTGTGATTGCGAGATTGAAGTGGTACCGCAAAATTGGACAGGTTGTTAAGCTCTGTTATGGACACTATA
>CAZYHY010000074.1:0-4154 GCA_964647635.1 uncultured Nitrosomonas sp.
CGGACATCGTCCGGCACGTTGGCTTCGGCAAGCTGAAGAATCTTTCTAATCAGGTTTATTTTTGTAGTATAAAACTTATACGTAATTTTTAGTGGAGAGGTGTAAACGCCATTTCCCACGGTTTCTCAAAGCTCTTCGTCTTTAACAGCCTGTTAATGCAGGGTATTTTTGTAACCACAGAATGATCTGCATGAGCACAGATTTGCGTCAGGCGCCTTGCATATGATCAACATCGTTACGTGAGTGATCGCCTTTTCCGAGAATGGGGGAAGCGTTGCTGTGGCTGGGATAAGTAATGCAAGAATGCAGCGAAATGAATATGTGTTCTTTTACTGAGTCTGTTGGTATTTTATAAAAACACTTTTTATATCAATATTTTGGTATTTATTTCTATTATTTTATGATTGTAGTGCGCACAAGCAATCTCTCGCACACTACAATCTAACAAGAATACCTTATTTCAAGGCATCAATGCCTGCACCGAAGTTAATGTGGTAAGCAGTACCATCCATAACCAGCGCAGGTACTGATTTAACGCCATATTTCTCAGCTTCAGCCACACGTGCTTTGGCATTACCGAGGTGAACAATTTCAACGCTATATTTTGCTGGATCAAGCGCGTTTGCAACATTTTGTTCTGCCTGAACACAAACAGGACATCCTGCATGATAGAAAATAGCTTTGTTCGTCATAATTTCTCCAAAATTTATTGTTTAAAAATGATGTTGCAGAAAGCTCCGCATTATAGGGCTAAACTGGCTTATGAACAACCTGCGAATTTTGCTATGTAGCGAACAAATAAACTGTCCGGTTTTATATGGACTCCCAGGAATGATGTGGCTACACTAAACCGGACACGATCCTTAAAATAACTGCAAGAAGGAGTGTATCTACATGAACCAAGAAAAGCCCAAAATCTATACAGCTGAATTTAGGAAGTCATCGGTAAAATTGGCGACTGAATCGGATAAACCGGTAGCCCAAACCGCGCGGGATATCGATGTGAATGAAAACACCTTGCATACCTGGATCAATAAATAGAGTTTACTCAGAAACTCAGCGATCAGTTATTTTCAGTCAAGTAAAAATTCTGGTTTGAGATGAATTGGCAGGCGTGGGCAAACCCAATTTCTCTGGGCATACTCTTTTTTGTCGCCCACAATGCCATTTTGACAACAATGTTCCTCAGACAAATAAAAACCTGCACCAAGATGAGCAGATTCATGACCAGGAAGATGCTGTTAATCCATGCAGCAGCTGTATCAGCGCGCTTGGCTCGGATATCGTTGATACTTTCCTTGGCCAAACTTCCTTTCAATTGGAATGCGCTCGCGATATTCCTGTCGATGCTGTGCTTTCAGGCGCATCAATTCATCTTTGTTTTCAGGGGTAATCTTTGGCGGTCGTCCCAGTGGTTTGCCTGAGAAGCGGATATGATTGCGTTCCAGATAGCTGCGATTGCCACGTGAACCGTATAGCGTGTCAGCAATGACGACTTCAGGATAATAGCCGTAACGCTTTTTGTAGGCCTCAACTTGCGCTTGAAGATCGTGGCCTTCGTTGGTTTTGTACATTGGCCGCCATTGCGGTGGCAGCTCCACTGCTGTCTACATCACCGCTATTGGATACGCCATTGCCGTTGTCGTTGTCATCAGCAATTGCCTTGACTGACTTCTTTGTCCGCCGAGGCTCAACTGTCTCGATGATCGCTTCATGAAATTCATCAAATACCGTCTGACCCATGCGCTTGCGTATCTCAACCAGTAATGATGGCGCAAAGGGCGCCTTGGCTTGGAAACCTTTCAGGCCAATAAAATATTGCAGGTACGCATTTTCTCGAATCTGTTCAACAGTCTCTTCATCCGAAATCGATAATTTATGCTTGATAATCACCGCTCCAATCACAATTCTGGCATCTTTGGCGGGCGGCCCAGATTCGAACATAACGTCTTATAGTAGCTCTCGGATAACTCATCCCACGGTATGCAATCCCTCAGTTTTACCCAGCGATTAGTGGAATCAAGAATCATCCCGGGCGGTGTATCAAATCCTTCGAGGGGCAGTTTTTTGGCTGACATAACGAATCATAGTGCACGGTTTTTGGTGTTAATTCACATATTTACGTGCACTATTTTGCCAGAAAATATACTATTGCGCAATTTAATCAGATGGTTATGATTTTTTAGTAAACTCTTTTTAATCACCATTTCGACCGGAAATATGATCCTATTTTAACATTCCCGGTCGTCATGATCATTAAAGGCGGTGCATTTATGCCTAATATCAGGCGTTTGTGCAATTTTAGGGCTGACTAATTAGAACCCAAAGTTGTTATTAGATTGCACTGCCCTATACCTTCACACTCCGCAAGCCTGTTATCCTTTAATAACTCAAATGTTCCGTTAGTGCCGCCATTTATACTATATTCGTAAGTTCCAGCATCGAGACCATAAACATCTAATGGAATAACTTTTAGAAAAGGTACAGTTGCTGCCAAACAAGTGCTATCAGAAGGAATCTTAGTAGCGTAAATACGTATCTCGAACTTGTTATTGACTATCCTCTGATCAATTCTACCAACACTACCACAACTAAGAATTTCACCCTTAACCTGCAAAAGCACTTGTGCTGGAGTACTAGTAACTATGACCGATGGTATTACATATTCTATTGCGACATCTTCGCGTGCTTGATCAAAAGATTTTAAATGCCAAGCATTAATCTTGCTGTCATAAACAAATGTAGCTGATTGATATACGCCAGCCCTCTCTACAGTGTCTACTCGAGGAACAACTAACTGAGTGCCATCATAGAGTGGAAAATCAGCATTTTTTTGATTTTCAGCATATACAATGCTCGTTGATAACAGTATCAAAGGTACTAGTAATAACTTAAATTTATATGAATAGTGATTCATCATTAATTCCTTAAAATATATACAGTTCCTTAATATTGCCACTGCTGGCGAATGAAACGTGAAGCTGCTCCAGTCAAGTGAGGCCACTTCTATATGACACCTACGTTAGTCCACTTGCCTGCCAGGTTTCTATATGCTTCTGCTGTTATGTAGACAACGCCATTTGTTATCCTCATGGAATTTAATTTGATGCTGAGGTGTATTCTGTTTCACAAATTTCTTCAGGATTGTTAGTGCCTCCGCATTCACCAAACCTATTATCTTTAGCCAAACTAAATGAACCTACATTTCCTCCATTAATACTATATTGATAATTCCCCGCACTGAGTCGGTATACATTCAATGGAACAACTCTAACAAATTCTTTCATGTCTGCAGTACATGCATTTCCGAGGGGAGGAGGGACTATGGTAATTTGAATCTCAAAAGAATTATTGTTTCTGCGAGAATTAATTTGCCCAAAATCCCCGCACGTATAACTACCGGTAATTTGTAAAAAAACCTGCACCGGAAATTCTTTATCCGCAACAAAGACATTGACCATTTTTATTGCAGGATTATTTGGATTTAACGGAAGAAATCTCGGGAGCTTGCTCCCGAGTCAAAATCGATAATAAAAATTCCGTTTGACCGGAGGTCAATCAGGCTGGCGTAAACTCGGTTGCTTGCGGCCGAGTAGTCAGCCTGAAGGAATTTTTTCATAAGTGTTTGCTTGACATCCTGTAATACCCAAGCATTGATATTGGATTCAAATTGCAGCTTAGCATCTTGGTAATTTCCAACTTGATTGGGCGTATCAACACGCGGGATTATCAACATACCATTTCCGTCGTAACCAGGTATTTCACTATTTTCGGCAGTAGCCTTACTAACGATTCCGTACAATAGTATTGTTGCAATACAATATTTCAATCTGATCATCGTTTTTTTCCTCAAAAAAATGGTGCTGAATTCGCATACAAAATAAAATTCAGAAAAAGATAACTTCAAAATTCTATATGACGTATCAAGAGTCTAAAAATAAAACTATTGCTTTACCATCTCTACACGATAAATCTTGATGTTGCCCCGGTCAGCGGTGTGCCGTTCGTATAAATGCGGGGACGTGTAAAAGTGTATTTGATTACATCAGGATTATTATCCGAAAAAGTATACTTTATATTTGATATATATCAATAAATTACCTGATTAGAAAGATTCTTCAGCTTGCCGAAGCCAACGTGCCGGACGATGTCCG
>CAZYHY010000075.1:0-3208 GCA_964647635.1 uncultured Nitrosomonas sp.
GGAAATTTTCCCCTCTCACTGCAGCAAAATTTTCGAAGTTGTGCAGGGGTCTTTAATGTGTTGCCAGTTTTCCGCAGGATAATCATAGAAGGCCAGCATGGAATCTTTATCCTTTGCCAGGAATTCCATCGCTTTTGAATATTTCGGGCTGAAACGCTCGATTCAGTTGCAGGACTGACGCTGAGCAGGTGTGCTCGCACATCTCTGGTAACCGTAAGTGGCCATGATGCTCCATGGCCTTTACCAGCTGCGGTAAAAACGGTACGAGACGCTTTGAGCAAATTTGGTTAGCGGCAAACCAGACTGAAATTAAAGCTTGTCATACTTGTTCGTCATACTTTTGGGATGCTGGCCGCTTCTTTGGTAGGATTGGCATTTCCGCACTGTTCAACAGCTGAATGGCATATTTCCGCTCGTAACCTGTGGCAGCAACAAATCCATCCAATAACTTACTCCTCTCCGTCCAACTTGCATTATGATACTTCTGCTTGATAATTGCCTGCAACTCCCTCCAAGCTCCCAAACCCATTGATTTCATCATCGTCTAAATCTCCTTTCTTATTGTTCCAAATTGGTTTGATTTTAGATGAGGCAACAGCTCCTAAGTAGTATGGTTTTTAATGAGGCAATGCGCCGCGCGTTCTCGTACTTCCTTCCGGTGAATAATTGACTTGATTTTTCATCTCTTCCTCCTCCCAAATCATTTTATCTCCAGAAAATCTAGGGCGATTCAATCTATTTGGTGGGTTTTATTGCGCCACTACTTTGGCACTTCGATGCCGTTTAAAGTAGTGGGCGTCCATTATATTACCTTAATAAATTCGTTGATTATCCGTAAAGATAACATAATCATAATTACATTCAAGCAAGCTTAACTGAACCTATGAGTCTTCAGATCAATACAAATATTGGCGTATTAAATAGCTCGCGCCACTTATCGATGACAGAGACATACCTGAATCGTTCTCTGGAGCGACTGTCGTCTGGATTGCGTATAAATAGTGCTCGCGATGATGCTGCTGGTCTTGCTATATCCGAGCGTATGACTAGCCAGATTCGTGGATTGAGTCAAGCGACACGAAATGCCAATGATGGCGTTTCTATGTTGCAGACCGCGGATGGCGCTCTTGATTCAATATCAGGTTCCTTGCAACGCATCAGAGAACTTTCGATTCAGGCAGCGAATGCTACTAATAGCCATAGCGACAAAAAAGCACTTCAGGAAGAAGCTAGCCAACTGATTCAGGAAATAGAGCGCGTTTCGTCAACAGCTACTTTCAATAACGAAAAAATTTTTGACTTTACGCAGGGCAGTGTGCTGGGAAACTCTGACCAGCTTGCTGTAACATATGGCCTACGTAATGGCTGGCTGGAACAGGCTGAAAACTTAATCCAACAATACTACGGTATCTCTGCTGACGGAGCTGATATCGGCATTGAACTGACTACCTTCACGGATGGAGCAGGTGGCGTTGCTGCACGGGTTGTGGGTTCCATACCCGGTAGTTATACTGGGAAGGCTACCGATGTTAAACTGCAAATTGACATGCGTGATTTTACCCCTCCAAATTTGCCAAACGGTGGTACCGCACCGTTCTACAATGACAGAATAATCGCCCATGAAATGGTTCATGCGGTGATGTACCGCAGTATGAACGTTGCCTCAATGTTTGATCCTGCAGTCGATCAAAAATGGTTTCTTGAAGGGGCTGCTGAATTCATTCATGGAGCTGATGAACGCCTACAGTCTTCAATCAGCAGCGTTGGTGTCGGTGGTGTTATAGCATTAGCAGGAAATTTTGGTACAGCGGGTGGAACTTGGGGAGGGAGTTCAGACGAGTATTCTGCTGCGTATGCTGCAGTTGGTTACATGCATCAAAAAATTAAGGAAAATGGCGGATCGGGTATCAAAGATGTCATGACTTATCTCAATCAAAATCAAAATGCTACGCTGAGTGCTGCAATTAATGCGGCTTCTGGAGGAATGTGGACTGATGCCAATGCTTTCAATGCCGATTTTGTGGCTAACGGCAGCACATATATTACCGGATTGAATTTGACTGATAGCGATACTGGCGCAATTGGTGGTGCGAATGTAGATGGTGGTGCCGTCAGAACAGCAGAAAACGTCATAGCGGATAACAGTTCCAGAGGTGAAACGAATCCACTTAGCGGATTTAACGAAGTATGGGAAAATATTGCACTAAACGTAGCGAATAACCAGAAAACCTTACAGGTAGGCGCTAATAAAAACGAAACACTAGATGTTTCATTTGGCGCTGTTAATACTGCAGCAATGAGTATCGATGATATAGATCTCGTTAATAATGCCGGATTTACAACTTTTAAAATGGATTTGGCATTAGAGCATATCAACAAAGAAAGAGCTAGAATCGGTGCGCAGCTTAATCGCCTGGAGTCGGTCATTAACAATAATCAAATCAGCGTTGAATCCGCGACCGCGAGCCGTTCCCGTATTCAGGACGCCGATTTTGCATCAGAAACCACAGAGATGACCAAATCGCAGATTCTTCAACAGGCAGCAACCGCCATTCTAGGACAAGCCAATTCAAGCCCCCAAATGTTGCTGTCCTTACTCAGGTAACATTTTTTAACGGAAGAAATCTCTCGGGAGGTTTGGGTGGGATTTGAGCTTCGCTTTACGGATAAAGAGATTGCAGCCTGGGGCGGTATGGGTTTAATGAAGCGAATGCTAGATCGCATAGGTTTTGATTCAACGCTGGGAGCATGCGATTTTCCGAAGCCTGGAAGTAATCGAGGTTATGTGCCGCCTCAGTTGTTATTGCAATTCATGTTATCGGTATGGTGTGGTGCGAATCGGTTTGAGCATTCGGAGGTTACCCGTCATGATCCGGTCCTGCAAAAGTTGTTTGATTTCAAACGCATGGAGAACTTTAAAGCAATCGTGCGGCTATTTGGTAAGTTTGATCAAGCGACTGTGATGACGCGTTATGGACAGCAAGAAGGTGCAACGCGGCTATAATCTCCGCAAACTGGGGCGCAATTCTCACCATCCGCTGATGGCTTTTGTTGCAGATATACGCATGATAGCCAATCTCTGGTTGCGTCCCGACAGTGGCTTTAGCGATCAGGCTTTTCTGAACGGACTTGATCAACGTTGCATGCATTATCTAGTCGCCCCTGAAATACATTCAACCAACTGAAATATAGCGCAAATGATTGTATG
>CAZYHY010000076.1:0-3180 GCA_964647635.1 uncultured Nitrosomonas sp.
AATCATCATCTTACCCATTCCTATGTCTGAAAATCGAATTGTTCAGGGTCGACTATCTATTAAATGCCTATATCAAAACGTCAACATTCCCTTGCAGTTATCGCTTACAAGTAATGTAGACTGCGTGGACTGAAGTTAAATAGTTTGGTATTGAATGGCAGCCCCTAGTGCATGAACGCAGAAATGGCATCCATCGTGTTGGATAAGCGTCAGCTCAGCACTTTGGGTAAACTCCAACAAAGGTATGTAACGCGATATGCTTTACATCATAAATCATTAAAAACGTGCAGATATCACATATTCTTATATTCTATAATTTGGATGTAAAAAGACCTAAATTTCGAGAGCTTATAAATAAATATTTCTATTTATAATTAATATCTTAGCAATATTTCTATGTTGATATTTCGTATCTTTGTTGGGATTTACCCCAATCAGGCTTTACGTTTCATAGGTTTCTAAACCCAAGCACCATAGTGCTATAGAGAAATTCCAATTTTTTCCATAGAAATTCATATGAAACTTCTTGTCTACGTTGATCTGCTGCTTGCTGCTTTTCACTAGAGTTATTTGCATGAGATTAAAGCAATGTTTTAAAGGATAGGATGAAATGAACTTTTTAGAATGGCCGTGTGAACTATTTTTAAGTGTTTGCACTTTTTTCGTAGCGACAAAGGCTTTATTGGCATTGATTCTTGGCGGCATCTCGATCGGGATGATTTTTATAGTAATAAAGCAAATAATCAATGATTTAAGGAAATAATTTAATATAAGCCACCTTTTTTTGCAAAACCACAGGAGGTCTATAATACGCTAAGAAGTTCATCCCAGTTTGTTGTATATTCCTGACTGATTTTTTCTCGCTTCATCATCCAGCTCTGCTGCAGACCCTCAGATGTTAATCGTATCGTACCGTTTCCCATGCGATTATTGATGTGATCTACGACTTCAATTAATTCTTGAGAGGTATAGCCCTTCGGGAGCAGTCCAAAAAGATCAGTTTGCCTTGTTTGGGCATTTACGAGTCCTGATAACCTGACTCCCGCTTTCTGATACTCGAATTTCCGGCGGTATATTCTTTTCAAGCCCCACAATGCAGCCTTGGTCAGAAGTATCGTACTGTCCGTGTGGGTTGGCAGAGGAATTGTTGTTTCATTCCAGTAATTCTCTTGAGGTTTGTTGAAGCGGCTGGTGTTTATGAATACTGATACGGCACCGGCATACGAATGTTGCCGGCGCAGTTTTTCCGATGCACGACGCATATACAATGACACAGCTTCCTCTAATTCAGATAATTGCGTGACCTTTACTCCAAATGACCGAGAACAAACAATTTCCTTTTTGGGCGGTGCAACTTCTTCCAATTCAATACATGAAGCGCCATTGAGTTCCCGAATGATTTTTTCCATCACGACGGAGAATTTATTCCTCATGATGATCGGAGAGGCACATTTGAGGTCATATACGGTCTGGATTCCATATTGATGAAGCTTGGGCGCTAGACGCCTGCCTATTCCCCAGATCTCCCCTACTTCGATTCGCTTAAACCAAATCTCTTGCTCGAAGACTGACATGCTGCTGAGATCACATACTCCATCGAGCTGTGGAAATTTTTTGGCGATATGATTGGATAGTTTGGCCAATGTTTTAGTTGAGGCGATTCCCACACAAACGGGCAAACCCGTCCATTGTCTGATTCTCTGCCGAATTTGTTGACCATACTGCATCACATCAGCAAATCCCGTTAGATCGAGAAAGCATTCGTCAATTGAATAGATTTCTTGCCGAGGGCTGAACATGCTCAGAATAGTCATCACCCGATGACTCATATCAGCATATAGCGCGTAATTGGACGAATAGGCAATGATGTTATGTTTACGAGCCAGATCTTTGAGTTGGAACCAGGGTTGACCCATTTTGACGCCAAGAGCCTTGACCTCATTACTTCTGGCCACCGCACAGCCATCGTTATTCGATAGCACTACTACTGGTTTTCCTTCCAGATACGGGTTGAACACGCGCTCACAGCTGACGTAGAAATTATTGACATCAATGAGCGCAATAGCACGGCGAGACATGGGCTATTCTGCTAACCAATGATCAGGTGGGTGAGTTTGGCGGACAAATACGTAAGTTACTTATTTGAACCGCCGAAACGATCCAATCACTACGCCAAAAATCTCAAATTGCATACCCGGGCGAATATAGATAGGCCGGTAAGCTCCGGAAGAATTAGCAGGCATCAGCCTGGGCATTTTATTTGCGCCATGATCATAAATTTTGATTGTAAATTCCCGGTCGACCACGGCTAAAACGATATCGCCAAGCGCGGGTGTTTTAGAGCGATCCACCACCACTTTATCGCCCGGCAGCAAGCCGACATCGATCATCGAGTCCCCCTTGATCGTCACGAAGAACGTCGAAGCAGCGTGATCGATCATAAATTCGCTAATATCCAGCTGTTTCTCGACATGATCATCGGCTGGGCTGGGGAATCCCGCAGCAACTTTGGTGGAAAACAATGGCAATAGCGTCGGTTGTTCACTGATTGCGGGAGTGCAAAACTCATCGACTTCGATTTCTGTGATGGCATTCTCACCCGCAGCATTTACTCTTTTGCGTTGCCAGGCTTCCAAAAAGCTCTTGATTGTTGCGGTTTGACTTTGCGGTATGCGTATTGTCACTGTTGATTCGCCATACTTACCCTGACCAGCTGGTCTGCCTGCATTTTCTCTTTTTCCGCCACGATTGGACATGATGAAATACTCTCCCATTAGAATAATGTTTCATTATTCAAACATACCCTACTCAACAATGTCAACTGGATAAATTTTGAATGTTGATTGACAATCAACCCTTCTGCCTGGCTTAAAGATACGCTTATCAAACTGTTGTCCACCTGGCCTAATTGTCGAATTGACGAGCTACTGCCGTTGCCAACTGCATTTATTGAGGCGCTAAAACAGAAAAATTGATAGCGATAGATGGTGGCGTTGGACGCTTACGTACTAGTGGTACAAATACCAGAATTGATTCTTATCTTCCTTGGCTTAAGGGAAAAATCGAATAAAATAATAAGCTAACATAGATCCTGTATGGATTGTTTGTACGTGGCCAGCACTATATGTCAATGGCGGAGTAAAAAGGTACCAAATAGCGCGCGAAAAGTGTACCCGTTAG
>CAZYHY010000077.1:0-3077 GCA_964647635.1 uncultured Nitrosomonas sp.
AATGACAACACTGAGCCAGAACTTGGCACCCTCGGTCTGGGCAATCCATAAGCCCAATACTTCTTTGCGGCCTTCCATATTAATACCGATCGCCAGGTAAATCGTTTTGGCACGAACACTCCCGGCGTCACGAACCTTGGCATGGATACAATCAAGATAGACGACAGGATACACCGCATCGAGAGGCCGGGATTGCCACTGCTTTACTTCATCCATGACACCGTCAGTGACCGTAGAAATCAGCGTAGGCGACACCTCAGCGCCATACATTTCGGTGAGGTGCTGCTGGATTTCACGCACCGTCATGCCGCGGGCATACAGCGAGAGGATCTTGTCATCAAAACCCACCCAGCGGGTTTGATGCTTGGAAATGATTTGAGGCTAGAAACGGCCTTCACGATCACGGGGAATCTCGATGGGCAATTCACCGAATTCACCTTTCAGGGTCTTGTGACTTTTACCATTCCTGGCATTACCAGTGGGATTGGCTACAGTTCCGTGCTTATCATGACCAAGATGCTCGGTCATTTCGGCTTGCAGAGCGCGCTCAACCAGCGCTTTGGTGGGTTGCTTCAGAAGACCGTGTTCGCCAATTAAATCTTCCGGCTTTTTGTAATCGACCAGCAGGCTATCTATTAAGTCGGTCGGTAGGTGGGGGTTTGGGTGTGGTCATTTCTTTACTCCAAAAGTATATAAACAGTTTCCTGCTAAATGACCATTTACACAAAATTATTTACACCTCCATAACCCAGCGTCATCCGGAAATTTTTCCCTCTCACTGTAGCAAAATTCTCAGAGTTGTGCAGGGGTCTTATACAGTAGAGCTCTTCTGTCAGATCATACAAAAAGTCCAAATCTAGTAGCTTATCGACCTTCCTTAATAAATGATCAATAGGAATAAAGCCCTATAGATCTATCGTCGAGAATAATTCCCGTTGATGCGTTTGTTTGCCTTGCATTGATCTTTACCGGTGGTCGATAGTGAAGTCTATTTTATTATTAACTCAACGCAGTATTAGTGGTTTTTCAACAGACCGCAGTACTCGATCTGACAGTCACTTCGTCAAATCGGGTAACTGTCAGATCGAGTACTGAACTAGTACAGCTAAGCGGTCATGCTTTTCACTCATGACAGCAGTGTGGTTTTGAAATATAAGGAAAACGAACTAACCGAGTTATCAACAAACCGTGAAAATTTAGTCTCCTGGTGGAGCTTAACAATTTCAACGCGCATTAAGCTATTTCGTGGTCAGCTTGAAATGTTTTATGGCATCCGTAGCAGCTTGTTTGGCTTCATCAGTGTTTCCTTCCTCACCTTCTTTGGCGGCGTCATTTAACCGCTGGATACCCTCATTCAAATGTGTGTGGTTGATTACGCGATCTCTTTGGTTTTTCGCGGCATTCGCATGATTTTTAGCCATCCTTGCGTGATGAGCGACAGTTTTTCCATCGGCTGATTTGACTGCGGATTCGGCATGCTGAATTGCTTGATCTAGATGGCTCGATTCCGCTAATGCGCTGAATGAAACAAGAGCTAAGATTAAGGCACTGCAAAATAATGTAATAGTTTTCATGGATATTTTAATTCCTGTATGAAAATTTAATTTAGTGGTGGCGTGAGCATCAAATGATGCTATTTATCATTTTTTGTCAGAATAATGCTTAACAAAAGCGATCCGTACAACACAATAAGCATCATAAGATATTTCCCGGACCATGTTTCAACATAGTCATCTTGAATGCTACACCTTTTTGTTTGTATCGGATACTGAGGTGTGCTGATTTTCACGGAGTCTGAAGTTTCATAAAATGAAGGAATGAAATGGAAGATGGAAATGGAATTACCGCGCACCCAATATAGTCAGGAATTTCAGGAAATGTCATACACCAGAAATAATCATAACTCCTGAACTGGGAGCTTACTGTTGACGAATCTGGTATTGTGTAGATCAGTGACATCACTTACATTCCTGCGGACGAAAGCTTGTTGTATTTGGCTAGCGTAAAAGATCTATTTACTTGACGAGCTAGTAGGCTGCGCCATGAATGAGAGAATGACTAAGAGCCGAGTTATACCGGCGTTATTTTGTGCTACTGCAAGAATAAAATCGCCACATTGAACAACTAATTCGATCTGACAGTCGCTTCATCAAATCAGGTAACTGTCAGATCGGGTCTGAAGTAGTGTAATTAATACGTGAATTTACCCTTCATTACGCTCCAATGCCCCGGAGATGAGCAGAAGAACGTATAGTCTCCTCCAGGAGTTAATGATTTTAGGTTATTAATAGTGACAGAAGTTGTTTCGCCACCACCTATTATTTTAGTATGCGCTATGACTCGAGAATCGCCTTCTTTAATGTAGTTTTGCTCTAACCCGGCTTTCATTCCATCCTGGGTTACAGCAGAAAAATCACTGGTTTTGGTTAAAACCCAATTATGACCCATGGCAGTTTTTGGTAAAGAACCAACATGCTTTAATATTACTGTGAATTTTTCACAGCTTGTATCAGCCACAATTTCACTATGATTGAATGTCATTTTATCGTCGCCTTCAATTGTAATTTCGCACGCTGCTGCAAAAACTGATCCAGTTCCTAAAAATAATATTGCCGCAACTGTAATTTCTTTTAATTTGACTTTCATAATGTTACCCTCCATAAAGAAGACTATAGCCTATCATATTTTATTTAGATATAAATAATAATCATTCTCCAGAATGAGAATGGAAATTTTTGCTTGAAAGATAAAAGTAATTGAGTAAATTTTGAAGTGATCCCCATGAACTGTACAACCTGTAGGCGAAGTTAAGCTCTGCTATTGTTAGTTAATCAAGCTCAGGCAGCCTGATGAATTGCTTGATATTGATGATAAAACTCATTAGGAGTTTGGTTATCAAGACTTTGATGAAAACGTTCCTGATTGTACCAGCCAAACCATTGAATCAAACTTTTCCTTACTGCCTTTAAGTCACTGAATGCCCTGGTGTATAAAAGTTCATACCATAGCCGTTCAACAAAAGTATTATTATGGTAGCAACCCTTTCCATCCATGCTGATCTGGATATCGTGATTCTT
>CAZYHY010000078.1:0-2957 GCA_964647635.1 uncultured Nitrosomonas sp.
GCTATCGGTTTCTCTATCATTTGAAATCAAAATGATAAACCTAATACCTCATCTTGTTTCTGTTTTTAAGCCTCTTTTAGCCCGATTGCCCTGGTCAATCCGGCAAATCAAATACCAAATACAAATTTTCTTAAGTGTGCTGGCCATTAGCCGTCAATTGAATGTATTCAATTACCACCGCAAATGACCTGCTATGTTTCTTGATGATAATCCAGATTATCAAACAGTCTGGCAATTAGCTCATAATTGGGCTGATGCCGATCCAGACAAAACCGATACCAACGCGATTTCACCCAAGCTTAGAGAAAACATTATTCGGCTAATGCTTGCCATACGTAACAAAAAAATTTCTGCGCGAACACGCAAACGATCAATTTTTATTGATGATTCTGTTATTTCTCTGATAGTAGATACACCTCATTATCTAAAAACTTTAAGCTGTTTATTAAAAGATGCCATTAATAAATCCTATCTGGATTCGCTGTATATTAAGCGTGAAGAAGTAATTGATTTGTGCATCAGATCCCATTACGATCCACCGTCTTGCTGGATGCCAAAATATCTACCTGATGGACAAATAATTACGAAGGAAGCTAAAAATTACCGGCCAGCTAATGAAATAGAAGATAGGATTCGCTGCCAAGCGATAGCTAGTGCGTTATGGGAGCTTGATCCGGCTATTCACCCGATCCATATGGTTCGATCAAAAATAATTCAGCAAATTGGCAATGGCAGAACTTATGATGATGAAACGGTCAAGGAATGGATTAAAAACGTTGATCCACAAAAGAAGCGCAAAAAAGGCGCTCCTCCAAAGGTTCAATATAAAATTGAACTGATAAAAGATCCTCAGCTTGAAGATTAGCAGCGCAATTAATTGTTATTCGATTTTAGTCTGGAGACACCAAGCCGCATCGCTACTCGCTTTAGAAATCTGCCAATCCTGAGGAATACTTTTAATTACCCCTCAGTCAACTGACCCTTTTTTATTTCTCGGTGAGTTGTAGCAGTATTAATTCCATTTCAACCACAGATGGAGTTAATCATGCATGACCTTTTACTCACTACTAAACAAGCCGCACAAATCTTAGGCGTCAGCACCGCATTCCTGGAACGAGACCGCTGGGCAGGTGCGCGGGTGCCCTTCGTCAAAATAGGCAGTCGAGCAGTTCGCTATCGCCATAGCGATCTGCTTGCTTATATTGAATCGTGTCTCTGTCAATCCACCAGTCAGTACTGAGGTATGCCATGCATACGTCAGTACGAGATAGCCAAGAACTAATCACTCCCGGCGAACAGATTGCCGAAAGTATTTTAAATTTACTGGATGAACCGGATAGCAGCGACAAGCGATGGCGTGCGCCCATATTCCAGAGACTTCTCGAACGCTTTGCTGAAAATGCCGCTCATGAGTACAAAGAAACCTACATCTTTGAAGGCAGACGCAATGCCAATCAAGGTTTGCTTAAAACCTATGGAAAGCCCAACAAACACAGCATTCCACTCAATGCTACCGATGATGACCTAAAAGCGCTATCTAAGCGTATCGTAGCGGAAATCAAGGATTTTGGTAATTTCCTGCTCAATCGAACCGATAAAATAGCCAGCCTGCTGCACTATGCGCAAAAATATGACGTCAATTTACCCACTTTAGATAACCCAAGTATCACAGAGAAGGGCATTTATACCCGCCTGACCGATGAAAACTGGTGGTTACGCAAACTACGTACAACCCATGCCAGAAATCTGGAACAAGAAGCGATTCGATCCGGTTTCGTGCATCAACGTAAAGGCAAGTACGTCAGTGATGAAACCCTGCATCGGCGTAGAGAACAAAAAAAACGTAACCAACGTATTCTTGAGAGCCTGCTAGCCATTAATGAAATGGATGAAGGCCTTACGCTCAACGAATTAGCAGAGCATAGCTTGGCAAATCCGCGAGTACGCCGCAGTGAATTGATGGTGCGTATCTTTGGTTTTGAATTCATTGCCAATGAACTGGGACATGCGGGTGAATTTTATACCATCACTTGTCCATCCCGAATGCACGCGCGTTTATCCGGTAGTTGCAAAGCTAATCCCAAATATGACGGCACCACACCAAAACAAGCCCAAAAATATCTAAACAAAGTCTGGTCAAGAATCCGCGCAAAACTGGATCGTGATGGTCTGAACATCTATGGTTTCCGTATTGCTGAACCGCAACATGACGGCACACCACACTGGCATATGCTGGTATTTATGCCACCGGAACACAGCGAGAAAGTGCGCAAGATTTTTCAACATTATGCCCTAGAAACCGATGGCAATGAACCTGGTGCACTAAAACATCGCTTCACCGCCATCACCATTGATAAAAGCAAAGGTTCTGCGGTTGGTTATATTGCCAAATACATCTCAAAAAACATCGATGGTTACGGCCTTGAGCATGACATTGACGGCAACCCGATACAGGAAGCGGCTGAACGAGTAGAAGCCTGGGCATCAACTTGGGGAATCCGGCAATTTCAGCAAATCGGCGGTGCGCCTGTCAGCGTTTGGCGTGAATTGCGCAGAATCAGCGTTGCACCTGAAGGTATTCTAGAACAAGCTCAACAAGCAGCCGATCAAGGCAAATGGTGGCAATTCATTCAATTGATGGGCGGCGCTACTACTAAACGAAAAGACAATCCCATCAAGTTAATGAAAATAGAATCCAAAGAGCTAGGAAAGTATGGTGATCCGATAGGACAAAAAATCTGCGGTGTTGAGACTGATACTATCCAATTGCCAACACGCTTACATCAATGGCGAATTGAAAGATGTCCAGTAAATACAGAACCAACTGAAAGGCAAAGCGCAAAGCGCCCGAGTGGGAGCGACAACGGCAGCGACCGCGAGGCCGCATTTGCGGCGCAGCCGCCTTGTTGTGATTGCTCAAACAGCATTTGAATCTGGATTTTAGTATCCGCATCCAG
>CAZYHY010000079.1:0-2779 GCA_964647635.1 uncultured Nitrosomonas sp.
GAGGATAATTGAGGGCATTAAAAATTGTTAGATGGTGGCGTTGGACGCTTACCTTGTCTCGGTTTTTTTCAAACGTCCAAGCAATAGCGCACGTTTTTCTGCTGATAAACGTGCAATCCGGTCGGATATTTTGGCGTCAGGTTGTTGCGTATTTTCATTCTTCATGCGCACCCCCAACTACCTCCGAACCCAGATAGAGGTCTTTCTTACCATATAACATTTGAGCATCCAGAAACCCTTCTATTTTTGTTGCTGCAAGCAGCTTATTGACTTCCTGCATGTAAGGGTCGTCGTCAGTTGGGATAAGCGCCATAAAATATTTGAGCCATGGCTCCCGACCTAAGGCGTAAATGTAGACCCTCTGTGCGCCCACCGCCTGAAGGAGAGTCAATGCAGAAGCCGCATCATTCGCATGTGACCGCCTCGATTGATCATGACTACGCTCCGGCTTAACCGGTAACAACGGGGCATATACCCACGACAAAGGGGCACCGATGCATTCCATGCCAATAAATACAGTCGATATCGGGCCGAGAATTTTCCGTACATTTTCATAAACGCGCTTATCAAGACAACAAGAATCTGCAGCAAAAAGAATTCTTTCATTGCCGAAACTCACCACATACCCTGATTTGGCATGCAGCAGATCACAATGCTCCCCAAAAAAAGGAATAGCCGTAATCTTTCCGCCAGGAAGCGAAATGGAATCCAAGGTATCGAGCTCTTGTACGCGCTGAAACCCAAGCTTTTGCGCGAGCTGCCTTAAGGACAAGTCGCCGTGAAAAATACCGGAGCTTCGCGGCACCACCAGCGTACCTATCCGGTGTCTGAGGCGTAAAAGCGATTCAAATACAAAATGATCATGATGCCCATGTGTAATCAGGACATAATCAATTTTCTCAGGCAAATCCGCGAATGTCAGCCTATCAATCCCGCCTTGCTTGGGAGCGGTCGAAACAAACGGATCTGTCAGAATCGATAGTCCATTTCCTTCAAGCAATACACACGCGTGACCGAAGTAGCGCAAACGTAACCCAGTGCCTGTCCAAGGCTGCGCATTCACAGATGGCGCGGAAGACAACAACGGCAAAAGTCGTGATTCATCCTTGGATGTCAATCCCAGCAGCTTACCTATCGTGTTGAGTGATTGTGGTTCAGTGTCGAGTCTAAACAATTCATCAACCTGGGAACTCTCAAAAGGAACGTGCCATGCGACATCTTCCGCGCCGATCAGACGCGGGGTACTCATGTAGTATGGTCGGGAATCGTCATGTTCAATGGCACATATCCGCAACGACTGGGCGTCTCGTTTGTAGTATGCACTTTCGTAAACCAGGCTTTCGATACATTTCACCACGGCATGATTATGATAGTCATAACCCAGTTCAACAAAACCGCGCAAGGAATCCGGTATTTGCTCATAGTATGTTTCGATGCTCTGACCCGACGCCACTTGCATCAACCGATTCTGGAACTCAGTCAGATCACGCGCCATCCCCAACAAATCTGCATGATTCCGTTCAATAGCAGCGAGCAAGTCTTTAATCTCATCGACCCTATTTTCTGGCACATCAACAAATGGCCCTCCCAGAAGTTTAGGATTTCGGCTCGACTTCACATGAAAGCCGGGGTTCTTCAGATAAGAAACCAGAATCTCTCGCTGATAATTCAATAAATGCAAGCCTTGTAGTACCGGCGAGAAGTTGTGCGGCCAGGCGATCCATTGATCGATTAGCGGCTCGACAACCGTATGATCTGCCAAGCGATAAAGTGTCGGGTTACACATGAATCCTCCCACACGCTTGCCATTTCCAGATCAGAAATAACGCCGGTTTCATCGGGAAGCTGTTCAAGCTCGTCCAAAAGAGCCTCTAACTCATCAAGATCCTGATTATCGATCTGCTGTTGAACCACCAATTCTGCCAACTGGGCAATGGTAGCGGCCCCGAAAATTCTGGCTACCGGCAGTTCAATATTGAATTCGCTTTGTGTTCGCGCCATCACTTGAATAGCCAGTAGTGAGTGTCCTCCCAAATCAAAAAAATTATCGTGAATCCCGAACGGTCTATCAATATTCAGCACTTCCTTCCAAATAATCAGCAGTGATCTCTCCACCGAATTACGTGGCTCACTCCATGCTTGATCGGGTATCAGCGCTGCAATTTTCGGCAAGGGAAGCGCATTTCGATTGAGCTTGCCATTGGGTAGCAGCGGTACAGTTTTGATAAAAATAAATACCGGCGGTATCATAAAATCCGGCAGACTATTTTTTAGAAATTTCTGGAGATATTGATTACTGAGTGGCTTCCCGACTATTAAACTCTCTGCTTCTAGTTGCGCAATGGATACCGATAGATCGTTTACCAAAAGATCAGGATCAAAGGTTCCGCTATTGGCACTGGATGTCGCATAAGCAAGGAATTGTGTTGCATCGATAACCAAGTAGGCGACCAGATGTTTATTTCCCGCACTATTCTCACGAGCCAATACCGCAGTTTCCTTAACACCAGGATGGTGTCGCAACTTTGCTTCAATCTCTCCTAATTCGATGCGGAAACCTCGAATTTTCACTTGATGATCTATCCTACCCAAAAACTCTATACTGCCATCCGCCCGATAACGCGCACGATCTCCGGTTCGATAAAGCCGGTTACTCATCCGCAGTGCATTCAATGGATCATTGCCGGTGCTCTCCGCATTGACTTCAAAAGGATTTGGAATAAAGCGTATTAGACGACAATTACCCTGTCCGGTCAGACGACAATTAACTTGACCGGTT
>CAZYHY010000080.1:0-2396 GCA_964647635.1 uncultured Nitrosomonas sp.
CTTTGACTTCGGGGGAAAATTTATTTGATTTGTTCATGACTCCATTCTCTCAAGAGTTGGAGCCTCCTCAAAACCCGGGGCGATTCATCTTGCTGTTGGAAGCACCGGCAACGTCCTTGGTGGAACCGAAGGCATCGATCAGTTTGCTCAGTTGCTCCTGGCTCAGACTGGGTGCGAGCTGGGAATAGGTAGAATAGACGGCTAAGGCGTCGGTGAGTACTTGCTGGCTATGGTTTCTCGCATCAGGAGGATCGATGACATCTGACGACATTTGATCTTCGATTGTAATGTCGATCGGTGGAGCAACATCAAAACCCAGACCTGCGATTGGGCTTGGGCCTGCGGTTGCAACAATATTGCTGATTTTCGACTGATCGTATACCGGCGCAAGCCCCATCCAATCAAGTACCGTATTGATGAGCGAGCCTGCGAAACCGCCCAATCCGGGCGCTTTGTAAAGGTAGGCGTGCGAGACATGATTGGCAAATGCCGGATCATCTACAAGACCGACTGCCAGAAAACCACCCATGCTGTGGCCAGTAACAGTAAATGTTGGCGATAGCGTACCATTTCCCAGCCACTCAGTGACTTTAGCTTTAAGACTGTCATATTGAGGATGCAGTCGCGTGCTGCCAAACAGCATGATGTCAAAAACTCCGGTTGCGAAGTCCCTGATATCAGAAGCTTCAGTGCCACGGACTGCCAGATAGGTATTATTATTGGCATCGGCAAATACTGTGGCTGATAGGCCGGTTGCATCGGTGTGTTGGGTTACTACGCGGTAAGTATTGGCGAAAACTGTAGCTTGGGAAAATGACATGCCTTTGCCTGTATCTCGTAAAGCTTCGACATAGTTGTCAAATGCCATACCGGGACTCAAATTACTATATGCAGCAAGTGCAAATTCAGCTTGTTTAAAGTAGTAACTATTCATTATTATTTTTCCCTTAAAAATATCGAAGAACTCAGATTCATAGGCAATGGCGGACAATCAAACGATGATTCATGCCAGGGACCTGGAAGATCTCCACCGCTTCTGCCATATCGAATCGACTCTCCCATGATTTTTCCATCACTTATCCGTATTACTCGCGTATTGAATCGTATTAGCCTTGGATTGCCTTTTCTGAGATTAGTCTCTTTAAATTCAATATAATATTCGTCACCTGATTTCACAAAATCTTTGCTAGTAACTTTCACATTTCCATACTCATCAAACCTCTCCGCCGAAAACCGCACCGCCTCATACACCTTAATACCCCCGTCAATGGCACAAAGACGTTCTACCTCCCTATCCAGTCTGTCTTTTTCTGTAAAGAAAGTGACATACACAACTAATGAAGCTAGCAGAAGCAAAATGATTTTTCTCATGCGGCAAATCTCCACTCAGTAATCATTCCTTTTCCATCGGACTTGAAGCGCGGCAAAGCGCCGTTCGTATTGAAAGCGCTGTAATCAACACCATTTCCCTCCAGTATGAAAGGATTAAGCGCAACCAGCGCAAATCGCGCCGCCACACCTTGCTGGCTATTGCTCTCGATCTTGGCAATGATATCGCTGGCGGAGAGATCGTATAGCGGCGTCAATTGGACATTACTCGCCCAATCCTTAAATAAGGTGCTGTTCTGTAACGCGTAAAGGTTCGTGTAAAACTTGTCGCGATCGCCTGCCCCGGTTTTCTGGTCATCGCCCAGCACGACCTGACCGTTCGCTGGATTCAAAACAATAATACGTAGCGCATCGAGCGCAGATTCCAGCGTTTTGCTGTTGGAAGCACCGGCAACGTCCTTGGTGGAACCGAAGGCATCGATCAGTTTGCTCAGTTGCTCCTGGCTCAGACTAGGTGCGAGCTGGAAATACAACGATTGAATGGCCAAGGCATCGGTCAGTACGCTGATACTATGATTATTACCCGATGCTTCAATTTGAATACTGATGGCGGTTCCAAGTTGATAGCCTAAGCCTGCGATGACGGGAAAACCTTCAGAACCATGTATATTCCAGATATTGTTCGTCGATGCACTGCTCAAACCCAGGGCGCTACGCAGCGTATTCACCGAATTACCCAATGTGTCATTTACAATGGCGCATAAGCGATCTATCTCAGCATCCAACTGCGCTTTGCTTGGTTCATTTGCACAAGCGGTAACCACTGGCAGAATCAGTAAAAAGGGAAAGAAAGTTTTCATACGATGAATCTCCAGTGGGCGAATGTTCCTGTCTCTGCATCAAAATATAAAGAACTCGGCCGCAAGCGACCGAGTTTTAGAAGAGCGGTAGTTGCCCAAACCTCCCTTCCATTTCATCCATCACTGTGAGTTGATTTTGTACATACTGACGAATAACCTCCTCGTTAGCATTACCTATAGTTTCAACAAAATAGCTTTGTGTCCATA
>CAZYHY010000081.1:0-2294 GCA_964647635.1 uncultured Nitrosomonas sp.
CAGGTCCATGTGCCTTCGGGTGTGGAGGTTCGAGTCCTCTTCTGGGCACCATCAAGTATCATTAATAAATTGATTAATAAGTGTATTATCTATTTAATCAAATCATCAAAAAGTCTACGCCTAAAACCATGCCGAAATATTTTTGCTGGCTAACAATCAAGCGATCCATTAAACCTGCACGTTTCAATTTTTATCTTATATCACATTCTCGAATGTTGCTTACTATATAAGGTCAAGAAGACAAATTCAAATTGCGGTATGCTGGTTCTCAAGGAGCCCGAAGTTTCATAAAACGCAGGGATAGTTGATGACAAACTACGAATACGATGCCTTCATATCGCATAACGGTGCTGACAAACCATCGGTAGAGCGCATCGCTGCGGCGCTGCAAGCACAGGGCTTAGACTGTTATCTGGACAAATGGGACATTCTTCCAGGCGATCAATGGTTGGAAAATCTGGCAAATGGATTGATCAAAAGCCGCACCATCCTGATTTTCATCGGCACCCACGGTATCGGCCCATATCAGCGAGAAGAGGTGGATGCTGCCTTGCGGCGTAAGGTTGAACAACGTCAGAATTGCGTTATTCCGGTGCTCTTGCTGGGCGCGTCACCGGAAGACATTGCCAAATTTTCTATTTTTCTCCAGGGTACCCATGCGCTGCGGTTTTACGATCTGGATGATCCATTGCCGCATCGCCTGCTGGCCGGGTTGGTGCGCGGCGAAGATCCCAATCATCTGCGTCAATTAATACGCGATACGGCGCACGCGCCTGCCGATCTGCTACAAATGCTCAATCAGTGGCTCAGCGGGCTGCGCATTGAATGGCGGGAAGATGAATGTCAGATTAGCGAAGGTATGGGACAACGCTGCCTTAATATTGCGGATTTAAGCGATAGCTTTAATCCCGACAGCATCGAATATCTGTTGAGCTGGAAAAGCCAGCTTACCGGATTATTAGGCAGGGAGCAGGAATTAAAAGTACTGCACGATTGGGCGGACGCGAAAACTGAAATCAGCGTCCGCTTGATCGTTGGCGAAGGCGGCACGGGAAAAACCCGGCTGGCTTTTGAATTTGCCCGTGAATTAAAACAACGAAAGAATTGGCAAGCCGGGGAAGCACAAGGATTGGCAGGATGCTGGTACACCGGTAGCTCGGGCACGCTGCTCGTCATCGATTATCCGGAGCAACGCCCGGAAAAAGTCACCGCACTGTTGGAAGCGCTTGCCAATCAGCCGCCTAAAAAGAAACTGCGGGTATTGTTGCTGGGGCGCAATGGTGATTTCTTAAACCAGCTGACATTAACGGCGCAAGCCATAGTCGCACCCCATCTGCGTTTAGAAGGTTTGACAAACGATAGCGCCGCTTGGGAATTATTTCAACAAGCCTGGCTGCAACTGCACATTCGCAAACCAGCGGCTGTGCCGGCTGTGCCGCCACTGCCCATGGCGCAGGAAACATTTGCGCAGTGGCAACAGAAAAATACCGCACATGGTCGACCGCTGTTTGTGCTCGCACTGGCAGTACGTCTTGAACTCGATCCTGACGCGCAGGCATTAAATGCCCAGGCAATCATTCGCACACTGACCCAGCAATTCGAGATCAACCGGCTGATCAAGGAAGCCCAAAAAAATAACTTCAATGCATTTAGTCTAGTGATGCTGCGCGCCTTGGCGGTGTTGTCCGGGCGACTGGAAAGTCAGGCCCTGCGCGATTTGATCCAAGCCAGTGCAACGTTGCAGCTGGATATTCAGTTGCCAACATTACCGCAGCTTAAACAAACCAGCCTATGGGAACGTAAGGAACGTGGTGCCATACCGGCATTACAACCCGATTTGCTGGCTGCGGATCTGCTGCACTATGCGTTAACCGAATTGGCCGACGATCAATCGGATATATGGCAATACCTCGGACTGGAAGCAGCCACCAATACGGCGGAGGCCAGCTCGATTCTGGGGCGGGTGATTTACGATGCAAGAAGTATTCTGAATCATACTTGGCCCATGAAGACTTTGATCGACTGTGTGGTGCACGAGCCGCAGCGTTGTCAAAAAATAAGCGATGCTTTGAATCGCGATTATCTTGAGCACACGTTGTTACCCTTGGCAATCGCCACGGATCAAGCTTTGTTGGAACACACTGATTCGCCACCAGTAAAAGCAGTTTATCTCAACAACCTGTCGAATCGTCTGGCGCAAGCTGGTGATCGCGCAGCGGGGCTCGCGGCAATCCAGCGCGCGGTGGAGATTTACGAGCAACTGGCCAAGGACAACTTCGCCGCGTACGGCCCGG
>CAZYHY010000082.1:0-1631 GCA_964647635.1 uncultured Nitrosomonas sp.
GACCTTCGGGTTATGAGCCCGACGAGCTGCCAGACTGCTCCACCCCGCGTCAGGACGAGGAGTATAGCACAAGCTAGTCTATACAGGTCAATCAAAGTCTCTTGTTCTCTTCAATTTTCGATAAAATCAATGAAAATTCAAATGATCAGACCACTTTGTCTGTCTATGACGTTGCCAAGCTACTTCTTTTTTAAGTACCGCGTTAATAATTTGTAACACATTACTGACATTGACCGGCTTACTGTTGTTTTGTTGTTTTGCATTCCCGGTTAATGTAGCATGAGGTAGTTTTCCGCGCTGATAGTAGGACCATATTTCCGTTGCATAATCGGATTGCGCTAATTCCGGAGCGAACCGACTCAAATAGGATGTCAAATTATCGACATCGCGCTTAATGATGCTGCGTGCCCGGTGATTATCTGCAGCATTAACCGCCTGAGGTAAGTCAATAATTACGGGACCACGATTATCCACCAATACATTATACGGTGACAAATCGCCATGAACAATTCCGACACAAAGCATCTGTACAATCTGGTCGATCAAAATTTTATGATATGCACGCGCCTGTTTGGAGGTAAGTATCAGATCGCTGAGTCGTGGCGCTACATTTCCTTCTGAATCCGTGATCAATTCCATCAGCAAGACGCCGGCAAAAAAATTATAAAACTTTGGCACCCGCACGCCGGCGATTCCCAAGCGACACAACATATCAACTTCAGTACCCTGCCATGCTTCTTCACGTGCCCGATGGCCATAATGACCACCTTTTTCTATTGCTCGGGCGCGTCGGCTATTTTTGACCTTGCGTCCTTCTGTGTAACTGGAACGTTGCTGGAAATTGCGCTGATTGCTATCTTTGTATACTTTTGCACAACGAACATTCTCTCCACAGCGTACCATATAGATGATGGCTTCCTTACCGCTCATCAACTGGCAAATGGCGCCGTCAATCAATCCTTCATCAATCAATGGCTCAAGTCTCTTAGGTATTCTCATAGATTGTTATGTAAGCGTATCGCGGTTTCTAAATACGCTTTTCATCCTCCTGTAATTTATGATAAAAATATAAGCACAGTCATCGCCGCGGTATTTAATATTGATTCGGATCCGAACTAACCGCGTTATACAAATTGTAGGAAGAATGATTTCTTTTGGGAATGTGACAAATTGTCGCGCGGCAATTTGTCACATAATGGTTTTGCAATCAAAACAAGTTTGATGAAGTAATGGAATGGATGCCCATTCCCAGAAACGGCATCAAAGTGCCAAGGTAGTGGTGCAATAACTACTAAACAAGAGATGAGCGTCCGACATGAAAATTACAACGATAGGTACTGATTTGGCAAAGGAAGCATTTCAGATTCACCGTGTTGATGTGTACGGCAAAGTTGTGTTGCGTAAGCAACTGCGTCGTAGCGAGATGGCGAAATTCTCTGCTAACTTAGAGTCTTGTCCGGTTGGCATGAAAGCATGTAGTAGCCCACATAAAGCTCGGGGGTATGTCAATTTCTCTCAAAACGCCGTACATTTTTTGAAAGAAGTATAGAATTCATGTTCTCAGCTAGAGGGTGTTCTAGATTTTGTGTAAACGGTGTTTAGTAAAGTTGTGGCATTCTTTCTTTAAATTG